>NZ_BBOL01000002.1:348614-453377 GCF_020884815.1 Micromonospora sp. NBRC 110038 | reverse complement strand
TGCGTCGCGTGGCGGCGATCGAGGTGCGTCGCGTGGCGGCGATCGAGGTGCGTCGCGTGGCGGCGATCGAGGTGCGTCGCGTGGCGGCGATCGGGGGAGCCGGATGAGCCTCGGACAGGTCCTGCTCGTCGCGGCGCTGGCCGTCCCGGCCGTCGGCGCGGCCGTGGTCGCGCTGCTGCCCGGTGACCGGGCGGCCCGCGTCGTCGGCACGGTGGCGGCCGGGCTGACCCTGCTGGCCACCCTTCCCCTGGCCATCGGCGACCGCAGCTGGACGGCCTACGGGATAAACCCGGCGGTGCGCCCCTGGCACCGGCTCGACCTGCCCTGGGTGCCCGCCCTCGACCTGCGCTTCCACCTGGGCGTGGACGGCATCTCCTACCCGCTGGTCGTGCTGACCGCGCTGCTCACGTTGCTCTGCTGCGCGTACACCCTGTGGAAGGTGCCCGACGGCGGCGGCAGCGGCCGGGCCCTCGTCGCGTTGCTGCTGGTCGTCGAGGTCGGCATCCTCGGCACCTTCCTCGCCCTCGACCTGGTCCTGTTCTTCGTGTTCTTCGAGGTCGTCCTCCTGCCGATGTACGCGATCATCGCCGGCTGGGGCGGGGCCGACCGGCGGCGGGCGGCGGCCAAGTTCGCCCTCTACACGCTGCTCGGCTCGGTGCTGCTGCTCGTCGGCGTCTACGTGGTAGTGGCCGCCGCCGGCACCGCCGACCTCCTCGCGCTCACCGGCGGCACGGGGCTGTCGCGGGGCACCCAGCTCGCCGCGTTCACCCTGCTGGGGCTCGCGTTCGCGGTGAAGAGCCCGCTGTGGCCGCTGCACTCCTGGCTGCCCGACGCGCACACCCAGGCACCCACCGTCGGCAGCGTGATCCTCGCCGGGGTGCTGCTCAAGATGGGCACGTACGGGCTGATCCGCGTCGCCGTCGGGGTGGCCCCGGAGGGGGCCCGCTGGGCGGCCCCGGTGCTCGGGGTGCTCGCCGTCGCCGCCATCATCGTCGGCTCGCTGGTCTGCCTCGCCCAGGGCGAGCTGAAGCGGCTCATCGCCTACTCCAGCGTCGGGCACATGGGGTTCGTGCTGCTCGGGGTGGCCACGCTCACCGCCACCGGCCTCCAGGCCGCCCTGATCGGCAACGTCGCGCACGGGGTGATCACCGGCCTGCTGTTCTTCCTCGCCGGGGCGATCAAGGACCGCGCGCACACCGGGGCGCTGGCCGAGCTGTCCGGGCTGCGGGAGACCGCGCCCCGCCTCGCCGGCCTGCTCGGCTTCGCCGCCGTCGCCTCGCTGGGCCTGCCCGGCCTCGCCGGGTTCTGGGGCGAGGCGTTCGCCGTGGTCGCCGCCATCGGGCGGGGCGGCCCGCTGTGGACCACCCTCGGCGTGCTCGCCGCCGTCGGCGGGGCGCTGACCACCGCGTACCTGCTGCGGCTGCTGCGCCGCGTCACCCACGGCCCGGCCAGCCCGGCGGTCGGCCGGATCGGCCCCGGCCTCGCCGCCGCCGAGTGGACGGCCTGGGCCCCGCTGGTGCTGCTCGCCCTCGCCGTCGGCCTCGCCCCCACCCTGGTCCTCGGCGTCGCCGCCGACCCGGTGGCGGCCCTCGTGGGGGTGCTCAAATGAGCCTCGTGCAGAGCGTCGACAACGTGGCGCTGCTCCCGGCGTACCTGGCCGCCGGCACCGCCGTCCTGGTGCTGCTGGCCGACCTGCTGGTGGCCCGCGCCGCCGCGACGGTCGCCGTGGCCGCCGCCGGTGCGGTCGCCACCGCGCTGGGCAGCGCGGTCGTCGGGGCGGGCGGGCCGCGCGCCACCTTCTGCGTTTCTGCCGACTGCTCGTACGTCTACGGCGGCCGGGCCGCCCTCGTCGGGGCCCTGTTCGCGCTGCTCACCCTCGGGGTGCTGGCCCTGTCCGGGCCGGCGCTGCGCGCCGGGCAGTCGCCCGTCGGCGAATACTGCTTCCTGCTCGCCTGCTCGATGACCGGCGGCGTGGTGCTCGGCGCGGCCGGCGACCTGATCACCCTGATCGTGGCGCTGGAGACGCTGACCCTCCCGCTGTACGTGCTCGTCGGCCTGCGCCGGGGCAGCCTCGCCTCCGCCGAGGCGGCGGTCACGTTCTTCGTGGTGAGCGTGGTCGCCACCACCGTCACCCTGCTCGGCGCGGCCCTGCTCTACGCGGTCACCGGCGGCCTGCACCTCGACCGGGTCGGCGCGCTGCTCGCGGAGCGCCCCGACCTGCTGGACGTGCCGCTGACCACGGCGGCGGTGGCGCTGGTGCTGCTCGGGCTGGCGTTCAAGGTGGCCGCCGTGCCGTTCCACGCCTGGGCCCCGGCCACCTACGACGGCGCGCCGCTGCCCGTGGCCGCGTACCTGTCGACCGCGTCGAAGCTGGGCGGCGTGGTGGCCCTGCTCGCGGTCGTCCAGCGGGCGCTGCCGGCCGAGGTGACCGGCCCGGTGCTGGCCGGGCTCGCCGTGCTCACCATGACCGTGGGCAACCTCGTGGCGCTGCGCCAGCGCCGCACCGTGCGGCTGCTCGCCTGGTCGTCGGTGGCCCAGGCCGGCTACATCCTCGCCCCGCTGGGCGCGCTCGCGCTGGCCGCCGGGCGCACCGCCGACGCCCGCGCCGCCGCGTACGCCGCCGCCGTGGCGTACGCCGTGTTCTTCGTGGTCCTGGAGCTGGCCGCCTTCGCGGCGCTGGTGGCCCTGCGCCCGGCCGGCGCCGACGGCGGCAGCCTCGCCGACCTGCGCGGCGCGGCCCGGCGGCGGCCCTGGGTGGCGGCGGCGTTCGCGCTGGCCCTGGTCGGGCTGGCCGGGCTCCCGCCGGGGCTGGCCGGCCTGTTCGCCAAGGTGACCGTGGTGCGGGCGCTGCTGGACGGCGGCGCGGGCTGGCTGGCGCTGGTGGTGGCGGTCAACGCGGTGATCGGCCTGGCCTACTACCTCCGCCTCGCCGCCACCCTCTACGCTCCGCCCGCCGACTCTGCCCATTCCGCCGAGGCTGGGGGCACCGCCGGCACCCGGCCCGCCTGGGCGGTGCTCGGCACCCTCGCCGTGGCCACCCTGGTCGCCGTGGCCGTCGGCTTCGCCCCGCAGCTCGTGCTGGACCTCGCCGCCCGCTGAGCGGCCCCTGAGCGGTCGCCGAGCCGCCCCCGACCTCAGTGTTTCCGCAGGTCGATCCCAGGCAACTCACAGTCATGAGACGGATGGTTGGCGGGTACCGAGGTGTTGTACCGGTCAGCGGATCCCGCGCGGTCCGCGCACCGAAGGAGCGATCGTGCATCACAACCGTCTGAAGACCGCAGCGCTGCTCGGCCTGCTGACCTCGCTGATCCTCGCGGTCGGCTACTGGTTCGGTGGCAGCGGCGGGCTCGTCGTCGCCGTCGTCGTCTCGTTGGTGATGAACGGCGTGACCTACTTCTACTCCGACAAGCTCGCCCTGCGCTCGATGCGGGCGCAACCGGTCAGCGAGGCACAGTTCCCCGAGCTGTACCGGATGGTCCGCGAGCTGGCCACCGAGGCACGGCAGCCGATGCCCAGGCTCTACGTCAGCCCCACCTCCCAGCCCAACGCGTTCGCCACGGGCCGCAACCCGGCCAACGCGGCGGTCTGCGTCACGCAGGGGATCACCGAGATCCTCGACTACCGGGAGCTGCGGGGCGTGATCGGGCACGAGCTGTCGCACGTCTACAACCGGGACATCCTCATCTCCAGCGTCGCCGCCGGCCTCGCCGGCATCATCACCATGCTGGCCAACATCGCCTGGTTCATCCCGCTCGGCGGCGGCGACGACGAGGACGCCCCCAACCCGGTCGTGCTGCTGCTCACCCTGATCCTCGGCCCGCTCGCGGCCACCGTGATCCAGCTCGCGATCAGCCGCAGCCGCGAGTTCCAGGCCGACGAGTCGGGGGCCCGGCTCACCCGGGACCCGCTGGCCCTGGCCAGCGCCCTGCGGAAGATCCACCTGGGCACCCAGGCCCGGCCGCTGCCGGCCCAGGGGCAGCTCACCAGCACCGCCCACCTGATGATCGACAACCCGTTCAAGCGGGGCGGCGGCATCGCCGCGCTCTTCTCCACCCACCCCCGGATGGAGGAGCGGGTCGCCCGGCTGGAGCGGATGGCCGCCAGCGCCGGCCCCGTGCAGTTCCAGCGCTGACCCGTCCCGACCCGATCCCGCCCGCGCCCGGTCCGACCGGGCGCGGGCGTTTCGTCTGGTACGCGGCGAGACGCGCACCATAACGAGTTCACTCCCACCAGCTGCGGCGTTAGGGTCGGAACGTTTCCGGCTCGTTACATCTGTCGTTACATCCTTTCGTTGCACCCTGGAGGTTCCAGTGGCCGCACTGCGCCAGTACCTGGGCGTATGGCGGATCCCCGGCGCGCCGATGCTGCTCGTCCTCGGCGTCATCGGCCGGCTCGGGATCGGCATGACGCCGCTGGCGCTGCTGCTCGTCGTGCAACAGGTCACCGGGCGCTACTCCCTCGCCGCCGTCGCCGGTGGCATCTACGCCCTCGCCGGGGCCGCGCTCAGCCCCGTCGCCGGCCGCGTCGCCGACCGGGTCGGCCCCACCCCCGTGCTGCTGGCCACCGCCGTCGCCCACCCACTCGCGCTCGGCGGGCTGCTCTGGGCCAGCCGCGCCGACGGCGCCAGCATCGCCCTGATCTACCTCGCCGCCGGGGTGGCCGGAGCCACGTATCCGCCGCTGACCGCCGCGCTGCGCGGCGCGTGGAACGACCTCACCAGCCCCGCCACCGGCCGGTACCACCTGCGCAACACCGCCCTCGGCGCGGAGACCGCGCTCCTCGAAGTCGTCTTCGTGCTCGGCCCGCTGCTGGTGGCCGCGTTCGTCCTGATCGCCGACGCGGCAGCCGCCCTGGTCGGCGCGGCCGTGGTCACCCTCGTCGGCACCGTCGCCGTGGCGCTCGGCCGGGTCATGCGCGGCTGGCGTCCCCACCCGAAGGAGCACCACGCGCGGGGGCTCGGCCCGCTGCGCGTCGGCGGCTTCCCCGCCCTGCTGCTCTGCATCGCCGGCCTCGGCATCGCGTTCGGGGCCGCCGGGGTCATCGTCCCGGCGTTCGCCGGAAACCAGCCCACCGACGACCCGGAGAGCCTGGCCGGCGTCCTGCTCGCGGTCTGGGGCCTCGGCAGCGCCGCCGCCGGCTTCTGGTTCGGCGTCCGCAAGCCCGCGGCCAACATGACCCGCCAGTTCGCCTGGCTGCTCGCCGCCGTCGCCGCCACCTTCGCCGTGTACGCGGTGATGCCCGGCCCGCTCGCCCTCGGCGTCGCGCTGGTCGTCGGCGGGGCCGCCATCGCCCCCGCGCTCACCCTGGAGAACACCCTCGTCGGGCGGATCGCCCCGGCCGGCATGCTGAACGAGGCGTACACCTGGGCGGTGACCATCATGGTCGCGTCCAGCGCCGCCGGAGGCGCGGTGGCCGGGCTGATCATCGACCACGCGGGCGGCGTGCCGTGGGCGTTCGTCTTCGCCGGGTCGGCCGTCGCCGTCGGGGCCGCCGTCGCCGCGCTGCCCGCCGGCCCCATCGCCCGCGCCGAGGCCACGGCGGTACGCGTCGAGCAGACCCTCGCCGCCTGAGCGGGCTGCCGCTCGGGGCTCCTCGTCGGCGGCCTGCTGCTCGGGCCCCTCGGCGCGGCGTGGGGCTGCTCAGCCGCTGCGCGGCGCGTACATGATGACGGCGACCCCGACCAGGCAGATGGCCGCGCCGACGACGTCGTAGCGGTCGGGCCGGAACTTGTCGACGACCATGCCCCACGCGAGCGACCCGGCGACGAACACGCCGCCGTAGGCGGCGAGGATGCGGCCGAAGTTCGCGTCGGGCTGGAACGTGGCGACGAAGCCGTAGAGCCCGAGCGCGACCACGCCGCCCGCGATCCAGAGCAGCCCCCGGTGCTCCCGCCAGCCCTGCCATACCAGCCAGGTCCCGCCGATCTCGGCGAGGGCGGCGAGCAGGAACAGCAGGATCGAGCGGGCGACCGTCATGCGTCAGACCGTAGCCGTAGGGCCCCTCGTCAGCGGTGGACGGGATGGCAGGAGCGGAGGCGCGGTGCGCGCCAAGCGCGGCGAGTCAGCGGTACCTTGTCACCAGCAACCGGGCGGCACGGGCGGAGGGATCTTGGTCGGGCAAGTGAATGAAATCGGCGCTGTTGATCTTTAGCGGTCCAGGTCAAGAAGTCTGTTCCCCGCGCACGCGGGGGTGATCCCAAGGGCACCATCGCCGACGCCACCCCGTTCGTCTGTTCCCCGCGCACGCGGGGGTGATCCCGGGCAGCGCGGCACCGAACAAACCGTCATCGCCTGTTCCCCGCGCACGCGGGGGTGATCCCTGGTCGGCCGGTGCCTGCCACGGGCCGATGATCTGTTCCCCGCGCACGCGGGGGTGATCCCTGGCCACCCGGCGCGCGGCACGCGGACGGCCCCTGTTCCCCGCGCACGCGGGGGTGATCCCACGGCGACGACCTCGACGACGACGCGGACCTCCTGTTCCCCGCGCACGCGGGGGTGATCCCATCGCCGAGCGGTTCGAGGCGTGGTCGACGGCCTGTTCCCCGCGCACGCGGGGGTGATCCCGTCAAATACGTGATCTGGTACCGGGAAATCTGCTGTTCCCCGCGCACGCGGGGGTGATCCCTTCGGGACGTAGACCGCGCCGACGTAGCCGGCCTGTTCCCCGCGCACGCGGGGGTGATCCCACCGACTACGAGGCACCCCGCAATCTGACCGACTGTTCCCCGCGCACGCGGGGGTGATCCCGGTGGTCCTGCGCCATGACGCCTCGACCGTCACTGTTCCCCGCGCACGCGGGGGTGATCCCCGAGAGGACGGGCCGACATGGCCAAGGAGAAGCTGTTCCCCGCGCACGCGGGGTGATCCCTTAGTTGTCACGGGCGGCTGTGTCCAGTCCTACTGTTCCCCGCGCACGCGGGGGTGATCCGCGGTCTAGCCACTCGGCCGGGATCTGGTCCGGCTGTTCCCCGCGCACGCGGGGGTGATCCCGGCTCCCGGCTCAGCAACCACCCAGTGTTCGACTGTTCCCCGCGCACGCGGGGGTGATCCCGACGAGGACGGGTCGGGCGACCGCAAGTGCGACTGTTCCCCGCGCACGCGGGGGTGATCCCGACACGGGTCGAGCCGGGCCACACGTCGTGAGCTGTTCCCCGCGCATGCGGGGGTGATCCCCGGCTCTCCGCCTGGTTGGCCGTTGAGCTGCATCTGTTCCCCGCGCACGCGGGGTGATCCGGGCTGCCCGTCCGAGATGCAGATGCGCCGCCACTGTTCCCTGCGCACGTGGGGTGATCCCAGCCGGTAGCGGGAGCCAGGCCGTCCACAGGCCGTCAAAGGCCGGACGAGGGCGACCAACGACGACCAAAGTCGCCCAGGTTCGCCCAGCTCACACAGCGTGCCTCGCTGCCCACCCAGGGGCCCGACTGAGCCCTTAGCGGTAGTTGGTGAACTGAAGGGCGATGCCGAAGTCCTCGCCCTTGAGCAGGGCGATGACGGCCTGGAGTTCGTCCTTCTTCTTGCCGGTGACCCGGAGCTGGTCGCCCTGGATCTGCGCCTGGACGCCCTTCGGGCCCTCGTCGCGGATCTTCTTGCTGATCGCCTTGGCCTTGTCCGAGTCGATGCCCTGGACCACCTTGGCGTCGATCTTGAAGATCTTGCCCGAGGGCCGCGGCTCGCCCGCGTCCAGGGACTTCAGCGAGATGTTCCGCTTGACCAGCTTCTCCTTCAGGACGTCCAGGGCGGCCCGGACCCGCTCCTCGGTCTCCGCCTGGAGGCTGATCGCCTCCTCGCCCGACCAGGAGACCTCCGCGCCGGTGCCCCGGAAGTCGAACCGCGTCGAGAGCTCCTTCTCCGCCTGGCGGAGGGCGTTGTCGACCTCCTGCCGGTCGACCTTGCTCACGATGTCGAACGACGGGTTCGCTGCCATGCTGATGCTCCTGCTGTCCGGCGGTCAGTGCACGTACGCGCCGCCAACCAGCGGCACGACCCCCTGACGGTACCCGGTTGCGCTCGCCCCGGGAGCAACCGCTATCCTTGGCTCCGCTGCCGCGCTCCGGTGCGGCGGTGACGCCCTGGCGGGTTGCCCGAGCGGCCAATGGGAGCGGACTGTAAATCCGTCGCGAAAGCTACAGAGGTTCGAATCCTCTACCCGCCACCAGGTGCACAGAAGGGCCCCTGACCAGCACGAACCCTGGTCAGGGGCCCTTCTCGTGAGTCCCGCTCAGTCTCGCTGGCGACCACTTAATCTCGTTCGTCGCGTCGCATGCGTATCGGCGCGTGGCGCGGCTAGAGGAACAGTCGCAGGAGCCCTGTGACGGCCCCGATGACCATGGCGATGCCGGTGAACACACCTGGCAGTGACTTCATCCAGTCATGCGGGTGGGTGCGCCGTCTCTCGTTCCTGCGACCGTGCGTATTGCCGGCGGTAGCCGGTCTTGCTAACTTCGGCACGTGGCCTCCTTGCTCTGAGTCCTCTGAAGGGCATGCTGAAGCAAAGAGCCGCGGCGGCATCCGGGTGCATCCGGGTGCCGCTTTTTCGTATCGTGCGAGCTGCCTCTCCGCTTCGCTGCCCTGATTTCAGCGGTTTCGCACGGCAGGCGCAAGTGCGGGCTTGCATAGATTGGTCTATGCAAGAGATGGTCGGCCATAGGCCAATCTATGGCCGCAATGGCTGTAACGGAAAGTGTTTTGTGTTAATTGAGAATCAGCGTCGAATCATCCGTTTTTCCTGCTCAGAGGCTTGATCGCTGCCGTAGCGCAGTGGGGTGCATGGCTGGACCGACGGAACTCTGAGTGACTTGTGCGCAGTTGTGATTTGGGACACCTGTCATAGGTTTTCTTGCAACGCTGCTTCGATGCGGCGGCGCGCCGCCTCTTCCTGGCCGTAGACGCACTTTGCGTAGACCCGCATAAGGACGTGCACGCTGTGTCCGGCCCACTCGGCGACCTGGGTAGCTGGTACTCCGGCGTTGAGCCAGAGCGACACGGCGGCGTGCCGTAGGTCGTAGGGACGCCGGGCCAACGGTGAGCGCTGCTGCGCAGGCGCGAGCACCTTTGCCCGTGCGTCTCGCCACGCCTTCCCGTAGGTGTTGTTCGGGATCGGTTGGCCGGCGGTGGGCACGTACCGTCCGCCGGGGCCGCGTCGGGTGACGAATAGCTTGCCGTTCACTCCGGGCGGGTACTCCTTGATGTGGTGATCGAGCAGCCGCACGAGCGGCGGCGGTACCGGCATGTTCCGCGTGGCGCTCTTCGCCCGGTGCTTCAACCCGCGATCCTCGGTGGTGTCGTTCCCGTCGCCCCAGTCCCGGCCGACGGCCACCGTCGAGCCGGTCAGGCGCAGCACGCCCCACCCCCCTTGCTGCGCGGGCCGCTCGTACTCGTCCTCCCGTAGGTGAAGCACTTCCTCGGGCCGCAGCGCGGCGTAGTACATGCATCCGAAGAACGCTTCCAACTCGGGAACGGCGCCCCACTCCCTCGACCCGGCCGCGAAAGGCCTATGGGGCTCTAGTTCGACGTGTCCAGCACTCGATGTCAGACGCTCGTAGCCAATAAGCTGACTGCCCTTTAAGCACCGTTCTCTAGGCGCTACTTTTCTGTCGTTGCCAAACATCTGTTGCCTAGGCGAGGTGTGCGCTGAGGTAGTCGGGGTTGGGGCGGGTGTGGGTGGCGATGGCGAGGAGGGTTCCTTCGAGCCTTGCGAGGTCGGGGAAGGCTGCCAGTGAGGGCGCGACGCGGACTATCCAGGCCGTGGGGTCGATGGCCAAGAGGAATCGGTCGAACAGGGAGTGCCGGTCTCGGCGGAGGAGGAGGCCGCCGTTCGGGTCGTGGTGGCCCGTGTCGCAATAGCGGTAGAGGTGCGCCGCGTCGATCGCCGCAGAAAAGTAACCGGTGGTAAAGGGGACCGTGGCGCAACTGCCATGGGCTGCGCCACCGCCCGCACGTCATTTGTGCATCGCAATCGACTGGCACGCCTTCCCGCCTAGCCTCCCGTCCGACCGAGCTTCACGGCGACAGTTCAGCTGCCCACTGCACTAGAAGGCTTAGTAGGTGTTCAAGCCAAGTAGTTACACCATCCCCAGTGCGCGCAGTCAAAAACTGGCCTACCGTTTGGTATGGGGTCAGTGGGTCGTAGATGAGCAGTGCTGCTTGGCATTGACTTCCTGCGTGTGACGTACCGTGAGCTATGCCATGTCGAACATGCAGAATCCGCTCGATGTCCTGGCGGTATCCTGAGAAGACCGTTTCTATGGAGCTGTTTTGTAGCCAGTAGGATGCGACGGCCGACACCATGGCCGGATTATGTAGCAGAATGTAGTTGCCTGGATTGGGTTTCAGGCTCACCGCGCCGGTATACGGATTGAAGCGGACGCGGAGAAGTTGCTGCTCTGCTACTGAGCGGCTTTGATGTACGTGGTTCCTGACGCAGGATCCATTGCGGTGTGTTGTTTGCCTGCCGCTCATGAGGTCGACCATAAGCTCATAGACAAACCATTCCCACCGGCGCATCGTCGAGGCGAAGGCACCTTCCGCCGCCACTTGGCATCCGATGCATTGGCTGTCGATCCGCCCGCCATGGTGAGACGCAGCCTGTTCAAAAGCGTCGATAGCGTGCGGCGTGAACTCTTTCTCGGCTGAGACGGCCCTCACCGATCAGATAGCCCTGCGTGCTCCCAGAGGCTGTGGAAGCGCGTCAATCGGGGTCGAATGTTGTCGGTTTGCTGACTCGAAGCGACGATGAAATTCTCGATGACAGCATCCCCACCTTGAGTATCTTCTCGATGGTCCGCTGGGGCATCAGAAGCCGCATCGGAGCTCGATTCGTCATCGTCGTTCTTACCGAGAACATCTGACAGGACTTCAATACTGTTTCTCAAGGCGTTAGACCGCTCGTCGCTAAGCGGTTCACGGGGAGTGGGGGGCAATGCGGCCATGTTCTCGGGGATCCGCTGGTTCTCAAGCCCATAAAGGCGGTGATAGACCACCGCGTAGAGCGTGTAGAAGAGGGGAACACGCCGAAATTTAGACTGCTTAATCGTTTCCCCTGCCACGGACCTGATCGTCTCCATGGTGCGCCTAAATCTTCTCTCGTGTTCAAGGCGCTCGTCCCAGTTGCTGTCGTACCGCGCGTAGAACGAGTTGATGCTGGACTTCTTGTCCTGCATGCCCGCCAGCTGCATGATCAGAACCTCTGATACGAACTGGTCGGCAAGCATTCGCGCCAAGGCTTGAGTGGAGAACAGGCTCGCGGCCTTCCAGAACTCGTTATACTCCTTCGCCAAGGAGTAGGCGGCTTGCTTAAACTCGCCGAAATACTTACCGTTTCTCAACTCTTGGTCGCTTAGCGGGACACTATGAATATTGATGCGGGAGAATATTTCCTGTACTAAGTTATCTGAAATGCTTCCCCTGTAAACCTCGCATCTGAACGTGTACGTCAAGAAACGTTCTTGAAGCTCGTTGGGGAGTTGTGAATACTTTAAGCCAGCCCATGGGGCGGTGGCAGATCCTGAAGCCGCTGCACCCTTCGGTAAAGCGAACGTGCCGTTGTAGAACTGGATTACGGCAGTCAACCGCTGTTGGCCGTCGATGACTTCGCGCATGACCTTGCCGCGATCGAGTTTGAAGCGCATGTGGATCGGCGGAATGGGATAGCCACGAAGGATCGTATCGATAAGAAAAGACTTCGCCGGACTCCTCCAGACTTCCCCTCGCTGGAAGTCAGGGCTAAGGACGATCCGTTGCTGCTCGAACCACTCGATGAATTCGGCAACCGAGTAGCTAGCACGCTCGATGTCGATAACTTCAGGGGCCCAATCCACATCCGACACAACAGCACCTTTTCGCGTATGAATCCAATTACCGAGGACCGCTATGGACTCCGGCGTTCATGCCGGAAGTCGGCTACGAGTTGCTCATTCCTCTTCAGTGGACACAGTCTCTGCCCATGTCGGCGCGAGTCTGTTGCGTCGTCGGACCTCTTGGTCTACCTCAGAGACGAACTCTTCCATTGATAGTGTATCCCTTTCCAGCGGTCGCCCGTTACGTGGAGGGGGCCTCTCTGCATCGAAGAATCTAACCGCTCCTCGATTCTCTCCGTCTGTCTCGTAAAGGCCGATAAAGACCCTCTCGAACAGCTCGTAGCGGGGATCCTCTGCACCAAAGTCAACCCAGGCTCGCTCTGCCGTCCCGTATACCGGGCGCTTGCCGCGCCCGCTTCGTTTAGACAGCGTAGCGACGTGATGCGCGAAGGATGACTTGTTGACATCGCTCTTACTGCTGGCGTTGCCGTCATCGCAGGTGGCGAATGGCTCGAACAAGACTGCAACGAGGACAGAGTAGGGCTGTCGTTGATGTAAGACCATAGCCTCGCTGCGAAGCTCATGGTCGTTGCGAACTATGTTTTTTGTCCAGCGGCCCAGCTTCTTCGAGCGGCCATAATCCTGAAAACTGTAGGTCTTGACCGACACGTTAAGGAGCAGACCAAGCGTCGGATCTGTCACCTTAACATCCAAGCGCTTCATGCCGTTGTCGACACCAACGCGTGACTCCTGTTGTCGGCCGTCCGCTGTCGGCGTGATCGCCGGGTACTTCATGCGTAGGGCATTCGCCAGGACAATCGCCAGCTGATTAGACAACCGCTGGGCGTAATTCTTCTTGTCCTCACGTTCGCCGGTCGAAGGAGGTTTCGGTTCTGCCGCGTCCAGAGCCGCGCGGAGGGGCGTGGCGTTCACATCGACCTGCCTTGCTCAACATCGTCCATAGTGCCGATGACCCTATCGGCTCGCTGCCGAGCTTGGGGTCACACGGCTATGGACAGCGCTGAGCCGCCGGACACCCTGACGTGCTCGGCGACATCCTCTCGGAAGCCCGAGTGTCGACCGAGGTTTGTCGCCTGCAAGCGACTCCAAAAGCCGCTGGCCGCGCGGTGGGACAGAGGCTGCGCCTTGTCCATGCTGAGCAGGTCCCTGAGGTGGATGTAAGAGGCGAGGTGGGGAAACTCCGTGACGTCCACGGTCCAGACCTTGTCTCCGTCGCCCCATGCTGCCGTTGGCCAGGCACCCCTACGAGTCCAAGGGGTGGATGGGCTGACGAACGTTCCGGGTGAAAGGAGCCTTCCGCCGACCCACTCGGCGACCCCAACTGATACGGCGTTGCCAACGAGCTTCCATCGAGGGCCGTTGCGCCTGCCGAGGTCGGCTGGCTGTGTCCAACCACGGTCGAAGCCTTGGAGGGCTTCGCCATCGTCGATGCAGGGAACCACGATCTTGCGACCTTCCGCCCCGCCTGGCAGCCATACAGCGGGTGGCGAGGGGATCCCTAGTGCAGAGCCTCCCTTGAACGTGGGGGTCGCGTCCTTGGCCCAGCCGAGGCCAGTTCGGCCTTCGGTCCAGTAGAAGCCAAACGCGTCCTCCCGCAGACCGCCCTCATCGAGGCCGTCGGTGTCGTCGGCAAACAACACTGCCCGTGGGTCCTCAGTCCGGGACGCCAGCAGTAGCACCCGCCGCCTGCGCTGCGGCACGCCTGTGAAGCGAGAGTCAACGACGCGATAGGCCCACCGGTACCCCAGAGATGAGAGTTGTCTCACCAAGTAGGCCATCGCCTCGCCGCGATCGAGGGCAAGCATGTTCGGGACGTTCTCGATCAAGAGCCACGGAAGTCGGTCACCTCGTGACTCGATCAACCTCAGCATCTCGAACAGGTGGGCAACGAGACCTGACTGTTCGCCCCGAATGCCGGCTGTCCTACCGGCCTGGGACAGGTCGGTGCAGGGGAAGCCAGCCGCCACGAGATCGAGGTTTTCAGGAAGGTCTCGAAGCGTTGTGACGTCAGGATGTAACTCAACGTCCGGAAAGCGCGCTCGAAGCACTTGCTGCGCCGGAAGCCAAGACTCGCATAGCAGCACCGTCTCAAGCTGGTCACCCGCAGCGTGCTGCAAGCCCAGTTCGATCCCGCCGATGCCCGCGAACAGACCGGCTACCCGAAACGTGCCTGGCACAGCGCCCCCCATGTCCACCGACTCGCCGACGATACAAGGAACTGGCAGGAAACTCGAGCTGGCGCACGGTGTTCGCGCGGCTACTCATGGGGTTCGGCCTGGTGGGGCTGCTGGGGTGACGAGAGCCGCCAGGCCGGTCCGCCAGTCAATCCATCGCCGCCCGCCGCCGATGGATTTGTCGGAGGCCGAAGGCATGCTTCTAGCGGCATCGCGCGGCTCCGCCTAGCCGTCGAGACGCACGGTTGCCTAATGGTTCGGCGTAACGTGAGGATGCTGTGGTGTTGGCCGATCGCGGTTCACTACTATCCCTGAGGAGGGCGTCGATGGGACTTGCGGACAGCATCCGCATCATGCGTGGGCACCTGACAGAGGAGGAGCGCAGGGAGCGAGACGAGGCTGCGCGTACGCGTCGTGCAGCTAGGGCGTCCGCCGACCCCAGGTGTTGCGTCCACGGGAGTGGTGTACGACTTGCCCGTGATGGGCGTGTTGCGTAGATGAGAGACGGCCATCGCGTCGATCCTTCAAGACGACCAAGTCAGAGAAGGAAGAGAGAGCGCGATGGCCGCTTCAGAGAGTGTGAACCCTGTTGACCTGCTGCGCGAGCAGATTGAGGGCGCGTCGCCGGATGTGTTGCAGGCGATGATCCGCACGTTCGCGCAGGCGGTGATGTCCGCCGAGGCGGATGCCATCTGCGGCGCCGGCTACGGGCAACGCAGCGACGAGCGGGTCAACTCGCGCAACGGCTACCGGCCTCGGGAGTGGGACACCCGCGCCGGAACGATCGACCTGGCGATCCCCAAGCTCCGTCAGGGCAGCTACTTCCCCGACTGGCTGCTGACGCATCGGCGACGGGCCGAGCAGGCCCTGGTCTCGGTGGTGGCCACGAGTTATCTGCTCGGGTCTCGACGCGGCGGGTGGAGAAGCTGGTCGAGCAGCTCGGGATCCGGCAGCTGTCGAAGTCGCAGGTCTCGGAGATGGCCGCCCACCTCGACGCCCAGGTCGAGGCGTTCCGCAACCGGCCCCTGGACGCCGCCCACTACACGTTCGTGTGGATGGACGCGCTGACCATGAAGGTCCGCGAACACGGCCGGACCGTCAACGTCCACGCCCTGGTCGCGGTCGGGGTCAACGCCGACGGCCAGCGTGAAGTCCTCGGCGTCGACGTCGCCTCGGACGAGGACGGCGCCGGCTGGCTGGCGTTCCTGCGATCCCTGACCGCCCGCGGACTCTCCGGCGTCCAACTGGTCATCTCCGACGCCCACCGCGGCCTCGTCGCCGCGATCGGCGCAGCCCTGCCCGGCACCACCTGGCAACGATGCCGCACCCACTACCTGCGCAACCTGCTCACGAAGGTGCCGAAGTCAGCGCAGCCGTGGATCGCGACCCTCGTGCGCACCATCTTCGACCAGCCTGATGCCGACGCCGTCCGAGCCCAGTTCCAGCGGGTCGTGGCGACGATCGAAGCGAAGTTCCCCACCGCGGCCGAGCACCTCGACGCCGCCCGCGACGACCTCCTGGCGTTCACCAGTTTCCCGCGCGAGATCTGGCGTCAGATCTGGTCGAACAACCCCCAAGAACGCCTGAACAAAGAGATCCGCCGGCGCACCGACGTCGTCGGGATCTTCCCGAACCGGGCGGCGATCATCCGCCTCGTCGGTGCTGTCCTGGCCGAGCAGACCGATGAATGGACCGAAGGACGCCGCTACATGGGCCTGGAACTACTGGCCAAAGCCCGCCTGATCACCGTCGACACCAGCCAACACGACACCGACCAACCCGACCCCACCCCGATCGCCGCATAGCATCAGACCGGATCACGCGATGGCCGTCTCTTACACCACCAGCGCGGACGTGACCCTTGAGGTTGCTCCCGTGGGCGGCGAGACGATGAGATCGGCGACGTCTTTGGATGATGATTGTCTCGCTTCCGTCCGCCATCCGGTCGGTGCATCCTGGCTTCCATGAACGTCTTCACTGCCCTGGTTGCCGTGATCATTCACCTGTGGGTTCCGTTGTTGATCATCGTCTCTGTCGTCGCGATGGCTGGATGGCTGGCATGGGCTGCGGTCCGTCGACCGAAGGGCGCGCTTCCTGAGCGGCCCAGCCCAGGAAAGGGGCTCATCCGAGCGCGAGCAGGGGATCCTGCGACGGATGACTGAGCTGCCCGCAGCGGGGCGCGTGGTGAAGCTTGAGGGGGCGGGCCGACACGAGAGGCGGCAGCTCAACCAAGCTGACCGGAACAAGATCGTGGACGCCGCCCGCCCTGCAAATCCGGTCGGTCATGCCGTCTCGGTCTTCAGTCGGCCGTTGAGGTAGGGCTGGGATGGTCGTTGGAAGCATGCGCCGGAGACGCGGGACTCGATGGTGCGGACATGCCGGAAACCCTGCCGGCGGTAGTAGTCGTGCAGTCCGTGGTTGGTGGTCCAGGCGTCCAGCCGTAGCCAGGTCAGTCCCGCGTCATAGGCCCGTCCGCCGGCCCAGTCCAGCAGTTCGCCGCCGAGGCCCACGCCGGAGTGGGCCAGCGGGATCATCATCTTCGCCGCGTACAACGCGTCGGCCGGGTCGTCTTCCGGGTACCACAGCGCTTCGGGGTCCCGGTCCGGCTTCCACAGGCCGTCCACGTCGACATATGCGGTCAGGGTGATGGTGGCAATCGGGTCGTCGCCGCCCCAGGCTAGCCACGTCTGTCCGGCGGATACCGTCGCCGCCACGGCGGAGCGGGGCAGCGGGATGGACCACTGTTCCTCGCCCCGGGCGGCGAGCCACGCCACCCGCTCGCGCCGCCACTGCATGATGACGTCGACGTCCTGGAGCCGGGCCGGAGTGATGATCACTCGGGGGATTCCTCGGGGCGGAACCTGGCGATGACGTTGACGTCTCCGTGGGTGGTGACGATCTGGTTGCGGTCGCCGGCGAAGACGTTGAACGACACCCGTACGGGGCGCTGCTCGGTGTAGCCGGTACGGATGTGCAGCAGGATCGTTGTGCCGGGCTGCAAGCCGAGCAGGTTCGCCTCCTCGGGCGTCGGCATCCGGGAGACGTACTCGTCGTAGTAGGCCGTCTGCTGGTGGCCCCGTTCGGCCAGAAGCCTGGTGGTTCCCTGCGGGATGTCCTTCGGCGACAGCAGCTCGCGGATCTGCTCGGCGAGGTCCATGGGGTAGTAGGTGTCCTGTAACGAGGACGGCTGGTCGTTGACATACCGGACGCATCGGCGCAGCACCGCGACCGAGTCGGGCTCGACGTGGAGACGTTCGGCGAGGTCGGGCGACAGCGACCGGATCGTCAGGCTGAACTCCTGCGACGCCTCGTAGCCCTGGGCCACGACCTCCGAGCGCCACGCGTCCGTCTCGGCCATCGGCTGGGCGGGCATCTCGGCGCGATGGGCGTGGAACGTCAGAGTGACCTTCCTTCGGACGATCATGCCGCCGCCGCGTCCGGGCACCCTCTGCACCAGGCCCTCGTTCACCAGCAGCGCGGTGGCGTCGCGGACGGTGTTGCGCGAGACGCCGTACTGGTCCTGGAGCTGCGGCTCGGTCGGGAGCCGGTCGCCCTCGCGCAGTGTTCCGGACACGATCTGGCCCCGAAGCTCGCTGGCGATCTGGCGGTACTTCGGCTGGCCCACCTCGTAGTCCCTCCTGATGTCGTACCAACCAATCTATCCGCATGCCTTGACTGCCTCCTGCCCGCCTGTAATGGTTGGTATGAATCCAACGTTACTGACGGCTACGGCTCGATCGCAGAGGAGTGGCATGGATGACCAGGCCGGCGAGCTGGCACGGGACATCGAAGTGGTGAACCGGGCCCTCGCATCGACCCGCGCCCACCTGACCGCACTCGCTCGGGCGGAGGACGCCCTTGAGTTGCGCCGACCGACCCACTCGCCCCTGCTCACGCTCGTGGAGCAGGCCGAGAAGGCGGCGTCCCGGGTGACGCGGTACCTGCGGGCGCTCTCGCCTGCGAACACCTCTGACGTGACCGGGAATCGGGAGTGCTCGTGATCTCCGGAGTCGTGTCGGTTGTGTTCGGTGGGCTGGTGCCGGGCTTCCTGCTCGGGTTGCTCGCCTTCCGGGTCAAGTCGCGCTGGTGCCCGCGCTGCGGCGAGTCCACCCTGGCCATGCCGCCGGGGGAGCAGGACAGATGAGTGGCCGCGACGAGGTGCCGATCGGGCGGCGGATGGCGGA
Source organism: Micromonospora sp. NBRC 110038 (assembly GCF_020884815.1). Lineage (NCBI taxonomy): Bacteria > Bacillati > Actinomycetota > Actinomycetes > Micromonosporales > Micromonosporaceae > Micromonospora > Micromonospora sp. NBRC 110038. Next base: position 435,204 of record NZ_BBOL01000002.1, on the reverse strand, counting down.
GCTGCGGGCCCGGCGGGGGATGAGCCAGCAGGTCTTCGCCGACCGGATCGGCAAGTCGAAGAGCTGGGTCGACAAGGTCGAACGAGGCGTACGCACCCTCGACCGGCTCTCCGTCATCGAAACCGTCGCCGCCGCCCTCGGCGTCACCCCGACCATCCTGCTCACCGGCAAGCCCCGCCGGGAAAGCGTCACCGACACCGACGCCGCCGTGGAACGCATCCGCGCGGCGCTGGCCCGCCACGACCCACCCGGGGCCGACGCCGACAGCCCCACCGCGCGGCAGCTCGACGACCGGGCCGGGCACGCCTGGGCCGCGTACCGCAACGGTCACCACGCCCAGGTCCTGCGCGCCCTGCCCGACCTGCTCGCCGCCACCCGGCACACCACCCGCGCCGAGCCGGCGGCCGACCCGCCCGTCCGCGTCTACCGGCTGACCGCCCAGACGCTGGTCAAGCTCGGCCAGCCCCACCTCGCCTGGCTGGCCGCCGACCGCGCCATGACCGCCGCCACCGGCGACCCCCACCGCACCGCGCTCGCCGCTGTCTCCCTCGCCCAGGCGCTCCGCGCCCTGCACCGGGGGCGCCTCGCGCAGACCGCCGCACTCACCGCCGTACACCAGCTTGCCCCGGCGGCGCACGACCGCCCGCCGGACCCCGGCCTCGCCGGGACGCTGCTGCTCGAAGCCGCCCTCGCCGCCGCAAGCTACCGCGACGCCGCCACCGCCCACGACCTCACCGAGCGCGCCGCGCACCTCGCCGCCGCGCACGACGGCCACCATCAGGGTGACGGCGACGGCATCGCCTTCGGCTCCGCCGCCGTCACCCTCGCCCGCGCCCTGGTCGCCACCCATCTCGGCGACCACCACCAGGCCGTCACCATCCATGGGTACGCCACCAGCGGCGACAGCTGGCACCAGCTTCCCGCCGAGCACCGCGCCGCCCACCTCATCGACATCGCCCGCGCCCACCTCGATCTGGGCGACCCGCGGGCCGCCGGCCGCGCCCTGATCGCCGCCGACCAGATCGCCCCCGCCGAGGCCCGCACCCGCCCCGTCGCACGCGCCGCCCTCACCGCGATTGTCCGCACCGGACTCACCGCCGCCGATGTCGCCCGCCTCGCCGCCACCGTCGGCCTCACCCGGCAGTAGGCACCTGCCCGATCTCGCCGCACTACTGCCGTCGCGCCGCCGACCCTGCGGCCCCGCCCGACGGTGCTGCCGACCCCGGCAGCGCCCGACGGTCGGCCACGAAGATCGTCTGTCGGGTACCGGCATCCGGTTCGGCGTGTCGCGCCGGTGACGAGCAGACGATCAAGGTGTTGCCATCCGGGAACGAGTGGGGTCGGGATGGCGCTTCGGGAGTGCGGCCGGGCGTCGTGAGTGATGTCGTATCTGACTCAGCTCCCTATGCGCGACAGAAGCCGCCCGCCGGGGCAATGGCAATGGGCGGCGACTCCGCCCTTTCCGGGGAAATCGAATGGGCGCGCGGCATCGCGCCACCTAGCCTCGCGAAGATGGACGATGCTGACGGGCGCGCCTTGGTCGAGCACGGATACGACGCGTTGTCATACCACTACCGAGCGGACGATGCCGGGGACGGCCAATACGCTCCGTGGCTCGCCGCTTTGCACCGACGCCTGCCGGGTTCGGCAACGGTTCTCGATCTCGGCTGCGGCTGTGGCGTGCCGGCCGCCCGCTTCCTCGCCGCCGCCGGGCACCACGTCGCGGGCGTCGACATCAGCGCCGTGCAGGTCGAGCGGGCCCGCCGCCTGGTGCCCACCGGGACCTTCCTCCGCGCCGACGCCACCCGCGTCGACCTGCCGCCGGGCTCGCCCTCATCCACCTGCCCCTGCCCGAGCAGCCCCGCCTCATCGGGCGCATCTTCACCTGGCTGCGCCCGGGCGGCTGGCTGCTGGCCACCGTCGGCGACAGCGCGTGGACGGGCACCGAGGAGAACTGGCTCGGCGGTCCCGCCGCCATGTGGTGGAGCCAGGCCGACGCGTCGACCTACCGCTCCTGGCTGCGGGAGGCCGGGCTGCTGGTCACCGCCGAGGAGTTCGTGCCCGAGGGGACGAGCGGGCACGCCCTCTTCTGGGCCCGCCGGCCCCCAGCCTGACCAGGTCGCGGGGCGGGGTGCCGGGCGGGGCGCCGCCATGTCGGGCAGGTGGCGGTATCCCGGCCGCCGGATACCCCCATGCCGCCGACATGGCGGGCCCAGCCCGGCCCAGCGCGGGCCCAGCCCCGGGCCCAGGCCGCGTCGGGGACGGGGTCGAAGCGGGTTCGGGACGAAGGTCCCTTTCGATATCTCGTCGTCTGTGGTGTGCTGTTTCCCGATGCGTGGCGCCAGGGGGCTGGAGCATGCATTCAATGAATTTCCATGATTGGCGCGCTAGGTCCGAGTGTTCGCCAAATGAAGGACGGCGTGGAACGCGGGAACGCAGGGGTATCACCCCGCCAGGCAGGGCGTCCTGCCGATCGGTCGGACTTGTTGCCGTCCAGGCGGAGCCAGGCCACCGAGGGCTTTGTTGCCCTCAGTGCGTGTGGCACCATCATGGAATCTTCACGCCCCCCGTGCTGCCCGTTTCGTGACAGGAGCCCCACAGATGCCTACTCAAAAGCTGGGTCGGCTGCTCGGCTTGACCCTGATGCTGTTCGCGCTCGCCTCGGGTGCTGCTTCGGTCGCCTCCGTCGCCGGTGCCCCGGCCAAAGGCTCGGGCGGCTTGGTGAACCTCGAGTTCGAGTGGAACTAGGTTCTTCGCAGTTCGTGTGACACCGCCGTCGCCCGGCCACCCACCGGGCGGCGGCGGTAGCGGCCAGACACGGGCCAGGCATCGGCGCGGAGTTCACTCTCGGTGACAACAAGGGAGCAGGATGACGAGCCGAGCGGCAGCCGTGCGACGACGCGGGACTGACCTGGCCTGGCTGATCACCGGGCCGCTGGCGTTCCTGGCGGTCATCTGCTGCCTGCTGATCGCGCTGGTCACCGACGACAAGAAGGACGCCTACGGCGAGTGGGGCCTGGGCCTGCTGCTGCTCACCGCCCTGGTCGCCGCCCACCTGCCGGTGCTGAGCTTCATCGTCCGGCGGCAGACGCTCTCCGCCACGATCACCGAGATCCCGCTGGTCCTGGCGCTCTATTACCTTCCGCCGCTGACCCTGGTGCTGGTGGCCACCCTGGCCGCCCTGATCGCCCAGCTCCGGCGGCGGCTCGGCCCGGCCAAGTTCGCGTTCAACGTCGCCCGGTCCGCCGCGGCGACCTCCCTCGCCGGCCTGGTGCTGCTGGCGTTGCCCCCGATCCGGGGGGTGGGCCCCGGCACGTGGGGCATCCTCTTCGCGGCGGTCAGCACCGTCACCCTGGTCACTCTCGCCGCGGTCGTCGGCGTGATCACCCTGCTCCAGGGCTGGCAGGCCGGCCTGGAGGTGGTCCGGACGTCCACCGTGCCGCTGCTCGCAGCGGCGGTGAACGCGACCGTCGGCCTGATCATCCTGCTCGCGCTGAAGGCCACCTACTGGTCGCTGCTGCTGCTCGCCGCGCTCGCCCTCACGGTGGCGCTGGTCTACCGGGCGTACGCCCAGTTCCTCCGCCAGCACCGCACGCTGGCCGACATCTACGACCTGACCCGGGCGATGACCCGCAGCGGCCAGGACGGCACGCTGCCGGACGCGCTGCTCGGCCGGGTCCGCGCCCTCATGCAGGCCGAGTACGCGACGCTGTGGCTGCCCGCGCAGGGCCGGCACCCGGAGGTGCTGCTGACCGCGCGGATCGACGGGCGGGGCCTGCTCGACTTCTCGAAGATCCCGGCGTCGGTGCGGGAACAGGTCGTTCAGCAGCGGCAGACCGTCGCGCTCGGCGCCCGGCTCGGCGGGGACCGCGTGCAGTTGGCCATGCTCCGGGCGGCGTCGACGAAGGACGCGATCGTCGTTCCGCTGCGCTCCGGCGAGGCGGTCATCGGCACGCTGGAGGTGGTCAACCGGCTCAGCGACGTCGGCCACTTCACCCCGTCGGACGTGCCGGTGATCGAGACGGTCGCCGCGCACGCGGCCGTGGCCCTGGAGAACTCCCGGCTGGTCGACCGGCTGCGCCACGACGCCTACCACGACACGCTGACCAAGCTGCCCAACCGGCGGCGGATCAGCGCGGCGCTCGACGAGGCCGTGAGCATCCGGGCCCCGGGCGAGGTGGTGGCCGTCCTGCTGTTCGACGTGGACGGGCTGCGTCAGGTCAACGAGTCGCTCGGCCACGCGGCCGGCGACCAGGTGCTCGCCGAGGTCGCCGTCCGGCTGCGCGACTCCGCGCCCTCCTCCGCGCTGGTCGGCCGGGCCGGCGGCGACGAGTTCCTGGTGACGCTGCGGCTGGAGAACGCCGAGGCGGCGCTGGAGCTGGCCGCCCGGCTGCGCGAGGAGATCCGCGCCGAGATGGTCTTCGACGCGTTCACGCTGGACGTCGACACGGCCGTCGGCGTGGCCGTGCACCCCGACCATGGCAGCGACGCGGCGACCCTGCTGCAACGGGTCGACCTGGCCGCGACGGCGGCGAAGTCCATGCCGGGCAGCATCCAGTTGTTCAACCCGGCGCTGGAGTCGCGCTCGCTACGCCGCCTCGGCCTCGCGGGCGACCTGCGCAAGGCCCTCGACGACGGCGCGCTGGAGGTCTACTTCCAGCCGAAGGTGACACTGCGGGACCGCCGCCTGGTCGGGGTGGAGTGCCTGGCCCGCTGGGAGCACCCGGCGCACGGCGAGGTCGCCCCGGAGGACTTCGTGGCCGTGGCGGAGCACACCGGCCAGCTCGGCCGGCTCACCGAGGTGGTGCTGCGGGAGGGGCTGCGGCGCAGCCGGGACTGGGCGCACGCCGAGCAGCCGCTCGCCGTCGCGGTCAACCTCTCCGCGCGTACGCTCACCGACCGGCACTTCCCCGACCGCGTGCGCGAGCTGCTCGCCGAGTACGACGTGCCCCCGCAGCGGCTCACCTTCGAGATCCGTGAAGCCGGGGTGCTCGACGGCACCGACCGGCCGATCCCGACCCTGCGCCGACTGCGCGACCTCGGGGTGCGGCTGTCGGTGGACGACTTCGGCACCGGCTCGTCCTCGCTGGCCTACCTGCGCCGGCTGCCCGTGCACGAGGTGAAGGTCGACCGCTCCTTCGTGCAGGGCATGGCGACCGACCCGGGGGACCTGGCCATCGTCAACGCCGTGGTGACCCTCTCCCAGCAGTTCGGCCTCGCGGTGGTGGCCGAGGGCGTGGAGAGCGAGCTGACCCTGGAGCTGCTCCAGGACATCGGCTGCGAGATCGGCCAGGGCTTCCTGTTCAGCCGGCCGCTGCCGTACGAGCGGCTGGAGGCGTGGTTCGGGGCCCAGTTGGAGTCCGAGGCGCTCGTCACCCCGGACGTCCGGCGGCTGCGCATCGTCCCCTGATTCCGCCCCGAAGACGGCGCTGAGCTGGGGGAACGTTGCGACGCGCGAGGGTGGGGGGATCCGATTTCACCTCCGGCGCGGGGCCGTGTACTCTTACCTCTGCGCGGCCACCGAGTGATCGCGCAGGCCCCCTTAGCTCAGTCGGCAGAGCGTCTCCATGGTAAGGAGAAGGTCTACGGTTCGATTCCGTAAGGGGGCTCAAAGGGTCCGGCTGGACCCGCCACGGCGGTGTAGCTCAGATGGCAGAGCAAGCGGCTCATAATCGCTGTGTCGCCGGTTCAAGTCCGGCCACCGCTACTCTCGTCCTCCGGGCCAGCTTCCGGTGGTCGGTGGGATGGGCGCCATAGGCGCCCACTTTGCATGTCCGCGTCGCCAGCGCGTAGGCTGAGGCGCTGTAGTTGTTGTCCGTTAGCGAGGAAGGCACTCCGCCGTGGCGAAGGCTACCGATGTCCGGCCGAAGATCACTTTGGCGTGTGTGGAGTGCAAGGAGCGCAACTACATCACGCGCAAGAACCGCCGCAACGACCCGGACCGCATCGAGCTGAAGAAGTTCTGCCCCCGGGACGGCAAGCACACGGTCCACCGCGAGACCCGCTGACCCGTCGCCGGCACACGCCGGCCAGCACGACACCCGATCGCCGATCCGGAGCGAGCGCGCGGCCAACCGGCCGACCGTCCGCCCCCGGGTCGGCTTTCGTGCTTCCCGTGTAGGTTCTCGGGCATGTCCCTGGACCCGTCCTACGTCGGCCGGACCTATCCGCCGACCGCCCCCTACCAGGTGGGCCGTGAAAAGATCCGCGAGTTCGCCACGGCGATCGGCGCCGCCGACCCGGCGCACCACGACCCGGAGGCCGCCCGCGCGCTCGGGCACCCGGACGTGGTGGCCCCGCCGACCTTCCCCGTGGTGATCACGATGGCCGCCACCCGGCAGATCGTCGACGACCCGGCCCTCGGGGTCGACTACAGCCGGGTGGTCCACGGCGACCAGCGGTTCGCCTACACCCGGCCGGTGGTGGCCGGCGACGAGCTGGTCTGCGTGAACACCATCGAGGACATCACCAGCCGCGGCGGGCACGACTTCCTGACCACCCGCACCGACGTGAGCACGGCCGCCGGCGAGCCGGTGGTCGCCGTCTGGTCCAAGCTCGTCGTACGCGGGGAGGCCTGACATGGAGCTGTCCACCCAGACCTTCCGGGTCACCCGGGCCGACCTGGTCCGCTACGCGGGCGCCTCGGGCGACTTCAACCCGATCCACTGGAGCGACCGCGTCGCCACCGGGGTCGGCCTGCCCGGGGTGATCGCGCACGGCATGTTCACCATGGCCCTGGTGGGCCGGGCGGTGGCCGAGTGGGCCGGCGCGCCCGACGCGGTGGTCGACTACGGGGTCCGGTTCGCCCGCCCGGTGGTCGTCCCCGACGACGACGCCGGCACCGAGATCGAGGTGACCGCGAAGGTCCGCGAGGGCGCGGGGGAGGGCCTGACCAGGCTCGACATCACCGCGACGTGCCGGGGCGAGAAGGTGCTCTCGCAGGCCCGGGCGGTGATCCGGACGCCCCGCTGAGGGGGCCGCGCCACGCGCGGGGGCAGACCGGTTGGGAAAGTCGGGTCCGTACCCGTACACTGGTCCGCCGTGGGGCAAGTGACCCCGCCCGGTGCGTCATGGCCGGGTCGGGCGAGCGTTGCCGCACAGGGGTGTAGCTCAATTGGCAGAGCAGCGGTCTCCAAAACCGCAGGCTGCAGGTTCAAGTCCTGTCACCCCTGCGCCTCAGGCCTGACCGTTCCCGTGGGTCGCGCCGCCAACCGGCGGCGTCCGGCCCGTGGTGGTGGCATCGGCGGGGTGGGTTCCGAGGCATCGGGGCCCGTCCGTCGATCCGCCGGCCGCGGCCCGTCGCGGGACGGTTGGTCCGGCCGGCGTGACCAGCGCCGCGCACGCCGCACCGGTGTGCGACCCGATTCCCGCGACGGAGGGCGAAGTGGCCGAGAACAAGCGGCGCAGCGAGGACGCCGGCGACGACGACCGTCTGAACGACGAGGTCGCCGACGACGTGGCCGCCGACGACGCCTCCGACGCGGACGAGCCGGTATCCCGCGGTGGCACGGCCACCCGGGCGCGGGCCAAGGCCGAGTCGGCCGACGAGAGGAAGACCCGCAAGGACACCGAGCGGATCGGGCTGTTCGCCCGCATCGCGCGGTTCTTCCGCGAGGTCGTGGCCGAGCTGCGTAAGGTCATCTGGCCGACCCGCAAGGAGCTGCTGACCTACACCGCGGTGGTGGTCACCTTCGTCGCCGTGATGCTGACGATCGTGGCCGGCCTGGACTACGCCTTCGCGAAGGGCGTGCTGTGGGTCTTCGGAAACCCCAGCTGACCGGCTGATCAAGCCGATAGTTACGGAAGTGAGCGAGCGTGCCTGAGTACGACGAGACCGCCGAGACCACGGACGAGCAGTCCGCGGTGGCGACGGCGGCCAACGATGAGTCGGTCGAGGCCGCCAGCGAGCCGGACTTTCCGACCACCGAGCCCGCCCCGGACGAGGACTACGACCCGGTCGCGGAGCTGCGCCAGAAGCTGCGCTACGCGCCGGGCGACTGGTACGTGGTGCACTCGTACGCCGGCTACGAGAACAAGGTCAAGACCAACCTCGAGACCCGGATCACGTCCCTCGACATGGAGGACTACATCTACCAGGTCGAGGTGCCGACCCGGGAAGAGGTCGAGGTCAAGAACGGCAAGCGGTCCCAGATCCAGGCCAAGGTCTTCCCGGGCTACATCCTGGTCCGGATGGAGCTGACCGCCGAGTCCTACTCCTGCGTGCGGAACACCCCGGGGGTCACCGGCTTCGTGGGGGCGACCGACCGGGCCGACCGGCCCGCGCCGCTGAGCCTCGACGAGGTCCTCAAGTGGCTGGCCCCGGCGGTCGAGACCGAGCAGAAGAAGGCCAAGCCCGAGATCAAGGTCCTCGACTTCGAGGTGGGCGACTCGGTCACCGTCACCGACGGCGCGTTCGCCTCGCTGCCGGCGACGATCAGCGAGATCAACGCCGACCAGCAGAAGCTCAAGGTGCTGGTGTCGATCTTCGGCCGGGAGACGCCGGTCGAGCTGAACTTCAACCAGGTCACCAAGATCTGACGTTCCGTCTCGCCGGCGGTGGGCAGCGGCCCGCCGCCGGCGAGGCCGTTTCCGCCCCCGTGCCGGCCTCGGCGGACCTCGCCGCATCCGGGGGCGGAGCCTTGCGCTAACCTAGAACGTCGGCCGTCGCATCGCGCTGACCGTGCGCGCCCCCGGCCGGCACCTTTCCCAGTTCCAAGCCCCAGGAAGAGACATGCCTCCGAAGAAGAAGCTCGTCAAGACGTTCACGCTTCAGCTGAAGGCGGGCCAGGCCACGCCGGCCCCGCCGGTCGGCCCCGCGCTCGGCCAGCACGGCGTCAACATCATGGAGTTCTGCAAGACCTACAACGCGCAGACCGAGGCCCAGCGGGGCGACATCGTCCCCGCCGAGATCAGCGTCTACGAGGACCGCAGCTTCACCTTCGTCCTGAAGACCCCGCCCGCCGCCCAGCTGCTGATCAAGGCCGCCGGCGTGCAGAAGGGCTCGGGCAACCCGCACAAGGAGAAGGTCGGCTCCGTCACCCGCGCCCAGCTGCGGGAGATCGCCGAGAAGAAGATGGTCGACCTCAACGCCAACGACCTCGACCAGGCTGAGAAGATCATCGCCGGCACCGCCCGGTCGATGGGCCTGACCGTCGGCGACTGACCTCACCCCACCGCCTCACCCGATCAGTTCGTGGGAGGGCACGCGGAGCGCCGCGGCCCGCCATAGACCACAGGAGTAAGCAGAGATGCAGCGCAGCAAGACCTACCGCAAGGCCGCCGAGGTCATCGACCGGTCGAAGCTCTACACGCCGGCCGAGGCGGTCAAGATCGCCAAGGACACCACCAGCACCAAGTTCGACGCCACGGTCGAGGTCGCCATGCGCCTCGGCGTCGACCCCCGCAAGGCGGACCAGATGGTCCGCGGCGTGGTCAACCTGCCGCACGGCACCGGCAAGACCGCCCGCGTGATCGTCTTCGCCGCCGGCGCGAAGGCCGAGGAGGCCGTCGCCGCGGGTGCGGACGAGGTGGGCACCGACGAGCTCGTCGCCCGGATCCAGGGCGGCTGGCTCGACTTCGACGCGGCGATCGCCACGCCGGACCAGATGGCCAAGATCGGCCGGATCGCGCGGATCCTGGGCCCGCGCGGCCTGATGCCGAACCCGAAGACCGGCACCGTGACCATGGACGTCACCAAGGCCGTCTCGGACATCAAGGGCGGCAAGATCACCTTCCGGGTGGACAAGCACTCCAACCTCCACCTGATCATCGGCAAGGCCTCGTTCTCCGAGACCCAGCTGATCGACAACTACGCGGCGGTCCTCGACGAGGTGCTGCGGGCCAAGCCCTCGGCGGCCAAGGGCAAGTACCTCAAGAAGGTCACCCTCACCACCACGATGGGCCCGGGCGTGCCGGTCGACCCCAACCTGATCAAGAACCTCCAGGAGGGCGTCGAGGCCTGAGCACCACCGCCTCGCCGGGGCCCCGCCACGACTCGTGGCGGGGCCCCGTCCGTCTGTCCGGTGTGGCAGGCTCACGCCATGCGCTGGGAGGATGTCTGGCTCCGTTACCACCGGCGCGGTCCGTGGGTGCTGCGGCAGGTCGACCTGCGGCTGGGCGCCGGCGAGGCCGCCGTGGTGCTCGGCCGCAACGGCGTCGGCAAGTCCACGCTGCTCCAGCTCGCGGCCGGGGTGCTCCGGCCGTCCCGGGGCCGCGTCGTCGACCGGCCCCGGCACGTCGGCTGGGTCCCGGAGCGGTTTCCCGCCGACCAGCCGTTCACCGTGGGCCGCTACCTCGCCGGCATGGCCCGCGTCGCCGGCCTGGGCGGTGCCGAGGCCAGCGACGCCGTGCGGCGGTGGACCGAGCGGCTGGGCCTGGGCCCGTTCCACGGGGTGCGGCTGCCCGAGCTGTCCAAGGGCACCGCCCAGAAGGTCGGCCTGGCCCAGGCGATGCTCCGCCGGCCCGGCCTGCTCATCCTCGACGAGCCCTGGGAGGGCCTCGACGCCGCCGCCCGCGACCTGGTCCCCGCCCTGATCGACGAGGTGCTGGCGGCCGGCGGGTCGGTGCTGGTCAGCGACCACCGGGGCGAGACGGCCCGGCTGCCGGGCGCGGCCCGCTGGACGGTCGCCGACGGCACCGTCACCGCGCAGGCTCCGACCGACGCGTCGCCCGGGGCGCTCGTCGTGGTCGAGGTGGCGGTCCCGGCCGCGCGCGCCGCGGGTGCCGTGGCCCGGCTCCGCGCCGACGGTCACCACGTTCTTCGCGTACGCGCCGACCCCGCCCCGCCCGACGCCCCCGCCCCCGCCTCCGGGGCGGGCGGGCAGGCGCCCCGGTGACCGCGCTCGTGCGGCTGCGGCTGGCCGGCTTCCTGCGTACCGGACGGGCGGTCGCCCCGCTGCTGGCCGGCCTGCTCGCCCTCGGCGTCCTCTACGGCGGCGGCCGGGCCCAGCCGGCGGAGGCGTACGGCGTGTCGGCGGTGGTGCTCTTCCCGGTGCTGGCCTGGCAGACCAAGCTTTTGCTCGACGTCGAGCCGGACGTCCAGCGCCGGCTGGCCCTGGTGCTCGCCGGTGCCGCCCGGGAGTGGGCCGCCGGGCTGCTCGCGGCGCTGGTGGCCGGGCTCGGCACCGTCGCCGTCGCGCTGGCCTTCCCCTGGCTGGTGGGCGGGGTGACCGGCCAGGCGGAGCCGGGCGGCCCGTCGGTGGCCGCCGGGGTGGCCCTCGGCGTCTGGGCGCACCTGCTCGCCCTGCCCGCCGCGGTGGCGTTGGGGGCGCTGGCCAGCCGGGCGGTGACGGGCAGCGCCGGGTACGGCGTCGCGGTGCTGGCGCTCGGCGCGGTCGGCTCGTTGGTCCTCGGCCTGTCGGCCTCGGTGGCGCCCTGGCTCGCGCCTCCGGTGCTGCCGGTCGCCCGGGCCACGGCGGCCGGCCCGTCCCCCGCCTCGGTGGCCCTGCTCACCGCGTGGGCCGTCGCCTGGAGCGCGACGGCGCTCGCCGGGTACGCCTGGCGGCGGCGCGCCCGCGCCTGAGGGGTGCGGGCGGCGGGGGAGTGACGGGGCGCACCCGGGGGCGATTTGGTGCTCACGGGGCGTGTCGCGTAACCTTGCGGCGAAGTACCACCCAGAGACCGCTGGTCACCGTGCTCCGGCACGGTCGAAGGTCCCGATCCGACGGGCGACCCGCGCAGGGCGGCAAGCGAAACTCGGCTGTGTTCCCGTGGTCCGCCGACTGCGGCGCGACCGGCCGGCCCTCGCCCCGTGCGCCCTGCGCCGGGGCTTTTCTCGTTGTCGTGGCCCTCCGGTACCGGGAGGCCCGCCGGCCTGCTGGTGGATCAGCCTGGAGCAACGAGAGAGGAGGGACATGGCGGACAAGCCGATCCGGGCCGACAAGGCCACGGCAGTCGCTGAGATGACCGACAACTTCCGCAACGCGGGAGCTACGGTGCTGACCGAGTACCGTGGTCTGACGGTTTCCCAGCTCACGCAGCTGCGGCGCTCGCTCGGCAAGGAGACCACCTACACGGTCGCGAAGAACACGCTGGCGAAGCGTGCCGCGGCCGACGCGGGCATCTCCGGCCTCGACGAGCTGTTCACCGGTCCTACCGCGCTGACTTTCGTTTCGGGCGACGTCGTCGAGGCGGCGAAGGGGCTTCGCGACTTCGCGAAGGCCAACCCGAAGCTCGTCATCAAGGGCGGCGTCTTCGAGGGCAAGGCCATTTCCGCGGCCGAGGTCACGAAGCTCGCCGACCTGGAGTCCCGCGAGGTGCTGCTGGCCAAGCTGGCCGGCGCGATGAAGGGCAACCTGAGCAAGGCCGCGGCCCTGTTCCAGGCTCCGCTCTCCAAGGCCGCCCGCGCGGCGGCCGCCCTGGCGGACAAGAAGCGCGAGCAGGAGGGCGCCGAGGCGGCCTGAGGCCGCGTCCGGCGCACCCACGTTCTTAGACAACCGTTAGAAAGGACGCCAGCCATGGCGAAGCTCAGCACCGACGAGCTGCTCGACGCGTTCAAGGAGATGACGCTGATCGAGCTCTCCGAGTTCGTGAAGCAGTTCGAGGAGACCTTCGAGGTCACCGCGGCCGCCCCGGTCGCGGTCGCCGCCGCCGGTGGTGCCGGTGGCGCCGCCGCCGCGCCGGCCGAGGAGGAGAAGGACGAGTTCGACGTCATCCTCGAGGCCGACGGTGGCAAGAAGATCCAGGTCATCAAGGTCGTGCGCGAGCTGACCGGCCTGGGCCTCAAGGAGGCCAAGGACGCGGTCGAGGCCGCGCCGAAGGCCATCCTGGAGAAGGTCAACAAGGAGACCGCCGAGAAGGCCAAGGCCAAGCTCGAGGGCGAGGGCGCCAAGGTCACCCTCAAGTAATTGAGGTTGGACTCAGGCGTGCGCCCGGCTCGCCTCACGTGAGCCAGGGCACATCGCGTCGCGGCGGGCGGTGATCCGGACTCGGATCACCGCCCGCCGTGTTCGTGTCGTGACTCCCTGACAGCGTCGTGAGCAGGGCGGCGACGCTCCACGCCGGCCGGCGGGGCGGTTCGGGGCCGTCGCCCACGCGTGGGAAACACCTGTCGCGCACGAGACGGGCCCTTGACGCGGCCCCCGGCTGCCAGGCACGCTGACACCAGCAAGACCTTCCGCGCTTGCGACGGCCACCATCCGGGTAATGGCAGCGGCGGCACCATCGTCCGCTGCACCTGGGCGGTCCGTGGGTATGCCGCGTTCCGAGCGGCCCGGTCAGGCCCCGTTCCGGGGGCCCCGAGGCACGTTCCGCGGCGACCTGCGGGTTGGGCTGGACAGCGGTTAGCCTCTCGGCTACACTGCTAGTTTGCGCTGCCTTCCGACTTGACCCCTGCGCAGAAATGTCCGATTACGGATATTTCTGGTGGGGTCATTGGAGTGCACGCGTACCAGCCGTTCTGCAGCACCGGTCCTCGGAAGGACGCATCTTGGCAGCTTCCCGCCCTGCGAAGACCAGTCGTACGTCGAGCGCTTTCGCACCCCGCCGAGTTTCATTCGGCAGGATCACCGAACACCTCGAGGTCCCCAACCTCCTCGCCATCCAGAACGAGTCCTTCGACTGGCTCGTCGGCAACGAGGCTTGGCAGGGCCGGTCGGCGGACGACCCGCACGCACGCTCGGGTCTCGCGGAAATCCTCGACGAGATCAGTCCCATTGAGGACTTTTCCGGCACCATGTCGCTCTCCTTCTCGGCGCCGCGCTTCGACGAGGTCAAGGCCTCGATCGAGGAGTGCAAGGAGAAGGACCTGACCTACTGCGCCCCGCTGTTCGTGACGGCGGAGTTCACCAACAACACCACCGGCGAGATCAAGAGCCAGACGGTGTTCATGGGTGACTTCCCGATGATGACGCCCAAGGGCACCTTCATCATCAACGGCACCGAGCGCGTCGTGGTCAGCCAGCTCGTCCGGTCCCCGGGCGTCTACTTCGACAAGCAGCCGGACAAGACCTCCGACCGCGACCTCTCCAGCGTCAAGGTCATCCCGAGCCGGGGTGCCTGGCTCGAGTTCGACATCGACAAGCGCGACACCGTCGGCGTCCGCATCGACCGCAAGCGCCGGCAGGCCGTCACCGTCCTGCTCAAGGCCATCGGTTGGTCGGCCGAGCGGATCCGCGAGAAGTTCGGCTGGTCCGAGCTGCTGATGACGACGCTCGAGAAGGACCACATCGCCGGCCAGGACGAGGCGCTGCTAGACATCTACCGCAAGCTCCGCCCCGGCGAGCCGCCGACCCGCGAGAACGCCCAGACCCTGCTCGACAACCTCTTCTTCAACCCGAAGCGGTACGACGTCGCCAAGGTCGGTCGGTACAAGTTCAACAAGAAGCTCGAGCTGGACGTGCCGATCACCACCGGCACGCTCACCGAGGACGACATCGTCGCCACCGTGGAATACCTCTGCCGGCTGCACGCCGGTGAGGACGGCTACGAGGCCGACGACATCGACCACTTCGGCAACCGGCGCCTGCGCACCGTGGGCGAGCTCATCCAGAACCAGGTCCGCGTCGGCCTGTCCCGGATGGAGCGGGTCGTCCGCGAGCGGATGACCACCCAGGACGTCGAGGCGATCACGCCGCAGACCCTGATCAACATCCGCCCCGTCGTGGCGGCGATCAAGGAGTTCTTCGGCACCTCGCAGCTGTCCCAGTTCATGGACCAGACCAACCCGCTGGCGGGCCTGACCCACCGGCGTCGGCTGAGCGCGCTCGGCCCGGGTGGTCTGTCCCGAGAGCGGGCCGGCTTCGAGGTCCGCGACGTGCACCCGTCCCACTACGGCCGGATGTGCCCGATCGAGACGCCCGAAGGCCCGAACATCGGCCTGATCGGCGCGCTCTCCACCTTCGCCCGGGTCAACCCGTTCGGCTTCATCGAGACGCCGTACCGGAAGGTCGTCGACGGTCGGGTCACCGACCAGATCGACTACCTGACCGCGGACGAGGAGGACCGGTTCGTCAAGGCGCAGGCCAACGCGCCGCTGAAGGCCGACGGCACGTTCGCCGAGGACCGGGTCCTCTGCCGCCGTAAGGGCGGCGAGACCGAGGACGTGGTCCCGGGCGCCGTCGACTACATGGACGTCTCGCCGCGGCAGATGACCTCGGTCGCGACCGCGATGATCCCGTTCCTCGAGCACGACGACGCCAACCGGGCCCTGATGGGCGCGAACATGCAGCGTCAGGCGGTGCCGCTGGTCAAGGCGGAGTCGCCGCTGGTCGGCACCGGCATGGAATACCGTGCCGCCGTCGACGCCGGTGACGTGGTCGTGGCCGAGGTCGGCGGTGTCATCGAGGACCTCTGCGCCGACTACATCACCATCCACCAGGACGACGGCCACCGCCGGACGTACCTGCTGCACAAGTTCCGTCGCTCCAACGCCGGCTCCTGCGTCAACCAGAAGCCGGTCGTCTTCGAGGGCGACCGCGTCGAGGCCGGCCAGGTCATCGCCGACGGTCCCTGCACCGACGAGGGCGAGATGGCGCTCGGGCGCAACCTGCTGGTCGCGTTCATGTGCTGGGAGGGCCACAACTACGAGGACGCGATCATCCTGTCGCAGCGCCTCGTGCAGCAGGACGTGCTCACCTCGATCCACATCGAGGAGCACGAGGTCGACGCGCGGGACACCAAGCTCGGCCCGGAGGAGATCACCCGGGACATCCCGAACGTCAGCGAGGAGATGCTCGCCGACCTCGACGAGCGCGGCATCATCCGGATCGGCGCCGAGGTCGTCCCCGGCGACATCCTGGTCGGCAAGGTCACGCCCAAGGGCGAGACCGAGCTGACCCCGGAGGAGCGGCTGCTCCGCGCGATCTTCGGCGAGAAGGCGCGCGAGGTCCGGGACACCTCGCTGAAGGTGCCGCACGGCGAGACCGGCACGGTCATCGGCGTACGCACGTTCTCCCGCGAGGACGGCGACGAGCTGCCCCCGGGCGTCAACGAGCTGGTCCGGGTCTACGTCGCCCAGAAGCGGAAGATCCAGGACGGCGACAAGCTCGCCGGCCGGCACGGCAACAAGGGTGTCATCTCGAAGATCCTGCCGATCGAGGACATGCCGTTCCTGGAGGACGGCACCCCGGTCGACATCGTGCTCAACCCGCTGGGTGTGCCGTCCCGGATGAACATCGGCCAGGTGCTGGAGACGCACCTCGGCTGGGTGGCCAAGACGGGGTGGAGCGTCGACGGCGACGACGCCGAGTGGAAGCGCCAGCTGCGCTCCATCGAGGCGCACGAGTCCGAGCCGGACACCAACGTGGCCACGCCGGTCTTCGACGGTGCCCGCGAGGAGGAGATCTCCGGTCTGCTCGCGTCGACCCTGCCCAACCGGGACGGCAAGCAGCTGATCGGTTCCTCCGGCAAGGCGCAGCTGTTCGACGGTCGCTCCGGCGAGCCGCTGCCGGACCCGATCGCGGTCGGCTACATCTACATCCTGAAGCTCAACCACCTGGTCGACGACAAGATCCACGCCCGGTCGACCGGTCCGTACTCGATGATCACGCAGCAGCCGCTGGGTGGTAAGGCGCAGTTCGGTGGCCAGCGTTTCGGTGAGATGGAGTGCTGGGCGATGCAGGCGTACGGCGCCGCGTACGCCCTGCAGGAGCTGCTGACCATCAAGTCCGACGACGTCCTGGGCCGGGTCAAGGTCTACGAGGCGATCGTCAAGGGCGAGAACATCCCGGAGCCGGGCATTCCGGAGTCGTTCAAGGTGTTGCTCAAGGAACTGCAGTCGCTGTGCCTGAACGTCGAGGTGCTCTCCAGCGACGGCGTGGCCCTGGAGATGCGCGAGACCGACGACGAGGTGTTCCGGGCCGCGGAGGAGCTGGGCATCGACCTGTCCCGGCGCGAGCCGAGCTCGGTCGAAGAGGTGTAAGTGGTGTGGGTTGGGGGCCGGCCACCCCGCTCCGGGCGGTCAGGCTTGATCCCTCCGCGGGGCGGCCGGCCCCCAACCCCGCCCGTGATCTAGCTGTAAAGACGACGACATAGGGGACATAGTGCTCGACGTCAACTTCTTCGACGAGCTGCGCATCGGTCTCGCCACCGCCGACGACATCCGTCAGTGGTCGCACGGCGAGGTCAAGAAGCCCGAGACGATCAACTACCGCACCCTCAAGCCGGAAAAGGACGGGCTCTTCTGCGAGAAGATCTTCGGTCCGCAGCGGGACTGGGAGTGCTACTGCGGTAAGTACAAGCGGGTCCGGTTCAAGGGCATCATCTGCGAGCGCTGCGGCGTCGAGGTGACCCGCTCCAAGGTCCGCCGGGAGCGCATGGGGCACATCGAGCTGGCCGCTCCGGTGACCCACATCTGGTACTTCAAGGGCGTGCCGAGCCGGCTGGGCTACCTGCTGGACCTCGCCCCGAAGGACCTCGAAAAGATCATCTACTTCGCCTCGTACGTCGTGACGAGCGTGGACGCCGAGTCGCGTCACCGTGACCTCTCGACCATCGAGAACGAGATCCTCGCCGAGAAGCGGCAGTCGGAGAACAGCCGCGACTCGGAGATCGAGAAGCGGGCCGCCAAGCTGGAGGCCGACCTGGCCGAGCTGGAGGCCGAGGGCGCGAAGGCGGACGTCCGGCGCAAGGTCAAGGAGGGCGGAGAGCGCGAGATGCGCCAGATCCGCGACCGGGCCCAGCGCGAGATCGACCGCCTCGACGAGGTGCTCGACACCTTCCGCAAGCTGGAGCCGAAGCAGCTCGTCACCGACGAGCTGCTCTACCGGGAGCTGCGCGACCGGTTCGGCGAGTACTTCACCGGCGGCATGGGTGCCGAGGCGATCAAGGCGCTGGTGCAGAACATGGACCTCGACGCCGAGGCCGAGAGCCTGCGCGAGACCATTCGCTCCGGCAAGGGCCAGCGGAAGATCCGGGCGCTCAAGCGGCTCAAGGTCGTCGCGGCGTTCCTGAACACCCGCAACTCGCCGCTCGGCATGGTGCTGGACTGCGTCCCGGTCATCCCGCCGGACCTGCGCCCGATGGTGCAGCTCGACGGTGGCCGCTTCGCGACGTCCGACCTGAACGACCTGTACCGCCGCGTGATCAACCGGAACAACCGCCTCAAGCGGCTGATCGACCTCGGCGCGCCCGAGATCATCGTCAACAACGAGAAGCGGATGCTCCAGGAGGCCGTCGACGCGCTGTTCGACAACGGCCGTCGCGGCCGGCCGGTCACCGGCCCGGGTAACCGTCCGCTCAAGTCGCTGTCCGACATGCTCAAGGGCAAGCAGGGCCGGTTCCGGCAGAACCTGCTCGGCAAGCGCGTCGACTACTCCGGCCGTTCGGTCATCGTGGTCGGCCCGAAGCTGAAGCTGCACCAGTGCGGCCTGCCCAAGCAGATGGCGCTGGAGCTGTTCAAGCCCTTCGTGATGAAGCGGCTGGTCGACCTCAACCACGCGCAGAACATCAAGTCCGCCAAGCGGATGGTCGAGCGGCAGCGCCCGGTCGTGTGGGACGTGCTGGAAGAGGTCATCGGCGAGCACCCGGTGCTGCTCAACCGCGCGCCGACCCTGCACCGCCTCGGCATCCAGGCCTTCGAGCCGCAGCTGGTCGAGGGCAAGGCCATCCAGATCCACCCGCTGGTCTGCACCGCGTTCAACGCCGACTTCGACGGCGACCAGATGGCGGTGCACGTGCCGCTGTCCGCCGAGGCGCAGGCCGAGGCGCGGATCCTGATGCTGTCCTCGAACAACATCCTCAAGCCGGCCGACGGCAAGCCGGTCACCATGCCCACGCAGGACATGGTCATCGGCCTCTACCACCTCACCCACCTCACCACCGGTGAGCGGGGCGAGGGCCGGGCGTTCAGCTCGGACGCCGAGGCTCGGATGGCGTTCGACGCCGGCGAGCTGCACCTGCAGGCCCCGGTGCGGATCCGGCTGCGCGGTCTGGTCGGGGTCGACAACGGCGCCGGCGCGCAGCCGTGGGTCGCGCCGGAGGGCTGGGTCGAGGGTGAGCCGCTCACCGTCGAGACCACCCTGGGCCGGGTGCTGTTCAACGAGACGCTGCCGCAGGGCTACCGCTTCGTGAACTACGAGATCCGCAAGGGTCAGCTCTCCGCGATCGTCAACGACCTCGCCGAGCGCTTCCCGAAGGTCGCCCTCGCCGCGACCCTCGACGGGCTCAAGGAGGCCGGTTTCCACTGGGCCACCTGGTCCGGCGTGACGATCGGCATGGAGGACGTCATCGCTCCGCCGCGCAAGCGGGAGATCCTGGAGCGGTACGAGAAGGAAGCCGACCGGATCGACAAGCAGTACCAGCGTGGTCTGATGACCGCCGAGGAGCGTCGCGGCGAGCTCATCGAGATCTGGACCAAGGCGACCAACGAGGTCGCCAAGGAGATGGACACCGCGCTGCCGCAGGAGAACCCGCTGTGGAAGATGATCAACTCGGGTGCCCGCGGTAACCTGCTCCAGCTCCGCCAGATCGCCGCGATCCGTGGTCTGGTGGCCAACCCCAAGGGCGAGATCATCCCGCGACCCATCAAGGCGTCGTACCGGGAGGGTCTCTCCGTGCTGGAATACTTCATCTCCACGCACGGTGCCCGTAAGGGTCTCGCCGACACCGCGCTGCGGACCGCCGACTCGGGTTACCTGACCCGTCGTCTGGTGGACGTCTCGCAGGACGTCATCATCCGCGAGGAGGACTGCGGCACCGACCGGGCCATCCCGATGCAGATCGGCGAGCGGCGCGACGGCAAGCTGTACGTCCACGAGCACGCCGAGACCAGCGTCCACGCCCGGACCCTGGCCGACGACATCAAGGGCCCGGACGGCACGGTCGTCGCCCACCGGGGCCAGGACATCAACTCCATCCTGGTCGACGCGATCGTCGCCGCCGGGACGGAGACGGTGCGGGTGCGCAGCGTGCTCACCTGCGAGTCGAAGCTGGGCGTCTGCGGTGCGTGCTACGGCCGTTCGCTGCCGACCGGCAAGACCGTGGACGTCGGCGAGGCGGTCGGCATCATCGCCGCCCAATCGATCGGTGAGCCCGGTACGCAGCTGACGATGCGTACGTTCCACACCGGTGGTGTCGCGGGTGAGGACATCACCCAGGGTCTGCCCCGGGTTCAGGAGATCTTCGAGGCCCGCGTCCCGAAGGGCAAGGCGCCCATCGCCGACACCCCGGGCCGGATCCGGATCGAGGACGGCGAGCGGTCGCGGAAGATCATCGTGGTGCCGGACGACGGCTCCGACGAGATCGTCTACGACAAGATCTCCAAGCGGGTCCGGCTGCGGGCCCACGACGGCGACCACGTCGAGGTCGGCGAGAAGCTCACCGAGGGCACCATCGACCCGCACGAGCTGCTGCGCATCCTCGGCCCGCGCGCGGTCCAGGTCCACCTGACCCAGGAGGTCCAGGAGGTCTACCGCTCGCAGGGTGTGCTCATCCACGACAAGCACATCGAGATCATCATCCGCCAGATGCTCAAGCGGGTGACGGTCATCGACTCCGGCTCGACCGAGTTCCTGCCGGGCGTGCTGGTCGACCGGGCGCTGTTCGAGTCGGAGAACCGCCGGCTCGTCGGCGAGGGCGGCGAGCCCGCCGCCGGTCGCCCCGTGCTGATGGGTATCACCAAGGCCTCGCTGGCCACGGACTCCTGGCTGTCGGCGGCCTCCTTCCAGGAGACCACCCGGGTGCTGACGGACGCGGCGATCCACGCCCGCAGCGACTCGCTGATCGGCCTCAAGGAGAACGTGATCATCGGTAAGCTCATCCCGGCCGGTACGGGCATCAGCAAGTACCGCAACGTCCGGGTCGAGCCGACCGAGGAGGCCAAGGCCAAGGTCTACTCGATGACCGGATACCCGGAGACCGACTACGGCTTCGGGCCGGCCAGCGGGCAGGCCGTGCCGCTGGACGACTTCGACTTCGGGTCGTACCGCTAAAGATCACGCACTGACGACGAGGCCCCCGGCGCACCGCCGGGGGCCTCGTCGCGTCGGGCCGTGCGCCCCGCCATGTCGGCGACCTGGTGGGGTCGCCGGCCCGGGATACCGCTATCTCTCCGTGGTCGGCTGGGATCGTCGCGGGGGACGGGCATGATGGAGGGCATGACGATCGCACCCGGGCAGGTGCCCGTCGCCCCGCACGGGGCACGCCATCCGCTCGACCCCGACCCGGTGCGCTCCAGCAAGGCCCGGGCGGTCTTCGCGCTCGGCCTGATGGGCGCGCTGACCGGGCTGTTCGTCGGCGGGGTGGTGCCGGCCACGCTCGCTCTCGTGCTGGCCCGGCAGGCCCGCCGTGAGGCGTACGCCTCGGGGGGTTTCCTCACCGGCGCGGCCTGGCTGCGGCGCGGGGAGCGCCTGGCCTGGGCCGGGCTGGTCCTGGTCGCGGCGGCCGTGGTGGCGGCCCTGGTGATCGGCCTGGTGCGGCTGGCCGGAGCGCCGTTCGGGCACGACTACGCCCCGAACGTGGACTGACCGTCCCGCGCGGGGGAGACGTCGACGCGCGCCCACGGGGTTGGCCGGGCGACGGTAGCCTGGCCGGTGTCCGTCGCGCGGCGGTGGACGACGACCGGCGACAGGAGGCCCTCGTGACGGAACCGGCGCGGCCCTCGGGCGAGTCGGCGGAGGGATCCGCCGCGCTCCCGGATCCGGCGGGGTCACCGGCAGCGCCGGAGGAGAGCCCGTGGGCCCGGCCCGCCGCCGGCACCGATCCGCAAGCACCGGGCACCCCCGCCGCCGACGCCCCGTCGTCGGTCTCCCCGCCGATCGGGAGCAGCGGCCCCTCTGCCGGCGCATTCCCGCAGCCCGACCCGTTTCCTGGGCCGGGTCCCGGGCCGGCGGCCGGCTCCCCGCCGCAGTTCGGCCCGGGCCCGGGGGCCGGCGACGTCGCGCAGCCGAGTTCCGGGCCACAGCCGGCCCCCGCCGTGCCGCCGGCTTCGCCCGTGCCGTCGGGCCCCGCCGCCCAGTCGTCTTCCTCGGCGCAGCCGGCTCCGCCCGCGCATCCGGGTCTCTCGGCACCACCGGCTTCTCCTGCCCAGCCGGGCCCCCCGGCACCGCCAGCTTCCTTCGTGCAGCCGTCTTCCCCCGTGCAGCCGGCTACCTTCGTGCAGCCGGGCCCCCCGGCATCGCCGGCTTCCCCCGTGCAGTCTGCTCCCTTCGTGCAGCCTGGCCACGCACCACAGTCGGCGGCCGGGCCGCATCCGGCTCCCGCTTCCTGGCCGGGGCACCCCGGCACGACCACCCATCCGGGGGGCGCGCCGGGTGGCTACCCGGGTCAGGCGCCGGGCGGTGCCTGGGGCGGACCGGGCGGCGGCTGGGGTGGGCCGGGCGCTGGCTGGGGGGCGGTGCCCCCGCCGCCGAAGGACGCGGCCCGACCGCCCAAGCGGGTCGACCCGGTGCCGGGCACCCCGTTCGGCGTGGTGCATCTCGACGTGCCCCCGGTGACGTCCGGGCTCGCGATCGGATCCCTGGTGGCGGGCATCGCCTCCGCCCTGGTGTCCCTCCTGGTGATCTGCCTCGGGGCGACCGCCGGCAGCCAGGGTGCCTGGGCCGCCGGTGTGTTCGCGGTCCTCGGGCTGCTGGCCGGCACGGCGGCGGTGGTGGCCGGTGCGCTCGGCCGGCGGCAGATCCGGCGTCCGGCGCCCCCGCCGGCGGTGCGCTTCACGGGCCGGGGGCTGGCGGTGGCCGGGATCAGCTGCGGCGTGGTGGGCGTGGTGCTCAGCCTGCTGGGTCTCGGCCTGGGGCTGCTGCTCGCCCTGAGCTGAGTCTCCGCCCGTGCTGGGCCCGCCCCGTGCTGGGCCCGCCCCGTGCTGGGGCCGCCCCGTGCTGGGGCCGCCCCGTGCTGGGGCCGCCCCGTCCTCCGGCTGGTCCGGCTTGATCGACACCATGTCGGCGACATGGCGGGGTCGCGGGTGCCTGGATGACGCCATGTCGCCGACATTGCGGCTCAGGGGCAGGGCGGGGCGGCGGCGTTACCCAGGGCCGACGGGCCGGGTGCCGCGGTAGCCGTTACACTTGTTTCTGTAGGTGCCCATCGCAAGTGGGCAGGCGCGACGGTTCGGCCGGCAGGGCGGTGACGCTGATCTCCGGGACCTCTCCGTTTTGACCTGTGCGGCTGTGATAGGTACTCTTTCCCCTTGTGCCCGGGCTCGCCCGGGCAACTCGTGCGTGCGTCGGAACCGGGTTCCCGGTGATCGCGCGGCGGCACGACAGAGAGCCAAAAGACCCGGCGCGCGGTGACCGTGTGCCGGTGACAGAAATCCGGTGCGCGCGCGAGCGACTGCACCGGGGACCGTGAGCCGGGCGACACGCCCGACCGCGGGTGCCGGGACCTCCGCAAGGCGGGCCTGGCCGGAATGTAGGAGAGCCTTTCCACGAGGGATGGCTACGAGCAGACGGCGCGGTCGCCGGAAGGCGGCCGAAGGGAGCGGAGAAACCCGGTGCCCACGATCCAGCAGCTGGTCCGAAAGGGCCGCCAGGCGAAGACGAGTAAGACCAAGACCCCGGCGCTGAAGGGTTCCCCTCAGCGGCGCGGCGTGTGCACCCGCGTGTACACCACCACCCCGAAGAAGCCGAACTCGGCGCTGCGCAAGGTCGCTCGTGTCAAGCTCAGCAGCCAGATCGAGGTGACCGCCTACATCCCGGGCGTGGGTCACAACCTGCAGGAGCACTCCATCGTGCTCGTCCGCGGCGGCCGGGTGAAGGACCTCCCCGGCGTGCGTTACAAGATCGTCCGCGGGTCGCTGGACACCCAGGGTGTCCGTAACCGCAAGCAGGCGCGCAGCCGTTACGGCGCGAAGAAGGAGAAGAGCTGAGATGCCGCGTAAGGGACCCGCTCCGCGGAAGCCGCTGGTCGCTGACCCGGTGTACAACTCGCCGTTGGTCACCCAGCTGGTGAACAAGATCCTGCTGCGCGGCAAGCGCCAGCTCGCCGAGCGCATCGTGTACGCGGCCCTGGAGGGCTGCCGCGAGAAGTCCGGCACCGACCCGGTCGTCACCCTGAAGCGGGCGATGGACAACGTCAAGCCGACCCTCGAGGTGCGCAGCCGCCGTGTCGGTGGCGCCACCTACCAGGTCCCGGTCGAGGTCCGGCCGGCCCGGGCGACCACCCTGGGCCTGCGCTGGCTGGTCACCTACTCCCGCGCCCGGCGCGAGAAGACCATGGTCGAGCGGCTGATGAACGAGCTGCTGGACGCGAGCAACGGCCTCGGTGCCGCCGTCAAGCGGCGCGAGGACACGCACAAGATGGCCGAGTCGAACAAGGCCTTCGCGCACTACCGCTGGTAACACATCTGGTTCCGGCGCCCGCGTGGCGCCGGAACCACCACCAGTTGTGTCGAGACGACGATAAGTAGGGATTGAAGTGGCCGCCGCAGACGCGCTCGCCAACGTACGCAACATCGGCATCATGGCGCACATCGATGCCGGTAAGACCACTACCAC
This sequence comes from Micromonospora sp. NBRC 110038, assembly GCF_020884815.1. NCBI lineage: Bacteria > Bacillati > Actinomycetota > Actinomycetes > Micromonosporales > Micromonosporaceae > Micromonospora > Micromonospora sp. NBRC 110038. The sequence continues at coordinate 410,836 of NZ_BBOL01000002.1, read as the reverse complement.
CGAGCGGATCCTCTTCTACACCGGTATCACGTACAAGATCGGTGAGGTCCACGAGGGCGCTGCCGTCATGGACTGGATGGAGCAGGAGCAGGAGCGTGGTATCACCATCACCTCCGCTGCCACCAAGTGTGAGTGGAAGGGCCACACGATCCAGATCATCGACACGCCCGGTCACGTCGACTTCACGGTCGAGGTCGAGCGGTCGCTGCGGGTGCTGGACGGTGCGGTCGCGGTCTACGACGGCGTGGCCGGCGTGGAGCCGCAGACGGAGAACGTCTGGCGTCAGGCCGACAAGTACAACGTCCCGCGGATGTGCTTCGTCAACAAGCTCGACCGGACCGGCGCGGACTTCTTCCGCTGCGTCCAGATGATGATCGACCGGCTGAACGCGACCCCGCTGGTGCTCCAGATCCCGATCGGGCTCGAGGGCGACCACATCGGTGTCGTCGACCTGATCGGCATGCGCGCCCTCACCTGGCGCGGGGAGACCCAGAAGGGTGAGGACTACGCGATCGAGGAGATCCCGGCCGACCTCGCCGACGACGCTGCCCAGTGGCGCGAGAAGCTGATGGAGACCCTGGCCGACGTCGACGACGCGGTGATGGAGAAGTACCTGGAGGGCGAGGAGATCTCCGTCGAGGAGATCAAGGCCGCCATCCGGCGGGCCACGATCGCCAGCAAGGCCAACCCGGTGCTGTGCGGCTCGGCGTTCAAGAACAAGGGCGTGCAGCCCATGCTCGACGCCGTGGTCGACTTCCTGCCGTCGCCGCTGGACATCCCGGCCATCGAGGGCACCGCGACCGACGGCGAGACGCCGCTGCAGCGGAAGCCGTCGAAGAAGGAGCCGTTCTCCGGTCTCGCCTTCAAGATCCAGACCGACAAGCACCTCGGCAAGCTCACCTACGTCCGGGTCTACTCCGGCGTGGTCGAGTCCGGGTCCCAGGTGGTCAACTCCACCAAGGACCGCAAGGAGCGGATCGGCAAGATCTACCAGATGCACGCCAACAAGCGGGAAGAGCGCGGCTCGGCCCAGGCTGGCGACATCATCGCGGTGCAGGGTCTCAAGCAGACCACCACCGGTGACACGCTGTGCGACCCGGCGAACCCGGTCATCCTGGAGTCGATGACCTTCCCGGAGCCGGTCATCGAGGTCGCCATCGAGCCGAAGACCAAGGCCGACCAGGAGAAGCTCAGCACCGCCATCCAGCGGCTGGCCGAGGAGGACCCGACCTTCCGCGTCAAGCTGGACGACGAGACCGGCCAGACGGTCATCTCCGGCATGGGCGAGCTGCACCTGGACATCCTGGTCGACCGGATGCGCCGCGAGTTCAACGTCGAGGCGAACATCGGCAAGCCGCAGGTGGCGTACCGCGAGACCATCCGCCGCAAGGTGGAGAAGGTCGAGTTCACCCACAAGAAGCAGACCGGTGGTTCCGGCCAGTACGCCCGGGTCATCATCAGCCTGGAGCCGCTGCCGCTGGACAACGACTCGCCGACCTACGAGTTCGCGAACGCCGTCACCGGTGGCCGCATCCCCCGGGAGTTCATCCCGTCGGTGGACGCGGGCGCCCAGGACGCCATGCAGTACGGCATTCTCGCCGGCTTCCCGCTGGTGGGTGTCAAGCTGACGCTGGTGGACGGCCAGTACCACGAGGTCGACTCGTCCGAGATGGCGTTCAAGATCGCTGGCTCGATGGCGCTGAAGGAGGCGGCCCGCAAGGCCGACCCGGCGCTGCTGGAGCCGGTGATGTCCGTCGAGGTCACCACTCCTGAGGAGAACATGGGTGACGTCATCGGCGACCTCAACTCCCGCCGTGGCATCATCCAGGCGATGGAGGAGCGCAGCGGCACCCGCATCGTGAGGGCGCTGGTGCCGCTGTCGGAGATGTTCGGCTACGTCGGCGACCTGCGGTCGAAGACCCAGGGCCGGGCTAGCTACAGCATGCAGTTCGACTCCTACGCCGAGATTCCGGCCTCGGTGGCCAAGGAGATCATCGCCAAGGCGACTGGTGAGTGACGCTCGCCTGAGCTGATCCGATGAATCGGGGCTGGTCGCGGGAGGGATCCCCGCCCGCGGCCACCTCGGTCGGGTTGTGTGAGACCGGGCCTGTAGGCTTCATCGCCGCAGAACCCACAAAAGCTCTCCGGCCGTCAGGCCGGAAAGGCTGTCGACAGAGTCCTAAGCGCCTACCTGGCGTGCCGGGGCGAGAAGAACCAAGAAGTCCACAGGAGGACACCAGTGGCGAAGGCGAAGTTCGAGCGGACTAAGCCGCACGTCAACATCGGCACCATTGGTCACATCGACCACGGTAAGACGACGCTGACGGCGGCCATCACCAAGGTCCTGCACGACCAGTTCCCGGACCTGAACCCGTACACCCCGTTCGACGAGATCGACAAGGCGCCGGAGGAGAAGGCCCGCGGCATCACGATCTCCATCGCGCACGTCGAGTACCAGACCGAGGCGCGGCACTACGCGCACGTCGACTGCCCCGGGCACGCCGACTACATCAAGAACATGATCACCGGTGCCGCGCAGATGGACGGCGCGATCCTGGTGGTGGCGGCGACCGACGGCCCGATGCCGCAGACCCGCGAGCACGTGCTGCTGGCCCGTCAGGTCGGTGTGCCGTACATCGTCGTGGCGCTCAACAAGAGCGACATGGTCGACGACGCCGAGCTCCTGGAGCTCGTCGAGCTTGAGGTCCGCGAGCTGCTCTCCTCGCAGGAGTACCCGGGCGACGACCTGCCGGTCGTGCAGGTCTCCGCGCTGAAGGCGCTCGAGGGCGACCCGGTGTGGACCGAGAAGCTGCTCGAGCTGATGAACGCGGTCGACACCGCGATCCCGCAGCCGGAGCGCGAGACCGAGAAGCCGTTCCTCATGCCCGTCGAGGACGTCTTCACGATCACCGGTCGTGGCACCGTCGTCACCGGTCGTGTCGAGCGTGGCGTGCTGCTCCCGAACGAGGACGTCGAGGTCGTCGGCATCCGCGAGAAGGGCTTCAAGACCAAGGTCACCGCGATCGAGATGTTCCGGAAGACCCTGGACGACGCGCGCGCGGGTGAGAACGTCGGTCTCCTGCTGCGTGGCACCAAGCGCGAGGACGTCGAGCGCGGCATGGTCGTCATCAAGCCGGGCACCACGACCCCGCACACGGAGTTCGAGGCGACGGTCTACATCCTCTCCAAGGAGGAGGGCGGCCGGCACACCCCGTTCTTCCAGAACTACCGCCCGCAGTTCTACTTCCGCACCACGGACGTCACCGGCGTCGTCACGCTGCCCGAGGGCACCGAGATGGTCATGCCGGGCGACAACACCACGATGAGCGTCAAGCTCATCCAGCCCATCGCGATGGAGGAAAACCTCAAGTTCGCGATCCGGGAGGGTGGCCGTACGGTCGGCGCGGGTCGGGTCACCAAGATCGTCAAGTGAACTGGGTAACCCCGATTAGCGTCGCCGCCGGTCGTGCGGCATACTAGTCAGGTTGCGTAACGGCAGTTCCTCGCCCGTGTCCGGCATCCGCTGGACCTCCGGGTCGTTGAACAGTCGCGCGTAGGGTGGTTGGCCTGCCACTGTGCGGCCAACCACCCTCGCACGGCGTCCGGGTCGCGGTGAACGCGATCGGCGCCATTGACCCACCGCATGGCCAGCAGAGCTCCGGGGTCCCGGGGCGGAGCCTGGTCCTAGGGCGCGACACGCCCGACCGCGGGGGTCGGCGGAAGTGGGCCTGCACCAGCCGGTGCAGGCGCCCGCAACACAGCGGCATCGAGAGAAGGAACAGAAGCCACCATGGCGGGACAGAAGATCCGCATCCGGCTCAAGGCCTATGACCACGAGGTCGTCGACTCCTCGGCTCGGAAGATCGTCGAGACGGTGACGCGTACCGGGGCGCAGGTCGCTGGCCCGGTGCCGCTGCCCACGGAGATCAACCGTTTCTGCGTTATCCGCTCGCCGCACAAGTACAAGGACTCGCGCGAGCACTTCGAGATGCGTACGCACAAGCGGCTGATCGACATCATCGACCCGACCCCGAAGACGGTCGACTCGCTCATGCGCCTCGACCTGCCGGCTGGCGTCGACATCGAGATCAAGCTGTAGGGACCGGACAAATGGACAGGCAAGTCAAGGGGATCCTGGGCGCCAAGCTCGGCATGACCCAGGTCTGGGACAACAACAAGGTTGTGCCCGTGACCGTGGTGCAGGCCGGCCCGTGCGTCGTCAGCCAGGTTCGTAGCGCCGAGAAGGACGGTTACTCCGCGGTCCAGCTCGCGTACGGCACCATCGACCCGCGCAAGGTCAAGAAGCCGGTCAGCGGGCACTACGCGAAGGCGGACGTGGCGCCGCGCCGGCACATCGTCGAGCTGCGCACCAAGGACGCCGCGGACTACTCGCTGGGCCAGGAGGTCACGGTCGAGCAGTTCCCGGTGGGCGTCACCATCGACGTCACCGGCAAGACCAAGGGCAAGGGCTACGCCGGCCCGATGAAGCGGCACGGCTTCCACGGTCTGCGCGCCAGCCACGGTGTCGAGCGCAAGCACCGCTCGCCGGGCTCGATCGGCGCCTGCGCCACCCCGGGTCGCGTCTTCAAGGGCACCCGGATGGCGGGTCGGATGGGTGGCGTGCGCTACACCGTCCAGAACCTGACCGTCCAGGCGGTCGACACCGAGAACAACCTCCTGCTCGTCCGCGGCGCCATCCCCGGCCCGAAGGGCGCGCTGGTCCTGGTCCGCACCGCGGCCAAGGTCAAGGCGAAGAAGGGCGGTGCGGCCAAGTGACCACCGTTGACGTGCTCAACGTCGAAGGCACGAAGAGCGGCACCGTCGAGCTGCCGTCCGACGTCTTCGACGTCCAGGCCAACATCGCGCTGATGCACCAGGTCGTGGTGGCCCAGCTCGCGGCCGCCCGGCAGGGCACGCACAAGACCAAGACCCGCGGCGAGGTCGCCGGTGGCGGCAAGAAGCCGTACAAGCAGAAGGGCACCGGTCGGGCCCGCCAGGGTTCGATCCGCGCGCCGCAGTTCGCCGGCGGTGGCGTGGTCCACGGCCCGGTGCCGCGCGACTACAGCCAGCGGACCCCGAAGAAGATGAAGGCCGCCGCCCTGCGTGGCGCCCTCTCCGACCGGGCCCGCGCCGGCCAGGTGCACGTCGTCGAGGCGTTCGTCTCGGGCGAGAAGCCGTCGACCAAGGCCGCCCTGGCCACGCTGGCCAAGCTGACCGAGGCGCGCCGCGTCCTGGTCGTGCTGAGCAGCACCGACGAGCTGAACTGGGTGTCGCTGCGCAACGAGCCGCGGGTGCACCTGATCGAGGCCGGCCAGCTCAACACGTACGACGTGCTGGTGGCCGACGACGTGGTCTTCACCAAGGACGCCCTGGACGAGTTCCTGGGTGTCCCGGCCGAGACCACCGAGGAGGGTGACAAGTGAGCACGATCGCCGATCCGCGTGACGTCATCATCGCGCCGGTCGTCTCGGAGAAGAGCTACAGCGAGCTGAACCGGAACTGGTACACCTTCCTGGTGCACCCGGACGCCAACAAGACCGAGATCAAGATCGCTATCCAGCAGATCTTCAACGTCCGCGTCCTGACGGTCAACACGCTCAACCGCGAGGGCAAGCGCAAGCGCACCAAGACCGGCTTCGGTCAGCGCAAGGCCACCAAGCGGGCGATCGTGAAGCTGGCTGACGGTGACCGTATCGAGGCCTTCGGCGGCCCGGTCAGCTGAGGGGTGTAGACAATGGCTATCCGTAAGTACAAGCCGACGACGCCGGGCCGGCGTGGCTCGAGCGTCGCCGACTTCGCCGAGATCACCCGGTCGACGCCCGAGAAGTCGCTGCTGGTTCCGCTGCCGAAGAAGGGCGGGCGTAACGCCCACGGCCGGATCACCGCGCGGCACCACGGTGGCGGCCACAAGCGCCAGTACCGTCTGATCGACTTCAAGCGGGTCGACAAGGACGGCGTCCCGGCGAAGGTCGCGCACATCGAGTACGACCCGAACCGCACCGCGCGCATCGCGCTGCTGCACTACGCCGACGGCGAGAAGCGGTACATCATCGCGCCGAAGGACCTGAAGCAGGGCGACGCGGTCGAGTCCGGTCCGGGCGCCGACATCAAGCCCGGCAACAACCTGCCGCTGCGCAACATCCCGGTCGGTACGACGATCCACAACGTGGAGCTTCGTCCGGGTGGCGGTGCCAAGCTGGCCCGCTCGGCCGGCGTCGGCATCCAGCTGCTCGGCCGGGAGGGCGCGTACGCGACCCTGCGTATGCCGTCCGGCGAGATCCGGCGGGTCGACGTGCGCTGCCGCGCCAGCGTCGGCGAGATCGGCAACGCCGACCAGTCGAACATCAACTGGGGCAAGGCCGGCCGGATGCGGTGGAAGGGCAAGCGCCCGACCGTCCGTGGTGTCGCCATGAACCCGGTCGACCACCCGCACGGTGGTGGTGAGGGCAAGACCTCCGGTGGTCGCCACCCGGTCAACCCGCAGGGTAAGCCCGAGGGCCGCACCCGTCGTAAGGGCCAGCCGAGCGACCGGCTGATCGTCCGCCGCCGCTACGCCACGCGTAAGCGCGGCTGAGGGAGATAAGACATGCCTCGCAGCCTGAAGAAGGGCCCGTTCGTCGACGACCACCTGCTCAAGAAGGTGGAGACGCAGAACGACAAGGGCTCGAAGAACGTCATCAAGACCTGGTCGCGGCGCTCGACGATCATCCCCGAGATGCTCGGCCACACGATCGCCGTGCACGACGGACGCAAGCACGTCCCGGTGTTCGTCACCGAGGCGATGGTCGGGCACAAGCTCGGCGAGTTCGCGCTGACCCGCACCTTCAAGGGTCACGAGAAGGACGACCGGAAGAGCCGCCGGCGCTGAGCCGCGGGCATACGGATAGAGGAACAAGGGGTTACAGCGATGCCAGGAAAGGGCGACGCTCCGGTGCTTCCGGGCGCGCGGGCGGTTGCGCGGCACGTGCGCATCTCGCCGATGAAGGCGCGCCGGGTGGTCAACCTCGTCCGCGGCCTGCCCGCGAAGGAGGCGCTCACGGTGCTGCAGTTCGCGCCGCAGGCTGCGAGCGAGCAGGTGTACAAGGTGCTCGCTAGCGCGATCGCCAACGCGGAGAACAACGAGCGGCTGGACCCCGACGCGCTGCTCGTCAGCGAGGCGTTCGTCGACGAGGGCCCGACGATGAAGCGGTTCCGGCCGCGGGCGCAGGGCCGGGCGTACCGGATCCGCAAGCGCACCTGCCACATCACCGTGGCGGTCGAGGCGGTCGCGCCGGCCGCGCCGAAGAAGTCCGCGGCGAAGAAGGCCGCCCCGGCGCAGCAGCCTGCGGCCGCTGAGACGGAGAGCAAGACGGAGGGCGCCGAGTAATGGGTCAGAAGGTTCACCCCACTGGGTTCCGGCTCGGCATCTCGACCGACTGGAAGTCCCGCTGGTTCGCGGACAAGCTCTACAAGGACTACATCGGCGAGGACGTCAAGATCCGCCGGATGATGTCCAAGGGGCTCGAGCGGGCCGGCATCTCCAAGGTCGACATCGAGCGCACCCGGGACCGGGTCCGCGTCGACATCCACACCGCCCGGCCGGGCATCGTCATCGGCCGTAAGGGTGCGGAGGCCGACCGGATCCGCGGCGAGCTGGAGAAGCTCACCGGCAAGCAGGTGCAGCTGAACATCATCGAGGTGAAGAACCCCGAGTCGGACGCGCAGCTGGTCGCCCAGGGCGTCGCCGAGCAGCTCTCCAGCCGGGTCAGCTTCCGTCGGGCGATGCGCAAGGCGATGCAGTCGGCGATGAAGAACCCGGTCTGCAAGGGCATCCGGGTGCAGGTCTCGGGTCGCCTCGGCGGCGCCGAGATGAGCCGGACCGAGTTCTACCGCGAGGGCCGGGTTCCGCTGCACACGCTGCGGGCCAACATCGAGTACGGCTTCTTCGAGGCCCGTACCACCTTCGGCCGGATCGGCGTGAAGGTCTGGATCTACAAGGGTGACGCGGTGCCGGGTCGGGAGGCTCCGGCCGAGGCTCCGTCGCGCCCGCGCCGTGAGCGCGGCGACCGCCCCGAGCGGCCGCGCCGTGGTCGGTCCGGTTCGTCCGGCACGACCGCCGGTGGCACCGAGGCCGGCCGGGCTGCCGCGACCACGATCGCGCAGCAGGCCGAGACGCCGAGTGGCGAGCCGGTGGACGCGTCCGCCGTCGCCGCCGCGGCAGAAACGCAGCAGGAGGGCTGACAGATGCTGATGCCGCGCAAGCCCCCGAAGGGCTTCCGCAAGCCGCACCACCCGGACCGCCACGGCGCGTCCAAGGGTGGCAACCGCGTGGTGTTCGGCGAGTTCGGGATCCAGGCTCTCGAGCCGGCGTACGTGACGAACCGGCAGATCGAGTCGGCGCGTATCGCGATGACCCGTCACATCAAGCGTGGCGGTAAGGTCTGGATCTCGATCTTCCCGGACCAGGCCCTGACCAAGAAGCCGGCCGAGACCCGGATGGGTTCCGGCAAGGGCTCGCCCGAGTGGTGGGTCGCCAACGTCAAGCCGGGGCGGATCCTGTTCGAGATGTCCTTCCCCAACGAGCAGATCGCGCGAGAGGCGATGCGTCGCGCGATCCACAAGCTCCCGATGAAGTGCCGCATTGTTACGCGCGAAGTGGGTGAATCCTGATGGCAGCGGGCGTTAAGGCCTCCGAGCTGCGTGAGCTCTCCGAGGAGGAGCTGGTCACGAAGCTGCGCGAGGCCAAGGCGGAGCTGTTCAACCTCCGCGTGCAGGCCGCAACCGGTCAGCTGGACAACAACCGGCGGCTGCAGGTCATCCGTCGGGAGATCGCCCGGATCTACACGATCATGCGTGAGCGCGAGCTGGGTCTCTCTGCCGCGCCGACTGAGGTGACTGCGTCATGAGTGAGAACACCGCCACCACCGCCGCCGCGCGGGCCCGCCGCAAGGTGCGCGAGGGCCTCGTGGTCAGCGACAAGATGGAAAAGACCGTCGTCGTCGAGGTCGAGGACCGGGTCAAGCACGCGCTGTACGGCAAGATCATGCGTCGTACCAGCAAGCTGAAGGTGCACGACGAGCAGAACGCCGCCGGCATCGGCGACCGGGTCCTGATCATGGAGACCCGGCCGCTGTCCGCCACCAAGCGGTGGCGGCTCGTGGAGATCCTGGAAAAGGCCAAGTAGCGAAGGCTCGAGCTCGCCCGGCGTCAGTCGGGCGCAGGTTCCGCCAGGCTCCGGCCGCGGCAGGCGGCCGGAGAACCGGCAGACATAGGAGATAGACGTGATTCAGCAGGAGTCGCGACTGCGCGTCGCCGACAACACGGGTGCCCGGGAGATCCTGTGCATCCGGGTTCTCGGTGGCTCCGGTCGGCGCTACGCGAGCATCGGCGACGTCATCGTGGCCACGGTCAAGGACGCGATCCCGGGTGCCGGTGTGAAGAAGGGCGACGTCGTCAAGGCCGTCGTCGTCCGCACCGCCAAGGAGAAGCGGCGGCCGGACGGCTCGTACATCCGCTTCGACGAGAACGCCGCCGTCATCATCAAGGACGGTGGGGACCCGCGCGGTACCCGTATCTTCGGCCCGGTGGGTCGGGAGCTGCGGGACAAGCGGTTCATGAAGATCATTTCCCTCGCGCCGGAGGTGTTGTGACCGTGAAGGTCAAGAAGGGCGACACGGTCGTCGTCATCGCCGGCAAGGACAAGGGTGCCAAGGGCAAGGTCATCGCGGCCTACCCGCGGCAGGACAAGGTCCTGGTCGAGGGCGTGAACCGGGTCAAGAAGCACACCCGCATCAGCACCACCCAGCGTGGCGCCAAGACCGGCGGCATCGTCACCCAGGAGGCGCCGATCCACGTCTCCAACGTGATGGTCGTGGACTCCGACGGTAACCCGACCCGCGTCGGGTACCGGATCGACGACAACGGCCAGAAGGTCCGCATCGCGCGTAGCACCGGTAAGGACCTGTGATGACCACGGCTACCGAAACCAAGACCATGCCGCGCCTCAAGGAGCGGTACCGCAACGAGATCGTGGCCAAGCTGCAGGAGCAGCACAACTTCGGCAACCCCATGCAGGTGCCGCGGTTGGTCAAGATCGTCGTGAACATGGGTGTCGGCGAGGCCGCCCGGGACGCCAAGCTGATCGACGGCGCCGTGCGGGACCTGGCCACCATCACCGGCCAGAAGCCGCAGGTGCGGCGGGCGACCAAGTCCATCGCGCAGTTCAAGCTCCGCGAGGGCATGCCGATCGGCGCGAAGGTCACCCTCCGCGGCGACCGGATGTGGGAGTTCCTGGACCGCCTGCTCTCCATCGCGCTGCCGCGTATCCGCGACTTCCGCGGGCTGGACGGGCGCAAGCTCGACGGGCACGGCAACTACACGTTCGGCCTGACCGAGCAGTCGGTGTTCCACGAGATCGACCAGGACAAGATCGATCGCCAGCGGGGCATGGACATCACGGTGGTCACGACCGCCACGACCGACGACGAGGGCCGGGCGCTGCTCAAGCTCCTGGGCTTCCCGTTCAAGGAGAACTGAGATGGCCAAGAAGGCGCTGATCCTCAAGGCGGCCGCGAAGCCGAAGTTCTCGGTTCGCGCGTACACCCGCTGCCAGCGGTGCGGGCGTCCGAAGGCGGTCTACCGCAAGTTCGGTCTCTGCCGGGTCTGCATCCGGGAGATGGCCCACCGCGGTGAGCTGCCGGGCGTGTCCAAGGCTTCCTGGTAAGGGCGACCGCGCCCCGGCTGCCGGCCGGGGCCCCCTTGCACCGATCATGTATTGCTCTTCGCCGTAGGCCCGGGGCTGACCGCCCCGGGAACCCCGGCGAGAAAGGCTGACGAAATCCATGACGATGACCGACCCGATCGCAGACATGCTCACGCGTCTGCGTAACGCCAACCAGGCGTACCACGACCGGGTGACGATGCCCTACTCCAAGATCAAGGCGAACATCGCCGAGGTCCTGATGTCCGAGGGCTACATCGCCACCTGGTCGGTCGAGGAGCCCGAGGAGGGCGCCGTCGGCAAGCGACTGGTCGTCGAGCTGAAGTACGGCCAGAACCGCGAGCGGAGCCTGGCCGGCATCAAGCGCGTGTCCAAGCCCGGTCTCCGGGTGTACGCCAAGTCGGACGGGCTCCCGCGGGTGCTCGGCGGGCTGGGCGTGGCGATCATTTCGACGTCCCAGGGGCTGCTCACCGACCGGCAGGCCCGCAAGCGGAGCGTTGGCGGGGAAGTCCTCGCCTTCGTCTGGTAACGGGAGACAGGTAGAAATGTCGCGTATTGGACGTAAGTCGATCCCGGTGCCTGCCGGCGTCGACATCACGATCGACGGCCAGGCCGTCAAGGTCAAGGGCCCGAAGGGCGAGCTCACGCACGTGCTCGCCGAGCCGATCACCGCGGAGCGGGCCGAGGACGGTCAGCTTCAGGTCAACCGGCCGAACGACGAGCGCAAGGCCAAGGAACTGCACGGCCTGAGCCGGACCCTGATCGCCAACATGATCGTCGGCGTGACCGAGGGCCACCGCAAGAGCCTGGAGATCGCCGGCACCGGTTACCGGGTCACGGCCAAGGGCAAGGACCTGGAGTTCGCGCTCGGGTTCTCGCACCCGGTGCTGGTCCCCGCGCCGGACGGCATCACCTTCACGGTGGAGAAGCCGACCGTCTTCCACGTGGCCGGCATCGACAAGCAGCTCGTCGGTGAGGTCGCCGCCAACATCCGGAAGATCCGCCCGCCGGAGCCCTACAAGGGCAAGGGCGTGAAGTACCAGGGCGAGGTCATCCGCCGCAAGGCCGGAAAGGCAGGTAAGAAGTGAGCGCCACGCTGCTCAAGCGTCGCCGCGGCGTCGCCGCCAAGCGCGCCGTCGGCCGTGCGCGTCGACACTTCCGGGTCCGCAAGAACGTCAGCGGCACCCCCGAGCGTCCCCGCCTGGTCGTCACCCGGTCGCTGCGTCACATCGTCGCGCAGGTCGTCGACGACACCAAGGGCCACACCCTGGCGTCGGCCTCGACCCTCGACGCGTCGGTGCGCGGCACCGAGGGCGACAAGAGCGCCCTGGCCGGCAAGGTCGGCGCCCTGCTCGCCGAGCGGGCCAAGGCCGCCGGCGTCTCGAAGGTCGTCTTCGACCGCGGTGGCAACCGGTACGCGGGGCGGGTCGCCGCGCTTGCCGACGCCGCCCGCGAAGCCGGGCTCGAGTTCTAGAAACCCCGTCACGAGAGAGAAGGAAGGCTGCTGATGCCAGGTCAACAGCGCCGTGGCGGCGGGTCCGGTGGCAACGAGGGTGGTCGCCGCGACAACCGCCGTGAGGGCGGCCGCGGAAACGCGCCCGTCGAGAAGACCCCGCACCTTGAGCGGGTCGTCGCGATCAACCGCGTCGCCAAGGTCGTGAAGGGTGGTCGTCGCTTCAGCTTCACCGCCCTGGTGATCGTCGGCGACGGCGACGGCACCGTCGGTGTGGGCTACGGAAAGGCCAAGGAGGTGCCCGCGGCGATCGCCAAGGGCGTCGAGGAGGCCAAGAAGCACTTCTTCAAGGTGCCGCGGATCGCTTCCTCGATCCCGCACCCGGTGACGGGTGAGGCCGCCGCCGGCGTGGTGCTGCTCAAGCCGGCCTCCGCCGGTACGGGCGTCATCGCCGGTGGTCCGGTGCGTGCCGTGCTGGAGTGCGCGGGCATCCACGACGTGCTCTCCAAGAGCCTCGGCTCGTCCAACCCGATCAACATCGTGCACGCCACGGTGGCGGCGCTGAAGGGGCTGGAGTCCCCGGAGGCCGTCGCGGCCCGTCGCGGCCTGCCGGTCGAGGACGTCGCGCCGGCCGCGATGCTCGCGTCGCGGGCGGGGGTGGCGTCCTGATGGCTCGCCTGAAGGTCACCCAGCTCCGGTCCGAGATCGGTGCCAAGCGCAACCAGCGTGAGTCGCTGCGTTCGCTCGGCCTGAAGCGGATCAACGACGTGGTGGTCAAGGAGGACCGTCCCGAGATCCGGGGCATGATCTTCGCGGTCAACCACCTCGTGAAGGTCGAGGAGGTCGAGTAATGACGATCAAGGTCCACCACCTGCGCCCGGCGCCCGGTGCCAAGACCGCGAAGACCCGCGTGGGTCGCGGTGAGGGCTCCAAGGGCAAGACCGCCGGCCGCGGTACCAAGGGTTCCAAGGCCCGCAAGAACATCTCGGCGGCGTTCGAGGGTGGGCAGATGCCCATCCACATGCGCCTGCCGAAGGTGAAGGGCTTCAAGAACAAGTTCAAGGTGGTCTTCCAGGTGGTCAACCTGGACAAGCTCGCCGAGCTGTTCCCGAACGGCGGTCAGGTCGGCCCGCAGGAGCTGGTCGAGGCCGGCGCGGTCCGCAAGGGTCACCCGGTCAAGGTGCTCGGCACCGGCGACCTGAACGGCGTGTCTCTCCAGGTGTCGGCGCAGGCGTTCAGCGCGTCGGCCAAGGAGAAGATCACCGCCGCCGGTGGCTCGGTCACCGAGCTGTAAGGCAGTGTCCGTGGCGCCCGCTCAGTTCTTCGTGACTGGGCGGGCGCCTCGGTCTACCCCGGGCGTCTCCACCGGGTAATATCGGATTCGATTTATGTAGCCGGGCACACCTGCCCGGACCGGGACGGGGCTGTTAGGCTCCCATCCCAGCTATGGATATCGGGCGCTCGCCCGGCACCCACCCCGATCCGCCAGGGACCACCACCGGCGGCCCGCCTCGCGCAGGAGGAAGAAGTTGCTGTCCGCCTTTCTCAGTGCGTTCCGTACGCCTGACCTGCGCAAGAAGCTGCTGTTCACGGTAGGCATCATTGCCGTCTACCGGCTCGGCGCCACCCTGCCCAGCCCTGGTGTCTCGTACGGCAACGTCCAGAAGTGCCTCGACACCATCGGCAGCGCGAACACCGGGGTGCTGAACCTGCTGGACCTCTTCTCCGGCGGGGCGCTGCTGCAGCTCTCGGTCTTCGCGCTGGGCATCATGCCCTACATCACAGCGTCGATCATCCTGCAGCTGCTCACCGTGGTCATCCCGCGGCTGGAGCAGCTCCGCAAGGAGGGCCAGGCCGGCCAGGCGAAGATCACGCAGTACACCCGCTACCTGACGCTCGGCCTGGGCATCCTCCAGTCGTCGGCGTTCGTGGCGCTGGCCCGCTCGGGGCAGCTGTTCAACAACCAGTGCGACCAGTTCCCGATCGTGCCCAAGGGCACCGGCATCCCGGACTGGCTGACGCTGACGATCCTGGTCATGACGATGACCGCCGGCACCGGCGTGGTGATGTGGCTCGGCGAGCTGATCACCGACCGGGGCGTCGGCAACGGCATGTCGGTGCTGATCTTCACCTCGATCGCGGCCCGCCTCCCCAGCGAGGGCTGGCGGATCAAGACCCAGCAGGGCTGGTGGAAGTTCTTCCTGGTGCTGGCGCTGGTCCTGGTGGTCATCACCGCGGTGACGTTCATCGAGCAGGCGCAGCGCCGGATCCCGGTGCAGTACGCCAAGCGGATGATCGGCCGGCGGATGTACGGCGGCACCTCGACCTACATCCCGCTGAAGGTCAACCAGGCGGGTGTCATCCCGGTCATCTTCGGCTCGTCGCTGCTCTACCTGCCGCAGCTGGCGCTCCAGTTCTTCGACCAGACGAACCCGGGCAAGACCCAGGCCTGGATCCAGAACAACGTGGTCGACCCGTCGAGCCCGCTGCACATCGCGATCTACTTCCTGCTGATCATCTTCTTCACGTACTTCTACGTGTCGATCACGTTCAACCCGACCGAGGTCGCGGACAACATGAAGAAGTACGGCGGCTTCGTGCCGGGCATCCGCCCCGGCAAGCCGACCGCCGACTACCTCGACTTCATCCTCAGCCGGATCACCCTGCCGGGCGCGCTCTACCTGGGCATCGTCTCGATCCTGCCGAACTTCTTCTTCATCTGGCTGAACAGCGAGCAGTTCCAGAACTTCCCGTTCGGCGGCACCGCTGTGCTCATCATGGTCGGCGTCGGTCTGGAGACCGTGAAGCAGATCGAGAGCCAACTCATGCAGCGGAACTACGAAGGGTTCCTGCGGTAGATGCGACTCGTTCTGGTTGGCCCGCCGGGGGCGGGCAAGGGCACACAGGCGGAGTTCATCGCCGCTCACCTCTCGGTGCCGAAGATCTCGACCGGTGACATCTTCCGGGCGAACGTCTCGCAGGGCACGCCGTTGGGTGTCGAGGCGAAGCGCTACATGGACGCGGGCAAGCTGGTCCCGGACGAGGTGACCATCAACATGGTCCGGGACCGGCTCGCCGAGCCGGACGCCTCGGAGGGCTTCCTGCTCGACGGCTTCCCGCGCACCACGCCGCAGGCCGCCGCGCTGGACAAGCTCCTCGCTGACCTGGGCACCGCACTGGACCTGGTGCTGGAGCTGGTCGTCGACGACGACGAGGTGATCCGGCGGCTGTCGGGCCGGCGCACCTGCCGGGGCTGCGGCAAGATCTGGCACGTCGAGTTCGACGCGACCACCCGGGACGGCATCTGCGACCGCTGCGGCGCCGAGCTGTTCCAGCGCGACGACGACAAGCCCGAGACCATCGCCGCCCGGCTGCGCGAGTACGCGGACAAGACCGCGCCGCTGGTCGACTACTACGGCGCCCAGGGCAAGCTGGTGGGCATCGACGCCACCGGCCCGGTGGAGGACGTCACCGTCCGCGCCATCGACGCCCTGCGCTCGTACGGCGGCTGACGAACGGTCGCACCGCGGCTGACGGAAGGTCGTCCGGCGACTGGCGGACGCCGGGGTCCCGGCGGATAGAGTGCGAACAGCGGGGTACGTGCGACGTGCCCCGCTGCTCCGCGCGACGAAAGGTAACGGCCCCATGCGTCGTCCCCAGCTGGACATCCAGCTGAAGACCCCCGACCAGATCGAGAAGATGCGCGCCGCCGGCCTCGTGGTGGCCGAGGCGCTGCGTCGGATGCGGGAGGCGGTGGCCCCCGGGGTCAGCACCGCCGACCTGGACGCGATCGCCGAGTCGACCATCCGGGAGGCGGGGGCGGTCCCGTCGTTCAAGGGCTACCACGGCTTCCCGGCCTCGATCTGCTCGTCGGTCAACGAGCAGGTGGTGCACGCGATCCCGTCGCCCGCCCAGGTGCTCCGGGAGGGCGACCTGATCTCGATCGACTGCGGCGCGGTGCTCGACGGCTGGCACGGCGACGCCGCGATCACGGTCGGCGTGGGGGAGGTCGACCCGGCGCTGCTGAAGATGGCCGCGGTGGCCGAGGACGCGATGTGGGCCGGGATCGCGGCGGCGGCGCGCGGGGCGGCCAACGGTCGCGGCCGGCTCACCGACATCTCGCACGCGGTGGAGAACGCGGTCCGCCGGGGCGGTCGGTACGGCATCGTCGACGGGTACGGCGGGCACGGCATCGGCACCGAGATGCACCAGGATCCGCACGTGCTCAACCACGGCCGGCCCGGCAAGGGCCCCCGACTGGTGCACGGCATGGCGCTGGCCATCGAGCCGATGATCACGATGGGCTCGCCCCGCACGGTCGAGCTGGCCGACGGCTGGACCGTCGTCACCCGGGACGGTTCGATGGCGGTGCACGTCGAGCACTCGATGGCGCTGCTCCCGGACGGGGTCTGGGTGCTGACCGCGTTCGACGGCGGCCGGGGGCGCCTGGGTGATCTGGTGACCGCCCGCCAGCCCGCCGACTCGCCGGCGATCTGACCGTCGGGTGGCCCCTCCGGTCGGCGAGAGGGGTGACCCCCGTCACTCCCGGCCCCGGGCGGGGCGGGAAGTAATCCGGCCGGGTGACCTGACGGGTGGCCGGTTTGGCGGCGGCGCGCAGGCGGGCGTACACTTTCTGATCGGCGCACAGCGTCCACTCCGGCATGCCCACCCTGCGCTTCGGTGGGGCCGGAGCCGCGGCTGGCGCGGGCACCCGACAACCGTCGGGGCCCGTGTAAGACGTTGTGGGCCGTCCGGAGTAACCGACGTCAGGACAGCGGAGGACATGCCGAAAAAAGACGGAGCCATCGAGATCGAGGGTCGGGTCATCGAGCCCCTGCCGAACGCCATGTTCCGGGTGGAGCTCGCGAACGGTCACAAGGTGCTGGCTCACATCAGTGGCAAGATGCGGCAGCACTACATCCGCATCCTGCCGGAGGACCGCGTCGTCGTCGAACTCTCGCCGTACGACCTGACCCGCGGGCGCATCGTCTACCGCTACAAGTAAGCGACCTGACGACGGCCGGGTAGTCCCCGTGTCCGTCCTCGACGTCCGGCGTCGCGCGTCGTCGCGCCTCCGGGCCAGATGGGAAGTAAGGCAACCGTGAAGGTCAAGCCGAGCGTCAAGAGGATCTGCAACAAGTGCCGGGTCATCCGCCGGCACGGCCGGGTCATGGTCATCTGCAGCGACCCGCGCCACAAGCAGCGCCAGGGCTGATCCAGCCCGACCGACCGTGAATCCACGGCCGGTCGGTCCGGTCCCGGCGTCGCAGATCCAGCCAACACATCATCAGCTCGTCCCAGCCGCGAGCGGTGCGCATCGCGTACCCCTGCGTGGTTGACCCCCGGTCGGAGGCCGGGGCCCGCTCGGGCAGCGGTCGTTCCTCCCGGCGCCACGGCGCCGGTCGGACGACCGGAGCGGGGTGGGGCGGGTGCAGACCTCCGCCAGGAAACCACAAGGAGTACGCCCGCACATGGCTCGTCTAGTCGGCGTGGACCTCCCCCGCGAGAAGCGGATGGAGATCGCGCTCACCTACATCTTCGGGGTCGGCCGCACCCGTGCCCTGGAGACGCTCGCCGCGACCGGTATCTCTCCGGACAAGCGCGCTCGGGACCTCACGGACGAGGAGCTGGTCCAGCTCCGCGACCACATCGAGGGCAACTACAAGGTTGAAGGCGACCTGCGCCGCGAGGTCGCCGCTGACATCCGCCGCAAGGTCGAGATCGGCTGCTACGCCGGTATCCGCCACCGCCGTGGTCTCCCGGTGCGTGGCCAGCGGACGCGGACCAACGCCCGCACCCGCAAGGGCCCGAAGCGGACCGTCGCCGGCAAGAAGAAGCCCGGCAAGAAGTAATTAGGAGCGCACAGACTTATGCCACCGAAGGCTCGTGCCGGAGCCGCCGTCAAGAAGGTCCGGCGCAAGGAACGCAAGAACGTCGCCCACGGGCAGGCGCACATCAAGAGCACCTTCAACAACACCATCGTGTCCATCACGGACCCGACCGGTGCGGTCATCTCCTGGGCCTCGGCCGGCCAGGTGGGCTTCAAGGGCTCCCGCAAGTCGACCCCGTTCGCCGCGCAGCTGGCCGCCGAGGCCGCCGCGCGTCGGGCGATGGAGCACGGCATGCGCAAGGTCGACGTGTTCGTCAAGGGCCCCGGCTCCGGCCGGGAGACCGCCATCCGTTCGCTGCAGGCCGTCGGGCTGGAGGTCGGTCAGATCTCCGACGTGACCCCGCAGCCGCACAACGGGTGCCGTCCGCCGAAGCGTCGCCGGGTCTGAGAGGTTAGAGAGAGATGGCTCGTTACACCGGTGCTGACTGCCGCCGTTGCCGGCGGGAGAAGATGAAGCTGTTCCTCAAGGGCAGCAAGTGCGATGGCCCGAAGTGCCCGTTCGAGTCCCGGCCGTTCCCGCCCGGGCAGCACGGCCGCGGCCGCACGAAGGAGACGGAGTACCTGCTCCAGCTCCGTGAGAAGCAGAAGGCCCGCCGCGTGTACGGCGTGCTGGAGAAGCAGTTCCGCGGTTACTACGAGGAGGCCGTGGCCAAGCAGGCCAAGACCGGTGAGGTCCTCCTGCAGATCCTCGAGTCGCGGCTGGACAACGTGGTCTACCGGGCCGGCTACGCCAAGTCCCGGGACATGGCCCGCCAGCTGGTCAAGCACGGTCACTTCACGGTGAACGGCAAGAAGGTCGACATCCCGTCGTACCGCGTCAAGGAGCACGACATCATCGAGGTCCGGGGCAAGAGCAAGGAGCTCACCCCGTTCATCGTGGCGCAGGCCGAGGCCGGCTCCAAGACGGTTCCGGCGTGGCTGGAGGCCATCCCGAGCCAGATGAAGGTGCTCGTGCACTCGCTCCCGGCCCGCCAGGTGATCGACACCCAGGTCCAGGAGCAGCTGATCGTCGAGCTCTACTCCAAGTAGTCGGGCTCGTTGCGGTGGTCCGCCCTGCGGGGCGGGCCACCGGAACGGTTTGTGTCGCGGACGTCAAATAGCGGGCGTCCCGGAAGAGAAGAGAAGACATGCTCATCAGCCAGCGACCGTCTCTGTCCGAAGAGTCGATCAACGAGACCCGCTCCCGGTTCACCATCGAGCCGCTGGAGCCGGGCTTCGGGTACACCCTGGGCAACTCGCTGCGGCGCACGCTGCTGTCGTCGATCCCGGGTGCGGCGGTCACCTCCATCAAGATCGACGGCGTGCTGCACGAGTTCACCACGATCCCCGGTGTCAAGGAGGACGTGGTCGAGCTCGTCATGAACATCAAGGAGCTGTGCGTCAGCTCCGAGCACGACGAGCCGGTCAGCATGTACCTGCGCAAGCAGGGCCCGGGCGACGTGACGGCGGGCGACATCCAGCCCCCGGCCGGCGTCTCGGTGCACAACCCGGACCTGAAGCTCGCCACCCTCAACGGCAAGGGCCGGCTCGACATGGAGCTGACCGTCGAGCGGGGTCGCGGCTACGTGACGGCGGCGCAGAACAAGCAGGCCGGCGCCGAGATCGGCCGGATCCCGGTCGACTCGATCTACTCGCCGGTGCTGAAGGTGACGTACCGCGTCGAGGCGACCCGGGTCGAGCAGCGGACCGACTTCGACCGGCTGATCATCGACGTCGAGACCAAGCCGTCGATGGGCCCGCGCACCGCGCTGGCCTCCGCCGGTTCGACGCTGGTGGAGCTCTTCGGGCTGGCCCGGGAGCTGGACGAGACCGCCGAGGGCATCGACATCGGGCCGTCCCCGCAGGACGCCCAGCTGGCGGCGGACCTGGCCCTGCCGATCGAGGAGCTGGACCTGACCGTCCGCTCCTACAACTGCCTCAAGCGCGAGGGCATCAACTCCGTCGGTGAGCTGATCGGGCGCACCGAGGCCGACCTCCTCGACATCCGCAACTTCGGCCAGAAGTCGATCGACGAGGTCAAGATGAAGCTGGCCGGGATGGGTCTGGGGCTGAAGGACTCGGCCCCGAACTTCGACCCGGCGCACGTCGTGGACGCCTTCGGTGAGGCCGACTACGACACCGACGACTACCGCGAGACCGAGCAGCTCTAGTCCCCGCTGCCGCCACACCTGAGGAGCACCAAGCATGCCCACGCCCACCAAGGGCCCCCGCCTCGGCGGCAGCCCCGCGCACGAGCGGCTGATGCTGGCCAACCTGGCCACCGCGCTGTTCCAGCACGGCAAGATCCAGACCACCGAGACGAAGGCCCGGCGGCTGCGTCCGCTGGCCGAGCAGCTCATCACCAAGGCCAAGCGGGGCGACCTCGCCTCCCGGCGGCGGGTGCTGGGCGTCGTCAAGGACAAGGACGTGGTCTACGCCCTGTTCGACCAGATCGCGCCCCGGTACGCGAACCGTCCGGGTGGCTACACCCGGATCGTGAAGACCGGCCCGCGCAAGGGTGACGCCGCTCCGATGGCGATCATCGAGCTGGTCGAGGAGCTTCAGGTCGCCGAGCCGAAGGCGAACAAGAAGACCGCGACCCGCAAGGCCGCGCAGCAGGACAAGGTCGAGGCGCTCGCCCCGGCCGAGGAGACCCCGGCGTCGGCCCAGGCCGACCAGGACTCCGAGGCGCCGGTGTCGGCGTCCGGTGACACCGCCGCCGCCCGCGAGGACAGCGACGAGGCCGCCGAGGGCACCGAGAACAAGGCCTGAGCAACGGCAGCACCGTCGGGCCCGGCATCCCTTCCTGGGGTGCCGGGCCCGACCCGTGAGGAGGTACGAGGTGGACGAGCGGGTCCGGCTGCGGCTGGCGGTCGCGTACGACGGGACCGGTTTCTCCGGTTGGGCGGCCCAGCCGACCCGGCGGACGGTGGCCGGCGTGCTCGCCGAGACCCTGGACCTGGTCCTCGGCGCGGGCGTGGCGACGGGGCTGACCGTGGCCGGGCGGACCGACGCCGGGGTGCACGCCACCGGCCAGGTCTGCCACCTCGACCTGCCGGCGGCCGTGTGGGCCGGGCACGAGGGGCGGCTGCTGCGCCGGCTGGCCCGGCTGCTCCCCACCGACGTGCGGGTGCGGGCGATGACGCCGGTGCCGGCGGACTTCGACGCCCGGTTCTCGGCGACCTTCCGGCGCTACGAGTACCGGGTGACCGACGCGCCCTTCGGCGCCGAGCCGCTGCGCCGGCACGAGGTGCTGGCCTGGCCGAGGCCGCTCGACCTCGACCTGCTCAACGCCGCGGCGGCGGGGCTGGTGGGGGAGCACGACTTCGCCGCGTACTGCCGGCGCAAGGAGCACGCCACCACCCTGCGCGAGGTGACCCGGCTGGACTGGCGGCGCGACCCGGACGGCCTGCTGGTCGCCACCGTCCAGGCCGACGCGTTCTGCCAGGCGATGGTGCGCAGCCTGGTCGGGGCGATGCTGGTGGCGGGGGACGGGCGGCGTCCGGTGCAGTGGCCGGGCAGCCTGTTGACCCGGCGGGAGCGGTCCAGCGAGGTGACGGTGGCCCCGGCGCACGGGCTCACGCTGGTCGCCGTCGGCTATCCCGACGACCCCGCCGAGTACGCCCGCCGCGCCGAGGCGACCCGCCGGCTCCGCGTGCCCACGGGCGGGCCCGCCGTCGAGGGCTGAGAGCCGTCCCGGCCGTTCCCGCCGTCGCCTCAGTCGTTCTCGCTGTCGCTGTCGTCCTCGTCGCTGCCGCTCGGGGTGGTCGTCGGCTGGCCGGCGCTGCCGCCGGTGGCCCGGCGCTCCAGCACCCCCTTGGTGAGGTGCGTCTCGATCAGGTCGAAGAGGATCTCGCGTACCGCCGGGTCGGCGGCCTTGACCGGTTCGCCGTCGGCGCGGACCACGAGGCAGTACGCGAGGTAGTGGCCGCGTACCTGCCAGCCGACCCGGGCGGGGGCCTCGGTCAGCGCCTCGGTGTCGTCCCCGGCCGGCAGGCCGCGGAACCGGCCCTCCCGCTCGTCGAGCAGTTGCCGCAGCCGGTCCCGGACGCGCTGGGCGGTGGCCTTGTCGGTCAGGTTGAACAGCCCGGCGGTGAGCAGGTGGTCCCCGTCGGGGGAGCGCAGGCTCGCCCGGACCACCTGGTTGCAGCCGAGCGTGGCGAGCAGGTCCGCCACCTCGCCGCTGGCGGCGACCGCGCAGCTGCCGCTGGACTGGGTCTTGAGCACCTCGTACGGGTCCGCGCCGTCGCCGACCGTGACCTGCCGGCCGGGGAAGACCTCCTTGACCGTCAGGGGAGCGGAGTCGGTGTCCCGCGAGTCGATGTCCTGCCGTTCGGTCTGGGACGGCGACGGGGCGGCGGCGGCCGGCGGGCTCGGCGCGACCTGGGGGTCGGTGGCCCGGTTGGCCAGCAGCGCGGCGCCGCCGAGGCCGCAGAGGGCGAACAGCGCCAGGACCGCCGCCCCGCCGAACACCACCTGCCAGAGCCGGGCGCGGTGGCGGCCGGTGTCCCGGGCGCGCCGGGACCGGGGGAGGTGCAGCGGCTGCGTGGTGGCGTACCCGCCGGCCGGCGGGGCGGGGCGGGGCGCGGCCGGTGGCGGCGGTGCGAAGGCCGACGCCGGGGGCGGGGCGGCCGCGGGCAGCGCGATCCGGCTGGTCCGGGGCAGTGACGGCGTCGGGAAGCGGGACGGCGCGGGCCCGGTACGGGCGGGCGGGCGGTTCCAGGCCACCGACAGGTCCGACCCCGGCCCGGGGTGCCCCTCGAAAGCGTCCTCATCGGACTCGTACCGATACACCATGCGACCCAGAGTAGGGGCTATTGTCCCTTTAGGGGGTAATACCCGGAAACTGCGGCGGGTCCGCCGGGCCGCCCCGGCGGGCGCGCGGCCGGGCCGCCGCCCCGGACCCCGCCCGGCGGGCAGCGACGCCAGTGCGAGAATGCCGGGCGTGACCGGCGACCACTACTTCTCCGCTGAACCCGGAACCGCCGCCCGCCACCGGGAGGTCGAGTTCACCGTCGCCGGGCGCGACTACACGCTGACCTCGGCCGGCGGCGTCTTCTCCGCCGACCGCCTCGACCCCGGCACCGCCGTGCTGCTGCGCAAGGCCGACCTGCCGGCCCCCGACGCCGCCGGGAACCTGCTGGACCTGGGCTGCGGCTTCGGCCCGATCGCCTGCGTGCTGGCCGGCAGCGCCCCGGCCGCCACCGTCTGGGCCGTCGACGTCAACGAGCGGGCCCGGGCGCTCACCGCCGCCAACGCCGAGCGGGTCGGCGCGGCCGACCGGGTCCGGGTCGCCGCCCCCGACGCCGTGCCGGACGACGTGACGTTCGCCCAGCTCTGGTCCAACCCGCCCATCCGGATCGGCAAGGAGGGCCTGCACGAGCTGCTGCTGCGCTGGCTGCCCCGGCTCGCCCCCGACGGCGTGGCCTGGCTGGTGGTCGCCCGTCACCTCGGCGGCGACTCGCTGCACCGCTGGCTGACCGAGCAGGGCTGGCAGGTGGGCCGGCACGCCAGCCAGAAGGGCTACCGGGTGCTGCGGGTCACCCGCTGACCGGGCGGCCCGACGGCCCGGCGGCCTCCCCGGCATCCGGCTCGTCGACCGCCCGGTAACCGGCTCGCCGACCGGCCGGTAATCGGCTGTCGCCGGGCCGGCCCGCTCAGGCAGGATGCCGGCGTGGGATATGTGGACGTGGCAGCCGTGGGGCACATCCTCCCCGACGGCCGGGAGCTCTTCACCGACGTGTCGTTCCGGGTCGGCGAGGGCGCCAAGGTGGCCCTGGTCGGGCCGAACGGCGCGGGCAAGACGACGCTGCTGCGGATGGTCGCCGGCGACCTGCCCGTGCGCAGCGGCGGGATCGCCCGCTCCGGCGGGCTCGGCGTGATGCGCCAGTTCATCGGCATGATCGGCGACGATTCCACCCTCGCCGACCTGGCCCTGTCGCTCGCCCCGCCGGCGCTGCGCGACGCCGGCCGCCGGCTCACCGAGACCGAGGCCGCCATGCGGGCGGCCGAGCTGCGCGGCAAGTTCGGCAACGCCGCCGCCAAGGCCCAGCTCGCGTACGCGGATGCGCTCGCCGCCTGGGGCGAGGCCGGCGGGTACGACGCCGAGGTCGTCTTCGACACCGTCGCGACGATCGTCCTCGACGTGCCCTGGGACGCGGCCCGGGAGCGCCCGGTGCGTACCCTCTCCGGCGGCCAGCAGAAGCGGTTCGCCCTCGAACTGCTGCTGCGCGGCCCCGACGAGGTGCTGCTGCTCGACGAGCCGGACAACTTCCTCGACGTGCCGGGCAAACGGTGGCTGGAGGACCGGCTGCGCGAGTCGGCCAAGTCGGTGCTCTACGTCTCGCACGACCGGGAGCTGCTGGCCCGCACCGCCGACCGGGTGGTCGCCGTCGAGGGCGGCAGCGCCTGGGTCCACCCGGGCGGCTTCGCGAGCTGGCACGAGGCGAGGGTGGCCCGGCACGCCCGCCTCGACGAGCTGCGCCGCCGCTGGGACGAGGAGCACCAGAAGCTGCGCGACCTGGTGCTGATGTACAAGCAGAAGGCCGCGTACAACGACGGGTTGGCGTCGCGGTACCAGGCTGCGCAGACCCGGCTGCGCAAGTTCGAGGAGGCCGGGCCGCCGCCCGTACCGCCGAAGGACCAGGACATCCGGATGCGACTGACCGGCGGGCGGACCGGCAAGCGCGCGGTGATCGCCGAGCAGCTGGAGCTGGACGGCCTGACCTACCCGTTCGACCTGGAGATCTGGTTCGGCGACCGGGTCGCGGTGCTCGGGGCCAACGGCACCGGCAAGTCGCACTTCCTGCGGCTGCTGGCCCGGGGCGGCACCGACCCGGACCCGGCCAACGGCCCGGTCGACGGGGCCGCCGCGCTGGCCCCGGTGGCGCACGACGGGGTGGTCCGGCTCGGCGCGCGGGTCCGGCCCGGCCACTTCTCGCAGACCCACGACCGGCCCGAGCTGATGCAGAAGACCCTGGTCGAGGTGCTGTGGCGCGGCGACGACCACCGGGCCGGGATGGACCGGCACGCGGCGATGGCGGCGCTGAGCCGGTACGAGCTGGCCGGGCAGGGCGACCAGCGCTTCGGCACCCTCTCCGGCGGCCAGCAGGCCCGTTTCCTGGTGCTGCTGCTGGAGCTGTCCGGGGCGACGCTGCTGCTGCTCGACGAGCCGACCGACAACCTGGACCTGGCCAGCGCGGAGGCGCTGGAGGCCGGCCTGGCGGCGTTCGCGGGCACGGTGATCGCGGTGACCCACGACCGCTGGTTCACCCGCTCCTTCGACCGCTTCGTGTTGTTCGGCAAGGACGGCGAGGTGACCGAGACCCCGGAGCCGGTCTGGGACGTGTGAGCAGGGGTAAGGGAGGCCCCTGTCAACGCATAACGGTCTAGAAGGGGCCCTTCCCTACCTCTGGCATAGGGTTGGGCGCGTGACTGAGATGACGTACCGCCGGCTGGGCGACTCCGGGCTCGTGGTGTCCGTGGTCGGCATCGGCTGCAACAACTTCGGCCGCAAGCTCGACCTCGACGGCACCCGGGCGGTGGTCGACGCGGCGCTCGACGCCGGCATCACCCTGTTCGACACCGCCGACATCTACGGCGAGCCGCAGGGCGCCTCCGAGGAGCTGCTCGGTCAGGCGCTCAAGGGCCGCCGCGACGAGGTGGTGCTGGCCACCAAGTTCGGCATGGACATGCACGGGGCCAACGGGGCGGACTTCGGCGCCCGGGGCTCCCGGCGCTACATCGCCCGCGCGGTCGAGGCGTCGCTGCGGCGGCTCGGCACCGACCACATCGACCTGTACCAGATGCACGAGCCCGACCCGGGCACCCCGATCGACGAGACGCTCGCCGCCCTCGACGACCTGGTGCGCGCCGGCAAGGTGCGCTACCTGGGCAACTCCAACTTCGCCGGCTGGCAGATCGCCGACGCCGACTGGGTCGCCTCGTCCAACGGGCACACCCGGTTCGTCAGCGCGCAGAACCACTACTCGCTGCTGGAGCGGGGCGTCGAGGCCGAGGTCATCCCCGCCTGCGAGCGCTTCGGCCTCGGTATGCTGCCGTTCTTCCCGCTGGCGAACGGCCTGCTCACCGGCAAGTACCAGCGCGGGGAGGCCGCCCCGGCCGGCAGCCGGCTCTCCGGCGGCGGCCGGTACGCCGAGCGCCTCGCCGCGGCCCGCTGGGACACCATCGAGGCGATCGGGGCGTACGCCGCCGAGCGGGGGCTCACCATGCTCCAGGTGGCCATCGGCGGGCTGGCCGCCCGGCCCGCGGTGACCTCGGTCATCGCCGGGGCCACCACCCCGGAACAGGTGCGCGCCAACGCAGGTGCCGGCGCGTGGCAGCCCGACGACGACGACCTGGCCGCGCTCGACGCCATCCTCTGAGCCCGGTCGAGAAACGGCGGCGAAACGACGCCAGTCGAGGAACGACGAGGGGCGAAACGACGAGGGACGCCGGGGCAACTCGCCCCCGGCGTCCCTCGTCCGGCTTCCGGCCCGGTCAGGCAGCCGGCCCCCCAGGCCCGGCCGGCCGACGCCGCCGCACGAGCAGCAGCGGCACCGCCGCCAGCAGCGCGACGGCGACGAGCCCGCCGGCCGCGTACGTCCACCAGCCGCCCCCCGACCGGTCCCGCGCGTCCGGGGCGGACTGCACGGCGACGGGCCGTGGCGCGGGCGGCGTCTGCGCGGGGCGGGCCTGCACCGTCGCGGTCGCCGACGTCTTGTACGGGGCCGGCGCGGTGACCGTCACCCGCCAGCGGCCGGGGGAGAGCAGCGGGCCGCTGGAGTAGAAGCCCTGCCCCTCCCCGGCCATTTCGAGCTGCACCGGACCGGCCGTCCGGTCGCCCTCGCCCTTGGCGGTGAGGGTCAACCGCACCGGCTGGTCCAGTCGGTGGCCGTCGGAGTAGACGGCCAGCACGGTGACCCCGCCGGCCCCGTCGCCGCCCACCGACAGCTTGAGCTTTCCGCCGTGCGCCGCCGCCGGGCCCGCCGGCAGCGCCACCAGGCACGCCGCGACGAGCGCGGCGGCGAGGATCCTGAGGGTACGCATCACCCGTGCTCCACTCGTTCGGTTCGGGTGGGGCCGCCCCCGCCGTCGTGGTGCACGGCGGGAGCGGCCCCGTCTTCCGTTACAGCGAACCGCCCTCGGCGATCCGGGTGGGGTCGGCGCCGAGGCGGCCCGCCCCGTCCACCGACTTGTTGTCGTTCGCCTTGACGCCGGCCTTGGTGGCCGCGCCACCGAGCCGCACGATCATGGCGTCGGCGTCGCGGACCAGCACGTCCCGGACGTCCGTGTCGGTCACCAGGGCGGCATCGGTGGCCAACGCCTTGAAGGCGGTCAACTGCTGCACCGCCCGCTTGTCGTTGCCCGCCGCCTCGGAGGCCCGCACCGCGTCCAGCTTGTTGGACAGCTGACGGTGCGCCTTGGTGGAGAGTCGTCCGGTCGCCTTGAACCGGTCCAGCAGGTTCTGCATGTCCCGGAACGAGGTGGTGACGTAGAACCGGACCGTCGAGGAGGTGGAGTTGCCCGCCTTGTCGGTCGCGGTCACCGTCAGCTCGTGCTGGCCGAGCGGCAGCTCGTACAGCGCCTGGAGGGTGCCGCTGGCGTACGTCGTGCCGTCCAACTTGCCGGAGGTCGTCTTGATGCCGGAGGTCGGGTCGACCGCCTGCCACGAGATCCGGACGTCCTGGCTGTCACCGTAGAGCTGGCCGTCGGCGATGCCGGAGACCAGCAGCGTCGGCTTGGTGCCGTCGATCTTGACGACCGCCGACTTCAGCGACTCGACGTTGCCGGCGGCGTCGGTGGCCCGGTACAGCAGCTCGTGCGTGCCGTCCCCGGTCACCTCGACCGGCGTGGTGTACGCCGTCCAGGCGCCACCGTCGAGCGACCACTCCAGCTTCTTGACCCCGGAACCGGCGTCGGTGGAGGTGATCACCACCGGAACCGTGCCGGCGTGCCAGCCGTCGTCGTTCGCCGGGGCGAACGCGGCCGAGCTGACCGGCGCGGTGCCGTCGATCTTGACGTTGACCTTCTTGGCGGTCTCCACGTTGCCGGCCTTGTCGGTCGACCGGAACCGCACCTCGTGCGACCCGTCACCGGTGACCTGCACCGGCTCGGTGTACGCGGTCCACGTGGTGGCACCGTCGAGCTGGTACTCGGTGGAGGCCACCCCGCTGCCGCCGGCCTCGTCGGCCGCCGCGAGCGTGACCGTGACCGGCGCGGTGTGCCAGCCCTCGGTCGGGGTGCCGGAGACCGTGGCGGTGGTCACCGGCGCGGCCGTGTCGGCCACCTTGGTGGAGAGCCGGAAGTAGTCGAACGACGCGGTCTTCGACGTGGCCGCGTTGGCCCCGAGCGTGAACAGACCGATCTTCGGGGTGGCCCCGACGGCGGTGTTGCTCACCGTGCCGAGCGTCGTCCACTCCTGCCCGTCAGCCGAGTACGACCCGGTGAAGTCGTTCCCGGTGCGCGCCACCCGCAGGTGCCACACCCCCGAGGTCAGGTTGGTGACCTCCGGCTGCGGGTTCTGCACGGTACCGCCGACCTCGCTGCGGAACTCGATCCGCCGGGAGACCGTCTGACCGGCCTGGTTGTCCACGATGAAGTCGAACTTGACGTAGTTGTCGTCGTCGGCGTGGACGATCAGACCCGCCTGCTGGTACTGCTCGGCCAGCAGGCTGCCGTCGACCTTCGTCTCCAGGGTCCAGTCGCCGCTGGGCGCGGTCTGGAGGATGAAGTTCGTCGGCCCGGTGTTGCCGGTGCCGTAGATGTCACCCTTCGGCACGTCGATCTGCAGCGCGCCACCGGTCACCCGGTAGGTGGCCGCGTCCTCCCGCAGGATCGCGTTCCAGCGGCACTTGTCGAGCGCGGTGCCACCGAACTCGTCCGACGGGTCGACCGGGCCGGCCGGCTCGTCCGGCGTGACCTGGAAGAAGTCGAACGCCGCGTCCACCACCGGGGCGGTGGTGCCGCCGTTGAGGGCGAACAGGCCGATCCGGGGGTTGGTGATCCCGGCGAGCGCGGCGGACCGGCCGACCGGGGTGAACGTCGTCCCGTCGGCGGACATGCCCGCCGTCAGGTTGGTGCCGTCGCTGGTCAGCCGCAGCCAGATGGAGTCACCGGCGGGCGCAGCGGTGGCGTCCGCCCCCTCGTTGCGGGGCGAACCGGCGGTCTCCCGGATGAACTCCACCCGGCGGGACCCGCTGTAGAGCAGGTCCAGCTTGGCGTAGTTGTCGTCGTCGCCGTAGATCAGCAGGCCGGCCTGCTGGTAGTTGGCGGTGACGGGCAGGGTGACCTTCGTGGTGGCCTGCCAGGCCCCGCTGGGCGCGGGCTGGAGGACCAGGTTGGTGGCGCCGTTGGTCGTGCCGTACAGGTCACCGGAGGCGGTGGGCAGCCGCAGCGACCCGCCGGAGACCGAGTAGAGCTGGTTCTCCCGGACCACGGTCCAGCGGTTCTTGTCCAGGCTGGTGCCGAGGAAGTCGTCCGAACGCGCCCCGAAGCAGGACGTGTTCGCCGCCTCCACCTTCACCGGGACGGTCACGTACGCCTTCGCGCCCCGGGCGTCGGTCACCGTCAGGGTGGCGGTGAAGGTGCCCGGCACGGTGTACGTGTGGGTGGCGTCGAGGGTCGACGCCGTCTTGCCGTCGCCGAAGTCCCAGGCGTACGTCAGCGGGGTGTCGCCCTCGGCGTCGGTGGCCGTGCCGTCGAAGGTGACGGTGACCGGCGCGGTGCCGGTGGTCGGCGTCGCCGTGGCGCTGACCTGCGGCGGCGCGTTCTCGGTGACGCCGCGGCCGATGAAGTCCATCCAGTTGACGTTGAACAGCGAACCGGTGCCGCCGGCCGGGTCCTTGGCGAGGAAGTACAGCGTGCCCTCAGCCGGGCCGGTGACCGGGGCGGTCACGTCGACGAACTGCTGCCAGCCGCCGGTGCCCGGCACGTTCGCGGTCGCGACCAGCGGGCCGTCGACGGTGCCCGAGCGGACCTCGATCCGCCCGCCCTGGACCGACGAGGCCGCCCGGAAGCGGATCGAGTCGATCCCGGTCAGGCTGGCCGGGGCGAGCGACCACCAGTCACCGTCCTCGATGAAGCCGATGTTCTGGTTGCCGCCGGCGGTGTCGGTGGTGGTCTCCTTCTGCACGCCCGGGTCGCCGCCGCCGGTGCTGCCGGGGGCCCGGCCGGTGGCGGTGAAGTACTCGGCCTGCTTGCGCTTGGGCTGGAGCTGCTCGATCGCCCGGCCGGTCAGCGAGCCGGCACCGCCGGCGCCGCCCTTGTCGGTGTACGTCGCCTCGAAGACGCCGAAGACGTTCGCCTCCGCGCCGTGGCCGGAGGCCAGCGAGGTCTGCACGGTGCCGGTGCAGCCGGTGTGCTGCTCCAGCGGGTGGGCGTGCTCGTCGTGGCCGAGCAGCACCTGGAGCTGGACCCGGTCACAGTCGATGGTGCCGTCCTCCGGGTCGGTCACCTTGATCGTGTACTTGATCTGGTCGCCCCACTCGAAGAAACCGCCGTTCGGCGGGAACTCGATGGTCACCGTCGGGGCGGTGTTGCCGACCGTCACCGGCACGTTCGCCACGGCGGTACGACCCGCCGGGTTGGTGACGGTGAGCTGGGCGATGTAGTCACCGGCGGTGGCGTAGGTGTGCGTCGGGTTCGCCTCGGTGGAGGTCTGCCCGTCGCCGAACTTCCAGGAGTAGGTCAGCGTGCCGCCGTCGGGGTCGCGGGAACCGGCGCTGGAGAAGTTCACGGTCAGCGGCGCTGGCCCGGAGGTGGGGTCGGCGCTGGCCTGGGCGATCGGGGCCCGGGAACCGGCGGTGTAGTCGATCCGGTAGACCCCGGAGTTGTCGTTGTTGCCGCCGAAGCCGCTGCCCCACTCGATCAGGTAGAGCGCGCCGTCCGGCCCGAACTCGAAGTCCATCGGGCGGACCATGGTCATGCCGGTGAGCAGCTGGTTGATGTCGATCAGCGACTTGCCGTCCTGGCTGACCTGCATCGTGTACATCTTCGACTGGTTCCACTCACCGAGGAGCGCCTTGCCGTCGTAGTACGCCGGCCACTTGCGGTCCGACGTGCTGTCGGCGTCGTACCGGTAGACCGGGCCGCCCATCGGGGCGCCGCCGCCGCCGATCTCGGGGAAGCGCGGGTCACCCGCGTAGCCGTAGTCCACGGTCGCCGGGATGGCCGGCGGCAGGTTGGTCAGGCCGGTGTTGTTCGGCGAGTCGTTCACCGGCGCGGCGCAGTTGAACTTCGCCCCGCTCGGCCCGTTCGGGAAGGTGTAGTCGTTGTACGCCTTGTTGTTGCCGGTGCAGTACGGCCAGCCGTAGTTGCCGGCGGTGGCGACGATGTTCCACTCCACCAGGCCCTCGGGGCCGCGGTCCGGGTTGGCCGAGTTGGCGTCCGGTCCGTAGTCGGCGACGTAGAGGGTGTCGGTCTTCTGGTCGACGCCGATCCGGAACGGGTTACGGAAGCCCATGCCGAAGATCTCGGGGCGGGTCTTCGCGGTGCCCGGCGCGAACAGGTTCCCCGTGGGGATCGTGTAGGTGCCGTCGTCCTCCGGGTGGATCCGGATCACCTTGCCGCGCAGGTCGTTGGTGTTGCCGGCGCTGCGCTGCGCGTCGTAGTCCTGCCGGCCGGCCCGCTCGTCGATCGGCGTGAAGGCGTTCGACTCGAACGGGTTGGTGTTGTCGCCGGTGGCCAGGTACAGGTTGCCCTTCGAGTCGAAGGTCATGCTGCCGCCCGCGTGGCAGCAGGTGTTGCGCTGCGTGTCGACCTGGAGGACGATCTTCTCGGTGGCCTTGTCGATGGCGTCACCGTTGACGGTGAACCGGGACAGGTAGTTGCGGGGGCCGCCACCGGCCGGCGCGTAGTAGAGGTAGATCCACTTGTTGGTGGCGAAGTCCGGGTCGAGGCGGAGGCCGAGCAGGCCGTCCTCGTTGCCGGTGAAGACGTCCAGCTTGGTCGCGGTGACCGTGTTGCTGGTGTCCGGCTTGATGATCTGCACCCGGCCGTCACGCTCGGCGTAGAACACCCGACCGTCCGGAGCGATGTCCAGCTCCATCGGGTTGTTGGTGTTGCTGTCCAGCGTCACCTTGTCGAAGTTCGAGGTCTTCGAGGCGCCGCAGTCGGCCTTCTCCACGCCCGCGGCGGTGCGGATGCCGCCGAGCAGGTGGGTGAGGAACTCGGGCTCCTGGTACGACTGCTGGGTGTGGCCGCCACCGGTGTACCAGGCCCGGCCGCCGTCGTAGTCCTGGCACCAGGCGGTGGGGTGGTCGGCGCCCATCGCGCCGCTGCCCGGGGTGTAGGACTTCTCGTCCAGGCTGGCCAGGACGTGCACGTTGGAGCGCGGGTTGGTCCGGAAGTTGTACCACTCGTCGAACCGGGACCACTTGTCCGGCAGCGTGGCCGTGGACGGGTGGGCGTGGTCCTCGACCTTGACGGTGGCCTGCTGGTTGGCGGGGTGGTTGTTGAAGTACGCGCCGACCAGCTTGCCGTACCAGGGCCAGTCGTACTCGGTGTCCGAGGCCGCGTGGACGCCGGCGTAGCCGCCGCCGGCCTTGATGTAGCGCTCGAACGCGGCCTGCTGGTCGGCGTTGAGGACGTCACCGGTGGTCGACAGCCAGATCACGGCCTGGTACTTCGCGAGGTTGGCGTCGTTGAACGCGGCGCCGTCCTCGGTCGTGTCGACGGTGAAGCCGTTGTCGGTCCCGAGCTTCTGGATCGCGGCGATGCCGGCCGGGATCGCGTCGTGCCGGAAGGCGGCGGTCTTGGAGAAGACGAGCACCGAGAACGGGTCGGTGGCGGCTGCCGCTACGGGGGCCGCCAGGGGCGCCGCCTGCGCGGCGGCCGGTGCGGCCTGCGCGGGGGTGCCGGCGACCAGGCCGGTGGCGACGAGGGACAGGCTGAGAAGTGAGGAACTGAGGATGCCGCGAGGTATGCGGCGGCGGCGGGATGGAGACACTCCATGCTCCTTTTGTCCGAGCTGGACAGTGGTGGGCTCGGGGACGACTTCGCCGCAGACCGTCCCCGGTCGGTGCGGTGCCTGGGTCAGACCAGGGCCCAGGCACCTTGTAACGTCGGTGCGGGCCCAGGCCCGCACCTGTCGGACCGGTACGCGAGGGGGTCGCGTACCGCTGGTCGGTGCGCGGCCACGCCAGGGCCGCTCACCGGTCGGATCGGGGTGCGCGGCCACGCCAGGGCCGCGTACCGGTAGGTCGGTGCGGGCCACGCCGAGGCCACGCGCCGAAATATGTCGATCGGTTGAACAAATTAGCGCCGCTGGACTCGTTTCCGGCAAGGCGTCGGCGTGTAACGATTCGGTATCGGCGATCGACCTATCCGGCGCATGCGGAGGAATGGGGAGAAGCGGCTCGCCGGCCGGCTGACCGTGGTCTGGACCACCGGTCGGATCCCTTGGCGGATCAGCCGATTCGTCGTACGGTGACACGGACGTAACCCACGGGAGCCCGGTGTACCGGGCTGAGAGGGGGGCTGGAGCCCCCGACCGTCGAACCTGATCCGGGTAATGCCGGCGCAGGGAGGAGAGTTGCCGTGCCGTCCCTTGGGCGACTGCATCTGATCACCGACACCCGGCCGGGGCGGGACCCGCTCGCCGTGCTTCGCGCCGCCCTGCCGGTGGCCCGCGCCGAGCTGGTCGTCCAGGTCCGCGTCACCGACGACGCCACCGACCGCGAGGCGTACGACCTGGCCCGGCGGGCGGTCGCCCTCTGCGCCCCGTACGGGGCGATGTGCCTGGTCAACGACCGGCTGCACGTGGCGCTCGCGGTCGGCGCCGCAGGCGGCCACGTCGGCGCGGACGACCTGCCGGTCGCGGCGGCCCGCCGGGTCCTCGGCCCCACCGCCGTGCTCGGCGCGACCGCCCGCGCACCCGGGCCGGCCGCCGAGGCGGTGGCCGGCGGGGCGAGCTACCTCGGCGTCGGCCCCTGCCACGCCACCGACACCAAGGCGGGCCTGCCGGACCCGATCGGCCCCGAGGGGGTACGCGCCGTGGCCGGGGCCGTGGCGGTGCCGGTGATCGCCATCGGCGGGGTGACCGCCGCAGCGGTGCCGGCGCTGCGCGCCGCCGGGGCGTACGGGGTGGCGGTGGTCGGGGCGCTCTCCGCCGCCGCCGATCCCGCACGGGCCACCGCCGAGCTGCTCGGGGCGCTGACGTGCTAGCCCGCGCCGAGGTGCCAGCCCGCGCCGACGGGTTAGGAAGGGACCCTTCCTATGCAGAAGGCGTTGACCGGGGGCCCTTCCTTACCGACGTGGCGGTGGTGGGGGGCGGGGCCGTCGGGCTGGCGGTCGCGTGGCGGTGCGCGGCGCGCGGGCTGCGCGTCACCGTGCACGACCCGGCCCCCGGGTCGGGCGCGTCCCACGTCGCGGCCGGGATGCTGTCGCCGGTCGCCGAGGCCTACTTCGGCGAGCGGGAGCTGACCGGGCTGCTGGTCGCCTCGGCCGCCCGCTGGCCCGCGTTCGCCGCCGAGCTGACCGCCGCCAGCGGCGTCGACCTCGGATACCGCACCGAGGGCACCCTCGTCGTCGGGCTCACCGGCGACGACCTGGCCGAGGCACAGCGGCTGTGGTCGTACCAGCGGGACCTGGGGCTGCCCATCAGCCCGCTGCGCCCGTCGGAGCTGCGCGACCGCGAACCGGCGCTCGCCACCCGGGTGCGCGGCGGCGCGGTCGCCCCCGGCGACCACCAGGTCGACCCCCGGCGGCTGGTCACGGCGCTGCGCACCGCCGCCGAGCGGGCCGGCGCGACCCTCGTCACCGGCGCGGTGCGGGCGCTGTCCGACCTGGACGCCCGGGTCACCGTCGTCGCCGCCGGCTGCGGGGCCGCCGCGCTCACCGGGCTGCCGGTCCGGCCCGTCAAGGGCCAGATCCTGCGGCTGCGCGCGCCCGACGGCGGTCCGCCGGGCTTCCGGCACGTCGTCCGGGGGTACGCCGACGGCGAACCCGTCTACCTGGTGCCCCGCGAGGACGGGGAGGTGGTGGTCGGCGCGACCGTCGAGGAACGCGCCGACACCGACGTCACCGCCGGGGCGGTGCTGCGGCTGCTCCGCGCCGCCGTGGATCTCGTCCCCGAGCTGGCCGAGTACGAGCTGGTCGAGGCGACCGCCGGGCTGCGCCCCGGCACCCCCGACAACGCCCCGATCATCGGGCCGCTGCCCGGCCGGCCCGGCGTGCTCGTCGCCACCGGCCACCACCGGCACGGCATCGTGCTCACCCCGCTCACCGCCGACCTCGTCACCGAGCTGGTCGTCGCCGAGCCCACGGCCCCCGCGACGGCGGACCCGCTGCTCGCCCCCTGCACCCCCGAGCGGTTCGCCGGCCAGCGCCGGCCCGGCTGACCGCCGTCACCCCGACCGACCCGACCGATCCGCGCGACCGGTCCGCGTCACCGGTCCGCGTCACCGGTCCGACCGCGCCGCCGCCGACCCGGCCGATCGCGTCCGGCCCGGCGCATCCCGTCCCGGTGGCGGGCCGAGGACGCATCCGAGGAGGAGCACCCACATGGAACTGACGGTGAACGGCACCGGGCGTACGCTGCCCGCCGGCGCGACCGTGGCCGACGCGGTCGGCCTGGTCACCGACCAGCGGCGCGGCCTCGCCGTCGCGGTCAACGGCGAGGTCGTGCCGCGCGGCGGCTGGCCGGCGACCCCGCTGCGCGACGGCGACCACGTCGAGGTGCTCAGCGCCGCCCAGGGCGGGTGACGACATGTCCCACGAGGGCTCCTCGTTCGAGCTGGGCGGCGTGACGTTCGGGTCCCGGCTCATCCTCGGCACCGGCGGCGCGGCCAGCCTGCACGCGCTGGAGCAGGCGATCCGGGCCTCCGGCACCGAGCTGGTGACGCTCGCGCTGCGCCGCGTCGACACCGCCCCCGGCATGGGCGGCGGGCTGCTCGACCTGCTGGACCGGTGCGGGGTGCGGCTGCTGCCGAACACGGCCGGCTGCTACACGGCCGGCGAGGCGGTGAAGGTGGCCCACCTGGCCCGCGAGGCGTTCGACACGGACTGGGTGAAGCTGGAGGTGATCGGCGACGAGCGCACGCTGCTGCCCGACGGGGTGGAGCTGCTGCGCGCCGCCGAGACCCTGGTCGCGGACGGGTTCACCGTGCTGCCGTACACGTCGGACGACCCGATCCTGGCCCGGCGGCTCGCCGACGTCGGCTGCGCGGCGGTGATGCCGGCGGGCGCGCCGATCGGCTCCGGACTGGGCGTGAACAACCCGCACCACATCCGACTGATCCGGCAGAGCGTCGACGTGCCGGTGATCCTCGACGCGGGGATCGGCACGGCGTCCGACGCGGCGCTGGCCATGGAGCTGGGCTGCGACGCCGTGCTGCTGGCCAGCGCCGTCACCCGCGCCGCCGACCCGGTCGCCATGGCGAGCGCCATGCGGTACGCGGTCGAGGCGGGCCGCCTGGCCCACGGGGCGGGCCGCATCCCGCGCCGCTTCCACGCGCTGGCCTCCACCCCCGACGAGGGAAGGCCAGCCCTATGACCCCGCCCCCCACCCCGCCTCTTGCGGATCTTGGAAGGAAATGGCCCCTCCAGGGGCCGGAATCTTCCAAGATCTTGCCGCCGACGCCCTGCGGCGTCGTCCTGCTCGCCGATCGGGGAGGGGACGCCACGGGAGGGAGCGCGCCGGGGGCGCTCGTGCGGGTGGTGGTGGGTGCCGTGGCCGGGGGAGTGCGCTGGGTGGTGCTGCGGGAGAAGGACCTGCCCCGCGCCGAGCGGGCCGCGCTCGCCGCGCACCTGCGCCCGATCCTCGCCGAGGCCGGCGGCACCCTGGTCGTGGCGGGCCCCGACCCGCTCGGCGGCGACGCCGTGCACCTTCCGGCCGCCGGCCCGTACCCGCCGCCGCGCCCCGGCCCCGCCGGTCGTCCCCGCCCGTGGCTCGTCGGCCGCTCCTGCCACGACGCGGCCGAGCTGGCGCGACTGACCACCGAGGACTACGCGACCCTCTCCCCGGTGTATCCGAGCAGGTCGAAGCCCGGCTACGGCCCGCCCCTCGGGCCGCGGCGGCTCGGCGAGCTGATCCGGTTCAGCCCCGTGCCGGTCCTCGCCCTCGGCGGCATCGAGACCCCGGAGCAGGTGCGCGCCTGCCTGGCGGCGGGCGCGGCGGGGGTGGCGGTGCAGGGCGCGATCATGCGCGCCCCGGACCCGGCCGAGGCAGCCGCCACGCTGACGACCGCCTGGGCCGAGGCGCGAGCCGGCCAATCGTGCGCGGAGACGCCCCAGCCCTCAACCGGGACCACCGCCGCAGCCCCGGTGGACCGAGCGAGCGAGGCGACCAAGTGACCCCGACGACCGTGCTCACCATCGCCGGCTCCGACTCCGGCGGGGGCGCCGGCATCCAGGCCGACCTCAAGGTCTTCGCGGCGCTCGGCGCGTACGGCACCAGCGTCCTCACGGCCGTCACCGCACAGAACACCCGGGGCGTGGACGCCGTCCTGCCGCTGCCGCCGCGCACCGTCACCGAGCAGCTCGACAGCGTGCTCGGCGACTTCCGGGTGCGGGCGGTGAAGACCGGGATGCTCGGCAACCCGGCCGTCGCCGACGCGGTCGCCGACGCCGCGCGGGCGGGACGCCTGCCGCACCTCGTCGTCGACCCGGTGCTCGT
This sequence comes from Micromonospora sp. NBRC 110038, assembly GCF_020884815.1. NCBI lineage: Bacteria > Bacillati > Actinomycetota > Actinomycetes > Micromonosporales > Micromonosporaceae > Micromonospora > Micromonospora sp. NBRC 110038. Next base: position 373,200 of record NZ_BBOL01000002.1, on the reverse strand, counting down.
CGCCACCAGCGGGCACCGGCTCGGCGTGGTCGAGGCGGTCGAGCGGCTGCTGCCGTACGCCGAGGTGGCGACGCCGAACTGCGCGGAGGCCGCCGCCCTCACCGGACGCCCGGTGACCACGGTCGAGGAGATGGTGGCCGCCGCCGAGGCCCTCGCCGCCGGCGGCCCGGCGCACGTGGTGGTCACCGGCGGCGACGTGGACGCGGCCGGTGAGTCGGTGGACGTGCTGGTCGGCGGCGGGGCGACCACGCTGCTGCGCGCCCGGCGGGTGCGCACCCGGCACAGCCACGGCACCGGCTGCTCGTTCTCGGCGGCGATCGCCGTGCGGCTGGCGGCCGGGGATCCGGTGCCGGCGGCGGTCGCGGCCGCCAAGGAGTACGTCACCCGCGCGCTGACCGGCGCACGGGACTGGGAACTGGGCGCGGGACGCGGCCCGCTGGACCACTTCGGCTGGTCCTGACCACCACCTGGGAGGCAGTCATGCAGGCACGACGCAAGGTCTACGTCGAGGGGGCCCGGCCGGACGTCCGGGTGCCGTTCGCCGAGGTCGACCTGACCGGCGACAACCCGCCGGTCCGGCTCTACGACACCTCCGGCCCCGGCTCCGACCCCGAGGTGGGGCTGCCGCCGCTGCGTGGGCCGTGGATCGCCGAGCGCGGCGACGTCGCGCCGGTGCGGGGGGCGGGCACGCCGCTCGCGGGCGCGGACGGGAAGCGCCCGACGCAGCTCGCGTACGCGCGGGCCGGGGTCGTCACCCCGGAGATGGAGTTCGTGGCGATCCGGGAGGGGATGGCCCCGGAGTTCGTCCGCGACGAGATCGCCGCCGGCCGGGCGGTGCTCCCGCTCAACGTCAACCACCCGGAGTGCGAGCCGGCGATCATCGGCAAGGCGTTCCTGGTGAAGGTCAACGCCAACATCGGCACCTCGGCGGTCACCTCCTCGGTGGCCGAGGAGGTGGAGAAGCTGACCTGGGCCACCCGGTGGGGCGCGGACACCGTGATGGACCTGTCCACGGGCAAGCGGATCCACGAGACCCGCGAGGCGATCGTGCGCAACTCGCCGGTGCCGATCGGGACGGTGCCGATCTACCAGGCCCTGGAGAAGATCGGCGGCGACCCGGTGAAGCTGAGCTGGGAGGTGTTCCGCGAGACGGTGATCGAGCAGGCCGAGCAGGGCGTCGACTACATGACGGTGCACGCCGGGGTGCTGCTGCCGTACGTGCCGCTGGCCGTGGACCGGGTGACCGGGATCGTCTCCCGGGGCGGGTCGATCATGGCGGCCTGGTGCCTGGCGCACCACGAGGAGAACTTCCTCTACACCAACTTCCGCGAGCTGTGCGCGATCCTCGCGCGGTACGACGTGACGTTCTCCCTCGGCGACGGGCTGCGCCCCGGCTCCATCGCCGACGCCAACGACGAGGCCCAGTTCGCCGAGCTGCGCACCCTCGGCGAGCTGACGAGGATCGCCTGGGAGTACGACGTGCAGGTGATGATCGAGGGCCCCGGCCACGTGCCGATGCACAAGATCAAGGAGAACGTGGACCTCCAGCAGGAGTGGTGCCACGAGGCCCCGTTCTACACCCTCGGCCCGCTGACCACCGACATCGCCCCCGCGTACGACCACATCACGTCGGCGATCGGCGCGGCGATGATCGGCATGTTCGGCACCGCGATGCTCTGCTACGTCACGCCCAAGGAGCACCTCGGCCTGCCCGACCGGGACGACGTGAAGGCCGGCGTGATCGCGTACAAGATCGCGGCGCACGCGGCGGACCTGGCCAAGGGCCACCCCGGCGCGCAGGCGTGGGACGACGCGCTGTCGAAGGCGCGGTTCGAGTTCCGCTGGTCCGACCAGTTCAACCTCTCGCTGGACCCGGAGACGGCGCGGTCGTACCACGACGCGACCCTGCCGGCCGAGCCGGCGAAGACCGCGCACTTCTGCTCGATGTGCGGCCCGAAGTTCTGCTCCATGAAGATCACCCAGGAGCTGAAGGAGTACGCGGCGCGCGGCATGCAGGACAAGTCGGCGGAGTTCCTCTCCTCCGGCGGGCGGGTGTACCTGCCGCTGGCCTGACCCCGGCCCGCCCGCGCCCTGCCGGGCTGGCCTTGCCGGGCCTGGCCTTGCCTGGCCTGCGATCGGAGCCATGTCGGCGACGTGGGGGTATCCCGTCGAGGCTTACCCCGCCACGTCGCCGACATGGCGGCGGGGTCAGTCCCGGTGGTGCCGGCCGGAGGGGCGCAGCGAGCGCCGGTCGGCGTCCGTCGACCCACCGTCCTCGCCCGACACGGGGCGGGCGAGACCGGTGACCCAGTCGACGTACTCCTCGTCCTGCGCCGGCAGCGGTTCCGGGTCGTGGCGGTCGTCCCGCTCGGCCGCCGGGCCCACGTCGTCTCCCGCCCGCGTCCGGCCGCGCCGGAAGAGGGGCCGCAGGAGCCGGGACCGGCCGGCGGGCGCGTCCTCCGGAGGCGTACCGGCCGCTGCGGGGAGGGCGGCACCGGGCTCGCCGGCCGGGGCCGGTCCCGTCCCGTCGGCGGGGGCAACGCCTGTCGTCCTCGCCGCGGCCTGCCAGAGCCCGCCCGGTTCACCCGGTTCGCTGCGTGGAAGCGGCGTCTCGCCGACCACGTGGCGCTCGGGCGCCGGCCTGGCGAACCGCCGGGCGGCGTTGCCGAACGCGTCCCAGCTCGCCGCCTGGTCGAGGTCGGGCAGGGGCAGCCGGGGGCGGGGCCGCAGGGCCGGCTCGGCGGCCTGGCCGGTCAGGGCCGGGTCGATCAGTCCGCCGGTCGAAACCGGGTCGATCAGTCCGCTGGTCAGGGCCGGGTCGGCGGCCTCGCCGGTCCCGCTCACGCTGGTGGCCTCGCCCGCCGATGCGGCGGGGACCTCACCTGCGGCGGCGACCTCGCCGGCCTGGGCGGGGCCGGCGGCCCCGCCGGCTTCGGCGAAGGCGGTGGGCCCACCGGCCTGGGTGAAGGTGGTGGGCCCACCGGCCTGGGCGGGGGTGGCGGGCTCCCCGCCCGGGGTGGCATCGACGCCCCCGCCGCTCGGGGTCGGACCGGTCGCCTCGCCGGTCCCGGCCGCGTCGGTGGGCTTGGCCGCGTCGGTGGGCTTGGCCGCGTCGGTGGGTCGGGCGGCGGTCGTGCCGGAGGCCATCGGCCACTCCCAGTGGGCGGGGGGAGCGCCCGCCGGACCGTCGACCCCGACCCGGTCCCGGCCCTCGTCGCCCCGACTGCGGGGGCCTCCGCTGCGGGCGGCGTCGCCGGTGCGGTCGTCCGGCAGCGGGTCGCCGATGGTCGCCGGGACCCGGCGGGCCGTGGTCGCGCCCGGTTGGGCGGCCAGGTCGGCCGGGCCGTCGGGCCCGTCGGCGTCGCCGGCCACCGGCGGGGTGGGCCCGGTCGGCAGCGGCCGGAGGATGTCCGTCGGCTCGATCGCGCCCTGCTGCCCGCCTGCGCGGGGCGAGCCGGGCAGGCCGACGCCGCGTCCCCTGGTCAGGCCGGCGGCGCGCATCCCGGACAGGGCCGCGCGGAGCGTCCCGGGCGGGCGGGCACCGAGCGCTCCGGTCAGGGGCGCACCCCCGGCCCCGGACAGGTCGGCCGTCGGCACGCCGGCCGCCGGATCGACGCCGCCGGCCGGCCCGTCGGCCAGCGTATCGGCGCTGGCGGAGCGGGCGAGGAGGGGCCAGCGGGCCAGGGCGGCGGCCGTGGCGCCGAGCAGGCCGGTGGCGACCGCGAGCAGGGCACCGTAGTAGGGCGCGAGCTGGTACCGGTCGGCCGAGTCGCCGGGGCCGGCGGTCAGGTAGGCGAAGGCGACCAGCACGGGGCCCGCCGCCCCGGTCGCGCCGGCGATCAGCGGCGGGTGCCCACGTCGGCGGGCCAGCGCGCCGGAGGCCGCGCCCGCGAGCAGGGCCACCAACGGCAGGACGATGGTGGCCAGCCCCTGCGCCGCGTCGGCGGCGAGCCAGCCCGGCTCGAACACCCCCAGGCGTACGGTCGGCAGCGGGCCGGTGCCGACGAGGGCCGGCAGGGCCGAGACCAGGGCGACGAACCAGACCGTGCCGGCGACCGCCGCGACGTTCCAGCCCAGCGGCGGGCGCAGCAGCACGGCGAGCGCCGCGCCGGCGCCGACCACCGCGCCGAGGGTCGCGCAGATGCCCATCGCCCAGACCGGGTCCACGCTGTTGAGCTGGGTGGCCCGGGCCGGCTGCATGCACAGCGGCGCGACGACGGTCGCGCCCAGGGCCGCCGCGCCGGCCAGGGCGAGCCGCCCGGTCGTGGTGCCGGTGACCCAGTCGGCGCTGACGAGCCGCTCGGTTACCACCGCGCCGACCACGGCGGCGAGCGCCGCGCACCAGCCCACCCAGACGAGCTGGGCGGGCCACCGGTTGACGGTGGCGTCGGTGAAGTCGCCGGCGATCCGCACGATGCCGAAGCCGTACGCGACGCCGAGCTGGCCGGCCCCGGCCAGCATGCTCACCCCGAGCGCGGTGGACAGCGGCTTGCCCCACGTCCGAAAGGCCATGTCGGGCACGTTACGGCCCGGTGCGCCCGATCGCCACCTTGGCACCGCGCGGCGCGCCCGACGCGCCCGGCCTGGGACTACTTGAGCTCGACCAGCCGCGCCAGGTACGTCGTATCCCCGACATTGGTGAGCATGTGGACGGCACCCGGGTCGCGGTAGACGACCCCGCCGGTCGGCTCGTCCGCGTCGATGGTGGTGCCGTCGATCGTCTGCACCACGTTCTTCGCGCCCTGGACGGCGATCACCAGGTACGGGTGGTCGTGCCGGTGCAGCGGCTGCCGCTCGCCCGGCTCCAGCCGGATGTGCCACACCCGCACCCGGTCGTTCTCGTAGACGATCTCCTGGCCCACCGGGCCCAGCTCGGTTCCGTCGATCACGTCGGTCATGCGGTCAGCCTCCAGTGGCGGGAGCGTCGGCGTGCCTGAGGTGCGGGAGCACCTCGGCGGCGACGAGCTCCAGGTGGTCGAGGTCGGCGAGGTCGGTCAGCCGCAGGTGCACCCGGGTCGCCCCGACGGCGGCGAACTCGCCGATCCGGTCGACGAGCCGGGCGGGCGAGCCGACCACCGCTTCCTCCGGCGGCAGGGCGCTCTTGGCGTGCAACGGCGCGGCCCGCAGCCGCGCCTCGGCGTCGGTGCGCCCGATCGCCACCGCGATGGCGGCGGAGAGGACGAGCGGTGCCCGCCCCGACGCCGGGCGGCCGTGCCGGTCGCACGCCTCGACCACCCGCTCGTACGCGGCGGCGGTCTCGGCGACGCTCTTGAACGGCACGTTGAACTCGTCGGCGTACCGGGCGGCCAGTTCGGGCGTGCGCCTGGGGCCGCTCCCGCCGACGATCACCGGTGGGCCGGGCCGCTGGACCGGCTTGGGCAGGGCGGGCGCGTCGACCAGGCGGTAGTGCTCGCCGGTGAAGCTGTACGTCTCGCCGACGGGGGTGCGCCACAGGCCGGTGATTACTTCGAGCTGCTCGGCGAGCCGGTCGAAGCGCTCGCCGACGGCGGGGAACGGGATGCCGTACGAGGTGTGCTCCCGCTCGTACCACCCGGCGCCGATGCCCAGCTCGACCCGGCCGCCGCTCATCTGGTCGACCTGGGCGACCATGACGGCGAGCGGCCCGGGGAGCCGGAAGGTGGCCGAGGTGACGAGGGTGCCGAGCCGGATCCGGGTGGTCTCCCGGGCCAGCGCGGCGAGGGTGAGCCAGGCGTCGGTGGGGCCGGGCAGGCCGGGCTCGGTGCCCAGGAACTGGTAGTGGTCGGCCCGCAGGAACCCCTCGAAGCCGCCCGCCTCGACGGCCCGGGCGAAGCGCAGCTGGTCGTCGTAGGTGGCGCCCCGGTGCGGCTCGGTGAAGACGCTGACCCGCATGGTCACCGCCCCTCCGCGCCGGCCCCGGTGGCGGCGGGCGCGGCGGGGGCGTCGCGTTCCATCAGCAGCTCGTGCAGCTCGGCGCTGACCCGGGCGACGTCGGCGAGGTGGGCGTTGCGGCCGAGGGTCCGGGGCCGGGGGATGTCGACCTCGACGATCGCGCGGATCCGGCCCGGCCGAGGGCTGAGCACGACCACCCGGTCGGCGAGCAGCACCGCCTCGTCGATGGAGTGGGTGACGAAGACGACGGTGGCCCCGCTGGTCATGTGCACCCGCTGGAGCTCACCGGAGAGCTCCTCGCGGGTGAGCGCGTCCAGGGCGGAGAACGGCTCGTCCATGAGCATCACCCGGGGGTCGCCGATCAGCGACCGGCACAGCGAGACGCGCTGCTGCATGCCGCCGGACAGCTCGTGCGGCAGCCGCTTCTCGAACCCGGCGAGCCCGGCCAGGTCGAGCAGCTCCCGGGCGCGCTCGCGGTGCCCGGCCCGCTTCCAGCCGAAGATCTCCACGGGCAGCAGCACGTTGTCCAGCACCGACCGCCAGGGCAGCAGGGCGGGGCGCTGGAACAGCATGGCGATGTCGCGGCGGGGGCGGGTGATGGGCGTGCCGGCGACGGTGATCTCCCCGGCGGTGGCCGGCAGCAGGCCGGCGATCATCCGCAGCAGGGTGGACTTGCCGCAGCCCGAGCGCCCGAGCACGGCGACGAATTCGCCCTCGGCGACGTCGAGGTCGATGCCCCGCAGCGCCTCGACCCGGCCGGCCCGGCCGTCGAAGGTGCGGGACACGCCGGACAGTCGGATCATCGCCGGTGTCCTCCCTGAGTGGACCATCAGGATCGCAGCTAGGGTAGCCCGCCGCCGTCCGGAGGCAACGGTCCGGGGTGGAGATCAGTTCGTTTCCGTTCCGAAACACACACTCCTCGCTACACCGGCAGGTCTCTTGCGTAGTCTGTGCCGGCGAAGAGTCCCCTCACGACGATGGCGTCGGCTCCCCCCTCTGTCGACGCCGTTGCTCTCGACGACCCGCCCGGAGGCGCATCGCCCCTGGTCGGAAAGGACATGGTGCACAGATGAACAGGCTGACCCGCACGGTCGCCGCGGCCCTCCTGGCCTCCGCCCTCACCCTGGTGTCCGCGTGCAGCAGCGACTCGGACGCGTCCGACGCCAAGGGTGGAGACGGCAAGTCACTGGAGAAAGTGACGTACCTCACTTCCTTTGGCAACTTCGGGCGGGACTCCTACGCCTGGGTGGCGAAGGAGAAGGGCTTCTTCAAGGAAGCCGGCTTCGACGTCGAGATCAAGCCCGGTCAGGGTACGGGCGCGGTGATCCAGACCATCGTCGGCGGTCAGGCCGACTTCGGCCCCATCGACCTCACCGGTGGTCTGCTCCAGCTCGGCAACGGCCAGGCCAAGGACTTCGTCGCCGTCGCGGCGATCCAGCAGCGCACCATGGCGGCCATCGTGACGGTCGAGGGCAAGAACATCGCCTCGCCGAAGGACCTGGAGGGCAAGAAGCTCGCCGACGCTCCGGCGTCCGTGGTCCGCAACCTCTTCCCGACGTACGCCCGGCTCGCCGGCGTGGACGTCAACAAGGTGACCTGGGTCAACGGCGAGCCGCAGACCCTGATGGGCACCCTCGCCTCCGGCTCCGTCGACGGCATCGGCCAGTTCGTCGTGGGCCAGCCGACGGTCGAGGCGGTCACCAAGAAGAAGGCCGTCCTGCTGCCCTACAGCAACGTGATGCAGGACCTCTACGGCAACGTGCTGATCACCTCCAGCAAGATCGCCAAGGAGAAGCCGGAGATGGTCAAGCGGTTCAGCGCCGCGCTGATCAAGGGTCTGGAGTACTCCCTGGCGAACCCGCAGGAGGCCGCCGAGATGTTGAAGAAGAACGTCGACGCCACCAACCCGGCGGCGGCCGCCGCCGAGCTCCAGCTGATGGCCGGGTACGTCCGCTCCAACAACTCCGGCACCAAGATCGGCACGCTGGACAGCGGCCGGGTCGCCAAGAGCATCGCGATCCTCCAGGGCGCGGGCTCGCTCAAGCAGAACCTCACCCCCGACCAGATCATCGACTTCAACCTCGTGCCGCAGTCCTGACCGGTCCGACAAGTCAGCAGGGGTACGTCCCGCCGGCCTCCGGCGGGACGTACCCCCGTTCCGTTCCCGGCCGCCGCGCCGGATGGATGAGGAGAACAAGATGACCGACCTCCGGTCGCCGGAACCGGCGCTCGCGGGCCCGCCCGTCGACCAGCGCCGCCCCGCCGTGGGGCGCGGCGCCCTCGGCGTCGGCGCGCGGGCCGGCGCGAACGGCCTGCTGCTGCCCGGCGCGGGCCTGCTGGTCGCGTTCGCGGTGTGGTGGCTCACCGCCCGGCTGGAGCTGGTGCACCCCGCCGCGCTGCCCACCCCCGGCTCGGTGCTGTCGGCGTTCACCGACAAGCCGGACCGGATGCTGGAGCACACGCTCGACACCATGCTGGAGATCCTGATCGGCTTCGCGCTCTCCGCCGTGGCCGGCGTCCTGCTCGGGCTGTCGCTGGCCGCCTCGCGCACCGTCGAGCGGATGTTCACCCCGCTGCTGGTCGCGGTCAACGCGGTCCCGAAGATCACCCTGGGGCCGCTGCTCGTGGTGGCGCTCGGCTGGGGTCAGAAGCCGATCCTGACCATGGTCTTCCTGCTCTGCTTCTTCCCGATCGTGCTCTCCACCGCGACCGGGCTGACCACCACACCGTCCGACCTGGCCGAGCTGGTCCGCTCCCTGAACGCCTCCTGGTGGCAGGCGTTCCGCAAGGTGCGCTTCCCGGCCGCGCTGCCGCAGATCTTCGTCGGCCTGAAGGTGGCGATGCCGCTGGCCGCCATCGGCGCGGTGATCGGGGAGTTCCAGGCCGGCGAGAGCGGCCTCGGGTACGTCATCACCCAGTATGCCGGCATCGGCGACACCGCGACCGCCTGGGCGGCGATCATGCTGGTGGCGCTGGTCAGCATCCTGCTCTACTCGGCGCTGGTGTTCGTGGAGCGCCTGGCCCTGCCCTGGGTGCGGGCGACCACCTCGTCGAGGTGAGACGACGATGGGCCTGCCGGTCGACCGGCAGGCCCATCGTCGTCGTGCGTGCCGTCAGCCGGCGAGCCGCCAGCGGCCGCCCCGGGCGACCAGCGTCGTGAGGGCCTGCGGCATCAGCCCCGAGTGGTTGTCCGGCGTCATCCGGATCGGGCCGGAGAGGCCGTCCATCTGGGACGTCTCCAGCACGTTGCGCAGCCCGTCGCGGCCGGCCTTGCCGGGCGCGCCGCCGGCCCGCAGCTCGGCGTCGGCGATGAGCTGCACGGCGTCCGCGGCGAACGAGGAGAAGCCGTTGTAGCCGCCGAAGCGGGCCGTGTAGTCCTGGAACCACTGGCGGCGGGCCGCCTTGGCCGGGGTGGTGGCGATGACGTCGTCGATGACCATCGTCTGGGTGAAGATCAGGGTGGCCCGCTCCGCCGACCGGGACGACGCGCCCAGGAACAGCTCCCCGGCGGCCGAGGCGTCGAAGAACAGCGAGCCGGTGAACCCGGCCGTCTGGGCCGCGCCCGCGGCGAGCATCGCCTGCTCCGGCGGGGTCCAGACCACCATCGCCTCCGGCTCCCGCGCGGCCAGCGTGGCGACCTGCTGGCTGACGTCGGTGTCGGTGGTCTTCACCGACTGGTCGCTCAGCAACTTGATGTTGGTCTTGTCGAACTCGCGCCGCAGCACGTCCAGCCCTTCCCGGCCGTAGCTGTCGTCGCTGTTGAGCACGGTCACCTTGCGGATGCCGCGGCGGCGCAGCTCCGTGGTGAGGGCGGCGGCGCTGTCGGCCGCGTTCGGGGCCAGCTTGAACAGGTACCGCCGGTCGGCGACCGGGGTGGCCACGGCGCTGGACGAGGCGAGCGCGATCGTCGGGATCTTCTTCTCGTTGATCGTACGAGCCGCGCCGACGGCGCACTCGTTGCAGCCGCCCATGATGATCGCGCTCACCTGGGAGTCGTTGCTGAAGTCACCGATGTTGCGCAGCGATTCGCTCGCGTCCGACCGGTTGTCCTTCACCTTGAGCTCGATCCTGCGGGCGCCGAGCGCGCCCGAGGCGTTCATCTGGTCGACCTTCAGTTCCAGCGCGCGCTGGTACGCCTTGCCTACCGGGGCCGCGGAGCCGGACAGCTCCAGGTCCACGGCGATCACGATCGGGCTCGTATCCTGCTCCGCCGCGCCGAACTGGCAGCCGGTGAGCGTGGTGGCCAGGACGGCCGAGGCGAGCGCCGCGATGGTCACGGAGCGGATGGGAGTCAACTCTGTCCTCCAGGTGCGGCGCGGGCAGATGCCCGGTCACCGCCGCTTGTTCCGTCCTCAGTGGAGAAACGGGATTGGTCTGCCGTACGGTGTGCGCGAAGCCTGCAAAACCTTGCCAATGCCGGGCCCTGTGGTCAAGCGCGGATGCTCCGAAGCTTTTCGGGACGGGCGTCCCACATGTTGGGGTAACCCGATGTTTGCAAACGCTTACTTTGCATAAGCGCGCGACCACTCTGGAGTCACATCCCCTGATCAGGGGCTTGGGGAAATGAAGGTATTAGTTGACCGGATCACGCGATGAGTGCCGTGCGACCGTTTCCTACCTCACCGCGGCTTCCCAAACACGATCTTCTCTGATGAAATCGCGGCCGTGCCGCGCGCGGCGCTGTCCGCTGCACCGGGCACGGGTCGGCGGTTCAGGCGTGGAAGAAACGACGGAGGCGATGTCGTGAGCACCGGACCTACGACCCTGCCCGAGAGCGGCGAGTCGAACGAGCGGAGCCGGCGACGGCTGCCCCGCCTCCGGGATGCCCGGATCCGCTCGAAGCTGGCGCTGATTCTGGTGGTGCCCGTCGCGGCGGTGATCGCGCTCGCCACCATCCGGCTCATCTCCACCGGTGAGGGCGCGCTGGAGGCGACCCAGCTGCGGTCGCTGACCGCCCTGTCGATCGACGTCTCGGCGCTGACGCAGGACCTGCACAAGGAGCGGATGGCCGCGGCCACCCTGCTGGCCCGCCCGGGGGAGAAGGGCCGGGTCGACGAGTTCAACCTGCGGGTGCGCAGCACCGACGCGCGCATCGAGGCGTACAACGCCGAGCGGGCCGGCATCGGCGAGGTCCCGGCCGACGTGCGGGACCGGCTCAAGGTCATCGACGACCACCTGAAGACGCTGAACAGCACCCGCCAGGAGGTGCTGGACCGCAAGCAGATGCCGGTGGCCGAGGCGTCGCTGCGCTACGGCGTCATCGTCACCGACCTGGTCTCCTACAACGACACGCTCGCCCAGCTGCCCGGCCAGGAGGCGCTGGCCGACAACCGCCGGGCGGTGGCCGCGTTCGCCCACGCCAAGGCCGCGGTCGCCGAGGAGCAGGCCGTCGCCTACACGGCGCTGTCCTCCGGCCGGCTCGACGAGGAGCAGTTCTCCTCCTTCGTGGCCACGCTCACCAGCCAGCAGGAGGCCCTGGTCTCCTTCTCGCTGTCGGCCGACCCGGCCCAGCGGGCCCTGGTCGACGGCACCGTCTCCGGCGACGCCGTCGTGCTCGCCGACCGGGTGGCCGCCGACCTGACCCGGTCGGTCGGGCAGACCCCGCTGGTCACCGCCGCCGACGTGTCCGCCTCCGTCGGCTCGGTCAACGACCTGATGCGGTGGGCGGAGATCCAGCTCCAGCGGCGGCTGCTCGACCAGACCGAGCAGGCCCGCGCGGACGTCATCCAGCAGGCCGTCATCGAGTCGGTGCTGGTGCTGCTGACCCTGATCATCGCGGTCACGCTGGCCGTGGTGCTGGCCCGCTCGCTCAACCACTCGCTGCGCCGGCTGCGCGAGGGCGCGCTGTCGGTGGCCAACCACGATCTCCCCGACGCGGTGCAGCGGCTGCAGAGCATCGGCAACGTCGGCGACGGCGGCGTGGAGGAGATCGTCCGGCAGGTCCGGGACCCGATCAAGCTCACCAACCGCGACGAGGTCGGCCAGGTGGCCCTGGCGTTCAACGTCGTCCACCGGGAGGCGGTCCGGGTCGCCGCCGAGCAGGCCGCGCTGCGCACCAGCGTCTCCGCGATGTTCCTCAACCTGGCCCGGCGCAGTCAGACGCTGGTCGACCGGATGATCGGCGAGCTGGACGCGATCGAGCGCGGCGAGGAGGACCCGAAGCGGCTCGCCCAGCTCTTCGAGCTGGACCACCTGGCCACCCGGATGCGCCGCAACGACGAGAACCTGCTGGTCCTCGCCGGTGCCGACTCCGCCGTGCCGCGCCGCGACGACGCCCTCCTGATCGACGTGCTGCGGGCCTCCCAGTCTGAGGTCGAGCAGTACAACCGCATCGAGTTCGGCACCGTCGACACCGACATCTCGGTCGCCGCGCACGCGGTGAACGACGTCGTCCGCCTGGTCGCCGAGCTGCTCGACAACGCCACCCGCTTCTCGCCGCCGAACACGGTGGTGGTCGCCGACGGCCGGCGGATCCGCGACTACGTGCTCATCCAGGTCGAGGACCGGGGCCTCGGCCTCACCGACGAGCAGCTCGACTCGCTCAACCGCCGGCTCTCCGCGCCGTCGACGGTGGACGTGGCCGCGTTCCGGCTGATGGGTCTGGCCGTGGTGAGCCGCCTCGCCTCCCGGTACGGCATCCGGGTGGAGCTGCGGCGCAACGTGGAGGGCGGCACCGTCGCCCAGGTGACCCTGCCCGCCTCGACCGTCGTGCTGCCGTCGCTGCGGGGACGCGAGCCGGCTCCGGCCCCGCTCACCCCGGCACGCCAGCCGGCCGCGGTGGAGCAGGCCCCGCCGAGCCCGGCCAGCTTCGGTGAGCCGGCGACCGCCGGCCGCACCGCCACCCTGACCGACCAGTGGCGCACCGCCGCGCCGACGCCGGCCCGGTGGCAGGTGCCCGGCGACGCCCGGGACGCGGCGACGGCCGCGCCGTTCGGCAGCCCGACCGTGTCCCAGCCGACGATCCCGACCGTGACACCCGTGTCGCAGCCGCCCGCCTCGCAGCCGGCCGGGCCGGCCCAGCCGGCGTACGCGCCCGGCGGTGGCGCGATCGGCAGCCCGACCGTGGCGTTCCCGGCGATCGACCCGCTGCCCCGACGGTCGCCGAACGGGGAGTCCGCCCAGCCGGCCACCCCGCTCGCCCCGGCCACCCCGACGGCGTCGTTCGCGCCGGCCGCACCGCTCGCGCCGGCGACCCCGGCGTCGTTCGCGCCGGCGGCCCCGGCGCTGCCGGGTGGCCCGGTCGCCGGGATGGCACCCTCCGCCCCTTCCGCCCCGCCCGTGCCGGCCGCACCGGCCACCCCGGTGGTCGCTCGCCCGGCCCAGCAGGCGGAGGCGCCGATCTTCCGCGAGATGGAGGCGGTATGGTTCCGCTCGCACGGTGATGACGTGACCGCGATCTTCCAGCGCCCCAACTTCGACGACGCGCCCGCCCCGGCACAGGCCACCGCCCCGCCGCGGGCTCCGCTGCCCACCCGTACCCCGGGGGCCACCGCCACGGACGGCCCAAGCGCGACGACCGCGCCGCCGGCCAGCACCATGCCGGTGGCACCGCCCCCGCAGCCGGCCGCCTCCGCGACCGGCGGGCCGGCGGCGCCCACCCCGCCGCCGGCGGTGGACCCGGAGGCGTGGCGGACCGCCGCCGACGAGGGCTGGTCCCGGGCCAGCCGGGCGGCCGAACCGCCGGCCGCCGGCACCACCCGCTCCGGCCTGCCCAAGCGGGTGCCCCAGGCCCAGCTCGTCCCCGGGGGGATCGAACCGAAGAGCGGCCGGGACCGCAGCCGGCGCACCCCCGACGAGGTACGCGGCCTGCTGTCGGCCTATCACCGCGGCGTGCAGCGGGGGCGGACGGCCGGCGGGGCGGACCAGACCAGCAATTCGACCAAGGAGACGAGCCGATGAACAGGCCAGCGGCCATGCAGGACATGGGTTGGCTGCTCACCAACTTCGCCGACAGCGTGGCGGGCATCGCCCACGTGGTGGCGGTGTCCGCGGACGGGCTGCTGCTCGCCTCGTCCCGGGACCTCCCCCCGGACCGGGCCGACCAGCTCGCCGCCATCACCTCCGGCGTGGTGAGCCTGACCGAGGGCGCGGCCCGCATGTTCAGCGCCGGCGGGGTGCTCCAGACGGTCATCGAGATGGACAGCGGATACCTGTTCCTCATGTCGATCAGCGACGGCTCGTCGATGGCGGTGCTCGCCGCCCGCAGCTGCGACGTGGGGCAGGTCGGCTACGAGATGGCGCTGCTGGTCGAGCGGGTGGGCGCCGCGCTGGTGCCGCTGCCCCGCGACGCGGTGCGCGCGTAGCGCGGCCGGGCTGCACGGACAGATGACCAGACGTCGAGCGACGACGTCGACCGGGAGGAGGTGATCGCGGATGGACCAACGACGGGAGGACCCGCGCGGCGCGCTGGTGCGTCCGTACGCGGTCACCCGGGGCCGTACCGAGCCACGCCAGGACATCGCGCTGGAGGCGGTGCTGACGGCCAGCCCGACAGCCGTCGCCGAGTCCAGGTTCGCCGGTCACGACAAGCACCGGATCGCCACGATCTGCGAGGGTCGGCCCCAGTCGCTGGCCGAGGTTGCCGCGTACACCCGGATGCCCCTGGGTGTCGCCCGGGTCATCGTCGCCGACATGGTGGCCGAGGGCCTGCTGACCCTGCATACTGCCGCTCCCGCCGAGGGATACGAGGAGCGGATGGAAATTCTTGGAAGGGTGCTAAGTGGACTTCGCAGGCTATGACCCCGCCGGGGCGCGCCGCAACCGCGGGATCACCTCCGCGAAGATCGTGGTTGCGGGCGGCTTCGGCGTGGGCAAGACGACCCTGGTCGGCGCGGTCTCGGAGATCACTCCGCTGACCACCGAGGCGGTGATGACCTCGGCCGGCGTCGGCATCGACGACCCGTCGAAGGTGCCGGGGAAGCAGACGACGACGGTCGCCATGGACTTCGGCCGGATCACCATGGCCGAGGACCTGATCCTGTACCTCTTCGGCACGCCCGGCCAGACCCGGTTCTGGTTCATGTGGGACGAGATCATCAAGGGCGCGGTGGGCGCGGCGGTGCTGGTCGACACCCGCCGGATCACCGACGCGTTCGCCCCGCTGGACTACTTCGAGAACCGCCGCCTGCCGTACGTGGTGGCGCTCAACCGGTTCGACGGGGCCCCGCAGTACGAGCTGGAGGAGGTCCGCGAGGCCCTCGCCATCTCGCCCCAGGTGCCCCTGATCATGACCGACGCCCGGCACCGCGAGCCCGTCAAGCAGGTGCTGGTGACGGTCGTCGAGCACGCGATGATGCGACTGCAGGCCGAGCACGGCCGGGGCTTCCCGACTCCGGTCGGCTGACGTCGGAAAGGCTGGCGGCGGTCCGGGTCGTCCGGACCGCCGCCAGCGCCGTCTAGCCCGGCGCGGGTCCGGTTTGTCGTTACGGGCGCGACCCTCCGCGTTCACATTCGTGGACCCACGCGCGCCTCAGCGCGCCCCGCATCCCCTTTGACCTGCGGCAACTTACCCTTCTCCAAGAGATTGACGCAGCGTGACCAGTGCACCACGGCACGCTCGACGCAGGAGGAGCACATGCGCAGAGTCACAGTGATGACCGCCGTGGTGGCGGGCGCGGTGATCGGCCTCGCCGGCCCGGCCCAGGCCGCCGGGCTGGACCCGCAGACCCGCCGCAACACCCTGACCGCGATGGAGGGCGAGGCGTACGCCCACGCCAGCTACCTCGCATACGCCCAGGAGGCGGAGCGGACGGGGCAGGACGGCATCGCCACCCTCTTCCGGGAGACGGCGGAGACCGAACGGTACGACCACTTCGCCGCCGAGGCCGAGCTGATCAACTTCGTGCACGGTAACCAGGCCAACCTGCGCGACTCGATCGCCGGTGAGGAGCACGAGGCGACCGTCGTCTACCCGTCGTACGCCGAGCAGGCCCGCCTGGACGACTGCCCCGAGGCGGCCGACCTGTTCACCGAGCTGGCCGGCGACGAGGCGACGCACGCCGCCCGGTTCCGGGTCGCGCTGGAGGCCCTGCTGAACCCCGGCGGGGGCATCGTCGTCCCCGTCGGCGAGGTGGTGCCGCCGGTGCCGATCGTCCGCAGCACGCCGGCCTGCTCGGGGCGGACCGAGGACAACCTGAAGACCACGCTGCGCGGCGAGGCGTTCGCCAACGCGAAGTACACCCTCTACGCCGAGCACGCGCGCGCCACCGGGCAGCGCAGGCTGGCCCGGCTCTGGGACAACACCGCCGGGCAGGAGCTCGGCGAGCACTTCGCGCAGACCGCCATCCTGGCCGGGCTGGTCGGCGGCGACGCCGACAACCTGCGCACCGCGATCGCGGGGGAGGAGCACGAGGCGACCACCATGTACCCGTCCTTCTCCCGGCAGGCGGCGGCGGCCGACGACGATCGCGCGGCGGCGCTGTTCGCCGAGATCGCCCACGACGAGGCCGACCACGCGTCGGCGTTCCTGCGGGCGCTGGTCGACCTCTCGCTCGGCGGCTCGGGCGGCGAAGAGGCGAAGAAGAGCGGCCGTCAGCCGACGAGCCCCAAGGCCTGACCGGGCCGGGCGCGGTGCCCCCGAAGGCGGTGCGTGCCGCCGGGGGCGCTGCGGGGGCACATGATCCCTGGCCGGTAGCGGTGCCATCGCGTCGGCGTGTCGTGTACCGGAGGCAGCCACCGTTCCCGGCCCTGGTCGGCGCACTTCGCCGCCGGCAGCCCCACCGGCCAGCCGGCCCCAGCTCAGGCCGGTCAGTCGATCCGGAGGCGGTAGCCGCGCTTCACCACCGTCTGCACCACCCGGGGGGCCTTCAGCCCGGCCCGCAGCCGGGCCACCGCCATCTCCACCGCGTGCTCGTCCGCGCCGCGCGGCAGCGTCCGCAGCAGGGCGGTGCGGGACAGCACCCGCCCCGGTGACGCGGACAGCGCCCGCAGCACCGCCATCGGCGCCGGGGCCAGCGGGCGCAGCTCCCCGTCGACCACGGCCGCGTGCCCGCGCAGGGTCAGCAGGTGCCCGGCGGCCTTGATGCTGACCGTACGCCGGGGCAGCTCGTCCACGATGGTCCGGACCAGCGCGCCCAGCCGGGCCCGGCTCGGCGCGCTCACCGGCACCCCCCGCCGCACCAGCGGCTCGGCGGTGACCGCGCCCACGCAACTGGCCAGCACGTCGCCGCGCAGCGCCTCCAGCACCGTCTCGGTGCGGTCCCCGGCGGCGCGCAGCAGCGCCTCGGCCGCCGGGGCGGAGGTGAACGTGACCGCGTCCACCAGCCGGCCCGCGACCAGGTCGATGAGCCGGTGCAGCGGCGCGGGGTCGGTCGGCGGAGCCCACCGGTAGACCGGGACCTCGATCACGGTCGCCCCGGCGTCCTCCAGCGCGCTCGTGCACTCGGGCTGCCGGTCGCCGTGCAACTGCATGGCGATCACCTGGCCGGCCACCCCGCGCCGCACCAGGTGCTCGACGACCTCCTCGCAGCTCTCCGAGTCCGGCGACCACTGGTCGTGCAGGCCGGCGGCGCGGATCGCCCCCCGCGCCTTGGGACCCCGGGCCACCACGTACGCCTGCGACAGCACGCCGCGCAGCGGCTCCGCCAGCCCCCAGCCCTCGGCCGCCTCCAGCCAGCCGCGCATCCCGATGCCGGTGTTGGCCATCAGCACGTCCGGCGGGCGGGCCAGGCACTCCCGGGTCGCCTCGCGCAGGTCCGTGTCGTCGGTCAGCGGCACGATCCGCAGGGCCGGCGCGATGACCACCCGCGCGCCGCGCCGTTGTAGCAGGGCGGCCAGCTCGTCGCGCCGGCGGTCAGCGGTGACCCCGATGGTGAAGCCGGCCAGCTCGTCGGCCATTCACCCCTCCCGTCTCAACCGCACCTCGACCAGGCCGTCCCGGCAGCGCACGTCGTGCCGGGGCACCGCCACGCCGGGCAGGTCCAGGCAGGCGCCGGTGCGCAGGTCGTACACCTGCTTGTGCAGCGGGGAGGCAACCGTCGGCGTGCCGCCGCGGCTGCCCACGATGCCCCGCGACAGCACGTACGCGCCGCCGACCGGGTCGAGGTTGTCCAGGGCGAACAGCTCGTCGCCGGTGCGGAACAGGGCGACCTGCGCCCCGTCGACCAGGGCCGCCACGCCCCGCTCCGGCTCCAGCTTCTCCAGCGGGCAGACCGGGCTCCAGCCCTGCGTGTCCGCCGCCGGGCGGCGCGTGTACGTGTCCGTCGCGATGCTCATCGCCGTACCTCCGGAAGGCCGAGGGTGACCGGTTGCCGGCGGCGGGCGGGCGCCTCGCCGTCGGGTGCCGCGACCGGCCGGGCCCGGCCGGCGGGCACGGGCTGGCCGCGTTCGACGGCGAAGGTGATCGACGGGTCCGGCACGTCGGGCGCGTTGACGAACGACGTGAACCGGCGCAGCCGCTCCGGGTCGTCGAGCACGTCGCGCCACTCGTCCGAGTACGCCGCCACGTGCCGGGCCATCTCCGCCTCCAGCTCGGCGCAGAGGCCCAGCGAGTCGTCCACGATGACCGCGCGCAGGTGGTCGAGCCCGCCCTCCATCGCCTCGATCCAGGCGGCGGTGCGCTGCAACCGGTCCGCCGTGCGGATGTAGTACATGAGGAACCGGTCGATCAGCGGGATCAGCTCCGCCGTGGACAGGTCGGTGGCGAACAGGTCGGCGTGCCGGGGCCGGAAGCCGCCGTTGCCGCCGACGTAGAGGTTCCAGCCGGTGTCGGTGGCGATGATGCCGAAGTCCTTGCTGCGGGCCTCGGCGCACTCCCGGGCGCAGCCCGACACCGCCGACTTGAGCTTGTGCGGGGCGCGCAGCCCCCGGTAGCGCAGCTCCAGGGCCACGGCCAGGCCGACGGAGTCCTGCACCCCGTACCGGCACCAGGTCTCGCCGACGCACGACTTCACCGTGCGCAGCGCCTTGCCGTACGCGTGGCCCGACTCGAAGCCCGCGTCCACCAGCCGCCGCCAGATCTGCGGGAGCTGGTCGACCCGCGCCCCGAACAGGTCGATGCGCTGCCCGCCGGTGATCTTCGTGTAGAGCTTGAACTCCTGCGCCACCTGACCGATGACGATCAGCTTCTCCGGGGTGATCTCGCCGCCGGGGATCCGGGGCACCACCGAGTAGCTGCCGTCGCGTTGCAGGTTCGCCAGGTACGCGTCGTTGGTGTCCTGCAACGACGCCCGCTCGCCGTCGAGCACGTGCCCGGTGCCCAGCGACGCGAGGATCGAGGCGACCACCGGCTTGCAGATGTCGCAGCCCCGGCCCCGCCCGTGCTCGGCGATCAGCCGAGAGAAGGTGCGGATGCCGCGCACCCGCACCACGTCGAACAGCTCCTGCCGGCTCAGGTCGAAGTGCTCGCACAGCGCCGTGGACTGCTTCACCCCCGCCGCGTCGAGGAGCTGCTTGAGCATCGGCACGCATGACCCGCAGCTCGTCCCGGCCCGGGTGCACGCCTTCAGCGCCGGCACGTCCGCGCAGCCGCCGGCGATCGCCGCGTCGATGTCGTCGCGGGTCACCGCGTTGCACGAGCAGACCTGCGCGCTGCCGGGCAGCGCCCCGGCCCCGGCCGCCGCCCCGCCGGCCGGGGCCAGCAGCGCCAGCGGCGCGGCCGGCAGCGGCCCGCCGACGCTGGCCCGCAGCGTCGGGTAGGCGCTCGCGTCCCCGACCAGCACGCCGCCGAGCAGCGTCTTCGCGTCGTCGGAGAGGACCAGCTTCGCGTACGACCGGGTCGCCGGGTCGGTGAACGTCACGTCCAGGCTGCCGTCGGTGGTGCCGTGGGCGTCGCCGAACGACGCCACGTCCACCCCGAGCAGCTTCAGCTTCGTCGCGGTGTCCGCGCCGGGGAACGTCGCCGCGCCGCCCAGCAGCCGGTCGGCCACCACCTCCGCCGTGGCGTACCCGGGGGCGACCAGGCCGTGGCAGACCCCGTCGACGGCAGCGCACTCGCCGACCGCCCAGATCCGCTCGTCACCCGTGCGGCACGTCGCGTCGACCAGCACCCCGCCGCGCGGGCCCAGCTCCAGGCCGGCCGCGCGGGCCAGGTCGTCGCGGGGCCGGATGCCGGCCGCCACCACCACCAGCTCGGCGTCGACCGTGCGGCCGTCGGACAGCTCCAGCGCGGCCACCGCGCCGTCCGCGCCGGGCCGCAGCGCGGTGGTCGCCACCCCGAGGTGGGTGGTGACCCCCAGCTCCTCGACGTAGCGGCGCAGCATCGCCCCGCCGGCCTCGTCGACCTGCACCGGCATCAGCCGGGGCGCGAACTCGACCACGTGGGTGGCCAGGCCGAGCAGGCGCAGCGCGTTCGCCGCCTCCAGGCCGAGCAGCCCGCCGCCGATCACCGCGCCGACGCGCCGGCCCCGGGCGTGCTCCCGGATCGACTCCAGGTCGTCGAGCGTGCGGTAGACGAACACCCCGGGCAGGTCCCGGCCCGCCACCGGCGGCACGAACGGGTACGACCCGGTCGCCAGCACGACCGCGTCGTACGGATGCTCGCCGGCCGCCGTGACCACCACCCGCCGCTGGCGGTCGATGGCGGTGGCCGGCTCGCCGAGGCGCAGCTCCACCCCGTCGTCGGGGGTGTGCAGGTTCAGCTCCTCGGCGGACACCCCGTCGAAGAACGCCGACAGCCGCACCCGGTCGTACGCGGGCCGGCGCTCCTCGGCGAGCACCGTGACCTGCCAGCGGCGGTCGGTGTCCCGGGCGCGCAGCGCCTCGGTGAACCGCTGCCCCACCATGCCGTTGCCGATGACGACCACCCTGCCGCCGGTGGCGGCGTCGCCTCCGGCGGTGCCCGGCCCTGTCGTGTCGCCGTTCATCACGCCACCTCCACGCGGTCGTGTCGCGCCCTCGGGCTGTCGTCGTCGGTCGGGTCCGCCGGTTCGTCGGCCGCCGGGTCGACCTCGGCGAGCCAGCCGACGATGCCGGCGAGGGCGTCGCGGCACCCGCCGCAGCCGGTGCCGGCCCGGGTCGCCGCCGACATCGCCGCGACCGTCCGGGCCCCGGCCCGCCAGCAGGCCACCAGCGCGCCCTTGCTGACGTCGTTGCACTGGCACACGGTCGCCGCGTCCGGCATCAGCGCCGGTGACGCGGCCGGGGCGGCCGGCGCGCCGCCGAGCGCCCGGCCCAGCAGCAGCGCCCGCCGGTCCGACGGCACCGGAGCGCCCCGGTCGAACAGCTGCACCACCGTGCCGACGGCCGGGTTGTCGCCGAGCAGGATCGCCCCGGTCAGCCGCTCGTCGCGGATGCGCAGCCGGGCGTACGTGCCCCGGGCCGGGTCGGCGAAGGTCAGCTCCTCGACCGGCCCGTCGCCGGCCCGGTCGCCCCCGGCGGCGGTGTCGCCCATCGCGGCGAGGTCGATCCCGGCCGCCTTGAGCCGGGTCACCGCCGGCCGGGGCCGGTACGCCGCGTGCGCGTCCGCGCCGCTGAGCAGCTGCGCCACCACCCGGGCCTGCGCCCAGGCCGGCGCGACCAGCCCGCTGGGCGTGCCGTCGTGCTGGGCGCAGTCGCCGATCGCCGAGACGTGCGGGTCGCTGGTGTGCAGCCGGTCGTCGACCACGACGCCCCGCTGCACCGCCAGCCCCGCCGCGGCGGCGAGGGCGGTGTCGGGGCGCACCCCGCAGGAGAGCACCAGCAGGTCGGCGGCGAGCGACGAGCCGTCGGACAGGTCGAGCCGGACGCCGTCGGCGTCGGCGGCGAGCCCCGTCGCGGACGCGCCGAGGTGGGCGCGTACGCCGAGGTCGGCGAGCGTGCCGGCGAGCACCGCGCCGGCCGTCGGGTCGAGCTGCCGCTCCATCAGGTGCCCGTTCGGGTGGACCACCGTGACGTCCAGCCCCCGGGCGGCGAGCCCCCGGGCCGCCTCCAGCCCGAGCAGGCCGCCGCCGAGCACCAGCGCGCGGCGCGCGCCCCGGGACAGGGCCAGGATGCGTCGGCAGTCGTCGAGGGTGCGGAAGACGGCCACCCGGTCCGGCAGGCGCGCCGGGTCCAGCCCCGGCAGCGGCGGCACCACGGCCCGGCTGCCGGTGGCGAGCACCAGGTGGTCGTACCCGATGCGCTCGCCGTCGCCGGTGCGCACGTCGCGGGCGGCCCGGTCGATCGCGGTCACCGCGACCCCGGTGCGCACGTCCACGCCGTGCCCGGCGGCCTCGGTCAGCTCCACGTCCGGCTCGTCGACCTTTCCGGCCAGCAGGGTGGAGAGCATGATCCGGTTGTACGCCCGGTGCGGCTCCGCCCCGAGCACGGTGACCTTGCGGTCCCCGGGGCGGGCGTGCAGCTCGGCGGCGAGCCGCGCGCCCGCCATCCCGTAGCCCACGATCACGACGGCGGTCATGGCTGAGCCCTCTCCACCCGGACGGCGCAGATCTTGAACTCAGGCATCCCGGAGACCGGGTCGACGGCGTCGTTGGTGACCGAGTTCGCCCGCGCGGCCCCGCCCCAGTGGAACGGCGCGAAGACCGTGTCGGGGCGGATCGTCGGGGTGAGCCGGGCCGGGGCGCGCAGCTCGCCGCGCCGCGAGGTGACGCGTACCTCCTCGCCGTCGCCGACGCCGAGCCGGGCGGCCAGGTCCGGGTGCAGCTCGACGAACGCCCCCGGCGCGGCCCGGCGCAGCGCCGCCACCCGGCGGGTCTGCGCGCCGGACTGGTACTGGGCGAGCACCCGGCCGGTGGTCAGTCGCAGCGGATACTCGGCGCACACCTCCTCGGCGGCCGGCCGGTGGTCGACGGCGCGGAAGCGGGCCCGCCCGTCGGGGGTGGGGAACGCGTCGGCGAACAGCCGTGGGGTGTCCGGCGCGTCCGGATCCGGGCAGGGCCAGAACACCCCGCCGGTGGCGTCGATCCGGTCGTAGCTGACCCCGGCGTAGTCGGCGACCCCGCCGGCCGAGGCCCGGCGCAGCTCGCCGAAGACCTCCGCCGGGTCGTCGCCGAAGCCCGCCTTCGCGCCGAGCCGGTCGGCCAGGTCGGCGATGATCGCCAGGTCGGTCCGCACGCCCGCCGGGGGCGTACGCACCGCGCGGCGGCGCAGCACCCGGCCCTCCAGGTTGGTCATCGTGCCGTCCTCCTCGGCCCACTGGGCGGTGGGCAGCACCACGTCGGCCAGCTCGGCGGTCTCCGAGCGCACCAGGTCGGCGACGACCAGCAGGTCCAGGTCGCGCAGCCGGCCCTCGACCCGGGCCGCGCGGGGCGCGGACACCACCGGGTTGGAGCCGAACACCAGCAGCGCCTTCGGGCCCGCCGGGGTGCCGAGGGAATCCAGGAGCTGGTACGCGGGCACGCCCGGCCCGGGCAGCTCGTCGGCGCTCACCCCCCACACCCCGGCGACGTGCGCGCGGGCCGCCGGGTCGGTGATGCTGCGGTAGCCGGGAAGCTGGTCGGCCTTCTGGCCGTGCTCCCGCCCGCCCTGGCCGTTGCCCTGGCCGGTGAGGCAGCCGTAGCCGGAGCCGGGCCGGCCGGGCAGGCCCAGCGCCAGCGCGAGGTTGATGAACGCGGTGACCGTGTCGACGCCCTTGGCGTGCTGCTCGGCCCCCCGGGCGGTGAGGATGATCGCGCTGCCCGCCGTGGCCAGGGCCCGCGCGGTGGCCTCCAGGTCGGCCACCGGCACGCCGGTCAGCCGCTCCACCTCGGCCGGCCAGTAGCCGGCCACCGTCCGCCGTACCTCGTCGAAGCCCGTGGTGCGCTCGGCGACGTACGCCCGGTCGACGTAGCCCTCGGTGAGCGCGATGTGCAGCAGCGCGTTGGCCAGCGCGAGGTCGGTGCCGGGCACCGGTTGCAGGTGCAGGTCGGCCTGCCGGGCGGTGGCGGTGGCCCGGGGGTCCACCACGATCAGCGTCCCGCCGGCGGCCTGCTGGTCGGCGACGTGGCGCATCAGCGGCGGCATCGTCTCGGCCGGGTTCGCGCCCACCATCAGCAGGGTGCGGGCCCGGCCCAGGTCGGCCAGCGGGAACGGCAGCCCCCGGTCGACGCCGAACGCGCGGTTGCCGGCCGCCGCTGCCGACGACATGCACCAGCGCCCGTTGTAGTCGACGTGCCGGGTCCGCAGCGCCACCCGCGCGAACTTGCCCAGCGCGTACGCCTTCTCGTTGGTCAGCCCGCCGCCGCCGAAGACGGCGACCGCGTCGCGGCCGTGCCGGTCCTGGACGGCGCGCACGCCCCCGGCGACCCGCTCCATCGCCTCGGCCCAGGACGCCGGGCGCAGCTGCCCGGTGCCGGCGTCGCGCACCAGCGGGGTGGTCAGGCGGTCGGGGTGGTCGAGCAGCTCGGCGGCCGTCCAGCCCTTCTGGCAGAGGCCGCCACGGTTGGTGGGGAAGTCCCGGGGGAGGACCTCGACCCGCCCACCGGTCTCGCGCAGCGTCATGCCGCACTGGAGGGCGCAGTACGGGCAGTGCGTCGCCGCCTCCCGGGGGGAGTCCCCCGGGGCAGTCGCCGGTCGTGCACCGTCTGTCATGTCGGCAAAGCGTGCCGCCGGGCGGTTTCGGGTCAGCGTCCCGTTTGTTTCGGTCCTGTCAAGAGCACCTCACACCGCACAGGAGAAACCCGCCGGACCTCCTGTTCGATCATCCAGGGCTGCCGGATCAAGGGGAGCGGGCGCCCCTTCTCGTGCCACATAGGGAGCTGAGTCATCTACGCCATCACGGCCGACGGATGATCCTCGCCGGTCGCCGGTCGCCGGTCGCCGGTCGCCGGTCGCCGGTCGCCGGTCGCCGGTCGCCGGTCGCCGGTCGCCGGTCGCCGGTCGC
>NZ_BBOL01000002.1:168986-348243 GCF_020884815.1 Micromonospora sp. NBRC 110038 | reverse complement strand
CGGTCGCCGGTCGCCGGTCGCCGGTCGCCGGTCGCCGGTCGCCGGTCGCCGGTCGCCGGTCGCCGGTCGCCGGTCGCCGGTCGCCCGGTCGGTTGCCCGGTTGCCGGTCGGTGGTCGGCAGCGGGTCGCGGGTCGTCGGTCCTGGGCCCTGGGGCGTGGCGGGCCCTGATGTCGTATTCGACTCAGCTGCCTAGTGGCGGCAGGAAGCCCTCCCGGCCACGCCCACCTCTCGACAGCGTGAGCCCTTCGCCGGGGCTGATGACCCGGGGCGGGGGGATGACCTGTGGTCATACCGGGAGTAGGCTGGGTGGCATGACTGCGAAGGTGACACTCTCGTTCTCCGACGACACGATCGAGGAGGCGCGCCGGTTCGCCAAGCGCGAGGGGCTGTCGCTCTCCGCCTGGATGGACCAGGCCGCCCGGGAGAAGGCGCTGCGCGAGGTCTTCACGGCGCACGCCGACGCCGTCAACCGGGCCGGGCTCGACCTGGAGACCGCCGCCATCGCCGACGCCCGCGAGGTGGCGATGGTCGACGACGTGCTCTTCGGTGGGCGGCCGCGTGCTGCGTAGGGGAGAGGTCTGGCGCATCTCCGGCGCCCGGGAGCGGCTCGGGCTGGT
This sequence comes from Micromonospora sp. NBRC 110038, assembly GCF_020884815.1. NCBI lineage: Bacteria > Bacillati > Actinomycetota > Actinomycetes > Micromonosporales > Micromonosporaceae > Micromonospora > Micromonospora sp. NBRC 110038. The sequence continues at coordinate 347,625 of NZ_BBOL01000002.1, read as the reverse complement.
GATCAGCTCCGACGTCTACAACTCCACCGACGTTCCCATCGTGATGGTCGCCGAGGTGGTCGAGGCGGCGCTGCTGCGCGACTCGCCGCTGGCCGTGCCGATGGGCGGGCACGTGGTGATGCCCGACCGGCTCTCCTCGCCCATGAAGCAGTGGTTCACCGAGTGCGTGGACGTGGCCGACGCGGACACCATGCAGCGGGTCGCCCGCGCGTTGCGTATCCTGCAACAGCTCTGACCGCGCCCCGCGCCGCTGGCCCCGCCCCGACCGGGATCTCACGATTGTCCCGACCCGCCCTGTGCGGCGGCTGTTGCGTCAGCGACTCCCGCGACGAATCTTCCGGTAATCCCGGCCTCCTAACTTGCTGGCGGAACCGCCCGTCGCCCGTCCCCTCGGCGTCGGGTGACGTGGACGCAGCGCCCGGCCGGGAGGAGACAGCGGATGACCAGCACGGTGGTCGAGACCGAACCCACAGGCGAGATCGACCTGCAACGCCGGCCGGGCCGGTGGATCGGGCACTGGGACCCCGAGGACCAGGGCTTCTGGCGGACCGTCGGCCGGTCGATCGCCCGCCGGAACCTCGTCTACTCGATCTTCGCCGAGCACATCGGCTTCTCGGTCTGGCTGCTCTGGAGCATCGTCGTCGTCCGGCTCGACGACGTCGGCTGGCAGCTCAGCACCAGCCAGGCGCTGTGGCTGACCGCCGTGCCCAGCGGCGTGGGCGCGCTGCTGCGGCTGCCGTACACCTTCGCGGTGCCGATCTTCGGCGGCCGGAACTGGACCATCGTCTCCGCGCTGCTGCTGGTCCTGCCCTGCCTCGGCCTGGCGTGGGCGGTCGAGAACCCGGAGATCGGGTACGTCCCGCTGCTGCTGATCGCCGCCACCGCCGGCCTCGGCGGCGGCAACTTCGCCTCCAGCATGGCCAACATCTCCTTCTTCTACCCGGAGCGGGAGAAGGGCTGGGCGCTGGGCCTCAACGCCGCCGGCGGCAACATCGGCGTCGCGGTCGTGCAGTTCCTGGTGCCCCAGGTGGTCGTGCTGGGCGGCGGGCTCGCGCTCTCCCGGGCCGGCCTGATGTACGTCCCGCTCGCCGTCGCCGCGGCCGTCTGCGCGTACCTGTTCATGGACAACCTGGCCGAGGCGAAGGCCGACGTGAAGCCGGTCCTGTCCTCGCTGCGGCACGCCGACACCTGGATCATGTCGCTGCTGTACATCGGCACGTTCGGCTCGTTCATCGGCTACTCGGCCGCCTTCCCCACCCTGCTCAACTCGGTGTTCGGCCGGCCCGACATCGCGCTGAGCTGGGCGTTCATCGGGGCCGGCATCGGCTCGTTCTTCCGCCCGTTGGGCGGGCGGCTGGCCGACCGCATGGGCGGGGCCCGGGTCACCATCGGCAGCTTCGTGCTGATGGCCGTCGGGGCGTACGGCGCGCTCTGGTCGGTGCAGGAGCGCAGCCTGGGCGTGTTCTTCGCCGCGTTCATGCTGCTGTTCGTGGCGACCGGGATCGGCAACGGGTCGACGTACCGGATGATCTCCAAGATCTTCCGGGTCAAGGGGGAGGACCTGGGCGGCTCCCCGGAGACCATGCTGTCCATGCGCCGACAGGCGGCCGGGGCGCTGGGCATCATCTCCTCCGTCGGCGCGTTCGGCGGCTTCCTCGTCCCGATCTGCTACGCCTGGGCCAAGTCCACCTACGGCGGCATCCAGCCGGCGCTGCGCTTCTACGTCGGCTTCTTCCTGGTGCTGCTGGTGGTCACCTGGGTCGCGTACGTGCGGCCCGGCTCCCGGATGGCCCGCGCCGGAGTGTGACCCTGGTCATGATCGAAACGGGGGGCCGCGCCGGGCGGCCCCCCGTTTTGACCTGCCGACCCGGCCCCGGGTATCGTTGCCTGCTGTTGTACGACATTTAGAGGCGTGCCGCATCAGGTACGCTTGGTCGTTCGTGCGCGCTGGTCCGGCCGGGTTGTCCTGGTCACCTCGGCGCGCGACCCCAGACCGACGACGAGACAAGGTAGACCTGTGCGTACGTACAGCCCGAAGCCGGGTGAGATCGAGCGTCAGTGGCACGTCATCGACGCCTCTGATGTCGTGCTGGGCCGCCTCGCGACCCACGCCGCCACGCTGCTGCGTGGCAAGCACAAGCCGACTTTCGCGCCGCACGTCGACACGGGCGACTTCGTCGTCGTCGTGAACGCGGGCAAGGTCGCGCTGACCGGCAACAAGCGCCAGCAGAAGGTCGCCTACCGCCACTCCGGTTACCCGGGCGGCCTCAAGCAGGTCGGCTACGAGGAGCTGCTCAGCAAGCGCCCCGAGCGGGCCATCGAGCTGGCCGTGAAGGGGATGCTCCCGCACAACAAGCTCGGCCGTCAGCTCATCAAGAAGCTGAAGGTCTACGCCGGTGCCGAGCACCCGCACGGCGCGCAGCAGCCGACGCCGTTCGAGATCAAGCAGATCGCGCAGTGAGCGCGGGCGAAGGAAACAGCATGACCGACATCACCGAGACCGAGGTTGCCCCCGAGGCCACCGAGGCGCCGGCGCCCGTCGTCCGCGCGCCCCGCGGCGACCGCCCGATCCAGACCGTGGGCCGCCGCAAGGAGGCCATCGTCCGGGTGCGCATCGTCCCCGGCAGCGGCAAGATCACCTGCAACGGCCGCGACCTCGAGGCCTACTTCCCGAGCAAGGTGCACCAGCAGCTCATCAAGGACCCGCTGGTGACCGCCGAGAAGCCCGAGGCGTTCGACGTCATCGCCAACCTGCGGGGCGGCGGCACCACCGGCCAGGCCGGTGCGCTGCGGCTCGCGATCGCGCGGGCGCTGATCGTCAGCGAGCCCGACGACCGCCCGGCCCTGAAGAAGGCCGGCTTCCTGACCCGTGACGCCCGGGTCAAGGAGAGCAAGAAGTACGGCCTCAAGAAGGCCCGTAAGGCTCCCCAGTACTCGAAGCGCTGACCAACAGCGGCACGTTGTACTTCTGACGAAACGGCCGGGTCCACCTCTCCTCGCCGGGAGGTGGCCCGGCCGTTTCGCTTTCTCTCTTGCACCATTTCATCGGAGGTTGGCGGGTATGGGCCGGTTGTTCGGCACGGACGGCGTACGCGGACGCGCGAACGCGGATCTCACCCCGGAGCTCGCGCTCGCGGTGGCGGTGGCCGCCGCCCACACACTGGCCGAGACGGACCGCAGCCATCCGCCGCTGGCCGTGGTCGGCCGGGACACCCGGGCCAGCGGCGAGATGCTGGAGGCCGCCGTGGTCGCCGGCCTCACCAGCGCGGGCGCCAACGTCGTGCGCGTCGGCGTGCTGCCCACCCCCGCCGTGGCGTTCCTCACCGCCGAGGCCAAGGCCGACCTGGGCGTGATGCTCTCCGCCTCGCACAACCCCATGCCCGACAACGGGATCAAGCTCTTCGCGGCCGGCGGCCACAAGCTGCCCGACGAGATCGAGACCCGGATCGAGGCGGCCGTCGAGGCGAACGCCGTCACCGCGTGGGACCGGCCGACCGGCGCCGGGGTGGGGCGCGTGCACGACCTGCTCGACGGCGCGGACCACTACGTGCAGCACCTCGTCGGCACCGTGCCGCACCGCCTCGACGGCATCAAGGTCGTGGTCGACTGCGCCAACGGCGCGGCGGCCGAGGTCGCGCCGGTGGCGTACCGGGAAGCGGGGGCCGAGGTCGTCGCCATCCACGCCGAGCCGGACGGCCTCAACATCAACGACGACTGCGGCTCCAACCACATCGACGCGCTGCGCGAGGCCGTGGTCGAGCACGGGGCGCACCTGGGCATCGCCCACGACGGCGACGCCGACCGGTGCGTGGCGGTCACCGCCGACGGGGTCGAGGTCGACGGCGACCAGGTGATGGCGATCCTCGCCGTGGCCATGCGGGAGGCCGGCGCGCTCACCGACGACACGCTCGTCGCCACCGTGATGAGCAACCTCGGCCTGCGGCTGGCCATGTCCGCGCAGGGCATCCGGCTGATCGAGACGAAGGTCGGCGACCGGTACGTCCTGGAGGAGCTGCGCGGCTCCGGCCTCGCCCTCGGCGGCGAGCAGAGCGGGCACATCGTCATGCCGGCCTACGCGACCACCGGCGACGGGGTGCTCACCGGGCTGCACCTGATGGCCCGGATGGCCGCCACCGGCCGCACCCTCGCCGACCTGGCCGCCGTGGTGACCAAGCTGCCCCAGGTGCTGATCAACGTGCCGGTCGGGGATCGCTCGGTGGGCGCCGCCGCGCCGGCCGTCCGGGCCGAGGTCGAGCGGGCCGAGGCGGAACTGGGCGAGACCGGCCGGGTGCTGCTGCGCCCCTCGGGCACCGAGCCCCTCGTCCGGGTGATGGTCGAGGCGGCCACCGAGCAGGCCGCCCGCGAGGTCGCCGAGCGCATCGCCGAGCAGGTCCGCGCCGCCAGCCCCGCCTCCTGAGCCGCCCCGCACCTCGCGTTGCGGTGGCCGGCTCGGCATGACGGGTCGCCTCGCGACGCGCCGTGCCGGCCCGGCCGGCGGGGTCGGGCTCACAGGCGGAGACGGGCCACCCGGTCGTACGTGTCGGCCGGGTCCTCGCCGTCGGTGAGGTCAACGTCCTCGACGATCCGCCCGTCGCCGAGCCGGACCAGCCGGTCACACCTGGCGGCGATCGCCCGCTCGTGGGTGGCCAGCAGGATCGTCATCCCGTGCCGGTCCCGCAGGTCCAGCAGCAGGTCGAGGATCTGCCCGCCGGTGGTCGAGTCCAGGTTGCCGGTCGGCTCGTCGGCCAGCAGGAGGTTGGGCCCGCCCATCAGCGCGCGGGCGATGGCGACGCGTTGCTGCTGGCCGCCGGAGAGCTGCGCCGGCAGGGACCGCTCCCGGCCGGCCAGGCCCACCGCGTCCAGCAGCTCCCGGGCCCGGGCGGCGTGGTCGGCCCGGCCCCGGCGGGGCAGCATCGGGGCGATCACGTTGTCCAGCACGGTCAGCGCCGGCAGCAGGTGGTAGCGCTGGAACACGAAGCCGATCCGCTGCCGGTACCGGGCCAGGGCCGACCGCCGCAGGCCTGTGACCTCCACGTCGTCCACCGTCACCGTGCCGCTGTCGGCCTGCTCGATCGCCCCGATCAGGTGCAACAGGGTCGACTTGCCCGAACCACTCGGCCCGGTGAGCGCCACCACCGACCCGGCGGCGACCTCCAGCGACACCTCGTCGACCGCGGTCAACCGTTCCGTGCCGGAGCGGAACCGCCGGACCAGCCCGGTCACCCGGACGGTGCTGCCCATGGTCGCGTCCATCGTCATTCCTCCGTGAGCAGTCGAGCGGTCGGCAGGCGGCGCAGCAGGGCGGCCGGGACCAGCGCCGCCGCACAGGTGACCAGCACCCCGGCCCCGGCGACCGTGGCGGCCACCAGCACCAGCGCGCCCGGCAGGCCGCCGACCAGCCAGGCCGCGCCGCCCAGACCGAGCGCCGCCCCGGCGAGGGCACCGAGCACGCCGAGAAGGAACCCCTCGTAGCCGATCAGTCGGGCCAGCGCGGCGTCCGTCCAGCCGACCGCCCGCAGCGTGGCCAGCTCGGCGGCCCGGTCCCGAATGTTCAGGTAGAGCACGTCGGCGACCGCCGCCGCGCCGAGCAGCACCGTCGCGACGGCCGCCAGGGTGTCAGCGCCGCGCACGCTCACCGACACCGTGTCGCCGAGCAGGCTGCCGACGATCGCGCCGCGGAACGCGTACCCGGCGGCGGTAACCAGGGTCAGCGCGGCCACCCCGATGGCCAGCGCACCGGAGCCGAGCAGGGTGCGCCCCGGCGTGCGGGCCAGATTGACCAGGGCCAGGCCCGCCAGAGTGCGCGGGCGGCGTACCCAGCGGGCCGTCGCCACCGGTGGGCGCAGCGCGGCGGCCGGGTGGGCGCGCGCGGCCCGCAGCGCCGGCACCAGGCCCGCGACCAGCGCCAGCAGCAGGGCCACCGGCACGGCCAGCAGCGCCCGCCGCCACCCCACGTCGATGCCGAGCGCGGCACCGAGCGGGAACGCCAGGCCCAGCGAGAGCAGCCCGGCGACCAACCCCAGGGCGGCGACCTCACCGAGGATCAGCGCGCCGATCCGCCGGGCCGGCCAGCCCAGACAGGCGAGCACCGCCAGCTCGGACCGGCGGTCCCGGACGGCGGCGGCGACCGCGTTGCCGAGGAAGAGCGCGCAGACCACCAGCACCAGCACGAAGAGCGCGACGCTCTTGCGGTCCACCGCCTTCGTGATCACGGAGGCGACCCCGAGGGCGGACCAGTTCTCGGCCAGCCGCAGCGCCGGCCGTCCGAACGAGCCGGCGGGCAGCTCCACCGCCTGCGGGGCCGGGGACGAGCCGAGCGTGATGTCGACGTCGAGCCCGGTCGCCTGGGCGATCCGCTCGGCGACCAGCCGGACCCGCTCGGCTGACTGCTCGGTGTAGCCGCCCACGTCGGCGACCCGGACCCGGATCGCGCTGATCGGGGCACCCACCTGCGGGCTGCCGCCCCCGGCCAGCAGCTGCGGCACGCTGGCCAGGCTGGTCAGCAGCAGCGGCGGCGCGGCGAGGTGGCCGGCGGGGTTGCCGCCCGGCTCCAGCGGTCGCCCGCCCAGTGCGCTCCGGCTGGCGGCGTCGGCGCCCTGGGCGGCCGGCGGCTCGTACGTCTCCAGCGGCACCCGCCCGAGGTCGCTGAAGCCCGCCAGCCTCCCCGGGTCGAAGACCCCCACGGCCCGCCAGCCCCGGTACGGCGGGCTGCTCCTGCTGCCCTGCTTCAACGGCACCCGGCTCAACACCCGGGCGCCCGTGTCCCCGGCCAGCCAGGGGCGTGGATAGGGGTTGAACGTCTGCTGGTCGCCGTAGACCTGCGGATCGGCCGCAGCGACCGCGCCCACCCGGAGCGTGCCGTCGGGCAGCCGGTCGTACCGTGTCGGGCCAGCCTGGACCATCGCCTGGAGCTGCCCGGAGCAGCAGCCGTCCGGGGAAACGCCCGCGGACAGCCGGCCGCGCCAGCCGGCGACCACGTCGCCCCGGCCCTCGCCGGCCGCGAGCGTGGGCCCGCGCCGCAGGGCCCGCTCCAACTCGTCACGGTCCACGCCGGCGGGGCGGGCGGCGGGCAGCCGGGTGAAGTGGGCGCGCAGCTCCGCGTCGACGAAGGGCCGGTTGGTCGCGAGCACCGGCACGTTGAGCAGCTCCGACGAGCCGGCGGACCGGACGCTCGCCGTGTCGTCCGGGCGCAGCGACCGCCCGTCGACCACCGCCCCGCCGAGACCCACGAGGCGGTCCTCGGCCGTCGGGTCGACGGCCGCGAGCAGCAGTGGCACCGTCAGTCCGACCGCGATCCGCAGCCGGTCCGAGGCGGAGGAGGAGCCGGGCCCCGCATCGGCGAGCACGCCCGCGCCGGCCTCGAACCGGCCGTCGGGCCGCAGTCGTACGGCCACCAGCGACCACTCGTCGAGCTCCGAGTAGGTCCCCGGACTGCCCAGCGCATACCGCGGGTCGCAGACGGCCCGGGTGCGGCCGTCGGGCAGCACCTCCCGGGGCGCGGGCCCGCACGCGGCGACCCACGGGTAGCTCCGCCCGTCCGTGTACGGGGTGGCGTCGCTGCTCTGGGGCAGGTCGACGCGGGGGTGGATCAGCGGGTGGGTCGTGACGTACACGTAGCGGGGTCGACCCGGCGCGGCGGAGAGCCCGCGCTCGGCGACGAACCGGGGGTCGACGCGGATGACCTGCCGGTCGAGCGACCGGTCCACCGCGTCGGTCAGGTCCAGCGGGGTCGGCACCCGGGCGGTGGACCAACCGAGCATGGCGATGGGGGCGGCGACGTCGACCCCGGCGACCGCCTTCACCCGCTCGTACTGGGCGGTGGTGATGCCGCCGAACAGCCCGGAGAGGTAGTTGGGCTGGACCAGCCGCCGTTCGGCCTCCAGGGGGGTGCGGGCGCCCTTCGGGCGCACCAGGATGTCGTAGGCGGCGGCGGTGCTCTGCTCGACGGTGCCCGTGACAGCCAGCCGGGAGGTGGTGGTGGCGCCGGTCAGGACGACGAAGCCGGTGGTCGCCACCAGCACGCCGACCAGCAGCGCCACCGACCGGCCCGCACGGCCGCGTAGCTGCCTCCAGACGAAGTTGAGCATGTCGCGCCTCCCCGTGTGCTGACCACACTGTGCGCGATACATTGTGACAATGCAAGGCGCGCGCCTGAAACTGTCGCGTCTGGAATCGTGGGGACGGGCGGGCGGCAACCCGCCGTCGAACGGAGGAGACGGTGGCGATCCAGCACGCGGTCCTGGCCCTGCTCGCCCGGGGCCCCAGCTACGGCTACGAGCTCAAGGGGGCGTTCGAGCAGGCGGTGGGCCCGCAGTGGGGGACGCTGAACATCGGGCACCTCTACCAGATCCTCGACCGGCTCTCCCGTGACGGGCTGGTGGTCGCGGAGCGGCAGGCGCAACCGGTCAAGCCCGACCGGGTGGTATACGAGATCACCCCCGCAGGCCGCGCCGAGCTGGACCGCTGGCTGGGCGAGCCCAGCCCGCGCAGCGGCGGCTTCCGGGACGACTTCTTCCTCAAGGTCACCGCGGCGGCCCGCTCCGGTGCGCGGGACACGGTCCGTGCGGTGCTCGGCAACCAGCGCGGGCACCTCATGCGCGAGCTGCGCAACCTCGACGGGCTGCGTCGCCGCGCCGACGACGCGGTGGTGGCCCTGCTGCTCTCCGCCGCGAGCCGGCACGTCGAGGCCGACCTCGCGTTCGTCGACGACGCCGAGACCGTCCTGCTCGCCGACGACGGGGCGCTGCTGCACGCGTTGTCGTCCGCGCCCCGGCCCGCCGACTCCTCCCGGCCCGCCGTGCCCCCGGCGGGCCCCGCCCGGGCCGCCGGCTGACGGCGCGCGGGGCGGCTCAGGCGGGGCGACGCCCGCGGCTGGTCAGCCCGCCGACGGCCCGGGTCAGGTGAGGCGGCGCAGCCTGGTGACGGCCTCGGCGAGCACCTCCGGTCGCTTGCAGAACGCGAACCGGACCAGCCGCCGGCCCGCCTCGGCGTCGTCGTAGAACACCTGGGTCGGCACGGCCACCACCCCGCACCGCGCCGGCAGCGACCGGCAGAACTCGACCCCGTCCCGCCCGCCGAGCGGGCCGATGTCGGCCGTGACGAAGTACGTCCCCTCGGGCGTGAGGACGCCGAAGCCCGCGTCGGTCAGCCCGGCGACCAGCTGGTCCCGGCGGGCCTGCATCCCGGCCGCGAACTCCGCGAAGTAGGCGTCCGGCAGGGCCAGCGCCACCGCCACCGCCGGCTGCAGCGGCGCGCCGTTGACGTAGGTGAGGAACTGCTTGACCCGCAGCGCCGCCGAGACCAGCGGCGCCGGCCCGCTGACCCAGCCCACCTTCCACCCCGTGCAGGAGAACGTCTTGCCGGCCGACGAGATCCGCAGGGTGCGCTCGCGCATGCCGGGCAGGGTGGCCAGCGGCACGTGCGGCGTGGCGGCGTCGGCGAAGACCAGGTGCTCGTACACCTCGTCGGTCACCGCGTACGCGCCGTGCTCGCGGCACAGCTCGGCGACCAGGGCCAGCTCCTCGCGGGTGAAGACCTTGCCCGTCGGGTTGTGCGGGGAGTTCAGCAGGACCAGCCGCGTACGCGGCCCGAACGCGGCGCGCAGCGCCGCCGGGTCGAAGGCGTACCGGCCGTCGGCCTCGGGCCGCAGCGTGACCGGCCGCCGCACCGCGCCGGCGAGGGCGATCGAGGCCGCGTACGAGTCGTAGTACGGCTCGAAGCAGACCACCTCGTCGCCCGGCTCGCAGAGGGCGAGGATGCTCGCGGCGATCGCCTCGGTGGCCCCGGCGGTGATCACGACCTCGCCGTCCGGGTCGTACTCCAGGCCCCAGAACCGGCGCTGGTGGGCGGCGACGGCGGCCCGCAGCGCGGGAATGCCCGGACCGGGCGGGTACTGGTTCTGGCCGCCGCGCAGCGCCTCGGCGGCGGCGGCGAGCATCTCGGGCGGCCCGTCGGTGTCGGGGAAGCCCTGCCCCAGGTTGACCGCGCCGGTGCGGACGGCCAGGGCGGACATCTCGGCGAAAATGGTCGTCCCGAACGGCCGCATCCGGGCCACCAGCGGATCGACATCGGCGGGCGTCGTCGTCACCCGCGTCAGCCTACGGGCTCGCCCCGACCGCGCCCACCCTCGGCCGCCGGCCGGTCGTGGTCGGTTGGCCCCGCCTCGGGGCGCGGGCAGGTGGCCTCCGGTGGGCGCGTCGGCGCGGTGCCCCGGGCGAAGCCGGGACGGCGGGGCGGGAGATTCGTCCCCGGAGCGGCCCACCCCACCAATTCGCTCAAGCTCGATGCTTGTTTACCCGGCTTCTGCGCACGCGTGGTGAGCGAAACTGGGTTAGGCTGCGGACCATGTGTGGAATCGTGGGTTACGCCGGCGCGCGCCCGGCGCTCGGCATCGTGCTCGACGGCTTGCGCCGCCTGGAGTACCGGGGCTACGACTCGGCCGGGGTGGCCGTCGTGTGCGCCGACGAGCTGCTGGTCGAGAAGAAGGCGGGCAAGCTGGCCAACCTCGAGAAGGTGCTCGCCGAGCGGGCCGCCACCGACCCGGAGGCCTGCGCCGCCAGCCCGATCGGCATCGGCGACGGCACCACCGGCATCGGGCACACCCGCTGGGCCACCCACGGCGGCCCCACCGACCGCAACGCCCACCCGCACCTCGCCCCGGACGGGCGGGTCGCCGTGATCCACAACGGCATCATCGAGAACTTCGCGAAGCTCCGCGCGGAGCTGGAGGACGACGGCGTCCAGTTCAGCAGCGACACCGACACCGAGTGCGCCGCCCACCTGCTCTCCGCCGCGCTGGCCGACCTGCGCGCCGCCGGCGAGCCCGACGGCCCGCAGCTGCTCGCCGCCGCGATGCGGGTGGTCTGCCAGCGCCTCGAAGGCGCGTTCACGCTGCTCGCCGTGGACGCGGCGGTGCCCGGCGCGGTGGTCGGGGCCCGCCGCAACTCGCCGCTGGTGGTCGGCCGGGGCGACGGGGAGAACTACCTCGCCAGCGACGTCGCGGCGTTCATCGAGCACACCCGCGACGCGGTCGAGCTGGGCCAGGACCAGATCGTCCTGATCACCGCCGACTCGATCGAGATCACCGACTTCGCCGGCCTGCCGGCCACCGGCAAGGACTTCCACATCGACTGGGACTCCTCGGCCGCCGAGAAGGGCGGCTACGACTGGTTCATGCTCAAGGAGATCGAGGAGCAGCCGCAGGCCGTCGCCGACACCCTGCTCGGCCGGCTCACCGACAGCGGCGAGATCATGCTCGACGAGGTCCGCCTCAGCGACCAGGACCTGCGCGACGTCGACAAGATCTTCATCGTCGCGTGCGGCACCGCCTACCACTCGGGTCTGGTCGCGAAGTATGCCATCGAGCACTGGACCCGGATCCCCTGCGAGGTGGAGCTGGCCAGCGAGTTCCGCTATCGCGACCCCGTCCTCGACCGCTCCACGCTGATCATCGTGATCTCCCAGTCGGGCGAGACCATGGACACGCTCATGGCGCTGCGGCACGCCAAGGAGCAGAAGGCCCGGGTGCTCGCCATCTGCAACACCAACGGCTCGACCATCCCGCGCGAGTCCGACGCCGTCCTCTACACCCACGGCGGGCCCGAGATCGCCGTCGCCTCCACCAAGGCGTTCCTCACCCAGCTCGTCGCCTGCTATCTCATCGGCCTGCACCTCGCCCAGGTGCGTGGGATCAAGTTCGCCGACGAGGTGGCCGCCGTCGTGGACCAGCTCCACCAGATGCCCGGCAAGCTGCGCGAGCTGCTGGACCGGATCGAGCCCGTGCGGGAGCTGGCCCGGGAGATCAGGTCCGAGCCGACCGTGCTGTTCATCGGCCGGCACGTCGGCTACCCGGTCGCCCTGGAGGGCGCGCTCAAGCTCAAGGAGCTGGCGTACATGCACGCCGAGGGCTTCGCCGCCGGCGAGCTCAAGCACGGCCCGATCGCGCTCATCGACCAGGGCACCCCGGTGATCTGCATCGTGCCGTCGCCCGTCGGCCGGGGCATGCTGCACGACAAGGTCGTCTCCAACATCCAGGAGGTACGCGCCCGGGGGGCCCGCACCATCGTGATCGCCGAGGAGGGCGACGAGGCGGTCGTCCGCTACGCCGACCACCTGATCCGGGTGCCGCGTACGCCGACGCTGCTCGCGCCCCTGGTGACCACCGTGCCGTTGCAGGTCCTCGCGGCGGAGATCGCGGCGGCCCGGGGCCACGACGTCGACCAGCCCCGCAACCTCGCCAAGTCCGTCACCGTCGAGTAGCCGCCCCCGGGCCGGCGGCTCGGCCGCCTGCGGGAGTGGCCGGTCACCGGCCCAGGACGACGCGGGCCATGCCGTCCAGGGCCGGGTTGGCCGGGTCCCAGTAGCCGGTGTGGCCGTACCGGCCGCTGGGGAAGGTGCGCCCGCCGAAGCCCGGGTCGGCCGGGTCGTGGCCGAACCACAGCGCGTGGTCGTCCCGGCCGGTCAGCACGGCCGCCAGCGGACTGAGCCCGCGCAGGACGCGGCGGGGCAGCTCGTCGGGGGCGGGGGCCAGCCGGATCGCGTCGTCGGGTGCCGTGCTCGCCCAGACCTCGCCGCTGGGCAGCCGCAGCCCGTCGGCCCGGTCCACGCCGACGCCCGGCGAGCCGACGAAGACCAGCGCGTCGGCGGCGAGCCCGTGGTCGCGGGCGGCGGTGCCCACGACCAACGAGCCGTAGCTGTGCCCCAGCACCGTCTGCCGGGCCGGCGGACCCTCGTGCGTCGCCCGCAGCCCCTCCTGGAACCGGTGCAGCGCCGGGCCGGCGTCCCGGGCCTGGTGGGGCAGCACGGCCTCGTGCAGGAAGTCCGGCGCGTCGTAGTCCAGCCAGAGCACCGCCGCGGTGGACGCCGTCGGGTCCAGCGCCGCGCAGCGGGCCTGCACCCGGGCGGCCCGGCCCAGCTCACCCGTGGCGTCGGCGAGGCCGGCGGTCATCCCCGGCACGTAGGTCAGCACCCGGTCGGCCCGGTCCGGGTCGCCCAGCGCCACGACCGTCCGCCCCTCGCCGCCCGTGTCCAGCCCCAGCAGGTACGCCCGGGGCTGCCCGCCGCCGTTCAGCCGGGCCGCCAACGCGTCCAGCCCCGTCAGGGCCCCCTCCACCCGGGCCAGCCCGGCCAGCTCCACCGGCCCGCGCGGCAGCCGGTCGAGCAGCCGGCGGCGCTCGGCCAGCAGCACCGCCCGCCGCCGGTCGACCAGCAGCCGGTTCGCCTGGTCCCGGGCCGCCACGGGCACCCCGTCGAGGCGGCCGACCAGCTCGGGCTCCCGGGCCACCAGCCAGCGGCGCTGCGCGGGCGTGAGCCCGGCCCACCAGGACCGGACGGTCGCCGGGCCGGCACCCGGCGGCGGACGCCAGGGTGGGGGCGGGGCCACCCAGCCCGCGCCGGCCGCCCGGGTCAGCTCGTCGAGCCGGCCGGCGGCCTCCCGGTCGGCCGCGTCGGCCAGTTCCAGGGCCGCTGCCACGGCGGCGGCGACCCGCGCCACGGGGGCGGGCCCGCCCGGCTGCGCCCGCGCCGGGTCGGCGCTCGCCCGGCCCCGCCGGTCCAGCCGCACCCCGCCGACGTCGGCCAGCACGACCGCCTCGGTCAGCCGGGCCTTGGCCCGCTGCAACCGCCCGGCCAGCTCGGCGAGCACCTGGTCGGTCTCGATCACCGCCGGCGCGAGGGCCGCCAGCTCGGACCGGAGCGCGCCGATCCGCCCGCCCGCCGCCCCGGCCGCGGCGCCCGCCCAGCCGCCCCGCAGCGCCCGGGCCGCCCCGTCCAGCTCGGCCGCCCGCCGGTCGACCAGCCCGGTCAGCCCCCGCCAGGCCGCGCCGGCCGCCGCCCAGCGGCCCGGGTCGGCCGCCCACAGCCGGGCGTAGGCGTCGCCCCCGGCGTCGGGGGACGCCCGCCCGCCGGCCGCGTCGGTGCCGCCGGCACGGCCCGCCCCACCGGCACCGGGCCTGGCCGGGCCGCCCTCCCCGCCGGCCGCCGCCGGGCTCCCGCCGCCCGCGCGCCCGCGCGCCGCCGTGCTCACCGGGGCAGCGTCGTGAGCCGTTGGGCGGCCCGCTCGTCGGCCGCCTGGTAGCCCTCGGCGGCGACGGTGAGCGCCCCCTGGGCGGCGGCGACCCGTGCGCCGAGCGCGCCACACCAGGCGTGCGCGGCCGACTCCAGGCCGGCCAGGGCGCCCGCCGACCGCCAGCCGGGCGCCGGCACCGCAAGCCCGGGCACGCCGGACAGCCCGTGCCCGAGCTGGAACGCGAGGTCGCCCAACGCCCCGGCGACCTCCCGCAGCAGCTCCGGGCGGACGGTGAACGGCTCCTCGGTCATCGGCGGACTCCTCCGGCTCGGTGCCCCGTCACGAGATGACGGGCGGCGCGGCCGGCCCGGATGGGCCGGCGACCCCGCCGTCGACGGGTGGACAGCGACGCCGTCGACGCTAGGCAGCCGCCCCGCCGACCGGAACGCCCTGTGGACAACGGGCGGCGGTCGTACCCCCGGGTTGTCCACAGGCATTGCCCACAGTCGACCCGACGGGTAACCTGCGGCCGCCTCCGCCGGTAGGGTGAGGCCATGATCCTCGACGGGCCGGGGTGGACCCGGCACGCGGACGATGCCGGCGACGGCGGCCCCGGCGCGGCCGCCGGACGGGGCGTGGCGGCATGAAACCGGTGTGGCGGGTCGCGGACGTCCGGGCGGCGGAGGCCGGGCTGATGGCCACCCTCCCCGCCGGCACGCTGATGCACCGGGCGGCGGCCGGGCTGGCCCGCCGCTGCGCGCTGCTGCTCGCCGACCGGGGCGGGGTGTACGGGGCCCGGGTGCTGCTGCTGGTCGGCACGGGCGACAACGGCGGCGACGCCCTGTACGCGGGCCAGCGGCTGGCCCGCCGGGGCGCCGGCGTCTCGGTCCTGCTGCTCACCCCGGGCCGGGCGCACGCGGCGGGGCTGGCCGCGCTGCGTGCCGCCGGGGGCCGCCTGGTGGACCGGCCGCCCGCCGTGGTCGACCTGGTGGTGGACGGGATCGTCGGGATCGGCGGCACCGGCGGGCTGCGCGAGGCGGCCGACCGGCTGGCCGGCGAGCTGCCCGGCCTGCGCGGCCGCGACGGCGGGCGGGCCGCGGTGGTCGCCGTGGACGTGCCCAGCGGCGTGGCCGTGGACACCGGCCACGTGCCGCCGGCCGCCTCCGGGCGGCCGACCGCGATCCGGGCCGACGTGACGGTGGCGTTCGGCGCGCTGAAGCCCGCCCTGGTGGTGGGCCCGGCGGCGGCGCTGGCCGGCCAGGTCGAGCTGGTCGACATCGGCTTGGGGCCGTGGCTGCGCGGCACGCCCGCGCTGCGGGTCACCGAGCGTTCCGACGTCGTCGACTGGTGGCCGGAGCTGGGCCCGGCCGCCGAGAAGTACACCCGGGGCGTGGTGGGCCTGGCGACGGGCTCGGCGGCGTACCCGGGCGCGGCCGTGCTCTCCGTCGGCGGCGCGCTCGCCGGCCCGACGGGCCTGGTCCGCTACGCCGGCAGCGCCCGCGCCGACGTGCTGCTCCAGCACCCCTCCGTGATCGCGAGCGGCCGGGTCGCCGACGCCGGCCGCGTCCAGGCGTGGGTCTGCGGCTCGGGGCTGGGCACCGGCGAGGAGGCCGCCGCCGAGCTGCGGGCGGTGCTCGCCGCCCCGGTGCCGGTGGTGCTCGACGCCGACGCGCTGACCCTGCTCGTGGACGGGTCGATGGCGGACCGGCTGCGCCAGCGGGACGCGCCGATCGTGGTCACCCCGCACGACCGGGAGTTCGCGCGGCTCTGCGGGGAGGAGCCGGGCGCGGACCGGGCCGCCGCCGCGCTGCGGCTGGCCGCCTGGATGAACGCGGTGGTCCTGCTGAAGGGGGACCGCACGATCGTCGCCACCCCCGACGGCCGGGCGTACGTCAACCCGACCGGCACCCCGGCGCTGGCCACCGGGGGCACCGGCGACGTGCTCGCCGGGCTGCTCGGCTCGCTGCTCGCCGCCGGGCTGGCCCCGGAGCGGGCGGCCGCTGCGGCGGCGTACCTGCACGGGCTGGCCGGGCGGGAGGCGGCCCGGTCAGGCCCGGTGACCGCGCCCGACGTGGCCGCCGCGCTCCGCCCGGTCGTGGCCGGCCTGCTCCACGGGCGGCCGGACGCGGATTGATCGACACCATGCCGGCGACATGGCGGGGTCGTTCGCCCACGGATACCGCCATCCGCCCGACATGGCAAAGCCTCCGGCACCCCGGTCAGTAGGCTGGGCACATGTGGCAGTCCGAGGTGCGGGTCGATCTTGACGCGATCCGGGAGAACGTGACGCGGCTGCGGGCCGGCACCAGCGCCGAGCTGATGGCGGTGGTCAAGGCCGACGGCTACGGCCACGGCATGGTGCCGTCGGCCCGCGCCGCGCTCGACGCCGGCGCGGACTGGCTCGGCGTCTGCACCCTCGACGAGGCGCTGACGCTGCGCCGGGCCGGCCTCGACGCGCCCGTGCTGGCCTGGCTGCTCGCCCCCGGGTTGCCGCTGCACGAGGGCGTCGCGGCCGGGGTGGACCTGGCCGCCGCGAGCCTCACCCAGCTCGACGAGATGGTCGAGGCGGGCCGGCTCGCCGACCGCCCGGCCCGGCTGCACCTCAAGATCGACACGGGGCTGGCCCGGGGCGGGGCCACCGTCGCCGACTGGCCGGCGCTGCTGGAGGCCGCCGCGAAGGCCCAGGCCGACGGCCTGGTCGAGGTGGTCGGCGTGTGGAGCCACTTCGTCTACGCGGACCTGCCCGGCCACCCGACGACCGACCGTCAGCTCGCGGTCTTCCACGAGGGGCTGGCCATGGTCGAGCGGGCGGGGCTGCGCCCGCGCTACCGGCACCTGGCCAACTCCGCCGCGACCCTGACCCGCCCCGACACCCACTTCGACCTGGTCCGGCCGGGGATCGCGACCTACGGGCTGTCCCCGGTGGCCGGCGAGCGGTTCGGGCTGCGCCCGGCGATGACCGCCCGGGCCCGGGTCATGCTCACCAAGCGGGTGCCCGCCGGCAGCGGCGTGTCCTACGGGCACACCTACCTCACCGACGCCGACGCCAACCTGGCCGTGGTGCCGCTCGGCTACGCCGACGGGGTGCCCCGGCACGCCTCCAACACCGGCCCGGTGCAGCTCGCCGGCCAGCGGCGGACGGTCTCGGGCCGGGTCTGCATGGACCAGTTCGTGGTCGACTGCGGCGACGACCCGGTGGCGGCCGGCGACGTGGCGACCCTGTTCGGCCCCGGGGCCGACGGCGAGCCCACCGCCGACGACTGGGCCGAGGCGGTCGGCACGATCAACTACGAGATCGTCACCCGCTTCGGCGGGGTCCGGGTGCCCCGCGTCTACGACGGCGAGCGGCCGTGAGCGAGCGCAGGGGCTTCCGCATCCCCCGGCCCCGCACCGCCGCCGGCCGGGTGGCCGGGGTCGTCGGAGCGGCCGTCGGGGTGGCCGCCGCCGGGCTCGCGGCGGGCGTGGTGAGCGAGCGCGCCCTGGTCCGTCGGCTCAAGGCGGATCCCGCCGACCCGTACGCCGGCGAGGTCTTCGGCCAGCAGCGCTACGACGAGGCGTTCCGGCTGGAGCTGCCCGACGGCACCGACATCCACGTCGAGGTGGTGGAGCCGACCCGGCCCGTCCCCGGGCACCCGACGGTGGTGCTGGTGCACGGCTTCTGCCTGGACATGGGCACCTTCCACTTCCAGCGCAAGATGCTCGCCGAGCGGGGCGAGCACCGCATCGTCGCGTACGACCAGCCGGGGCACGGCCGGTCGGGGCGGCTGGAGACGGGCGAATACGATCTCGCCGCGCTCGGCCGCACGCTGCGCCGGGTCATCGACCGGACCGCCCCGGAGGGCCCGCTGGTGCTGGTCGGCCACTCGATGGGCGGCATGACCATCATGGCGTTCGCCGAGCTCTACCCGGAGCTGTTCGGCGACCGGGTGGTCGGCACGGTGCTGATGGCCACCTCGGGCGGGCTGCTGGCCGAGACGAAGCTCGTCGCCCCGGCCCTGCTCGGCCGGGTCGGCGCGCCGGTGCTCTACATGGTGAGCAACGCCACCCGCTACGGCGGGCCGGCGATCGACGCCGCGCGCAAGTCGACGTCCAACGTGGCCTGGCTGCTCACCCGCAAGTACGGCTTCGGCACCCCCAGGCCCAGCCCGGCCCTCGTGTCGTACGTCGAGCTGATGAACTCCCGCACGTCGGCCGACACGGTCACCCGCTACCTGCGCACGCTGGCCACCCACTCCCGATATCCGGCGCTGGCCGCGTTGGCCGGCACCCCGGTGCTGGTGGTGGTCGGCGACAAGGACATGATCACCCCCGTGACCCACTCGGAGGAGATCGTCCGGCGGCTGCCGCACGCCGAATACCTCAAGATCCACGACAGCGGGCACGTGGTGATGCTGGAGCATGCCGACGAGGTCAACGGAGCCCTGGCCCGCTTCCTGGAGGGGCTGTGAGCCGAGCCGACGCGGCCGGTGCCGGTGTGCGCGTGACGCTGCCGACGGTGGCGGACACCCACGCGTTCGGCCGCCGGCTCGCCGGGGTGCTGCACGCCGGTGACCTGCTGCTGCTCACCGGTCCACTCGGTGCCGGCAAGACCGCGTTGACCCAGGGCATCGGCGCGGGCCTCGGCGTGCTCGGCGACATCACCTCGCCGACCTTCGTGATCGCCCGGGTGCACCGGCCCGATCCGGTGCGGGGCCGGGGCGTCGCGCTGGTGCACGCCGACGCGTACCGGCTCGGGGACGCGGCCGACCCGCGCGCCGAGATCGACGACCTCGACCTGGACGCGTCGGTCGACGACTCGGTCACCGTCGTCGAGTGGGGCGAAGGGCTGGTCGAGCAGCTGGTCGACGCACACCTGCGGGTCCGGATCGACCGGCGCGACGACGACACCCGGCTGGTCGAGCTGGAGCCGGTCGGCGGTGACTGGGCTGCGAGGCTGGCCGCCCTCGCCTGACCGGACGCCGTCGGCCCGAGGCTTTCCGTGGTCTTTCGTCGGCCCGAGGCTTCCGTGCCCGCCGTCGGCCCGCCCCGCGCGGGGTGTCGGACCGGGCTGGTAGGAAGGGGGCCGACCGACTGCGAAAGGTTGCCGATGCCCCACGACGCCCCCACCCTCGACCTGCTCTCCCTGCTGCCCGAGGAGTGGCGCGCCCTGCTCACCCCGCACCTCGACCCGGCCCGCACGGCCGCGCTGGCCGAGTTCGTCGCCGGGGAGTACGCCACCCAGACCGTCTTCCCGCCGGTCGAGGATCTGTTCTCCGCGTACCGGCTGTGCGGGCCGGGCCAGACCCGGGTGCTGATCCTCGGGCAGGACCCCTACCACAAGGCGGGGCAGGCGCACGGGCTGAGCTTCAGCGTCCGCGAGGGAGTCTCCGTCCCGCCGTCGCTGCGCAACGTCTTCAAGGAGTTGACCGAGGACCTGGGGGTGGCGAAGCCGCGCAGCGGCAACCTCGACGGCTGGGCCGCGCAGGGGGTGCTGCTGCTCAACTCGGTGCTGACCGTCCGGCAGGCCACCCCCGGCTCGCACGCCAACAAGGGGTGGGAGGAGTTCACCGACGCGACGATCCGCGCCCTCGACGCCCTCGACCAGCGGGTCGTCTTCCTGCTCTGGGGCGGGTACGCCCGCAAGAAGGCGGCCCTGGTCACCAACCCGCAGCACGTGGTGCTGGAGGCCGGTCACCCGAGCCCGATGAACCCGCGCGGGTTCCTCGGCAGCCGCCCGTTCAGCGCGACCAACAAGGCCCTCGCCGACGCGGGCCTGCCGACCATCGACTGGGAGCGTTCGGCGGGCTGAGCGGGCTCCACCGCCCGGCCGGGCGGATCGCCGGGTGGACCGCCCGGCGGGGAGGGCTGCCCGGCGCGTGGGTAGCGTCGCCCGGTCACACCGCACTTTCGGAGTGACCGGGCGATCACCGTCTGATTTAGACTGTCGGCATCCCGGTATCCCGGCGGCTCCACGGATCGGAGGCGGCACGTGGCGGCTACGGCGACGGTCAACCCGCAGCAGTGGCGCGCGGCCCAGGAGGCGCTGGCGGCGGCCACCGACCGGTTCGCCCGGCTCGTCGAGTCGGTCGACCGGCCGCAGAGCATGGTGACCGCGCACTGGTCGGTCGCCGACACCGTCGTCCACCTGGTCTCGGTCGCCTGGTGGTATGCGACGAAGCTCGACCCGGAGCACCCGCCGCTGCCGATCCCGGGTCTCGACGCCCGGCTGCCGACGGTCACCGTGGACACCATCGAGGGCGTCAACGACCTGGTCCTGGCCCACCTGACGGAGCGCGATCCCGCGCCGCTGCTGGCGCAGTTCCGCGCCGACGTGGCGAAGATCCTCTCGATCGCCGCCGACCGCGACCCCGACGAGTTGCTGCCCTGGTTCGGCGACGCCCGCGCCCCGCTCGCCGGCCTCTTCGGCCACCTCGTCAACGAGCTGCTCGTGCACGGGTGGGACATCGCCCGCGCCACCGGCCGGCCGTGGGAGATGCCCGGCCGGGAGGCCGTGCTGTTCTTCGAGGTGTTCCTCGTCGGGGTGGTCCGTGCCGGCTACGGGCGGCTGCTCGACAACGACGAGCCGCCCCGGGAGCGCCCGATCACGGTGGAGTTCCGATCGGCGTACTGCGCCGACATCACCCTCGTCCTGCACCGGGGGCTGGTGTCGATCGCCGCGCCGGGCGCCCGCCCGGACGTGCGGGTGCGGTTCGACCCGGCGGCGCTCAACCTGATGCTGTTCGGCCGCGTGAGCCGCGTCCGCACCGCCCTCACCGGCGGCGTCTCGATCCGGGGCCGCCGCCCCTGGCTCCTGTTCCCCTTCCTCCGGGTCCTGCGCACCCCCAGCTGACCCCGCCCCGCCTGTCGATCAAGGGGTTCGCGCCATCGTCGAGATCGGCCCCGCCAGGACGGGGCGCGGCGTGGGGGTGCGGGAGGGGCGGTGGGCGGGCGGTTAGGGTTGCGTTCGTGCTCGTACTGGTGGTGGACTCCTCGACCCCTGCGGTGACCGCGGCGCTGGTGGAGGTCACGGCGGACGGCGTGACGCCGCGCGCCCAGCGGCGCACCGTCGACGCCCGCGCGCACGGCGAGCTGCTCGCCCCACAGGTGCACGCCGTCCTCGCCGAGGTCGACGCCCGCCCGACCGACCTGACCGCGATCGTCGCCGGCCTCGGCCCCGGCCCGTTCACCGGGCTGCGGGTGGGGCTGGTCACCGCCGCCACCATGGCCCAGGTGCTCGGCGTCGCGGCGTACGGCGTGTGTTCGCTGGACGGGATCGGCCACCCGGCGGCGGCCGGCGAGCCGGTCCTGGCGGCCGGCGACGCCCGCCGCCGGGAGGTCTACTGGGCGGTGTACGACGGCGCGGGTCAGCGGATCGCCGGCCCCGACGTCGACGCCCCGGCGGTCGCCGCGCAGCGCGCCCGCGACCTGGGGGCCACCGCCGCGGTCGGCGACGGCGCACACCGGTACGCCGACGTGCTCGGCCTGCCGCTGCGCGACGAGCCCCGCTACCCGGACCCGACCGCGCTGGCCCTGCTGGCGGCCGAGCGGATCCGGGCCGGCGCGCCCGGCGAGCCGCTCACCCCGCTGTACCTGCGCCGCCCCGACGCCGTGGCCGCCACCGCCCGCAAGTCGGTCCTGCCGTGAGCCGGCGGGAGGCCGGGCGGACAGGAACGCCGGCCGTGAGCCGGCGGGAGCGCCGGCCGTGAGCGGGCCCAAGCGGCCCGGCCCGGACGGGATCCGGCTGGGCCGGTTCCGCTGGTGGCACGTCGACGAGGTGCTGCCGATCGAGGCGGACCTGTTCGGGGCCGAGCGGTGGTCGCCGGCGATGTTCTGGAACGAGTTGGCCAACGGCCACTTCTACCTGGTCGCCACCCCGGCCGACGGGGAGCGGGTGCTCGGCTACGCCGGGCTCGCCGTCGCCGCCCCGGACGAGGCGTGGGTGCAGAACATCGCCGTCGCCCGGGACGCCCAGCGGCGCGGGGTGGGCCGGGCGCTGCTGGAGGCGCTGCTCGCCGAGGCGGCCCGCCGGGGCGTACGCAGCACGCTGCTGGAGGTAGCGGCGGACAACGCCCCCGCCCAGCGGCTCTACGCGACGTACGGCTTCGAGCCGATCGGCGTCCGCCGCGGCTACTACCAACCCAGCAACACCGACGCGCTGGTCATGCGGCGCGACCAGGACTGAGGAGCCATGGCCGACGCACCGCTCATCCTCGGCATCGAGACCTCCTGCGACGAGACCGGCATCGGCATCGTGCGCGGGCACACCCTGCTCGCGGACGCGCTGGCCTCCAGCGTCGCCGAGCACGCCCGGTTCGGCGGGGTGGTGCCCGAGGTGGCCAGCCGCGCCCACCTGGAGGCCATCGTGCCCACCATGGACCGGGCGCTGGCCGAGGCGGGGGTGACCATCGCCGACATCGACGCCATCGCGGTGACGTCCGGCCCGGGGCTGGCCGGCGCGCTGCTGGTCGGCGTGGCCGCCGCGAAGGGGTACGCGCTGGCCGCCGAGAAGCCGGTGTACGGGGTGAACCACCTCGCCGCGCACGTCGCCGTGGACACCCTGGAGCACGGGCCGCTGCCCGAGCCGGCGATCGCCCTGCTGGTCTCCGGCGGGCACTCGTCCCTGCTGCTCGTCGACGACCTGGCCCGGGGCGTGACCCCGCTCGGCGCGACGATCGACGACGCCGCCGGTGAGGCGTTCGACAAGGTGGCCCGGCTGCTCGGCCTGCCGTTCCCCGGCGGCCCGTACGTCGACCGGGAGGCCGCCGCCGGTGACCCGGCCGCGATCGGCTTCCCGCGCGGCCTCACCGCCGCGAAGGACCTCGCCGCCCACCGCTACGACTTCTCGTTCTCCGGCCTGAAGACGGCCGTGGCCCGCTGGGTGGAGGCCCGCCAGCGGGCCGGCGAGCCGGTGCCGGTGGCCGACGTGGCCGCGTCGTTCCAGGAGGCGGTGTGCGACGTGCTCACCGCGAAGGCGCTGGCCGCGTGCCAGGCCCACGGGGTGGACACGCTGGTGATCGGCGGGGGAGTGGCGGCGAACTCGCGGCTGCGGGTGCTGGCCGAGCAGCGGGCGGCGAAGCTCGGCATCCGGGTGCGGGTGCCCCGGCCGAAGCTGTGCACCGACAACGGGGCGATGGTGGCCGCGCTGGGCTCGCACCTGGTCGCGGCGGGGGTCGCGCCCAGCCGGCTGGACCTGCCGGCCGACTCGGCCCTGCCGCTGACCACGGTCAGCGTGTGACGGCCCGGCCCGGGAGCGCCGCCGGCGGCCCGACACGAGCGAGGGGAGTGACGACG
Source organism: Micromonospora sp. NBRC 110038 (assembly GCF_020884815.1). Classification (NCBI taxonomy): domain Bacteria; kingdom Bacillati; phylum Actinomycetota; class Actinomycetes; order Micromonosporales; family Micromonosporaceae; genus Micromonospora; species Micromonospora sp. NBRC 110038. The sequence continues at coordinate 324,350 of NZ_BBOL01000002.1, read as the reverse complement.
TGATCGTACGGATGTGGGAGGCGCGGGCGGAGCCCTACGGCTTCGCCGACCTGATCACCTGGGTCTGCGACACCGCGCTGCCGGAGGTCGAGCACGACCCGCTGCACGTGTCCAGCGAGGTGTTCAGCTCCACCGACCACCGGGTGGTGGTGATCTCGAAGTGGCGCAGCAGCCCTCGGCCGCTGCCCGACCCGCCCGCGACGCTGCTGGCCCGCCCCCCGCACGCGTGGGACTTCACGGAGGTCGACCGCTGACGGCGTAAGCGTGCAAGGAAGGGCCCCCTGTCAACGCATTCTGTTGCACAGGGGACCCCTCCTGACAAGCTCCGGTCAGTTGCGGCGCAGGATGCGGTACGTGGCGATGCCACCGGTGCCGAGCGCGGCGATGAAGACCAGCCACACCACCGTCGTGCTGACGCCGAGCCGGCCGCCGCTGCCGACGTTCGCGGCTGCCGCCGCGACCAGCGAGTCGCTCTGCGCCGGCGGCAGGGCGGCGGGCGGGAGCTGCTCCCACCGGACCAGGCCGGTGCTCTCCAGCATCGCCATGTGGTCGGAGACGAAGTCGTTGGCTTCGTCGGCGAGCTTGCGGACGGTCGCGTCCCGGGTGCTGGCGCGCACCGCGCCGATGACCGGGAAGATCTTGCCGTGCGCCACCCGGAGCCGGGTCACGAAGATCTGGTCGAACCGGCCGCCGGTGGACTCCTGCATCTCCTTGAGCCACCCCTTCTGCTCGGCGGTGGCGTCCGACGGGAGGGTCGCGCCGAGCTTGTTGGCGGCGTCCACGACGAGCTGGTCCAGCACCCCGTGCTGCCGGGAGATCTCCGCGCCGATCTCGCGTACCCGGGCCGACTGGCCCTTCTCGGCGGCCATCTCGCCGGCCGGCATCTCCCACAGGCCGGCCAGCCGTACGCCGGCGAGCAGCGTCATGTCGGCGGCGTTGAGCTGGGCGTTGGCGGGTGCGGCGACGGCCACGCCGGGTAGCACCCCGAGCGCGGCGACGAAGGTGACCACCAGCGCCGCCATCCGGTGGGTCCGGTGCCCTGGCCGGCGACGTGCGGATCTGAGCGGTGCCATGGGTGCGGTGCCTCCTCGGTCCGGGCCGAACGCGTCCGTCCGGGCGGCCGGGTCCCCCGGGCCGCCCCTCCGGTCACTGGTACGGATCGCCGCCGCGATCAGTTCATCCGAATCCCGGAAGAGCGTCTCGCGAAATCAGGCGGGGGGAATCGGGCGGAGTGAATCCGGCGGCGGGCGCGCGGCGGCGGGGGCGGGCGCGGGCGCGGCGGGTCAGGTGCGGCGGGAGCGGGTCAGCGGGTGGCGGCCATCAGCAGGCCGAGCAGGATCAGGGTGGCGACGGCGACCGCGAAGACGACCAGCAGGTCCCGCCGGCCGTGCGCGGGCGAGGCGGACAGGACCGGGTCGGCCGGCAGGTCCCGGGTCACCGCGGCCAGGTCGCCGAGGGTGCGGGCGGCCCAGGCGTCGGCGGCCCGCTCGGAGAACTCGTCCAGGGTGAGCCGGCCCGCCGAGGCGTGCCGTTGCAGGTCGGCGACCGCCCGCTGCCGGTCGTCGTCGGAGGCGCGCAGCTCGACGTCCACGCCGGACAGCGTACGCAGCCGCGCCCGCCCGGGGCGCCCCACGCGGAACGGGGCGGTCAGGCCGCGTCGAGGGGGTCGGCGAGGAGCCGTTCGAACGCCAGCTCGGCCGCGCCGATCAGCGCCGCGTCGTCGCCGAGTTTCGGGGTACGCAGCCGCACGTGCTCCAGGCAGGCCGGGAGCCCCATCGAGTTGAGCCGGCTGCGGACCTGGGCCGCCGCGGCCAGGTAGAGGTCCCGCATCGTGCCGCCGAAGATGACCATCTCGGGGTTGAAGATGTTGACCAGGTTGGCCACGCCGAAGCCGAGCCAGTCCCCGGCCTGCCGTACCGCCGTCTGGGCCCGCGCGTCGCCCCGGTCGGCGGCCTCGAAGACGGCCAGCACCGCGTCGGGCCCCCGGGCGTCGGACCGGCCGGCGGCCCGCAGCAGACCGTGCTCGCCGATCTCGGTCTCCCAGCAGCCCCGGGAGCCGCACTCGCAGGGCTCCCCGCCGCGCACCACCACCATGTGGCCGACCTCGCCGCTGTACCCGCCGTGCCCGGTCAGCCGCCGGCCGCCGGCGATGATGCCCGCGCCGACGCCGACGTCCCCGTACAGGTAGATGACGTTGTCGCAGCCGGCGGCGACGCCCCGGGCGTGCTCGGCGAACGCCGCCACGTCGGCCACGTTGCCGACGGTGATCGGCACGTCGATGCCCAGCTCGGCGGCGAGCGCCGCGCCGATCGGCTCGTCCACCCAGCCGGTGGTCGGGCTGAGCCGGACCAGGCCGTCGTCGCGGCGGACCATGCCGCAGACCGCGACCCCGGCGCCGACGCAGACCGCGCCCGCGGGCACCGACTGGTGCATCTCCTTGACCGCGCCGGCCAGCAGCGGCGCGGCCTCCCCGGCCACCAGGTTGCGGGGCCGGTCCAGTTCCCGGCGATCGAGCACCGCGCCGCCCAGGCCGACCCGTGCGGCCCGCAGCCGGTCCACCTCCACGCTGTACGCGTACGCGTAGACCCGTTCCGACTCGGGCCGGACGACCAGCGACGGTCGTCCGGCCCGGCCGGTCTCCTTCGGCGCGCCCTCGCTGACCAGTCCGGCGCCGGCCAGGTCGGCGGTGAGCGCGCCGATGGTGCTGCGGTTGAGCCCGAGCGTGGTGGTCAGCTCGGCGCGGGTCGTCGCGCCGTGGACGTGCACGTAGCGCAGCAGGGCACCGAGGTTCTGCCGACGGATCTCGTCCTGACTCGGTCCCACGCGCATCGTTACCGGTACTTCCGTGCGGGCGTCAACGGTTGCCGGTGGCGGCCGACCGGCGGCGGGACAGGGCGTCCACGCTCGCGGCGAGCAGCAGCACGACGCCGGTGACCACGTACTTGACCCCCGAGCTGTAGCCCATCAGACCCATGCCGTTGTCGATCACGGCGACCACCGCGCCGCCGAGCACGGCGTCGAGCACCCGGCCCTTGCCGCCGAAGAGGCTGGTGCCGCCGATCACCGCCGCGCCCACGGCGTAGAGCAGCACATTACTGCCACCCGTGTTGGGGTCGACAGAGTTGGCCCTGCTCGCCGCCACGATGCCGCCGATCGCGGCCATCGAGGAGCAGATGACGAAGACCGAGATGCGGATCCGGTCGACGTTGATGCCGGCGCGGCGGGCCGCCTCCTTGTTGCCGCCGACCGCGTAGACGTGCCGGCCGTAGCTGGTGCGCTGGAGCACGAACGTCCAGACGATCAGCAGCACCGCGATGATCGGCACCACGATCGGCACGCCCTTGAGCGAGGTGATCAGGACGTTGCGGCTGCGCTCCAGGTTGAGCACGTACACGGCGACGCCGAGGATGACCGCCAGCACGCCCACCCGGGCGGCCACGACGGCCAGCGGGTCGGTGACGAGGCCCCGGGCGGACCGGTTGCGGTGCCGCATGAGCTGCACCGCCGCGTAGCCGGCGACGGCGACGGCGGCCAGCGCCCAGCCGATCGCGGGCGGCAGGTTGCGGTTGGAGATCGCCACCAGCGTCTCGTCGCGTACGGAGATGTTGGCGCCCTCCTTCATCAGCATCAGCACGATGCCCTGGAAGGCGAGGAAGCCGGCGAGGGTGACCACGAACGACGGGATGCCGACCTTCGCCACCAGGAAGCCCAGCGCCGTGCCGATGAGCACGCCGGTGGCGAGCGCGGCGAGCACCGCGACCCACCAGGGGTAGCCGAGCACGGTGACGACGTTGGCGAGGACGGCCGCGCAGACGCCGCTGGCGAAGCCGGCGGAGAGGTCGATCTCGCCGAGCAGCAGGACGAAGACCAGCCCCATCGCGATCAGCGTGATCGCCGCGCCCTGGGTGAACAGGTTGGCGAAGTTGCCGGCGGACAGGAACGAGGGGCGCATGATCGCGAAGACCGTGCAGAGCACGATCAGGCCCAGCACGGCCGGCAGGGCGCCGATGTCGCCGCCGCGTACCCGGCTGACGTAGCTGCGCACGTGGCCGCCGACGGTGACGGGCGGGGTGACCGCCGCCGGCCCTTCCTTCTTCACGACGGTGGTGGTCATCGGAGGGCTCCCCGGGTCGTGCCGACGGCCGCGCCGCCGGTGCCGTTGCCACCCGCCGGCTCGGCGGCGAGCCCGAGGGCGCCGGAACGCCCGGCGGTGATCAGCTCGACGACCTGCGAGTGGGTGATGTCGGTGGTCTTCACCTGGGCCACCATCTGGCCGAGGTAGAGGGCGGCGATCCGGTCGGAGACCGCGAAGACGTCGTTCATGTTGTGCGAGATGAGCACGACGGCGAGGCCGTTGTCGGCCAGCCGGCGGACCAGCTCCAGCACCTGGGCGGTCTGCGCGACGCCCAGCGCGGCGGTCGGCTCGTCGAGGATGACCAGCCGGCTGTTCCAGAGCACCGCCTTGGCGATGGCGACGGTCTGCCGCTGGCCGCCGGAGAGGCTGGAGACGTGCTGGCGTAGCGACTTCACCGTCCGGACGCTCAGCCCGGCCAGGGTCTCGGCGGCCATCTGCTCCATGGTCGGCTCGTCGAGGACGAGGCCGGTGTGCTTCTCCCGGCCGAGGAACATGTTCTGCACGATGTCGAGGTTGTCGCAGAGCGCGAGGTCCTGGTAGACGACCTCGATGCCCAGGGCGGCGGCGTCGCGGGGGCTGTTGATGCTGACCGGGCGGCCCTCGAAGAGGAACTGGCCGGAGTCGGTCGGGTAGATGCCGCTGATGCACTTCACCAGGGTCGACTTGCCGGCGCCGTTGTCGCCGACCAGCGCGGTGACCTCGCCGGGGTGGGCGGTGAGGGCGACGTCGCGCAGCACCTGGACGGGACCGAAGCTCTTGTCGATCCCTCGTAGTTCCAGCAGGGGGGTTGCGGACACAAGGGTCTCCTAACGCGCGGAGGGGAGATCGCGGAGCCCGTCCGGCGCGGGCCGCCGCCCGGCACGGGGTCACCGTGCCGGGCGGCGTCGCCTGGCGGGTACGACGGTCGGCGTACGGGTCAGCTGATGCCGGCTTCGGTGCAGAGCTTGGCGTAGGCGGCGGTGCAGAGCTCTTCCTTGGTGACGAAGCCGTCGGCGACGACGTCCTTGACGTTGTCCTTGTAGATGGCCTTCGGCTCCAGCAGGACGGCCGGGACGTCCCGGTTGCCCTCGACGTCCTTGACGGTCTGCCCGGTGTCCTTCTTCTCGCCCTTGGCGACCGCGATGGCCAGCTCGGCGGCGGCGTCCGCCTCCTTCTTGACGGCCTTGTAGACGGTCATGCACTGGTCACCGGCGAGGATGTTCTGCAGGCCCTGCACGGTGGCGTCCTGCCCGGTCACGGGGACCTTGCCGTTGAGCTTGTTCTTCTTCAGCACGGAGATGGCGGCGTTGCCGAGGCCGTCGTTCGCGGCCAGCACGCCGTCGATCTTGCCACTGGCCTTGGTGTACTGCTGCTCGAAGATCGTGGCGGCCTGCGTGTTGTCCCAGTCCGGCACCGAGTCGTCGGCGACCTTGGTGTACTCCTTCGAGTCGAACTTCGGCTTGAGCACCGAGTCGTACCCGTTCTTGAACAGGGTCGCGTTGTTGTCGGTCGGCGAGCCGTTGAGGTAGGCGATCGCCGGGTTCTTGACGCCCTTGTCGGTCAGGCACTTGGCGAGGCCCTCGCCCTGGAGCTTGCCGACGGCCTCGTTGTCGAAGCTGACGTAGTACTGCGCGGAGCCGCCCAGCGTGAGCCGGTCGTAGTCGATCGTGGCGACGCCCTGCGACTTGGCCTTGTCGAGCACGGCCTTGCCGGTGCCCGAGTCCAGGTTGACGATCATCAGGGTGGTCACCCCGTTGGTGATCATCTGGTCCGCGATGGTCTGGAACGCGGTCTTGTCGCCCTGCGCGTTCTGGATGATCGACTCGACGCCGGCGGCGTCGAAGGCGGCCTGGAGGAACTTGCGGTCGGCGCCCTCCCAGCGGGCGGAGGACTTGCTGTCCGGCAGGATCACGCCGATCTTCGGCTTCTTCTCGGAGGATCCGGCCTGGTCGCCGCCGTCGGAGTTCTCGCCGCAGGCGGCCATGCTGCCGGCGGCCAGCAGGCCCACGGCGGCGAAGGTGAGGAAGCCCTTGCGCATCTGCACGGGTCCTTTCGGGGGTGGGGGAGTGGGAGTGGAGCGGTGTTTTGTTGTGTCCGGCAACGTATTGCGCGCCACACTCCCGGCACAAGACCGCCGAGGTCAGAAGTTTGTTGGCGGCGGTAACAATTCAGCAACGTGATCGACACTGTGCCCTAACCGCCCCGAAGGCGGGCAGACCGAAGGGCCGCGCCTCGACGCGGCGATCATGAGAATTGCCGATGCCGCAGGCCGCCAAACCTGCCGCAGGCCGACGCCCCGGCTCGGGGTGGCGGGCTCGGGATGCCGCTCGGCTCGCGGCGGCGGTCAGCCGGCGGCGATGGGGGCGGTGGTGGCGTCGGTGAGCGCGACCAGGTCGGCCGGGGCGAGCTGGAGCTGGAGCCCGCGCCGGCCCGCCGAGACGTACACGGTGTCGTGGGCCAGCGCGGAGGCGTCCAGCACCGTGGGCAGGAGCTTGCGCTGGCCGAGCGGGCTGATCCCGCCGCGCACATACCCGGTGGCCCGCTCCGCCACCGCCCGGTCGGCCATCGTCGCCCGCTTGCCGCCGAGCGCGGCGGCGAGCGCCTTGAGGTCCAGCTCGCCGGTCACCGGCACCACCGCCACCGCGAGCGCGCCGTCGACCTCGGTGACGAGGGACTTGAACACCCGCTCCGGGGGCACGCCCAGGGCTGCCGCGACGAGCGCGCCGTAGTTCGGCGCCTCCGGCGACACGTCGTACGGGTGGGTGCTGTGCCGGATCTTCCGCTTCGTCAGCAGCGCCGTCGCCGGAGTCCCCTGTCCCGCCATGCCGACAAGCTAGCCGGCCGTCGCCTCGTGATCCAGCGGATACGTCACCGGGCGGCAGACCAGCACGGTCGGCGCGCCGGCCACCCGGGTCAGCACCAGGCTCGCCGCCTCCGGGCCGGCCAGCCGCAGGTCGCGCCGCAGCCGCTCCGGCTCCAGCGCCGAGCCGCGCTTGAGGATCTCGACGCGGCCCACCCTGCGCTCGCGCAGCAGGGCGCGCAGCCGCTTCAGCGAGAACGGCAGCACGTCGGTGACCTCCAGGCAGCGGGCGAACGGCGTCGCGCCGGGAGCGTCGGCGTACAGGTAGGCGATGGTCGGGTCGGCGAGCGTGGCGTCCAGTTCGCCGGCCAGCTCCGCCACGAGGTGCGCGCGGACGACGGCCGGGTCCGGGTCGTGGACGTACCGCCGGACGGGCCCGACCGCCGCCTCGGCCGCGCCGGAGCCGGTGAGCTGGTGGGAGGTGTGGTGGCCTGTGCCGGAAGCGTTGCCAGGGGGCCCTTCCTTCAGCACAGTCGCGCGGCGGGGGACCTCGGCGAGCCGGCCGCACCACAGGGCGGCCTCGACCAGGTCGCCGCCCACACTGACCCACTCCGCCTCCGCGCCGGCCGGGATCAGGCTGTGGTCGAGCCCGGGGGCCACCTTCACCACCGTGTGCGGCACCCGCTCGGCCAGCGCCGTGACGAAGTCCCACGGCGGCGAGTAGGCGTTGGGGTCGAAGATCCGCCGGCCCGTGCCGGCCCTGCGCCGCGCCGGGTCGCAGAACGCCGCGTCGACGGAGGACACGTCGAACGCCGTGGCGTCGCCGCACTCCACCGTGAAAACGTCGGCCAGCCCGGCGGCCTCGGCGTTCGCGGCGGCCATCGCGGCGGTGACCGGGTCGGCCTCCACCCCGTACACCCGGATGCCGGCGCGGGCGGCGGCGAGCGCGTCGGCACCGAGGCCGCAGCCCAGGTCGGCCAGGGTGCGCACCCCGGCGGCGCGCAGCCGGTCGGCCCGCCGGGCCGCGACCACCCCCCGGGTCGCCTGCTCCAGGCCGGCGCGGGTGAGGAACATGCCGGCCGCCGCCGGCCCGAACTTGCCGACGGCCCGGCGGCGCAGCTCGGCCTGGGTCAGCGCGGCGGCGGCCAGCCCGGCGGTCACCCCGGCCGAGCGGAGCGCGGCCGCTGCGGCCAGCGGGTCGCCGCCGGCCACCTCGGTCGCCGCGGCGAGCGCGGCCGACCCGTCGGGGGTACGCAGGGCGGCGAGCTGGTCGAGATCCACGCGCCCATTGTCGGGCCCGGGCGGCGGTGGACCGACGGCGGTGGTGGTGTCGGAGGTCGACGAGGTCCGGGGGTCGGCGGTGGCGGCGTGTCGCGGTGACGAGTGGCGGAACTGTGGCGACACGACGGGCGACGCGTTGGCACTCTCCTTGACGGAGTGCTAGCCACGGCCTAACCTGCGATTAGCACTCTCCCATCGAGGGTGCCAGCTTCCGGGCCCCGTGCCCGGGGGTTGACGCCAGGCGGACCGGCACCCGCGACGACGGCCCCGCCCGGTGGCATGTGGCAGATTGACGCTGGTCGGCCCCGCCGTCCGGCAACGAAACCAGTACCCCAGGAGGGTATGCCCGTGACTACCGCGACCAAGGTTGCGATCAAGCCGCTCGAGGACCGCATCGTGGTCCAGGCGAACGAGGCTGAGACCACCACGGCGTCGGGCATCGTGATCCCCGACACCGCCAAGGAGAAGCCGCAGGAGGGCACCGTCCTCGCTGTCGGCCCGGGCCGGATCGACGACAAGGGCAACCGCGTGCCGATCGACGTGAAGGTCGGCGACACCGTCCTCTACTCGAAGTACGGCGGCACCGAGGTCAAGTACGCCGGCGAGGAGTACCTGGTGCTCTCCGCCCGCGACGTCCTCGCGGTCATCGAGAAGTAACAACCGATCCGCGTCACTGCCCCGGTCCGGCTCGCCGGGCCGGGGCAGTGACGCTTCGAAGGGATACAGATGGCGAAGATCCTGAGCTTCTCGGACGACGCCCGGCACCTGCTGGAGCACGGTGTCAACGCCCTCGCGGACGCGGTCAAGGTCACTCTCGGCCCGCGCGGGCGCAACGTCGTCCTGGACAAGAAATTCGGTGCGCCCACGATCACCAACGACGGCGTGACCATCGCCAAGGAGATCGAGCTCACCAACCCGTACGAGAACCTCGGCGCGCAGCTGGTCAAGGAGGTGGCGACCAAGACCAACGACGTCGCCGGCGACGGGACCACCACCGCGACCGTGCTGGCCCAGGCCATGGTCCGCGAGGGCCTGCGCAACGTGGCCGCCGGCGCCAGCCCGTCCGGCCTCAAGCGCGGCATCGACGCGGCGGCCACGAAGGTCTCCGAGGCCCTGCTCGACCGGGCCGTCGAGGTCGCCGGCAAGGAGTCGATCGCGCACGTCGCGACGATCTCCGCGCAGGACGCCACCATCGGCGAGCTGATCGCCGAGGCGATGGAGCGGGTGGGCCGCGACGGCGTCATCACCGTCGAGGAGGGCTCCGCGCTCACCACCGAGCTCAACGTGACCGAGGGCCTCCAGTTCGACAAGGGCTTCATCTCCCCCAACTTCGTCACCGACGTGGAGGGTCAGGAGTCGGTCCTGGAGGACCCGTACATCCTGATCACCACGCAGAAGATCTCGGGGATCGAGGAGCTGCTGCCGCTGCTGGAGAAGGTCCTCCAGAACAACAAGCCGCTGCTGATCGTCGCCGAGGACGTCGAGGGCCAGGCCCTGTCGACGCTCATGGTCAACGCGGTCCGCAAGACCCTCAAGGTCTGCGCGGTGAAGGCCCCCGGCTTCGGCGACCGCCGCAAGGCGATGCTCCAGGACATGGCGATCCTCACCGGCTCCGAGCTGGTCGCCCCGGAGCTGGGCTACAAGCTCGACCAGGTCGGCCTGGAGGTGCTCGGCACCGCCCGGCGCGTCGTGGTCGACAAGGAGACCACCACCATCGTCGACGGTGGTGGCCAGGCCAGCGAGGTCGCCGACCGGGTCGCCCAGATCCGCAAGGAGATCGAGGCCTCGGACTCCGACTGGGACCGGGAGAAGCTGGCCGAGCGGCTGGCGAAGCTCTCCGGCGGCATCGCGGTCATCAAGGTGGGCGCGGCGACCGAGGTCGAGATGAAGGAGCGCAAGCACCGCATCGAGGACGCCATCGCCGCGACCAAGGCCGCCGTCGAGGAGGGTACGGTCCCGGGTGGCGGTGCCGCCCTGGCGCAGATCCTGCCGGTGCTCGACGACGACCTCGGCTTCACCGGTGACGAGAAGACCGGCGTCTCGATCGTGCGCAAGTCGCTGGTCGAGCCGTTGCGCTGGATCGCCCAGAACGCCGGCCACGACGGCTACGTGGTGGTGGAGAAGGTCGTCGGCAGCCAGTGGGGCCAGGGCCTCGACGCGGCCGTCGGCGACTACGTCGACCTGGCCAAGTCCGGCATCATCGACCCGGTGAAGGTGACCCGCAACGCCGTCACCAACGCCGCCTCGATCGCCGGCCTGCTGCTCACCACCGAGAGCCTGGTGGTGGAGAAGCCGGAGAAGGCCGAGCCGGCCGCCGCCGGTGGCCACGGCCACTCGCACGGCCACGGCCACCAGCACGGCCCGGGTTTCTGACCCACGGCGGCTGACCCAGCCACACCACACGTTCAAGGCACGCCGGCTCCCCACGGCGTGCCTTGACGCGTATCCGCCCCGCGTTCGCCGGGGCTGGTTGCTTACGGAACGCTGACGTGCCTGTCGCTTCCCGGCCCCGTCGGAAACACTGGGCGGATGGGCACCATCTCGCGCGGGTACGCCGCGCTGGCCGGGATCACCGCCGCCGCCGTGGCGATCGGCACCGCCGAACCGGTGGCGGTGCTGACCGGCCCCCGGTCGGCACCACTGGTCGCGGTCGGCGGGCTGGTCGTCGACACCGTCCCCGAGCCGGTCAAGCAGTTCGGCATCGTCGTCTTCGGCACGTACGACAAGATCGCCCTGCTGGTCGGGACGGCGCTGCTGCTGGCCGGCTTCGCGGCGCTGCTCGGCGTCCTCGCCGCCCGCCGGCTGTGGCTCGGCCTGGCGGGCATCGGGGCGTTCGCGGCCCTCGGGGTGGCCGCCGCGCTGACCCGGGCCGGCGCCGACGCCACCGACGCGCTGCCGGCGCTGGCCGGGGCGGCCCTCGGCGCGCTGACGCTCTGGCTCCTGCTGGCCGGCCCCCTGCACCCCGACCCCTGGCCGTGGACCCCGCCCACCGCCGCCGCCGGCAAGGAAGGGCCCCTTGTCGACACCCCCCTCCTGTCAACAAGGGGCCCTTCCTTGCACCCCGAGCGCCCGGAGGGGCGGCGGCGGTTCCTCACCGGCGTCGGCGCGCTGGCCGGCGCGGCCGTCGTGACCGGGCTGGGCGGGCACTGGCTGGCCGGGCGGCGCGGGGTGTCGGAGGCCCGGCGGGCGGTCGCCCTGCCCGCGCCGGCCTCGCCCGCGCCGGCGGTGCCGGCCGGGGCGGACCTCTCCCTCACCCAGCTCGCCCCCTACGTCAGCCCGACGTCCGGGTTCTACCGCATCGACACCGCCCTGGTGGTGCCGCAGGTCGACCCGGACACCTGGCGGTTGCGCATCCACGGCCGGGTGCGCAACCCGATCGAGCTGAGCTTCGCCGACCTGCTGGCCCGCCCCATGGTCGAGCGGTACGTCACCCTGGCCTGCGTGTCGAACGAGGTCGGCGGGGACCTGATCGGCAACGCCCGCTGGCTGGGCGTGCCGATCCGGGAACTGCTCGACGAGGCGCAGCCGGAGGAGGGCGCGGACCAGGTCGTCGGCCGCTCGGTCGACGGCTGGACCTGCGGCACCCCGACGGCGGCGCTGCGCGACGGGCGGGACGCCCTGCTCGCGGTGGGCATGAACGGCGAGCCGCTGCCGGTGGAGCACGGCTTTCCCGTACGCATGGTGGTGCCCGGCCTGTACGGCTACGTCTCCGCGTGCAAGTGGGTGACCGAGCTGGAGCTGACCAGCTTCGCCGACTTCGACGCGTACTGGGTGCCCCGGGGCTGGTCGGCGCAGGGGCCGATCAAGACCCAGTCGCGGATCGACACGCCCCGCCCCCGCAACCGGCTCACCGCCGGCCCGGTCATGGTCGCCGGGGTGGCCTGGGCGCAGCACCGGGGCATCCGCCGGGTCGAGGTACGCGTCGACGACGGCCCGTGGCGGGAGGCGACGCTCGCCCCGACGGTGTCGGTGGACACCTGGGTGCAGTGGTCCTGGCAGTGGGCGGCCACCTCCGGCGAGCACACCCTCCAGGTGCGGGCCACCGACGCCGACGGCGAGACGCAGACCGAGCGCCGGCAGCGCGTCGACCCGGACGGCGCGACCGGCTGGCACACCGTCCGGGTCACCGTGGGCTGACCGCCGGGCGGACCCGCGCCGGCAGGCGGGTCACCCGGCCGTGGGCGTGGCGGCCGACACGCCGGTGGCCTGGTCGCCCGGCGGTGGGGATGGCGGGCGGCACGCCGGTGGCCTGGTCGCCCGACGGTGGGCGTGGCGAAGGGCGGCGGCGTGGCGGCGGTCGTCAGGCGACGCTGCGCTGCGCCGGCACGGTGGACTTGTGCGGACGGCCCAGGCGGGCCTCCAGGCGGGCCACGTCGACGCGCGAGTGCCGGCGGTCGGCCAGGTCCTCCCAGCCCACCGCGAGCAGCCGCAGCCGCTCCGCCTCGCTGAAGCCGCCCCACACCCCGTAGGGCTCACGGACGGCGAGGGCGTGCGCGGCGCACTCGGCGCGTACCGGGCAGGCCCGGCAGACCGTCTTGGCGCCGGACTCCCGGCGCAGCCGGGAGGAGCCGCGTTCGCCGTCGGGGTGGAAGAACTGGGCGCTGTCGCGGCCCCGGCAGGCACCGAGCCGCTGCCAGTCCCAGAGGTCGACGATGGGTCCGGGCAGCCTGCGTACGTTCGACATCAGCACCCCTCCTTCCGCGCGGCACCGCGGAGATCCTCAGTTGACGGGTGTCCGGGCGGCGGCCGCGCTGGCGCACCGTTTCCGGCTCGGGCTCCCCGTTACCCCGCCTCGCTTCCGCTCACACGTCTGTGATCGAAAAGGTCGGACAACCTGACTGATATGCCCTAACTGTCGGAAAAGTTCGAAGGATTGCCGGGAACGCCCACCCGACGCCGCCTCCCCATGGTCTGCTCGGGGTCGGAGAGGAGACCACAGTGCGTACTGTCCTCGTGTGCGTTCGGACACCGCTCGCCGCGCAGCAACTGAACTCCGCGGCGGCGCGGCTAGGACTGTCCGCCGCCGTTCGTACGGCCGTCTCCGATCCCGAGGTGATGCTGCGACTGGCGGAGATCCCGGCGGACGTCGTGCTCGCCGACACCGCCCTCACCCGGCCGGACAGCGCCGGCTTCGTCCGGCGGGTGCTGGCCCGCGCCCCGCAGGCCGCGGTGCTGCTGCTCGGCGCGGAGGAGTCCGAGGCCGCCGCCGCGACCATCGGCGCCGGCGCCCGGGGGCTGATCCAGGGCACCGACCACGACCTGACCAGCGCGGTGGCGAAGGCGCTGCTGCTGCTCTCGGCGCCCGGCCGCGCCACCCGCAGCCGGGTGACCGACCCGGCCCGCGACGCCGCCTCCGTCGGCGGGCCCGCCCGCCCCGCCCCGGCCGGACGCCCCCCGGCCAAGCCCGGCCCGGCCTGGCCGGCGGGCCCCGAGGAGCCGCCCGGTGGTACGCCGCCGGTGGTGCCGGTGCAGCGCGGCGACGACGAGGTGGAGGCGGGCGGCGAGGGCGAGACCCCGGCCGCGGCGGGGCAGCGTCCCGCCCCGGCCAGGGGCGGCCGGAGCGCGATCGGCCTGACGGAGCGGGAACTCCAGGTGCTGCTCGGCATGGCCGAGGGCAAGAGCAACGCCGAGATCGGCCGTGAGCTGTTCGTCTCGGAGGACACCGTCAAGACGCACGCCCGCCGGCTGTTCCGCAAGCTCGGCGCCCGGGACCGCGCGCACGCGGTGGCCGCCGGCTTCCGCGCCGGCCTGGTCACCTGACCACCCACCCAGCTACCCGCCCACCCGCGCGCCTTCCCGCCCGCCCCGCAGGTGCGGCCCGGGCGGAGGCCGCGAGACCGGCCCATCGGGCCGCGAGTGCAAGATCGCCGTGGCGCTGTCCGCAGTCGTCCCGTCCGCCCCCGCTGGTCACGCCACGTGATCTCCCTGCCCGGCAGCGCCAACCCCATCGCTCCCTTTGCTCTGCACCCGGATACGCAACGGTTCACGCTGGGTATCCGGCCGTGGCGGGTGCGTGCCGTGCGCGAATGGCGTATCGCCAGCTTAGTGCCGGTGATGCGTGGGTGGGTGCAGAGCAAAGGGAGGGGGCGATGTGTGGGGGAGTCCGGCGGCCCTTACCCAGAGTCAGGTCGCGGGCTGCGGTGGCCGCCCCGGCGATCGTGACGGAAAGTGGTCGACGGGGTTCGGGCGTGGGCTCGGGTGCCGCGCGGGAGCCGGGTGGCGCGCAGACGTGGCGACGCGGCGTGTGGCCGTGCGGTGGGGGTGTGGTGACGGGGACCCTAGGGGGTCGGGTCGTCGTCGGTGCCCTCGGTGAGGGTGTCGTGCACGCCGTCGGCGTATCCCCGGGCGTAGTCCCACGTGACGTAGTGGTCCGGATCCGGGTCGTAGGCCGGCTCGTGCACGCGGGGGCGGCCGGAGCTGAGCAGGTGGCGCAGGTTGCCCCGCAGCAGGTCCCAGTCGAAGTAGTGCGGCTCGCGGCAGTCCTCGCACTCGATGACCAGCCCGCGCACGCCGACGGGGGCCAGCAGGGCCTGGTAGATCTCCAGGTCGGCCAGGTCCTCCAGCACGTCCTGCCGCTCGACCTCGGTCAGCGGGTCGAGCGTGTCGTCGTCCGCCGGGTCGTGCAGCTCCGCCGCCGGATCGGCCGGGTCGCCGTTGAACGGGTCGATGGGCTCGTCGTGCACCCCCTCACCGTAGACCCCGCGCCCGCCGGACGCCCGCCCCCGTCCGGCCGGTCACCCCGCGTCGGCCTCGGCGGGGGTGAACGTCACGCAGCGTCGTCCACCGGCCCGGCACCGGCGGGGCCGGCCTGGGCCGATGGGTACGATGACACTGACGCGTCCTCACCCGGCGCGCGCCGGACGTCCGCGCGCGCCTCCTCGCCGAAGCCCGCCCGACCCAGCTCAGGAGAGCAATCGTGGACAATTCGCCCAGCATCGATCTTCCGGCCGGCGCCGACACCGGCGAGCTGGGCGGCCACCTGCCGGAGCTGCCCGCCGGCTCGGCCCGGGTGGTCCCGCTCGGCCTCACCTTCGACGACGTGCTCCTCCAGCCCGGCGAGTCGGACGTGGTGCCCAGCCGGGTCAACACCCGCACCCGGCTCACCCGCAACGTCGAGCTGACCGTCCCGCTGCTGTCCAGCGCGATGGACACGGTCACCGAGGCGCGGATGGCGATCGCCATGGCCCGCCAGGGCGGCATCGGCGTGCTGCACCGCAACCTCTCCCTGGAGGACCAGGCACTCCAGGTCGACCTGGTCAAGCGCTCCGAGTCCGGCATGATCACCAACCCGGTGACCGCCAGCCCCGACGACACCCTGCGCGACGTCGATGCGCTCTGCGGGCGCTACCGGATCTCCGGCGTCCCCGTGGTCGACGGCGAGGGGCAGCTCGTCGGCATCGTCACCAACCGGGACATGCGCTTCGTCTCCGAGCCGGCCACCCCGGTCCGCGAGATCATGACCCGCACGCCGCTGGTCACCGCCCCGGTCGGGGTCAGCAAGGACGAGGCGCTGGCCCTGCTGCGTCAGCACAAGGTCGAGAAGCTGCCGATCGTCGACGGCTCGGGCCGGCTGCGCGGGCTGATCACCGTGAAGGACTTCACCAAGAGCGAGCAGTACCCGAACGCCACCAAGGACGACGCCGGCCGGCTCCGGGTGGCCGCCGCCGTCGGCGTGGGCGAGGACGCGTACAAGCGGGCGCGGGCGCTGGTCGACGCGGGCGTCGACGTGATCATCGTGGACACCGCCCACGGCCACCAGCGGGCGGTGCTGGACATGGTCCGCCAGCTCAAGAAGGACGTGACGATCGACATCGTCGGCGGCAACGTGGCCACGTACGCCGGGGCGAAGGCCCTGGTCGAGGCCGGCGCGGACGGGGTGAAGGTCGGGGTGGGTCCGGGCGCGATCTGCACCACCCGGATCGTCGCCGGGGTCGGCGTGCCGCAGATCACCGCGATCATGGAGGCGGCGCGGGCCGCCCGCCCGGCCGGCGTGCCGGTCATCGGCGACGGCGGCATCCAGTACTCGGGCGACATCGCCAAGGCGCTCGTGGCCGGGGCCGACACCGTGATGCTCGGCAGCCTGCTGGCCGGCTGCGAGGAGAGCCCCGGCGAGCTGATCTTCATCAACGGCAAGCAGTACAAGGCGTACCGGGGGATGGGCTCCCTCGGCGCGATGCAGTCGCGGGGGCAGGCCAAGTCGTACTCGAAGGACCGCTACTTCCAGCAGGACGTGCTCGCCGAGGACAAGCTGGTCCCGGAGGGCGTGGAGGGCCAGGTTCCCTACCGGGGCCCGCTGGCCGCCGTCGCCCACCAGCTCATCGGCGGGCTGCGCGCCGCGATGGGGTACGTCGGCGCGGAGAGCATCCCCGAGCTGCACCGGCGCGGCCAGCTCATCCGGATCACCGCGGCCGGGCTCAAGGAGAGCCACCCGCACGACATCCAGATGACCGTCGAGGCGCCGAACTACCACTCCCGCTGACCCCACCACCACCCCGACACCACCTGGAGCCACCATGCGTGACGTGGTCGAGATCGGCCTGGGCAAGACCGCGCAGCGCGGTTACCACCTGGACGACATCGCCATCGTGCCGAGCCGCCGGACCCGGGACGTCGACGACGTCTCCACCACCTGGCAGCTCGACGCGTACCAGTTCGGCATCCCCTGCGTGGGGCACCCCTCGGACGCGACGATGAGCCCGGCGTCCGCCGTGCGGCTCGGCCAGCTCGGCGGGCTGGGCGTGCTCAACGTCGAGGGCCTGTGGACCCGGTACGAGAACCCGACCAAGGTCCTCAAGGAGCTGGCCTCCCTCGACGAGGACGCCCGCGCCACCAAGCGGCTCCAGGAGGTGTACGCCGAGCCGATCCGCCCGGACCTCATCGCCGAGCGGGTCCGCGAGCTGCGGGCCGGCGGCGGCACGGTGGCCGTGCGGGTCTCCCCGCAGCACACCCTGGCGCTGGCCCCGGTGATCCTCGACGCGGGCGTGGACATCCTGGTCATCCAGGGCACGATCGTCTCGGCGGAGCACGTCTCCACCACCGATGAGCCGCTGAACCTCAAGGAGTTCATCGCCGACCTCGACCTGCCGGTCATCGTCGGCGGCTGCACCGACTACAAGACGGCGCTGCACCTGATGCGCACCGGCGCGGCCGGGGTGATCGTCGGCATCGGCGGCGACGGCTGGTCGACCACCGAGTCGGTGCTGGGCATCCGGGTGCCGATGGCCACCGCGATCGCCGACGCCGCCGCGGCCCGCCGCGACTACCTCGACGAGACCGGCGGCCGGTACGTGCACCTGATCGCCGACGGCGACATCCAGACCTCCGGCGACATCGCCAAGGCGCTGGGCTGCGGCGCGGACGCGGTGATGCTCGGCGAGCCGCTGTCGCTGTGCGCGGAGGCCCCGGCCGGCGGCGCGTGGTGGCACTCGGCGGCCAGCCACCCGTCGCTGCCGCGCGGCGCGTTCGAGGTGGCCGGCGAGCCGCTCGGGGAGATGGAGCGGCTGCTGTTCGGCCCGGCCGACGAGCCGGACGGCCAGCTCAACCTGTTCGGCGGGCTGCGCCGGGCGATGGCCAAGTGCGGCTACCGCGACCTCAAGGAGTTCCAGAAGGTCGGTCTGGTCCTCGACCGCTGACCCTGGCTCCGGGGCGACCCGGGAAGCACGTGGAACGGCCCCGCCGCGGGAAATCGGCGGGGCCGTTCGCGTCGGGCGGGGTCAGTTGGTGCCGGACTCCGCCCGGTTGAGGTGTGGACCTATTGTCGGCTTTGGAGGCCTTTGTCGTCCGGCATCGGCTAGGCTCGCCCCCGACAGGCGAGGGAGAGCGATGGTCCGCACAGGAAGACGACCGGTCGGCCGCGCCGTCCTGGCCGCCTGCCTCGTCGTGGGCGCCCTCGTCGCCTGCACCGGGACGCCGCCCGACGCCGACCGCGCCCGCCGCGGGGCGGCCGACGCGGGCGACCCGTACGTCCCCGGGCGCGGCAACGGCGGCTACGACGTGGCCGCGTACCGGCTGCGGGTCCGCTACGACCCCGCCGACGACCGGCTCACCGGGCACGCCACGATCACGGCCACCGCGACGGCCGGGCTGTCCCGGTTCAACCTGGACCTGTCCGGCCTGACCGTCGGCGCGGTCCGGGTCGACGGCGCGAAGGCCGGGCACGCCCGCGAGGGCGAGGAACTGGTGGTCACCCCGGCGCGCGGCCTGGCCCGGGGCGCCCGGTTCGCCGTCGACGTGGAGTACGCGGGGGTGCCGCAGCCGGTCGAGAGCAGCACGCTGGGCCTCGGCGGCTTCCTCGCCACCGCCGACGGCGCGGTCGCGCTCGGCCAGCCCGACTCGGCGAGCACCTGGTACCCGGTCAACGACCACCCGTCCGACAAGGCCACCTACGACGTCGAGGTGACCGTCCCCGACGGGCTGGCCGCGCTCGGCAACGGCGTGCCGGTGGGGCGCACCAGCGCCGGCGGCTGGACCACCTGGCGTTGGGCCGAGCGGTCCCCGATGGCCAGCTACCTGAGCACGCTGGTGATCGGCGACTACCGGGTCGCCACCGGCACCCACCGGGGGAAGCCGCTGGTCACGGCTGTCGCGGCGAGCCTGCCCGCCGACGGGCCGGCCGCCGCCTCGCTGGCCCGCACCGGCGAGGTCGCCGACTTCCTCGCCGACCGCTTCGGGCCGTACCCGTTCGAGTCGTACGGCGGGATCGCGCTCGCCGAGGGCCGCATCTCGTACGCCCTGGAGACCCAGTCCCGCCCGGTCTACGGGCCGGGCTTCTTCCGCTCCGGCCGCCCCGACACCGGGGTCGTCGCCCACGAGCTGGCCCACCAGTGGTTCGGCGACAGTGTCTCGCTGGCCCGGTGGAGCGACATCTGGCTCAACGAGGGCTTCGCCACGTACGCCGAATGGCTCTGGCTGGAGCACGACGGCGGCCGGACCGTCGAGCAGACCGTCGCGGCCCGCTACGCCGCGACGGACTGGTCGCAGCCGTCGGTCGACCCGGGCCGGGCGAACATGTTCGGCGACGCCGTCTACCAGCGGGGGGCGCTCGCGGTGCACGCGCTGCGGCGGACCCTCGGCGACGACGTCTTCTTCCGGGTCCTGCGCGCCTGGACCACCGAGCGGCGCGGCGGCAACGCCACCACGGCGGACTTCGTCGCCCTCGCCGAGCGGGTCTCCGGCCGGCGGCTGGGCGCGCTGCTCGACGCCTGGCTCGTCGGCGGCACCGCGCCCGCGCTGCCCTGAGCGGCACCGGCACCGGCACCGGCGCCGGGGCCGCCGGCCCGGTGGCCCGCCGCGCCCGCGCCGCCCTGCGCCGGGCCCGCGCTCGGTAGGCTGCCGCGGGTGGAGCGGCCCGGACGAGCCGGGCCGGCCGGGCGGGCCGAGGGCCGCCGCCTGGCCGGGGGCCTCCACCGGGAGGGACGACGCCATGATGCTGCGCCTGCGGGGCCTGCGCCTGCGCACCGGGCTGCTGTTGGCCGGCGCGCTCGGGCTGGCCGCCTGCTCCTCGACGCCCGAGCCGGCCGCCCGGGAGGCCACCCCGTCGCCGACGGCGTCGCGGCAGTTCACGCCCGGCGCGGCCGGGGTGGGTGACGAGTACTTCCCCCGGTACGGCAACGGCGGGTACGACGTGACCCGGTACGTGGTGAAGGTCCGCTACGACCCGGCGACGGACCGCCTCACCGGCACCACCACCGTGCAGGCCACGGCCACCGCGAGCCTGTCCGCGTTCCACCTGGACCTGGCCGGGCTCACCGTGCGCGGGGTGACGGTCGACGGCGTCGCGGCCCGGCACACCCGCGACGGCGACGAGCTGGTCGTCACCCCCGCCGCCGGCCTGACCTCCGGCAACGGCTTCACCGCCGAGATCCGGTACGAGGGCACGCCGAAGCCGCTGACCAACGAGGCGCTCGGCGAGGGCGGCTTCCGGCACACCTCCGACGGCGCGGTGGCCCTCGGCCAGCCCGAGTCGGCGAGCACCTGGTTCCCGGTCAACGACCACCCCGCCGACAAGGCCGCCTACGACTTCGAGATCACCGTCCCGGAGGGGCTGACCGCCGTCAGCAACGGGGTGCCGGTGGGCAAGACCACCCGCGCCGGCTGGACCACCTGGAAGTGGGCCGAGCGGTCCCCGATGGCCAGCTACCTGAGCATGGTGGCCATCGGGAACTTCCGGGTGACCCGCGCCGAACACAAGGGACGGCCGGTGTTCAGCGCGGTCACCACCGGGTTGCCCGAGGGCGCGGCGGACGCCTCGATCGCCCGCACCGTCGAGGTTGCCGACTACCTGGAGGGCGTGTTCGGGCCGTACCCGTTCGGGTCGTACGGCGGGGTGGTCGTCGACGATCCGGGCATCAGGTTCGCCCTGGAGACGCAGAGCCGCCCGGTCTACTCGGCCAACTTCTTCCGCCGTGGCGAGAACAGCGGGGTGATCGCCCACGAGCTGGCCCACCAGTGGTTCGGCGACAGTGTCTCACTGGCCCGGTGGAGCGACATCTGGCTCAACGAGGGCTTCGCCACGTACGCCGAATGGCTCTGGCTGGAGCACGACGGCGGCCGGACGGTGCAGCAGTCGTTCGACGGGGAGTACGTCGGCGCGTCGGCGTCGCTGTGGCGGACGCCGCCCGGCCGGCCGGGGGCGGCGAACCTGTTCGGCGACTCCGTCTACCAGCGGGGCGCGATGACCGTGCACGCGTTGCGCACCACCGTCGGCGACGAGGCGTTCTTCCGGATCGTCCGGGGCTGGGCGGCCGACCGGCGCGACGGCAACGTCACCACCGCCGACTTCGTCGCCCACGCCGAGCAGGTCTCCGGCAGGCAGCTCGACGCGCTCTTCGACGCCTGGCTCTACGGCACCGAGCAGCCGGAACGCCCCACGGCCCGCTGACCCCGGGGGTACGCGGCCCGCCGAACCCCGTCATTCCGTCACCCCGTCACCAGGGCACCACCCCGGCGTCCTCGAAGAAGCCGCCGGTCGGGCCGTCGTCGGGCAGGGTCGCGAGCCGGATCGCGATCGCCGCACCCTGCTCGGGGGTACGGACCCCCTGGAAGTTGTTGAGGTCGGTGGCGACGTAGCCGGGGCAGGCGGCGTTGATCAGGATGTTCGTGCCGCGCAGCTCCCTGACGTACTGCACGGTGACGGCGTTGAGGAACGTCTTCGACGGCGAGTACGCGACGGCGACCGGGCCCGTGGTGAGCTCACCCTCGGCGGCGGACTGCCGGGCGAGGGAGCCGACGCCGCTGGACATGTTCACGATCCGGGGCGACGCCGACCGGCGCAGCAGCGGCAGCATGGCGTTGGTGACCCGGATGACGCCGAGCACGTTCGTCTCCACGACGGCCCGCACCACCGCGAGGTCGACGGTGGTGGGCAGCTGCGCCCGGTCACCGGTCACCCCGGCGTTGTTGACCAGCGCGTCGAGGCGGCCGGCACGCTGTTCGACCAGCGCGGCGGCGGCGGTGACGCTCGCGTCGTCGGTCACGTCCAGCGGCACCCCGAACGCGTCGACGCCGGCCGCGCGCAGCTTCGCCACGGCGGTCTCCCGGCGCTGCCCGTCCCGGGCGCCGACGCCGACGCTGAAGCCGAGGGCGCCCAGGCCGGCGGCGATCTCGTACCCGATTCCCTTGTTGGCGCCGGTGACCAGCGCGATCTTCGCTTCGCTCATGTGGTCGATCCTGGCCGGGTCCGGCCGGGTCACCAACACCGGCTGAGTGGGCAGCGATACCCGGCGGGTATCGGCCCCGGGTACCGTGGGGGCATGGAGACGCGGGAGTTGCGGTACTTCGTCGCCGTCGCCGAGGAGCTCCACTTCGGGCGGGCGGCGCAGCGGCTCGGCATCGCGCAGCCGCCGCTGTCGCGGGCGATCGCGCAACTCGAACGGCGGCTCGGGGTGACGTTGCTGGAACGCAGCAGTCGCAGCGTCACCCTGACCGAGGCCGGCTCGGTGCTGCTGGTCGAGGGCCGGGCGGCCCTCGACGCCGTCGCCGCCGCCGACCGGCGCACCCGCCGCGCCGCCCGCGCCGCGACCGGAGACCCCGGCCTGGTCCTGGTGACCAAGGCCGGAGCGTCCAGTGAACTGCTGGCGAAGCTGCTCGACGCCTACGCCGCTGAACCCGGCGCGGTCGCCGTCGACGTGCACCTGTGCGGGATCGGCGAGCAGGAGCGGCTGCTGCGCGACGGACGGGCGGACGTGGCGCTGCTGCACCGGCCGTTCGACTCGACCGTCGGGTTCGAAACCGAGGAGTTGTACACGGAGGGGCAGGTGGTGCTGCTGCCGGCCGGGCATCACCTCGCCGGCCGGGCCGAGCTGCGGGAGGCCGACGTCGCCGATCTTCCCGGCCTGCCGCTGCCGCGTTGGCCGCGCCGCGACGGCAGCTACCCGGACGGTCCCGGCCCGCAGGTCCGCGACCACGCGCAGCTGTACGAGCTGATCGCGCTCGGCCGGGCGTCGGCGGTCCTGCCCGAGTCGTGCCGGGCCCACCTGCGCCGCGACATCGCCGCCGTGCCGGTGTCGGACGCGCCGAGCGTGACGACGGTGATCGCCTGGCCGCCGCACAGCCGGTCCCGGGCGCTGGCCGTGCTGATCCGGACGGCGCTCGGCCTCTAGCCGGGCCTAGTTCTTCACCACCAGCTCCGGGTGGTCGGCGAGGTACTGCTCGGCCCGGCCCTCCTCCAGCGCGGTGAGGAACTGCCGGCCGACCGGCTTGAGCTGTTCGCCGCGGTAGCCGCTGCCCTTGCCCACCCCCTCGCCGGGCAGGCCGACGAGGACGAGCCGGTCGGCGGGCAGCCCGCCGAGGGCGTACGCGAGGTCGACGATCCGTGGCCCGCCCGCGTAGAGGAGGGTGTCGCCGAGCGCCCCGACGACCTGCTCGACCCGGTCGGGCTGCCGGGGCAGGCTCTCGGACTGCATCTTCGCCACGATGGCCCGGATGAGCTGCTGCTGGTGGCGCTGCCGGTCGTAGTCGCCGTTCTTCAGGCCGTAGCGCTGCCGGGCGTAGTCCAGCGCCTGCCAGCCGTTGAGGTGCCGCTCGCCCTTGGCGTAGACCATCTGCGGGCCGACGTAGCCGCCGCCGCCCGGCGCGGCCTCGCGGTGCCGGCCGTCCGGCCGCCGGTGCAGCGACACGGTCCGCTGGTCGACGTAGAGGTCGACCCCGCCGACGGCGTCCACCAGCTTCTCGAAGCCGGTGAAGGTGACCACGGCGCCGGCGTCGAAGCGCAGCCCGGTGTAGCCGCTGACGGTGCTGCGCAGCAGCTCGTACCCCTGGGCGGTGCTCGGCTTCTTGGGCTTGCCCGGCACCCGGCTGCCGTAGCTCATCGCGTGGGTGAGCTTGGTCTTCCCGCCGGAGTAGCCGGCCTTCGGGTAGGCCGGGATGTCGACCAGCAGGTCCCGGGGCAGCGAGAAGAGGTACGCCCGGTCCAGCCCCTGCGGCACGTGCGCCACCAGCACGGCGTCGCCGTGCGGCTCCCAGCCGGGCACGCTGACGCGGGTGTCCACGCCGACGAGCAGCAGGTTCAGCGGCCCGGTGACGTCGGCCCCCGGCGGCGGGGTCGGGCTCGGCGTGGGCGACGGCGTGGGGGTGGGCGCGGCGGTGATCCGCCCCGCGCCGCGTTCGGTCTGCCGGTCGGCGACCAGCCGGGCCGCCACCGTGCCGCCGACCGCCAGCACGACGGCCGCCGCGACGACGGCCAGCCCCACCCGCCACCGCCGCCGTCCGGTACCCGCCTGTCCGGCCATGTCCGCACCCCCGCCCCTACAACGCTCCGAGGGCCACGCCGGGTTGCGGCCGCTGAGCCGCGGATCACCGGCGGCGGGGTGCATGGTCCCGCGAAAACCGGCTATGGCGCGAGAGCTACCCGTCGGTAATGATGCGTTCATGCGGTACGACGTGCTCGTCATCGGGTCCGGCTTCGGCGGCAGCGTCACCGCGCTCCGGCTGGCCGAGAAGGGCTACTCGGTCGGCGTCCTGGAGGCCGGGCGGCGCTTCGCCGACGACGAGTTCCCCGAGACCTCGTGGCGGCTGCGGCGGTTCCTGTGGGCCCCGCGGCTCGGCTGCTACGGCCTGCAACGGATCACCCTGCTCCGCTCCGCCGACCGGAGGACCGGCGGCGGGGTGCTGGTGCTCTCCGGCGCGGGGGTCGGCGGCGGCTCCCTGGTCTACGCGAACACCCTCTACGAGCCCCTCGACGCGTTCTACGCCGACCCGCAGTGGCGGGACGTCACCGACTGGCGGGCCGAGCTGGCCCCGCACTACGACCAGGCGAAGCGGATGCTCGGCGTCACCACGTACCCGCTGCACACCCGCGCGGACGCCGCGATGCGGGCGGTCGCCGACCGGATGGGGGTCGGGCACACCTTCCACCCCACCCCCGTCGGCGTGCACATCGGCCGGCCGGGGGAGCGGGCCGCCGACCCGTACTTCGGCGGCGTCGGCCCGGAACGCACCGGCTGCACGCACTGCGGGGCGTGCATGACGGGCTGCCGGCAGGGGGCGAAGAACACCCTGGTCAAGAACTACCTGTGGCTGGCCGAGCGGCTCGGCGTGCAGGTGCACCCGCTGACCACCGTCACCGCCGTGCGTCCCGCCGACGGGGGCGGCTACCGGGTCGAGACCGTGCGCACCGGGGCCTGGCCGCGCAGACGCCGCCGGGTGTGGCACGCCGACCAGGTGGTCCTCGCCGCCGGGGCGCTCGGCACCCAGCGGCTGCTGCACGAGATGAAGGCCACCGGGGCGCTGCCCCACCTGTCCGGCCGCCTCGGCGAGCTGACCCGGACGAACTCCGAGGCGATCCTCGGCGCGTCCGTGCCACCCGGGCCGGCCCGCGCGCAGGGGCTGGACTTCACCGAGGGGGTGGCGATCACCAGCTCGTTCCACCCCGACCCGCAGACCCACATCGAGCCGGTCCGCTACGGGCGGGGCTCCAACGCGATGGGGCTGCTCCAGTCGCTGCTGGTCGACGGCGGGCCGCACCGGGTCCGCCGCTGGCTGGTCGGGCTGCTCACCCAGCCCCGCCTCGCGGCGCGGATGCTCACCGTCCGCGACTGGTCGCGGCGCACCGTCATCGCGCTGGTCATGCAGTCGGCCGACAACTCGCTGACCACCCGCTGGCGGCGCGGCCCGCTCGGGCGGCGGCTGGTCGCCGGCCCCGGTCACGGCGAGCCCAACCCGACGTGGATCCCCGCCGGCAACGCCGCCGCGCGGCTGCTCGCCGAGGAGATCGGCGGCACGCCGGGCGGGTCGCTCACCGAGCCGTTCGACATCCCGATCACCGCGCACATCCTCGGCGGGGCGGTGATCGGGGCCACCCCGGCCGACGGGGTGATCGACCCGTACCACCGGGTGCACGGGCACCCGGGGTTGCACGTGGTGGACGGGGCGGCCGTGTCGGCGAACCTGGGGGTGAACCCGTCGCTGACCATCACCGCCCAGGCGGAACGGGCGATGTCGTTCTGGCCCAACCGGGGCGAGGCCGATCCCCGGCCGCCGCTGGGGGAGGCGTACCGGCGGGTGGCGGCGGTGCCGCCGGTACGCCCGGCGGTGCCGGCGCACGCCCCGGGCGCGCTGCGCTGAGCGCACGCCGGGGTCCGCGCCGGGGCGGGGGTGACTGTCGGTAGGCTTCCTGCCCATGAGCACGCCTCGCCCCGTCCTCGTGGTGGACTTCGGAGCCCAGTACGCCCAGCTCATCGCGCGCCGGGTGCGCGAGGCGCGGGTCTACTCGGAGATCGTGCCGCACTCGATGCCGGTGGCGGAGATGCTGGCGAAGGACCCGGCCGCGATCATCCTGTCCGGTGGCCCGGCCAGCGTCTACGCGCCCGACGCCCCCCAGGTCGACGCGGGGATGTTCGACGCGGGCGTGCCGGTCTTCGGCATCTGCTACGGCTTCCAGGCGATGGCCCAGGCCCTCGGCGGCACGGTCGCGCGCACCGGCAACCGCGAGTACGGCGGCACCCCGCTGCGCCCCCGCCTCACCGAGCCCGGGGTGCTGCTGCGCGACCTGCCGGCCGACCTGCCGGTCTGGATGAGCCACGGCGACTGCGTGACCGAGGCCCCGGCGGGCTTCGCGGTGACGGCCGAGTCGGCCGGCGCCCCGGTCGCCGCGTTCGAGGACCTGGCCGGGCGGCGCGCGGGCGTGCAGTTCCACCCGGAGGTGGGGCACACCGCGCACGGCCAGGAGATGCTCACCCGGTTCCTCTACGACATCGCCGGCATCGAGCCGACGTGGACGCCCGAGAACATCATCGACGAGCAGGTGGCCCGCATCCGCGCCCAGGTGGGCGACAAGGAGGTCATCTGCGGCCTGTCCGGCGGGGTCGACTCGGCCGTCGCCGCCGCGCTGGTGCACAAGGCCGTCGGCGACCAGCTCACCTGCGTCTTCGTCGACCACGGCCTGCTGCGGGCGGGCGAGGCCGAGCAGGTGGAGAAGGACTACGTCGCCGCCACCGGGATCAAGCTGAAGGTGGTCGACGCGGCCGACCGGTTCCTCGGCGCGCTGGCCGGGGTGACCGACCCGGAGCAGAAGCGCAAGATCATCGGCCGGGAGTTCATCCGGGTCTTCGAGGCCGCCGCCCGGGAGATCGCCGCGCACGGTGACGTCGAGTTCCTGGTGCAGGGCACCCTCTACCCGGACGTGGTGGAGTCCGGCGGCGGCACCGGCACCGCCAACATCAAGAGCCACCACAACGTCGGCGGCCTGCCGGAGGACCTGAAGTTCGCCCTGGTCGAGCCGCTGCGCACGCTGTTCAAGGACGAGGTGCGCACGCTGGGCCTCCAGCTGGGCCTGCCCGAGGCGATGGTCTGGCGGCACCCGTTCCCGGGCCCGGGTCTGGCCATCCGGATCATCGGGGCGGTCGACCGGGAGCGGCTGGACCTGCTGCGTCAGGCCGACCTGATCGCCCGCGAGGAGCTGACCGCCGCGGGCCTGGACCGGGGCGTGTGGCAGTTCCCGGTGGTGCTCCTGGCCGACGTGCGCAGCGTCGGGGTGCAGGGCGACGGGCGCAGCTACGGCCATCCCGTGGTGCTGCGCCCGGTCTCCAGCGAGGACGCGATGACCGCCGACTGGTCCCGGCTGCCCTACGAGGTGGTGGCCAGGATCTCCACCCGGATCACCAACGAGGTGGCCGAGGTGAACCGGGTGGTCCTGGACGTCACGAGCAAGCCGCCGGGCACCATCGAGTGGGAGTGACCCCACCCGCCCGCCGGCTCAGCCGCCGGTCGGTGACGCGGGGTCCGTCGGGTGCGGCCACGCCGGGGCGTCGGCCGGCTCCTCCGGCATGAGGAACCACATGATCGGGTACGCGAGCGCGGCCACCCCGGCGGTGGCGAGCGTCGCGACGGCGAAGAGCACCCGGACGAGGGTGGGGTCGACGGCGAAGTAGCGGCCGAGGCCACTGGCCACCCCGGCGACCATCCGGTCGGTGGTGGGCCGGCGGAGTTGCTTGTACGGGGCCTGGTGCGGTGTCGAGGTCATGCCTCAACGTTCCGCGCCGGGCGGCGGGGCGACCTCGGTGACGGCCCGGATCATTACCCTGACCGATCCCTGATGATCCAGTATTCAGTCAGGAATCTGACACTTTTCGATGCCGGTAACGAGGGGCGGGGAGAATTTGGCCCCGTGACCACCATGCTGGAGCCGCTCCGCAGGATCGCGGCATACGCAGTCTGTGCTGACTCAGTCGGCCGAGTGTTGCTGGTCCGCGCATCGGAGCGCTCCGGCACCCCCGGCACGTGGTCCCTCCCCGGCGGGGCGGTCGACCACGGCGAGGACCCCAACCACACCGTCGTCCGGGAGACCGCCGCCGAGACCGGGCTCTCGGTCGCCGTCTCCGGCCTCGACGACGTGCTGGCCGACATGCGGGCCCTGCCCGAGCGCGGCATCACCATCCACACCGACCGGCTCATCTACCGGGTGTCGGTGCGGGGCGGCACGCTCACCGACCGGGTCGACCGCCCCACCGACCTGGCCCGCTGGGTCACCCCCACCGAGGCGCGCGAGCTGCCGCTGCGCGCGTTCACCGCGCGGGCCCTCGGGCTGCCCGCCTCCTCGGCCGACGTGGTGCCCGACGAGCCCCCGGAGTTCCCCTCCTTCTACGCGGTGCCCGGCCCCGACGGGCTGCACCGCGCCCAGCGCTTCGCCGCGTACGCGGTGGCCACCGACCCCGACGGCCGGGTGCTGCTCACCCGGGTCTCTGACGGCTACCCGGGGGCCGGCTGCTGGCACCTGCCCGGGGGCGGCACCGACTACGGCGAGCAGCCGGGCGCGGCGCTGATCCGGGAGTTGGTCGAGGAGACCGGCCAGCGGGGCCGCCTCGTCGAGCTGCTCGGGGTGGCCAGCCACCGCGACGCCGCCTCCCTCGGCCCGGAGGGCTACCCGATCGACTGGCACGGCGTGCGCGCCTTCTACCGGGTGATGGTCGACCAGCCCGCCCCGCCCACGGTGACCGACGTCGGCGGCTCCACCTGCGAGGCCCGCTGGTTCGCCCGGGAGGAGCTGGGCGCGCTGCCGGCCGACCGGCTCACCGAGGTCACGGCCGAGGCCGTCCAGGCCGCCCGCCTCGCCTGACCTGCGGTCCCGCCCCGGCGGCCCACGTCGTCGCCCGCGCGGCCGTCGCCCGCGATAGCTTCTTGATCGACCGGGCGTCCCGCCCGGGGATCGGGAGGCGCGGCGTGCGGGAACAGCGACGGCGGGTGGGGGTCTACGGGGTGTGCCGGGGCCGCGACGGGCGGGTGCTGCTCGTGCGCGGCTCCGCGTCGGCCGACCACCCCGGCGTGTGGCAGCTGCCCGGGGGCGGGCTGGAGCACGGGGAACACCCCGAGGCCGGCGTGGTCCGGGAGTTCGCCGAGGAGACCGGCCTCGCCGTCCGGGTGACGGGCCTGCTCGCCGCTGTCTCGGACGTCACCGGGCTGCCGGGCGTGGCGCTGCACACCGACCGGATCGTCTTCGCCGTCGAGGCGACCGGCGGCACGCTGCGCGACGAGCCCGACGGCACCACCGACCTGGTGCGCTGGTCGACCCTCGACGAGGCCGCCGGGCTGCCGCTGCTGCCGTTCACCGCCGAGGCGCTCGGCCTGCCGGTCACCCCGCTGCGGCGGCCCGATCCCGGGGCCTCCCCCGGCACGCCGTACCCGCCGGCGCCGACCGACCGGCGGCAGCGTTTCGCGGCGTACGGGCTGGTCACCGACCCGGGCGGGCGGGTACTGCTCACCCTGATCGCCGACGGCTACCCGGGGGCCGGGCTGTGGCACCTGCCCGGCGGCGGCACCGACCACGGCGAGCAGCCGGCCGCCGGCCTGCTCCGCGAGCTGGTCGAGGAGGCCGGGCAGCTCGGCCGGGTCGTCGAGCTGCTCACCGTCCACCACCGCTACGATCCCGGCGCGCTGGGGCCGGAGGGCCGGCCGATGGACTGGCACGGGGTGCGGGTGGTCTACCGGGTGGCGGTCGACGACCCCACCGAGGCCCGGGTCACCGAGCTGGCCGGGGGATCGACGGCCGCCGCCGCCTGGTTCCCGCCGGACGCGCTCGGCGACCTGCCGCTGACCGAGGTGGCGGCCCTGGTAACCGGACATGGGGTCGCATAGCGTCCGCCCGCCGAGCCGGTATCGACGACCTCCGGTAGGCTGAAGGCGGGGTTGATGGAGGATCGGGCGATCAGGCCCGAGATGGGAATAGAAGAGGCGATTCGCGCGGTTTAACGGAGATATAAGGTCCGCCGGCAGCTATCGCCAAGCCCCCTACCCCTGTGCAATGGTGTACTCCGCTTTGACGGCTGCCGGGCCCGAAGCGGTCCGGCACGAGACAGCCGGACACCCGCCCTCGTGGCGGCCAGCCCGATCCGGTGATGGAGGAAACGTGCCGAGAGCCCCATGGCGCCGGCGTCGTACGACTGACAGTCCGCGCCCCGCAGGGCGTCGCTGGGCGGGCCCGTTGCGCCGCAGCAGCACGTTCGCCCGCCAGGTGCTGCTCGTCCGGGTGGGACGCCGCGACGGCGTCGCCGCCGCGGGCACCGACCTGACCTCGCCCGAGCACCGCTACCTCGACCGGCAGCGCCGCCGCTACGGCCTCGACCGCTACCAGCGCACCGAGGTCGAGGCGGTCGTGCCGGTGAGCCCGGCCGTGGGCCCCGCCGCCCCGGTCGACGACGCGGCGTCGATGTCGATCCCGCTGCTGCCCGGCGCGCGGACGACGGCCCGCCGGGTCAAGTTCGCCCTGGTCAACGCCTGCACCCTGGCCAGCCTCGTGCTGGGCATCAACGCCATCTTCGTGGCCATGCAGGGCCAGGTGCGCCTCGCCGCGCTCCTGCTGATCGCCTGCGTGGCGTTCGACGGTCTCGACGGCGCGCTGGCCCGCCGGTTCGGGGTGGCCAGCCCGTTCGGCGCCCAGATGGACTCGCTGGCCGACATGTGCTCGTTCGGCCTGGCCGCCCCCGTGGTGGTCTACGCCTCGCTCGCCGGCGAGGCGCCGCGCGCCGCCGCCGCGGTCGCCGCCGCGCTCGTCGCCGCCTGCGCGGCGATCCGGCTCGCCCGGTTCAACGTCTCGCCGAAGGACGGCCGCTTCTTCTGCGGCGTGCCGACCACGATGGCCGCGGCCGTGCTGGCCCTGACCGTCGCCCTGGGCCTGCCGCTGCCCGGCCTCGTGCAGATCGCCGGGGTGGCGCTGCTGGCCTTCGCGATGGTCTCCAGCTTCCCGTACGCGAAGCTGGCCCGGCTGGTGAAGCTGCCGCCGTGGCTCTGGCTGGCCCCGGTGGTCGGCGCGCTGGTCGACATCCGGCTCACCTTCGCCCTGATCGTGGTGGGCTACCTGGTCAGCGGCCCTGTGCTCTGGCTGCACCAGCGCCGCACCGCCTGATCCGACGCTCGACGACGAAGGGGGCGCCGCAGTCGCGGCGCCCCCTTCGTCGTGCCCGGCTCAGCGCCAGCGGGCGATGACCGTGGACCCGCCGACCACCCGGTCGCCCGGCCCGACCAGCGGGTCGGCGGCGTCGGCCGGCAGGTAGACGTCGGTGCGCGAGCCGAACCGGATCAGGCCGAACCGCTCGCCCCGGGCCAGCAGCGACCCGATCGGGGCCCGCTGCACGATGCGCCGGGCGATCAGCCCGGTGCGCTGCGCCACGACGACCGTCCCGTGGTCGGTGTCGAGCACCGTGTAGGCCGCCACGTTGTGCTCGGCGTCCGGCTTCATGGCGTTGACGAACCCGCCGTCGGCGACGAAGTAGTCGACCACCTTGCCGGCCACCGGGGAGCGGTTGACGTGCACGTCCAGCACCGACAGGAACACCGCGACCCGCAGCCACTCGCCGTCGCCGAACCGCTCGTCGTGCAGCCGCTGCACCGACAGCACCTGACCGTCGGCGGCGGCCACGACGGCCGAGGGGTCCTCCGGGACGTCCCGCTGCGGGTCCCGGAAGAACGCGGCCACCGGGACGGCGGCGAGGGCCGGCACCAGCCACAGCTTGGACTTGGGCCGGGCGACCCGGGTCAGCGCGGCCAGGCCGAGGGTGATGCCGGCCGCCGCGACCCCGTTGGAGTCGATGTGCATGCCCCGCGTCAGCGGGACGCTCGACGGCCGGTGGGCCGGGGCGAGGCGGGCGGCGACCGCCGCGTCGGCCGGGGTGAACCGGAGCCGGTGCACCCGCACCGGCGGGGAGTTGCGCAGCACCAGGTCGCTCCCGGCGCCGTGCAGGGCGGCCTGCCGCTCCAGCTCGGCCGCCGCGCCGGCCGTCCGGGCCGGGGTCGCCGGCACCGCCACGGCGAGCACCGCACCGTCGGCCAGGTATTTCGCCAGGCCGTCGACGGTCGTGCGGGTCTCGTCGGCGGTGCCGGTGAGCGGCTCGGCGGCGATCACCACCTCGACGGCGTCGGCCTCGGCGAGGGAGTCCACCACGCGTACCCGGTCGGCGACCCAACGGCCCTGGGCCGTCACGTGCTCGCGCAGCGCGGCCGGCGTCGCCGACCCGGCCGGCACGACGGTGAGGGCGTCGCCGGGCAGCAGGGCGTCGATCGCCGCGGCGAGGACCGCGGAGTCCGGGGTCGCGCCGACCAGCAGGGCGGCCTTCGGGTCGTTGCGCCGGGCGAGCTCGGTGACGAGGGTACGGGCGGCACGCTCGCCGATGCGGACCGGACCGGGCCGGCCGGAGGTGCGCACGGCGGGGGACTGGGTCATGTCGGACGGGCTCCTGACGGGGTAGAGACGGCAATCGCGGCGGGATCGCCACGGCGAACCGGTCGGGGTCGACCGCGGACGGGCCCGACGACCGGGCGGCGGGCCGGGGCGGGGCCCCGCGACGCGGCCCGGTCGTCGACGGCCCGGCGGCTCGTCGCGGGCGAGGCCCGCGGCGTGGGCCGGCCGGCGGAGGCGAGATCTCCACGGCCAGCATATGCGCCCTCCGCCGGGGCCCGCACCGCAGCGGTCAACCGCCCGCCCGCTCGTCCCCGCGGGGCGCCCCGCCGCCGCTGACCGGCCGGTCCTCGACCGCCTCGGGCAGGTCGTCGGAGACGGCGGCGGTCGGCCACTCGTCGGTCCGCGCGGCACCCGGCTCCTCGGCCTCCGTCGCGGCCCCGGCTCCGGCGCCGGGCCCGGCGGCCGGTGCCGTCTCGGGGGTGGCCCCCTGCGGGCCGGCCGCCCGGTTGCCCCGGCCGGAGCGCAGCGCGCCGACCAGCCCCAGCACGCCGATCAGGAGCAGCCCGCCGGCCAGGAACCAGCCGACCGGGGGGAGGGCCAGGCCGAGCAGCTGGGCGAGCAGCCACCAGGCGGCCAGCGCGACGAAGAACAGGCCGAAGCCGAGCGATACGACGTCGGTGCGGTGCGCCTTCACCGGGTCACCTCCAGGTCTCCGGCGTTGACGTGGACGTAGAGGCGCAGCTTCCCGCCGCCGGGACCGTCCGCGCCGAGGTCGGTGATCTCCCGGAGCCGACCGTCCAGGGCACCGGAGCGGTTGCCGAAGATGGTCGCGTCCCCGGCGTTGACGTCGGCGATCGTGGTGACGTCGACGTTCGGCGGCACCACCACGGTCGCCTTGCCGAAGTTGATCGCGACGGTGATCTGGGTCTCCTGCTTGTCGAAGTCGATGGCGCGCAGGTCCAGCACGGCGTCGCCGAAGTTGTTCTCGTACCGGTCGGCCAGGTCGCGGCGGTCCGTGGGGGACCAGGTGACGTCCCCGTCCACGCCCCGGACCCGGTCGTAGGACTCGGCGACCGTGGCGACGCCGAGCGCCGCAGCGGTGACCAGCCCGAGCGCGATCAGCCACCGCGCCCGGCCGAACCAGGCGCCGACGAGCAGGCCGAGCCCGATGGTCGCCAGGGCCGCCGCGAAGTACGCCGCCGCCCCCACCTCGACCACGTCCAGCAGGTCGAGCACGGCCACCACGCCGAGCGCCAGGAAGATCAGCGAGAAGGTCACGGCACCCAGCGGGGACCGCTCCCGGGGCCGTTTCGGCGGCCGGGCCGGCGGGGGCGGCGCCGCCGGGGCCGGTTGCGGCCCCTGGGCGTACGGGCCGTGCGGGGCGAACGGCGGCCGGTAGCCGGGCGGCGCGGGCGGGGTGACCGGCGGGTGGCCGGTCGGGGAGGGGGAGCCGACCGGCGGGGTCGGCGCGGGCGGCCAGGCCGGCAGCCCGGCGGTCGCCCCGCCCGGGGGACGGGCGGGTGCGGCCCATCCGGTGGCGGGCTGCCCGGGGACGGGCGTCCCGAACGACTGCCTCGGCAGGGCCCCGGCGGGCTGCCCCGCGAGCGGTGCTCCGGACGGCTGACCGGGGACGCCGGGGCCGGCGGGCGGCGTCCCGGGCACGGCCCCGTGGCCGGCGGGCGGGGTGAACAGCCCCGGTGCGGGCGGGACGACGGTGCCCCGCGCCGGCCACGCGGCCGGCGGCACCGGCCCCGGCGGGGCGGCGGCGGGCGTGCCGGGGCCCGCCGCGCCCCGGCCCGCCGCGGCGTGGTCGCGGTTGAGCAGCAGCGCGCCGCCGACCAGGATGGCCGCGCCGAGCAGCACCGCCCGGAACGCGTCGGTGACGATGTAACCGAAGCTCACCGCGACCAGGATGCTCAGCACGATCACGGTGACCGGGGACATGCTGGACCGGCCCCGGCCGAGCATCGACTCGACCGGGGAGGCGGTGTCGCCCTCGCCGGGGATGATCAGCCAGGCCGTGACGTACACCAGGATGCCGATGCCGCCGAAGAAGCCCAGCACCGCCAGCAGCACCCGCCAGAGCACCGGGTCGGTGTTGGTGGCCCGGCCGATCGCCGCGCAGACGCCGGCCAGGTAGCGACCCTCGCGTGGCCGGACCAGCCCGTACCGGGAGGTGAAGCCGGCGCCCTCGGGCGGCGGGGGCGGCGGGGCCGCGTACCCACCGGGTGGTGGGCCGCCCGCCCCCGGACCGTCACCCCCGGGCGGCGGCGGTGGGGCGCCCCGGCCCGGCGGCTGCGGCGGCGGCCAGCCGCCGGGGGCCTGGCCGGTCTGCCCGGGCGGGCCCGGCGTGGCGGTCGCCTCCGGGTCGCCCGGCGCGGCCGTCGCCGGGCCGAAATCGGTCGGCGCGGTCCAGGCGGCGGGGGTGGTGGGGGCCGCCGGGGCCGGCGGCGGGGGCGGTGGTGGCCCGCCCGGCGGTGCCGTCCCGGGGCGGGGCGGCGGGGCAGCTTCCTCGGTCATGCCTCGATCCTGCTGCGCGGGCCGGCGAGAGACCTCCGGAACCGACCCTGACCCCACCCTGAGATCGGGCGGGCCCGGATGTCCGGGCGTTCCCCGTGGTCTGTGGCCCTCGCGGCGTGTGACGATCGGATCGGCGTCGCCGGCCCCGGCGCGCCCGCGCCCGCGCCGCACGGCGGCCCGGCGTGCGCCCCGCCCGAGCAGGGAGCCTCCGATCAGCGCCGTGACCCAGCCGCCCCGCCTCTACCGGGCGCCCGAGCACCGGATGGCCGCCGGCGTCGCCGCCGGCATCGCCGAGCACCTCGGCATCTCGGTGGTCCGGGTGCGGATCGCGTTCATGGTGCTGCTGGGCCTCAGCGGGCTCGGACTGCTGCTCTACGCCGCCTTCTGGGCCGTGGTCCCGCTGCGGCCCGGTGACGCCGCCGTCCCGGCCCGCCGGGATCCCGGCCAGCTCCTGCCGTTCGTGGCGATCGGGCTGGTGGTGCTGGTGCTCCAGACGGTGCTCTTCGACTCCGTCGGCGCGGCGGGCACCGCCGGCTGGCTGGTCGCGATCATCGCCGTCGGGGCCGGGGTGATCTGGCACCAGTCCGCGCCGGAGCGCCGCCGGCAGTGGGGCGAGCGGATGCCGGTGCCCTGGCTCGGCGCGGTGATCGAGGAGAACGACCGGCGCGCGTTCGTGCTGCGGTTCATCGGCGGCGGGGTGCTGGTCGCGGTCGGCATCATCGGCGTGGCGGCGGTCTACTCGCCCGCGCAGAACTTCGACGCGGTGGTCAACGGTGTCATCTTCGCGCTGGTGGGGCTGGCCGGGGTGGGGGTGGTGGCGGCCCCGGTGCTCTGGCGGACGTACAACCAGCTCCGCTCGGAGCGCGAGGGGCGCATCCGCGAGCAGGAGCGGGCGGAGCTGGCCGCCATGGTGCACGACCAGGTGCTGCACACCCTCGCGCTGATCCAGCGCAACGCCGCCGACACCACGACCGTGCAGCGGCTCGCGCGCGGGCAGGAACGGTCGCTGCGCAACTGGCTCTACAAGCCGACCGCCTCGCCGACGGAGCGGTTCGCCGCGGCCCTGGAGCAGGCGGCGGCCGAGGTCGAGGACACCTTCGCCATCACCGTGGAGACGGTGGTGGTGGGCGACCGGGGCACCGACGAGCGGGTCGGCGCGCTGGTCGCGGCGGCCCGCGAGGCGCTGGTGAACGCGGCCCGGCACGCCGGGGTGCGGACGGTCTCGCTGTACGCCGAGGTCGAACCGGAGCAGGTGAGCGTCTTCGTCCGGGACCGGGGCAAGGGCTTCGATCCCGATACGGTGGAGGACCACCGGCACGGGGTCCGGGGGTCGATCGTCGGGCGGATGAGGCGGCACGGCGGCCGGGCGGAGATCCGCTCCGAGCCGGGTGAGGGGACGGAGGTCCGGTTGATCCTGCCGATCTCCCGCGACCAGTCCACGGCGGAAAGGGACAGATGACCATGGCCGAGCAGCCGACCGGACCGGTCGAGGGCGGGGCGGGCGCGCCTGCGCGCCTGCGCGTCTTCCTCGTCGACGACCACGCCATGTTCCGCGCGGGGGTCCGCGCCGAGCTGGGCGTGCACGTCGACGTGGTGGGCGAGGCCGGCACGGTGGC
This sequence comes from Micromonospora sp. NBRC 110038, assembly GCF_020884815.1. Lineage (NCBI taxonomy): Bacteria > Bacillati > Actinomycetota > Actinomycetes > Micromonosporales > Micromonosporaceae > Micromonospora > Micromonospora sp. NBRC 110038. The sequence continues at coordinate 287,913 of NZ_BBOL01000002.1, read as the reverse complement.
CGAGGCGGTCGCCCGGATCGCCGCCAGCGTCCCCGACGTGGTGCTGCTGGACGTGCACATGCCCGACGGCGGCGGCCGGGCGGTGCTGGAGGCGATGCGGCGCAGCCACCCGCAGGTGCGCTTCCTGGCGCTGAGCGTGTCCGACGCCGCCGAGGACGTGATCGGCCTGATCCGGGCCGGCGCCCGGGGCTACGTCACCAAGACGATCTCCCCGGACGAGCTGGCCGCGGCGATCCGCCGGGTGGCCGACGGGGACGCCGTGTTCAGCCCCCGGCTGGCCGGGTTCGTGCTGGACGCGTTCGCCGCCCGGCCGGACGCCCCGGTGGCCGATCCGGAGCTGGACCAGCTCACCAACCGGGAGCGCGAGGTGCTCCGCCTGCTCGCCCGGGGGTACGCGTACAAGGAGATCGCCAAGGAGCTCTACATCTCGATCAAGACGGTCGAGACGCACGTGTCGAACGTCCTGCGCAAGCTCCAGATGTCCAACAGGTATGAATTGTCGCGCTGGGCTGCGGACCGTCGCCTGGTGTGATCGACTCCTGACTCCGGCCGGGCCCCGACGATGATCCTGGGTGCCGGTCGGTGTGACGCAGCGTAACTGTGAGTCTGGTCATTCCGCTCGCATCCCCCGCTCGGTCGGTGCTGCTCCCCGGGCGGCCGAAGGCCGCCTCGCCCGGACGGGCAGACCGTGTCGGTGTCCGTCCCGCTCCAGCGTGCCCGCAGTGCGGGGGCGGGGAAGCTCACAGGCTGGTCGCGGGCGTTGGGCGGAACGCGAAAGTCGGTTGTATCTTGGCTGTTCAGCGGGGCGCGGCCGGCTTGTTTCAAGATCATTTCTCAAGTATCGGCCGCACTGCGGGCAACTAACGGCTTGATAACGGCACCTTCACGTAACGGGCCGGCAGGTGTCACAGTTGCAGCACCTCACCCCCGGTGTGAGGCGCCCATGCACGGTCGCGCGACCACGGATGCGTCGAGAAGTCACGGTTCGTGGTCGTCGATTCCTGCGCGGGGGCCGAATCCGGTACGGTGCGGCAGCCCGGCGGATCGGTACATCAGGGGTGTCCCGATTTCCTGCGGTAACCGGCGGTCGGTGGTTGCGACCGCCGGCGGTGTCACCCCCCATGCGTGCGTGAAACCCACGACGGAACAGGTTAGAAAGAGGAGGCCCCTCGGAATGAGAGTCTCGAAGCGGGCGAGTGGCGCGATCGCGCTGGGCGCGGCTTTCGCGCTCGTCGCGTCCGGCTGCTCCAGCAGCGACGGAGAGGGTGGCGACGCCACCAGCGCGGACGGCGCGATCACGGTCGACGGCACCGAGCCGGAGAACCCGCTGGTTCCGTCGAACACCACCGAGACCGGTGGCGGCAAGATCATCGACTGGATGTGGACCGGTCTGGTCGAGTACCCCAACAACGGTGGTGCCCCGCAGAACGCCCTGGCCGAGTCGATCGAGACGACCGACTCCAAGGTCTACAAGATCAAGATCAAGCAGGACACGAAGTTCCACGACGGCACCGTCGTCAAGGCCAAGAACTTCGTGGACGCCTGGAACTGGGGCGCCTACTCGCCGAACGGCGCGCAGAACTCCAGCTTCTTCGCCGACATCGAGGGCTTCGCCGACGTCAACACGGCGGACCCGGACGGCCCCGAGGGCCCGCAGAAGGCCCCGGAGCCGAAGGCCAAGGAGATGTCCGGCCTCAAGGTCGTCGACGACTGGAACTTCGAGGTCACGCTCTCCGCGCCGACCGCCGTGTTCCCGACCAAGCTCGGCTACAGCACCTTCATGCCGCTGCCGGACGCCTTCTTCTCCGGCAGCGCCGAGGAGTTCGGCAAGAAGCCGATCGGCAACGGGCCGGTCAAGTTCGTGTCCTGGGAGAACAACGTCCAGATCAAGCTGACGCGGTTCGACGACTACCAGCTGCGCGACAAGATGAAGATCAAGGACGTCACCGTCAAGATGTACCAGGACGACACGGCCGCCTACAGCGACCTGGTCTCCGGGAACCTCGACTTCATGCAGCAGGTGCCGGTCTCCGCCCTCGCGGGCGACAAGTGGAAGTCGGACCTGACCGACCGCGCGATCTCGTCGACCACCCCGTCGACCGGCATCATCGCCTTCCCGATCTACGACAAGCGCTTCCAGAACCCGAAGCTGCGTCGCGCCATCTCCCTGTCGATCAACCGGCAGGAGATCACCGACAAGATCTTCTTCGGTAACCGGAAGCCGGCCGACAGCTGGGCCAACCCGCTGACCCCGGGCGCGGCGCCGGGCAACTGCACCGCGTGCCAGTTCAACGTGGACGAGGCCAAGAAGCTGCTCGCCGAGGCCGGCGGCTTCTCGGGCGAGCTGGTCATGTACTACAACGCCGACGCCAGCCACAAGGAGTGGATGGAGGCCGTCGCGCAGCAGGTCAAGACCAACCTCGGCATCAACGCCCGCGCCGAGGGCGTGCCGACCTTCGCGGTGTTCCGTCAGAACATCAACGCCCACAAGATGAAGGGCGCCTACCGCGCCGGCTGGCAGCAGGACTACCCGGACGTGGAGAACTGGGTCAACCCGCTCTACGTGACCGGTGGCTCCTCCAACGACGGTCTGTACAGCAACAAGCAGGTCGACGCCCTGGCCAAGGAGGCCAGCTCCGCGCCGAGCCTCGACGCCTCGCACGCCAAGTTCGCCGAGGCCGTCAAGCTCATCGACCAGGACGTTCCGTCGATGCCGATCTACTTCGGTGGCCAGCAGTCCGGCCACTCGGAGAAGGTCAAGAAGATGGAGCTGAGCAACGTCGGCGAACTCGACATCACCTCGGTCGAGCTCTGATCCGTTCGGTCTGACCCCGGGTCGGGCTCACCTACCGGTGGGTCCGACCCGGGGCCGTTCCGCGAGGAGTGCACAACACTCCCCGCCACGTTGACGTCACCCCGTGTCGGCGGTCGTCCGACGCGCCCCCTGTCAGGAGGACCCCCCCATGGGCCGTTATCTGTTGAGACGGCTACTGCAACTCGTCCCGGTCTTCATCGGTACGACGTTCCTGATCTACTGGCTCGTCTGGTCCGTGCCGGGCGACCCGTTCGCCGGCAAGTGCGGCGACCGCCGGTGCCCGGACTCGTACATCAACTTCATGACCGAGAAGTACCAGCTCGACCAGTCGATCTGGGTGCAGTACGCCACCTACATGAAGAACCTGTTCCAGGGGGACTTCGGCGTCACGTACAACAACCGCGCCGTCGGCGACATCATCGCCACCGCGTACCCGAACACCCTGAAGCTCGCCGTGGTGGCCCTGGCGATCGAGGCGATCATCGGCCTGAGCGCCGGTGTCCTGACCGGTCTGCGGCGCAACGGCTTCCTCGACAACCTGGTCCTCGTCTCGACGCTCTTCCTGATCGCGCTGCCGGTCTTCGTCGTCGGCTTCGTCCTCCAGTGGCTGCTCGGCGTGAAGTGGGGCATCGTCCACCCGACGGTCTCCAGCGAGATGCGGCTGTCCGAGCTGCTCCTGCCGGGCTTCGTGCTAGGCAGCGCCTCCATGGCGTACGTCGCCCGGGTGGCCCGCACCAGCATCGCGGAGAACCGCCGCGCCGACTACGTCCGCACCGCCATCGCCAAGGGCCTGCCGATGCGGCGCGTCGTCGGCGTGCACCTGCTGCGCAACTCGCTGATCCCGGTCGTCACCCTGCTCGGCACCGACCTCGGTGCGCTCATGGGCGGCGCCATCGTCACCGAGGGCATCTTCGGCATCAACGGCATCGGCCGCGCCGTGCTCCGGGCGATCGTCACGAAGGAGAGCGCTACCGTTGTCTCCATCGTGGTGGTCCTGGTGCTCGTCTACCTCCTGATGAACCTGCTGGTGGACCTGCTCTACGCCGCTCTCGACCCGAGGATCCGCTATGAGTGAGCAGCGTCGCGAACGAGTCAAGAACGCAGCGTGCCGGGGCCACCGTCCCGGCACCGAGCGCAGCGAGGTGGCGGCATGAGTGACCCCAGCACCGCATCGATCGTCTCGACCCCGCCGGCGACCATGCCCACCGAGGCTGGCTCCGGCGCGCCCGTCGACGCCGGCCTGCCCGAGAACGCCCGCAAGGAGAAGCCGCGCGGCCTGCTCGGCGACGCCTGGCGCGACCTGCGCCGCAAGCCGCTGTTCTGGATCTCCGCGGCCCTCATCGTGATCTTCGTGCTGATGGCGGCCTTCCCGTCGCTGTTCAGCTCCGGCGACCCGGTCAACGGCGCCCTGGCCAACAGCCAGGTCAAGCCGTCCGCCGACGCCTGGTTCGGCTACGACGTGCAGGGCCGCGACGTGTACGCCCGGACGATCTACGGCGCGCGCGCCTCGATCGTGGTGGCCCTGATCTCCACCATCGGCACGCTGCTGATCGGCGGCGCGATCGGCATGATCGCCGGCTACGCCGGCGGCTGGGTCGACGCCCTGCTGTCCCGCTTCGCCGACATCTTCTTCGGCCTGCCGTTCGTGCTGGGCGCGATCGTCATCCTGACCACCTTCAACGGCGCCGAGTCGAGCAACGGTGAGTGGCAGATCATGGGACTGGTCATCATGTCCCTGGTCGTGCTGAGCTGGCCGGTCGTGATGCGGCTGATGCGCTCCTCGGTGCTGGCCACCAAGGAGGCCGACTACATCGTCGCGGCCCGGGCGCTGGGCGCCGGCCACGGCCGGATCATCCTCAAGCACCTGCTGCCGAACTGCCTCGCCCCGCTGCTGGTCTACGGCACGATCATGGTCGGGTCGTTCATCGGTGCGGAGGCCACGCTGTCGTTCCTGGGCATCGGCCTGAAGACCCCGGTGGTCTCCTGGGGCATCATGATCAGTGAGGCGCAGAACTACATCCGGGTCTCGCCCTTCCTGCTCTTCTTCCCCTCCGCGTTCCTCGTCACCGCCGTGCTCAGCTTCGTGATGCTCGGTGAGGCGGTCCGCGAGGCCCTCGATCCGAAACTGCGCTAGGGGAGATTGAGTTGTCCGACATTCTCGTGTCCGAGCAGTCCAAGCCGGGTGCCGCCGGATCCGGCCGCCCCTCGGGTCGCCTCCTGGAGGTCGAGGACCTGCGGGTCGAGTTCCGCACCCGCGACGGCGTCGCCAAGGTCATCAACGGCGTCACCTACCACGTCGACGCGGGGGAGACCCTCGCCGTGCTCGGCGAGTCCGGCTCCGGCAAGAGCGTCACGGCGCAGACCATCATGGGCATCCTCGACACGCCGCCCGGCTTCGTCACCGGCGGCCAGGTGCGCTTCCACGGCAAGGACATGCTCACCATGTCCGCCGAGGAGCGCCGCCGCATCCGCGGCGAGGGCATCGCGATGATCTTCCAGGACGCGCTCTCCGCCCTGAACCCCGTCTTCACCGTCGGGTTCCAGATCGCCGAGCAGTTCCGCATCCGGCGCGGCCTCAGCCGCGCCGACGCCAAGAAGCGCGCGATCGAGATGCTCGACCAGGTCAAGATCCCGAACGCCAAGGGCCGGTTCAGCAACTACCCGCACCAGTTCTCCGGCGGCATGCGGCAGCGCGCGATGATCGCGATGTCGCTGGCGCTCGACCCGGAGGTGCTGATCGCCGACGAGCCCACCACCGCGCTCGACGTGACCGTGCAGGCCCAGATCATGGACCTGCTCGCCGAGCTCCAGCGCGAGCGGCAGATGGGCATGATCCTGATCACCCACGACCTCGGCGTGGTCGCCGACGTCGCGGACCGGATCGCGGTCATGTACGCGGGCCGGATCGTCGAGGAAGCCAACGTCTACGACCTGTACGCCAAGCCGGCGCACCCGTACACGATGGGCCTGATCGACTCGATCCCGCGGATGGACGAGCGGGGCCAGCAGCTCCGCACCATCAAGGGCCTGCCGCCGAACCTGATGAACATCCCGCCGGGCTGCCCGTTCAACCCGCGCTGCCCCATGGCGCAGCCGGTCTGCCGGGAGAAGCTGCCACCGTTGCTGCAGATCGGCACCGACCGGGCGAGCGCCTGCCACTTCGCTGAGGATCTGGTGAACCGTGACTGAGAACATCCTCGAAGTCCGTGACCTGGTCAAGCACTACCCCGTCACCCGCGGCGTGGTGTTCAAGAAGACCATCGGGCACGTCAAGGCCGTCGACGGGGTGTCGCTGGAGCTCAAGGCCGGCGAGACGCTCGGCGTGGTCGGCGAGTCCGGCTGCGGCAAGTCCACGCTGGCCCGGGTGCTGATGAACCTGGAGCGGCCGACCGCCGGCAGCGTCAACTACAAGGGCCAGGACATTTCCAAGCTCTCCGGCGGCGCGCTGCGCCGGTTGCGCCGCCAGATCCAGCTGGTCATGCAGGACCCGTACACCTCGCTGAACCCGCGGATGACGGTCGGCGACCTGATCGGCGAGCCGTTCGAGATCCACCCCGAGGTGGCCCCGAAGGGCAGCCGGCGGGACAAGGTCAAGGAACTGCTCGACCTCGTCGGCCTGAACCCGGAGCACATCAACCGGTACCCGCACCAGTTCTCCGGCGGCCAGCGGCAGCGCATCGGCATCGCCCGGGCCCTGGCACTGCGGCCGGAGATCATCATCTGCGACGAGCCGGTGTCGGCCCTGGACGTTTCCATCCAGGCCCAGGTGATGAACCTGCTGGAGAAGCTCCAGGCCGAGTTCGGCCTGTCGTACGTCTTCATCGCCCACGACCTGTCGGTGGTCCGGCACCTGTCGGACCGGGTCGCGGTCATGTACCTCGGCAAGATCGTCGAGATCGGCACCGAGGACGAGATCTACGAGCGCCCCACCCACCCGTACACGCAGGCGCTGCTGTCGGCGGTGCCGGTGCCGGACCCGACGCTGCGCGACCAGAAGGCGATCATCCGGCTCACCGGAGATGTGCCGTCGCCGGTCAGCCCGCCCTCGGGCTGCCGGTTCCGCACCCGGTGCTGGAAGGCGCAGGACGTCTGCGCCGAGCAGGTCCCGCTGCTGGAGATCCGCTCCGGCTCGGACCACCCGAGCGCCTGCCACTTCGCGGAGAAGCGCGAGATCGTCGCCAGCCACGAGGCGTGAGCCTCCCCGGCTGACCGACCGAGTCCCGCCTGACCTGCCGAAGCTCGACCGGCCTGCGACATCCGACCGCCTGCCGGCGTCCCCAGGACGCCGGCAGGCGGTTCTCCGCCTGGGCCCGCCTGCGCCCCTACAGCGGGCCGCGGCCGGCGCGGAGCAGCAGCAGGGCCAGCTGGGTGCCGTCAGCCCCGAGGACCTGCCGGAACCGCTCCAGGATCTCCCGCTCCCGCGACAGCACCAGCCGGGTGCCCCCGGAGGCCATCCGGGTCGCGCCCACCTCCTGCGACAGGGCGGCCCGTTCCTGCCACAGGGCGATCAGCGTGCGGTCGATCTCGTCGATCCGCTCCCGGATGGCGACGATCCGCTCCGCCGCCACCGAGTCGTCGGTGCCGGTCCGGGTCGACCCGGCAGCCGACGGCGCCGCCTCGCCCCGCCCGCCGCCCGTGTTGCCCGCCTTGCCGGCGGAAGCCGGGCCGCCGCTGCCGCCACCCACGTTGCCGGCCTTGCCGGCGGCACCCGCGTTGCCGCTGCCGGCGGCACCCGCGCCCGCGTTCCCGTTGGCGGGCAGGCCAGCGCCCGCGTTCGCGCCGCCGACAGCGCCCGCGTTCCCGCTGCCCGTGCCACCGTTGCCGGCGTTGGCCTGGACGCCGCCGCTCTGGTCACCCTGCGACCGCGACCGCGCCAAGCTGCCGTTCTGCTCCATCACGTCTGTCATCATCGCCGTACCCCTCGGACGTCGGGCCCGGTGCCCGGATCCCGGGACGGAAAAGCCCCGGGCTCTCCAGAGCCCGGGGCTTTCGTAGGTCTGATCTGATCAGGCGCGACCCACGGCTGCCGGACTCCCGGAGCCGTAGTAAAAGTAGAAGCGCTGACCGAACACGTCGTCGAGTATGCCGACCTCCCGGCCACCTGCGCAAGCACTGCCGCCCACTCCCCGGGCGGGAGGTGTGAGAAGGGGCCCCTTCTCGACCGTGTGCGTCGACAAGGGGCCCCTCCTTACCAGCTCAGCCGAGGCGGGTGATGCGGTTCGCCGGACCCGGGGCGACCGGGTCGCCCGCGCCCACGTACGCCACCAGCGCGTCGACGTCGAAGCCGGGGGCGGTGGTGCGGCCGGTGCCGCCCTTCAGTTCGGTGAAGCCGTCGCCGCCGTTGGCCAGGAAGTCGTTCGTGGTGACCTTGTAGCTGGCCGCCGGGTCGATCGGGGTCCCGTTCAGCGCCAGGGCGCTCACCCGGGAGCCCGCCGGGGCGGTGCTGTCGTACGAGTAGGTCAGCCCGGCCGAGACCTGCAGGATCCGCTGGGCGGTCTGCCCGTTGAAGCCCACGAACTGCTGCTCCAGCACGTTCTTGAGCTGCGCCCCGGTGAAGGTCTGGGTGACCACGAGGTTGTTGAACGGCTGCACGGCGAACGCCTCGCCGTAGGTCACCTCGCCCGGCGCCTCGCCGCCGGCCGACGCCCCGTACGACATGGAGGCCCGCACGCCGCCCGGGTTCATGAGCGCGATCTGCGCCCCGTTGCTCTTCGTGTACGCGAGCTGCGCGTCGGCGATCACGTCGCCGAGCGGGCTCTCGCCGTTGGGCAGGGCGTCGCGGACGATGTCGGCGCTGATCTTGCCGACCACCTTGTTGGCGATCGGGGCGACCGCCGTGCGGTACTTGTCGGCCAGCGCCTTCGCGCCCGCGTCCACCAGGTCGGGGTTGCGGGCGTACACGCCGGGGCTGGTCTGCTGCCAGGTGCCGTCGGCGTTGCGGACGCCGTTCTCGACGATGACGTTGCGGGCCGAGATCCCGGTGAACCGGCCGGTGCGCCGGTTGAGGGAGTAGTCGACGTCGGTGATCAGCTGGCCGTTGTTGCCGGCGCTGGTGACCACGCTGGGCTGGCCGGACGAGTTCGGCAGCGAGCACGAGTAGAACCGGTGGGTGTGGCCGGAGACGACCAGGCCGAACTCGGGCCGCAGGCCCTTGACGATGTCGACGATCGGGCCGGAGAAGTTGGCGCAGTCGGAGACGCCGGGGGTGCTCGGCGGCGGGGACTGCGCGCCGCCCTCGTGCACCAGCAGCACCATCGCCTTGACGCCGAACAGCTTGAGCAGGCCGCCCCACTTGTTGGCGGTCTCCACCTCGTCCTTGAACGTGACGCTGGTGATGCCGGCCGGGTTGACGATGCCGGGGGTGCCCTCCAGGGTGACCCCGACGAAGCCGACGGGCACGCCGCCGACGAACTTGACGTCGACCGGGGGCAGGATCGGCAGCTTGGTCTTCTTGCTGATGGTGTTGGCGGCGAGGTAGGTGAACTTCGCGCCGGCGAAGCCGTCGCCGTCCTGGCAGCCGTCGACCGGGTGGCAGCCGCCCTTGTTGAGCCGGATCAGCTCGTCGACGCCCTCGTCGAACTCGTGGTTGCCGACGGAGCTGATCTCCAGGCCGATCTCGTCCATCAGCTCGATGGTCGGCTCGTCGTGGAACGCGGCGCTGACCAGCGGCGTCGCGCCGATCAGGTCGCCCGCGCCGACGGTGGTGGTGACCCGCCCCTCGGCCTTGGCCTCGGCGCGCAGCTTCTTGAGCCAGGTGGCGAGGTATTCCACGCCGCCGGCCGGGGTGCCGTTGACCACGGCGCCGCTGCCCGCCGGCGGGTCGATCGCGCCGTGGAAGTCGTTGTAGCTGAGGAAGTTGCCCTTGACCTCGCCGCCGGTGGGCTTGGCGTAGGAGACCGAGACCGGGGCGAGGGCCGCCCAGGGGTCGGCGGCCGGGGCCGGCGCGGGCCGCGTGGCGGCCGGCAGCGTGGCGACGACAGCCAGTGCGAGGGCCGGCGCGGCGAGGTGACGCAGCACCGCCCGACCGCGCGAGCGCGGTTGACTCATGGTTTTTCTCCCAAAATCGTGTACGGGGGAGGAAGTGGGGGTTCACCAGCCATCGTTGTGGATCGGGGACGGCCGCGCCAGAGCCGGACGGGTGACGGGTTGGTCTCTTCCTGGTGTCCCCCGGTCTCCCCGCTCGCCCTGACCGGTCGCGTCGGGGGCCGCGCTGTCGGGAAGTGTCCGGCCGGCGGCATAGACTCGCCGTGCGATGCAGCCTCTCTTCGACATCCCCGCGTCCCCGTCCGAGCCCGAGCCCGCGCCGGCCCCGCCGCGCCGGTCCGGCCCGGCCGTCCGCCTCGACCCGCAGGCCCTGGTGGAGGGCCTGAACGGCCCGCAGCGCGACGCCGTCGTGCACGCCGGCTCGCCGCTGCTGATCGTGGCCGGCGCCGGCTCCGGCAAGACCCGGGTGCTCACCCACCGGATCGCCTACCTGCTGGCGGCCCGGGACGTCCACCCCGGCGAGATCATCGCGATCACCTTCACCAACAAGGCCGCCGGCGAGATGAAGGAGCGGGTGACCCAGCTCGTCGGCCCGCGTGCCCGGCTGATGTGGGTGTCGACGTTCCACTCGGCGTGCGTGCGCATCCTGCGGGCCGAGCACGAGCACGCCGGCCTGAAGTCGAGCTTCTCGATCTACGACGCCGACGACTCCCGCCGCCTGATGCAGCTCGTCGCCCGCGAGCTGGACCTGGACCCGAAGCGCTACCCGGCGCGGGGGCTGGCCGCCCAGGTGTCCAACCTGAAGAACGAGCTGGTCGACCCGGAGGAGTTCGCCGGCCGGGCCAAGGGGCCCAACGAGCGGGCCCTCGCCGAGGCGTACACGCTCTACCAGCGGCGGCTGCGCGAGGCGCACGCGCTGGACTTCGACGACCTGATCATGACGACGGTGCACCTGTTCCAGTCCCACCCGCACGTCGCGGAGGGCTACCGCCGCCGGTTCCGGCACGTGCTGGTCGACGAATACCAGGACACCAACCACGCGCAGTACACGTTGATCAAGGAGCTGGTCTCCGGCACCGAGGGCATCGAGCCGGCGGAGCTGTGCGTGGTCGGCGACGCCGACCAGTCGATCTACGCGTTCCGGGGCGCGACGATCCGCAACATCCTGGAGTTCGAGCGGGACTTCACCGACGCCCGGACGATCCTGCTGGAGCAGAACTACCGCTCCACCCAGACCATCCTCAACGCCGCCAACGCGGTGATCGACCGCAACACCTCCCGCAAGCCCAAGCGCCTGTGGAGCGACGCCGGGGCCGGCGAGCAGATCGTCGGGTACGTGGCCGACACCGAGCACGCCGAGGCCGACTGGGTGGGCCGGGAGGTCGACCGGCTGGTCGACGACGACGAGGCCCGCCCCGGCGACGTGGCGGTGTTCTACCGCACCAACGCCCAGTCCCGGGTGTTCGAGGAGGTGTTCATCCGGATCGGCCTGCCCTACAAGGTGGTCGGCGGGGTGCGCTTCTACGAGCGCAAGGAGGTCCGCGACGCTTTGGCTTACCTGCGGGCGGTGGTCAACGACGACGACACGGTCAGCCTGCGCCGCATCCTCAACACCCCCCGCCGGGGCATCGGCGAGCGCGCGGAGGCGTGCGTGGAGGCCCTGTCCAGCCGGGACCGCATCTCCTTCGGGGCGGCCCTGCGCCGGGCGGGCGACGCGCCGGGCATCTCCACCCGGGCGGCCAACGGCATCGGCGACTTCGTGGCGCTGCTCGACGGGGCCCGGGAGCTGGCCGAGACCGGCACCCCGGAGGAGGTGCTGGAGGCGCTGCTGACCCGCTCGGGCTACCTGACCGAGCTGGAGGAGAGCCTCGACCCGCAGGACGCCGGCCGCGTCGACAACCTCCAGGAGCTGGTGAGCGTCGCCCGGGAGTACACGGAGCGGGTCGAGGCGCTGGGGGAGGAGGGGGAGCGGGCCACCCTCGCCGGCTTCCTGGAGCAGGTGGCGCTGGTCGCCGACGCCGACCAGATCCCCTCCGACGACCCCGACCACCAGGGCGTGGTCACCCTGATGACCCTGCACACCGCCAAGGGGCTGGAGTTCCCGGTGGTGTTCCTGACCGGGCTGGAGGACGGCGTCTTCCCCCACCTGCGCGCGCTGGGCGACACCCGGGAGCTGGAGGAGGAGCGGCGGCTGGCGTACGTGGGGATCACCCGCGCCCGGCAGCGCCTCTACCTGTCCCGGGCGGTGACCCGCTCGGCGTGGGGGCAGCCGGCCTACAACCCGCCGTCGCGGTTCCTGGAGGAGCTGCCGCCGGAGCTGGTCCGCTGGGAGCGCACCGAGGGGACGTACACCTCGTGGGGCGGCGGTGGTGGCGGCGTCGGCGGGCGCGCGGACCGCACGCCGCGCGGCGGCGGCTTCACCGGGGGCACCCCGAAGGCCGCGCAGCTCGCCAAGCGGCTCGGCGTCGACGGCAGCCGGCTGGCCACGGCCAGCGAGCTGCCCCAGGGCCCCAAGGTCGCGGCCGGGGACCGGGTCAACCACCAACGGTACGGCCTGGGCCGGGTGCTCGCCGTGGAGGGGCACGGCCCGGGGGCGCGGGCGCAGATCGACTTCGGTGACCAGACGATGTGGCTGGTGCTGCGGCACGCCCCGATCGACAAGCTCTGAGCCGGCCGACGACCATGGACGAGACGCTCACCCGGATCAACGAGGGCGTGCAGTTGCACCACCAGCAGGGCCGGCGCGAGGCGGCCCGCGACCTGTTCGCCCAGGTCTGGGAGGAGATCGGCGGGAAGCGGGGCGATCCGCTGCACGTGTGCGTCCTCGCGCACTCGATGGCCGACGTGCAGGACGACGTCCACGAGGAGCTGCTCTGGGACCAGCGGGCCCTGGCGGCGGCCGACCTGCTCACCGACGACCGGGTGGCGCAGGCCGGGGTGCCGATGTCGGTGGCCGCTCTCTATCCGTCGCTGCACCTCAACCTCGGTGAGTGCTACCGCAGGCTCGGCGACCTCGACCGGGCCCGCGAGTGCCTCCGGCAGGCGCGGGCGGGCATCGACGCGCTCGGCGACGACGCGTACGGGCAGCTGATCCGGAGCGGCCTGGACAGGCTGGCGCAGCAGTTGGGCTGACCGGGTGGGCGCCGGCCGCCGTGGTCGCCTCGGCGGCCGGCGCGTCGCCGGGCGGTCAGCAGGCCACGTCGATGCCCCGGGCACGCAGGAACGGCGCGGGGTCGATCTGGTTCCACATCTGGCCCTGGTGCACCTCGAAGTGCAGGTGCGGGCCGGTGGAGTCGCCGGTGGAGCCTTCGTAGCCGATGACCTGGCCCGCCTTGACCTTGTCGCCGACGCCGACGGCGGTGCGGCTCTGGTGGGCGTAGTGGGTCAGGTAGCCGTTGCCGTGGTCGACGAAGACGGAGATTCCGTAGCCGTCGCCGACGTCGCCGGCCTTCACGACCGTGCCTGCGGCGGCGGCGTGGATCGGGGTGCCGGCGGGCATGGCGAAGTCGATGCCGGCGTGCAGGGCACCCCCGCGCGGGCCGTAGCAGGAGGTGATCGTCGCCCCCGCCATCGGGATGACCCAGGCGGGTGCGGGCTTGCTGGTCTTCTTCGGCGCGGGCTTCGGGGTCGGCTTGGGCTTGGGCTTCGGCTTGGCGGTGGCCTTCGTCGCCGTCGGGCTGGGGCTGGCGCTCGACGGGCTCGGCGAGACTGTGCTGGGGCTGGCGGCGGGGCTGGCCGACTCACGGTCGGCGCGGTCGGCGCGGGCGGCGGCCTCGGCGCGGGCCGGGGAGTCGACCGCCACGGTGGCGGGGGCCGGGTCGTCGTCGCTGGCGGTGGTGGCGACGGCGGCACCGGCGAGACCGAGCCCGAGCAGGGCGACCGCGCCGACGACCAGGACCCGGGTGCCGGGCCGGGGGCGCATCCGGTGGCGGGCCGGCGCGTCGGGGGTGCTGCTGTTGCGGATGTTCTCTTCGTGCACGGCGGACCTACACCTTCGAGGGGACGTGGACCTCGAAATACTGGTGTTCGTGCTGGTGAGGAGGCGGGTGGGGGACGGGGGAACCGGCGTGGGCGCAGGAGGGCGGTGTCCGCCGCGTCCCGGGGTCGACCCGCTCGTCCCGATAATTGATCATCAGTGATGTGTGGCTGGTCACATCAGGGGCTGTGACGCAGCAGACATTCCGGCGGGGGTGCAGCACGAAGAACCGCCCGGATCGGTCGATCCGGGCGGTCAACGGTCGATGCGTAGCGTCAGGAAGCGGCTACGTCGCTGTAGTACAGCTCGATTTGCATCTTGATGTCCACTCCGCGCTCCTGCAGCCACGGCACCGGGTCCAGCGGGTCCCCGTTGACATGGATCTCCAGGTGCAGGTGGGAGCCGTAGGAGTGGCCCGTGTTGCCGACCAGGCCGAGCTGGTCGCCGGCCTTGACCTGCTGCCCCTCCTTGACGCTCACGGCGGAGGAGTGGCCGTAGATGGCCTCGCTGCCGTCGGCGTGCTTGACGATCACCGCGTAGCCGTAGCCGCCGAACCAGCCGGCCTTGGTGACGGTGCCCTCGTGGATGGCCACGTACGGGGTGCCCTCGGGGGCCACCAGGTCGATCCCGGTGTGCAGCTTGCCCCAGCGCATGCCGTAGGGGGAGTTGAAGTCGTAGCCCTGCAGCGGCAGGAGCCAGACCTCCTGCTCGCCGGCGGCCTTCGTCTCGGCCCGGCTGTCGCGGGAGGCCCGGTCGGCGGCGTCCGCGCGGGCCGCCGCGTCCTGGCTGGTGATGGAGGCCTGCTTCAGCTCGTCGAGGACCGACGGGCTGACGCTCTTGGCGTCCGGCAGGGCTCCCGCGCCGATCGCGACGATGCCGGCACCGACGAACGCGGTGGTGACGACGGCGGCGTAGCGGCTCCGCGGCGGGGTGGGTACGCGGCGGCGGCCGCGATATCGATCGGGCTCAGACGACAGGCGCTGGCGCACGCACACCCTCCGTTGTCGGGGTTCCGATGCGGTCGGCCGGCGCTCGTGAAGCGGTGGTGAACGTCGGCTGGCCGCGTCGTCACCCGTCCGTGGACCTGATGACAACCGTGGACACGGTAGCCAACCGCCACGCCCGTCACAAGCCAGACGGGGTAATTGGCGTGTCGATCTGTCCGTTTACGTCCTTTATTGTCACGCCTCGTCACTTGGTCATACGTGCCCTCACCTGCCCGTTCGTCGCGCACCGTGACCGCTGTCGCCCGAATGTCCGACCCCCTGGCCCGGCCCCCTAGGCTCCTCCTTCGAAGGGCCGGTCGGATTCCCTGCCGACGACCCGCCGGGTTACCGTTCGTTCAGGTGACAGTCGTAGCGCCCTCGAAAGGTGTCCGCTGATGAGCTCTCGTATCCGGGTCGTCGTCGCGAAGCCGGGCCTCGACGGCCACGACCGGGGGGCCAAGGTCGTCGCCCGCGCCCTCCGCGACGCCGGCATGGAGGTCATCTACACCGGCCTGCACCAGACCCCGGAGCAGATCGTCGAGACCGCCATCCAGGAGGACGCCGACGCGGTCGGGCTCTCGGTGCTCTCCGGCGCGCACATGACCCTGTTCCGGCGGGTCGTCGAGCTGCTGGGCGAGCGGGACGCGCAGGACATCGTCGTCTTCGGCGGCGGCATCGTCCCCGACGCCGACATCCCCGAGCTGGAGCAGCTCGGCGTCAAGAAGATCTTCACCCCGGGTGCGACCACGCAGTCGATCGTCGAGTGGGTGCGGGCCAACGTGGCCCAGCCGGTCGCCTGACCCGCGCCCCGGCACCTTTCCCCGGGCAGGGGGGAGGGGCCGGACGCACCCCTCACACGTCCGGCCCCTCTATGCACGATGCCCCGCCGCCACCCCTCGACCGACAGGGCATCGGCCGTCTCCCGTCTTTGCGCTCAGCAGCGCTCCGACACCTGACTCAACGACGCCCTGACCGTGGGGTTACGCCGACCTGGGAACATCGTCTGCGGAATTCCCACGCGCGCTGTTGCGGACCCCGCCGACGGCCGCGATCCCGCTGGTTGTGGAGTAGGGCACACCGCGCACCCGCTCGGTTGCCGCCGGTGCCGACCTCGCTAGGCTGCGCCCAATGGCCTGTTTCAACTGATGACAGGCGTCAAACTGATTCCACAACGCTGGTGGCGGCGCGACGGCGCGCCGCGGAGACGGGACGGGACGCGCAATCGTGGACCTGTACGAGTACCAGGGGCGGGACCTGTTCGAGCGGCACGGCTTGCCCGTGCTGGCCGGCGGCGTCGCCAACACCCCGGAGGAGGCCCGCGCGATCGCCGAACGCCTCGGCGGCCGGGTGGTCGTCAAGGCGCAGGTGAAGGTCGGTGGCCGTGGCAAGGCCGGCGGCGTCAAGCTGGCCGAGGGCACGGATGAGACGGTGGCCCGCGCCACCGACATCCTCGGCATGGACATCAAGGGTCACACGGTCCACAAGGTCATGATCACCGTGACGGCGGACGTGGCCGAGGAGTACTACTTCTCCTACCTGCTCGACCGGGCGAACCGCACCTTCCTCTGCATCGCCAGCGTCGCCGGCGGCATGGACATCGAGCAGGTCGCCGCCGACACCCCGGACAAGGTCGTCAAGGCCCCGATCGACGCCGTCAAGGGCGTCGACGAGGCGAAGGCCCGCGAGATCGTCACCGCCGCCGGTTTCCCGGCCGACGTCGCCGACCAGGTCGTCGAGGTCGCCGTGGGCCTGTGGCAGGCGTTCGTCGCCGAGGACGCCACGCTGGTCGAGGTGAACCCGCTGGCCAAGACCGGCGACGGCAAGCTGCTGCTGCTCGACGCGAAGGTCACCCTGGACGAGAACGCCGCGTTCCGGCACCCGGACCACGAGGCGCTCGTAGACCAGGCCGCCGTGGACCCGCTGGAGCAGGCCGCCAAGGAGAAGGACCTCAACTACGTCAAGCTCGACGGCGAGGTCGGCATCATCGGCAACGGCGCGGGCCTGGTCATGTCCACCCTCGACGTCGTGGCCTACGCGGGCGAGCGGCACGGCAACGTCAAGCCGGCCAACTTCCTCGACATCGGCGGCGGCGCGAGCGCCGCGGTGATGGCCAACGGGCTGGAGATCGTCCTGTCCGACCCGTCGGTGCGCAGCGTCTTCGTCAACGTCTTCGGCGGCATCACCGCCTGCGACGAGGTCGCCAACGGCATCGTGCAGGCGCTGGCCCTGCTGGAGCAGCGCGGCGAGAAGGTCACCAAGCCGCTCGTCGTCCGGCTGGACGGCAACAACGCAGAGGCCGGCCGGGCGATCCTCGACGGCGCGAACAACCCGCTGGTGCAGCGGGTCGACACCATGGACGGCGCGGCCGAGCGGGCCGCCGAGCTGGCGGCTGCGGGGGTCTGACAATGGCTATCTGGCTGACCAAGGACTCGAAGGTCATCGTGCAGGGGATGACCGGCTCCGAGGGGTCCAAGCACACCCGGCGGATGCTCGCCGCCGGCACGAACGTCGTCGGCGGCACCAACCCGCGCAAGGCGGGCCAGAGCGTCGACTTCGACGGCACCGCGCTGCCGGTCTTCGCGACCGTCGCCGACGCGATGGCCGAGACCGGCGCCGACGTGACGGTCATCTTCGTCCCGCCGCAGTTCACCAAGGCCGCCGTGATCGAGGCGATCGACGCCGGGATCCCGCTGGCCGTGGTCATCACCGAGGGCGTGCCGGTGCACGACACCGCCGCCTTCTGGGCGTACAACGTGGCCAAGGGCGAGCGCACCCGGATCATCGGGCCGAACTGCCCCGGCATCGCCTCGCCGGGCGCGTCCAACGCCGGCATCATCCCGGCCGACATCACCGGCTCCGGCCGCATCGGCCTGGTCAGCAAGAGCGGCACCCTGACCTACCAGATGATGTACGAGCTGCGCGACATCGGCTTCTCGACCTGCGTCGGCATCGGCGGTGACCCGATCATCGGGACCACCCACATCGACGCCCTGGCCGCGTTCGAGGCCGACCCGGACACCGACGCCATCGTGATGATCGGCGAGATCGGCGGCGACGCCGAGGAGCGGGCCGCCGAGTTCATCAAGTCCAACGTCACCAAGCCGGTGGTCGGCTACATCGCCGGCTTCACCGCGCCCCCCGGCAAGACCATGGGCCACGCCGGCGCGATCATCTCCGGCTCGGCGGGCACCGCCGAGGCGAAGAAGGAGGCGCTGGAGGCCGTCGGCGTGAAGGTCGGCAAGACCCCGACCGAGACCGCCAAGCTCATGCGGGAGATCATGTCCGCCGGCTGACCGCAGCGAGACGCGCCGAGGGGGTCGACCGAGCCGGTCGGCCCCCTCGCGTCGTCACGGCGCCCGATCGTCGCGCGGTGACGGGTCAGTTGTTGTTCCAGAACGGGTAGTTGCCGCTCGCCCGCAGGATCGCGCTGCCGATGATGTTGATCACGCCGAACGCGATGGCGAGGTAACCCAGCACCGGGGACTGGCCGTACCGCTTGGCGTCCCGGATCGACAGGTACCCGAAGATGATCCCCAGGATGCCGCAGCAGAGCAGGCCCAGGATGATGCCGAGCACGCCCCACAGCGTGGTGCGGTCCCGGCCCCCGGCCTGCGCAGGGGGCGGTGGATACGGAGCATTCACGGCTTCCTCCGAGCGGTCCGCGGCCGCGACAGGAATTCGCGTCCTGGGGCCGAGGCTAGACCGGATCGGGGGTGCCAGGTCGGTGGATCACCGAACTTGCGGCCGGTCGGGGGCGGTATCGGACTGCCCGCGACGGCGCGACGTGCCAGAGTAGAGCCGATGTCCTCCGTCACCCCTGACCAGCCCCGCCGTCCGGCCGCCAGGGTCGGCGCCGACGCCCGGCCCGCCGGCCGCGTCCCGGGCCCCCGGGGGCCCGCGCCCCGGCCCGGGGAGTCCCCCCGCGGCCGGGCCCCGCTCGCGGTGGCCGCCGGGGTCGCCGCCGCCTGGGCCGCGCTCACCTCCTACCTGCCGGTCGCCCTCGTGCTCGGGCTCGCCCAGCTCACCGAGGACGCCGGCTCCGTCACCGGCGCGCTGCGCGCCGGGCTCGCCGGCTGGCTGCTCGGCCACGGCGTCCCGCTCACCACCGACGCCGGGCCGTTCGGCCTGACCCCGCTCGCGCTGACCGCGCTGGCCGTCTGGCGGCTCACCCGCGCCGGGGTGCACGCCAGCCGGGCCATCGGGGCGCGGGGCGGGCGCTCCCCGCGCCAGGCGCTCACCGCCGCCGGCGCGGTCGGCATCGGGTACGCGCTGCTCGGCGCGCTCGCCGCCGTGCCCGCCGGTGCCGCCCCGGCCCGCGCCGGGGCGACGTTCGCCCTCGTCGGCACGCTCGCGGCCCTGGCCGGGGCGCTGCGGACCACCGCCGTGGCCCGCCTGCTCGCCGCCCGGGCCCCCACGCAGCTCCGGGACGGGGTGCGCACCGGCCTCGTCGCCGGGCTGCTGCTGCTCGGCGCGGGGGCCGGAGCAGCGGGGCTCGCGGTGGCCACCGGGGGCGGCGACGCCGCCGACATGATCGGCGCCTACCGCACCGGGGTGGCCGGGCAGGCCGGGATCACCCTGGTCAGCCTCGCCTACGCGCCGAACGCGACGATCTGGTCGGCCAGCTACCTGCTCGGCCCCGGGTTCGCCGTCGGCGTCGACACCGCCGTCCGCACCAGCGAGGTCTCCGTCGGCGCGCTGCCGGCCGTGCCGCTGCTGGCGGGGCTGCCCAGCGGGCCCGTCGACGGCTACGGTGCGGGCCTGCTCGCCGTGCCCGTCCTGGCCGGTATGGCCGCCGGGTGGCTGCTCGCCCGCCGGCTGCTGCGGATCGCCGCCGAGGACCGCGCCGAGGTGGCCTGGCCGGCGCTGCTCGCCCCGGCGGCGTTGGCCGGCCCGGTCGCCGGGCTGCTGCTCGGCGCGCTCGCGGCGGTCTCCGGCGGCCCGCTCGGCGGCGGCCGGCTGGCCGAGATCGGCCCGGTCGGCTGGCAGGTGGCCGGGGTGGCCACCGCCGTGATCGCGGTCGGTGCCCTGCTCGGCGCCGCCGCCACCCGGGCGCTGCGCGGGAAGGGAAGGCCCCCCTCCTGACGCGTCGGACGCAGCGAGGGGCGCCCCGGGAAACTCCGGAGCGCCCCTCGCGATGTCGTGCGACCAGGTGGCCTGCGGCCCGCCTCAGGTGGTGGGCAGGGTCACGTTCCCCACGATCCCGAGGATGAACAGCAGGACGCCGAGCCCGGCGCCGACCGCACCGCAGATCAGGCCGGTCTTGGCCTGGCCGTCGTTGCTGGCCAGCCCCTGCGCCGCCTTCTGCCGGCCCAGGTAGCCGGTGACCACGGCGGCGATGCCGACCGGGACGCCCAGGTACAGGCAGCAGACCAGCGGGATCGACGCGATGCCGAGGATCATCGACACCAGGCCGAGGGTGTTGTTCTGCCCCTGCGGCTGCGGGTAGCCGGCGTTCGGGTAGCCCGGCGCGGCCCCGTAGGGCGGCTGCTGGGCGTACGGATCCTGCCCGTACGGCTGGCCAGAGGTGGGCTGCCCGTACGGCGCCGGGGGCTGCTGGGCGTACGGGTCCTGCCCGTACGGCTGACCCGATGTCGGCTGCTGCCCGTACGGCGCCGGGGGCGGCGGGGCGTACGGGTCGTGGTACTGCGGCTGGTTCGGGTCGTGGGGCTGCTGGCCGTACGGGTCCTGACCGGGCTGCATGCGTCGGTGCTCCTTGCTTCGGGCTGCTGTCAGTAGCTGCTGGTGCTGCTGGCTCCACCCATGATCCCGGCAAGACCACCCAGCGCGCAGCACACGAGGACGATCACGAGCCAGACGATGCCGACGATCAGGGCCCACTTGGACCACTTCTTCGACTCGGCCGCCGCCGCCTGCGCCCCCGCGTAGTCACCCTGCTGGATCAGCGGGTTGACCTTCGACGCGTTGATGATGGCGGGGATGGCCAGCGGCCAGAAGAGGAAGATGGCCACGATGGACATCGTCATGTTGTTATTGATCTGTTGCGGTTGGGGGGACTGGTAACCGGGCTGCATCCTGGGTGCTCCTCATTCCGTCGACACACCGCGCGTGTCGCGTCACTGACAGGTGCGGGACCCGGCCTGCGCCGGGCACCGAGCGACCGGCAGCGTACAGGGTCCGGGCGACAGGAAGCGTCACCGATTTCGGCCCGGGCCTGACGCCCCGCGCGTAGCGGTGCGGCCCCGACCTGGCCGCCCACCCGAGGACGGCCCCGACCTGCCCGATAGGGTGGCCGCGTGACCGAGCCCGCGTCCGTCGCCCGCATCGTCGTCCTCGTCTCCGGCTCCGGGAGCAACCTCCAGGCGCTGCTCGACGCCGCCGCCGACCCCGCGTACGGTGCCCGGGTCGTCGCCGTGGGCGCGGACCGCGACGGGATCGCGGGCCTGGACCGGGCCGCCGCCGCCGGGGTGCCGACCTTCGTCGAGCGGGTGAAGGACCACCCGACCCGGGCGGACTGGGACGCCGCGCTGACCAGGCAGGTCGCCGCGCACCGCCCCGACCTGGTGGTCTCCGCCGGCTTCCTCAAGCTGGTCGGCCCGGAGTTCCTCGCCGCCTTCGGCGACCGCTACCTCAACACCCACAACACGCTGCTGCCGGCGTTCCCCGGCATCCACGGCCCCCGCGACGCCCTCGCCTACGGCGTGAAGATCACCGGGGCCACCCTCTTCTTCGTCGACGCCGGCATGGACACCGGGCCGATCGTGGCCCAGGTCGCCGTCCCCGTGTGCGACGACGACGACGAGGAGACGCTCACCGAGCGCATCAAGTCCGCCGAGCGGCGTCAGCTCGTCGAGCAGGTCGGTCGGCTGGTCCGCGAAGGTTGGACGATCACCGGAAGAAAGGTCACGGTCCCGTGAGTTCCAGTCAGGACGAGCGCCGCCCGATCCGGCGGGCGCTGGTCAGCGTCTACGACAAGAGCGGCCTGGTCGAGTTGGCCCAGGCCCTGCACGCGGCCGGCGTGGAGATCGTCTCGACCGGCAGCACCGCGTCGACCGTCGCCGCCGCCGGGGTGCCGGTGACCCCGGTGGAGTCGGTGACCGGCTTCCCCGAGATCCTCGACGGCCGGGTCAAGACCCTGCACCCGCTGATCCACGGCGGGCTCCTGGCCGACCTGCGCAAGCCCGCGCACGCCGCCCAGCTCGACGAGCACGGCATCGCCGGCATCGACCTGCTGGTGTCGAACCTCTACCCGTTCCAGGACACGGTCGCCTCCGGCGCCGACGTCGAGGAGTGCGTGGAGCAGATCGACATCGGCGGGCCGGCGATGGTGCGCGCCGCCGCCAAGAACCACGCGTCCGTCGCGGTGGTCACCGACCCGGCCGCGTACCCGGAGCTGGTGGCCGCCCTCGGCGCGGGCGGGTTCACCCTGGCCCAGCGCCGGGTGCTGGCGGCCCGCGCGTTCGCCGCCATCGCCGAGTACGACGTGGCCGTGGCGCAGTGGTGCGCGACCACGCTCGCCCCCGACGCCGCCGGGTGGCCGGAGTTCGCCGGGCTGTCGCTGCGCCGCTCGGCGGTGCTGCGCTACGGCGAGAACCCGCACCAGGCCGCCGCCCTCTACGCCGACCCGGCCAGCCCCGCCGGCCTGGCGCAGGCGGAGCAGCTGCACGGCAAGGAGATGTCCTACAACAACTACGTCGACGCGGACGCCGCGTGGCGGGCGGCGAACGACTTCGCCGAGCAGCCGGCCGTGGCGATCATCAAGCACGCCAACCCGTGCGGGATCGCCGTCGGGGCCGACGTCGCCGACGCCCACCGCAAGGCGCACGCCTGCGACCCGGTGTCGGCGTACGGCGGGGTGATCGCCGTGAACCGGCCGGTGACCGCCGAGCTGGCCCGGCAGGTCGCCGACGTGTTCACCGAGGTGCTGGTGGCGCCGGGCTTCGACGAGGACGCGCTGGAGCTGCTGCGGGCGAAGAAGAACCTGCGGCTGCTGCGCGCCCCGGCGTACGCCCCGCTGCCGGCGGAGTGGCGGCAGGTCACCGGCGGGATGCTGGTGCAGACGCGCGACGCCATCGACGCCGAGGGCGACGACCCGGCCAACTGGCGGCTCGCCACCGGCGAGGCGGCCGACGAGGCCACCCTGCGCGACCTGGCGTTCGCCTGGCGGGCGGTACGCGCGGTGAAGAGCAACGCGATCCTGCTGGCGAAGGACGGGGCGACCGTCGGCGTCGGCATGGGCCAGGTCAACCGGGTCGACTCGGCGCAGCTCGCGGTCACCCGGGCCGGCGCCGACCGGGCGGCCGGCTCGGTCTGCGCCTCGGACGCGTTCTTCCCGTTCGCCGACGGCCCGAAGGTCCTCATCGCGGCCGGGGTGAAGGCGATCGTCCAGCCGGGTGGCTCGATCCGGGACGAGGAGGTCGCCACCGCCTGCAAGGAGGCCGGCGTCACGCTCTACCTCACCGGCACCCGCCACTTCTTCCACTGACCGCACCGCGCCGCCGTCCCGCTGCCCGCCCGGCCCCGCTGCCTCGACCGACCCGCCCCGGGTCCGCAGGCAGCGGGGCGGGCGGACGTGAGACGATCTGGGCGTGACGGCGACGATCCTGGACGGCAAGGCGACCGCGGCGGAGATCAAGGACGAGCTGCGGGCGCGGGTGAAGGCACTGGCGGAGCGGGGCGTCGTGCCCGGGCTGGGCACGGTCCTGGTCGGGGCCGATCCGGGCTCCCAGGCGTACGTCAACGGCAAGCACCGCGACTGCGCCGAGGTGGGGATCGCCTCGATCCGCCGCGAGCTGCCCGCCGACGCCACCCAGCAGCAGGTCGACGACGTCCTCGCCGAGCTGAACGCCGACCCGGCCTGCCACGGCTACATCGTCCAGCTTCCGCTGCCCGGTCACCTGGACACCCAGCGGGCGCTGGAGATGATCGACCCCGACAAGGACGCCGACGGCCTGCACCCGGTCAACCTCGGCCGGCTGGTCCTCGGCTACGACGGCCCGCTGCCCTGCACCCCGCGCGGCATCGTCGAGCTGCTCCGCCGGCACGACGTGCCGCTGCGCGGCGCGAACGTCGCCGTCGTGGGCCGGGGCAACACCGTCGGCCGTCCGCTGGGCCTGCTGCTGACCCGGCGCAGCGAGAACGCCACGGTCACCCTCTGCCACACCGGCACGCTCGACCTCGCCGGCCACACCCGCGCGGCCGAGATCGTGATCGTCGCGGCCGGGGTGCCGGGCCTGCTCACCGCCGACATGGTCACCCCCGGCGCGACGGTGGTCGACGTCGGCATCACCCGGGTGATCGGGGCGGACGGCAAGGGCCGCTACACCGGCGACGTCGACCCCGAGGTCGCCGAGGTGGCCGGCAAGGTGGTCCCGATGCCCGGCGGCGTCGGCCCGATGACGCGCGCCATGCTGCTGACCAACGTCGTCGAGCGGGCCGAGCGCGGCTGAGTCCCCGCCGGTCCGGCGCGGCCGGGTCGTCCCGCCCTGCCGGGCCGGGCGCGGCTGAGCCCGACCCGGCAGTCGCCGGGGCGAACCCGGCGACGGTGACGTTCGCCCCATCCCGCCGATGGCCGCCGCCCCTGGCCGGTGGGCTGCCAGGATGACTGATACGGTCCGGAAAACGACTGGTAACAGGGAGTGGGACGACCATGGGTAAGAAGGTCACTGTCGTCGGGGCCGGCTTC
The DNA here is from genome assembly GCF_020884815.1 of Micromonospora sp. NBRC 110038. Taxonomy (NCBI): domain Bacteria; kingdom Bacillati; phylum Actinomycetota; class Actinomycetes; order Micromonosporales; family Micromonosporaceae; genus Micromonospora; species Micromonospora sp. NBRC 110038. Next base: position 263,509 of record NZ_BBOL01000002.1, on the reverse strand, counting down.
TACGGCTCCACCACCGCGCAGCGCCTGGCCGAGTACGACGTCTTCGACACCGTCGTGATCACCGACATCGTGGAGGGCAAGCCCGCCGGCCTGGCCCTGGACCTCAACCAGTCGCGGGCCGTCGAGGGCTTCGAGACCAAGGTCGTCGGCGTCACCACCGGCCCGAACGGCGAGGGCTACGAGGCCATCGAGGGCTCGGACGTCGTGGTGATCACCGCCGGCCTCCCGCGCAAGCCGGGCATGAGCCGGATGGACCTGCTGGAGACGAACGCCAAGATCGTCCGTCAGGTCTCCGAGAACGTCGCCAAGTACGCCCCGAACGCCGTCGTCATCGTCGTGTCGAACCCGCTCGACGAGATGACCGCGCTGGCCCAGCTCGCCACCCAGTTCCCCAAGAACCGGGTGCTCGGCCAGGCCGGCATGCTCGACACCGCCCGGTTCACCAACTTCGTCGCCGAGGCGCTCGGCGTGCCGGTGCGGTCGGTGAAGACGCTGACCCTGGGCTCGCACGGCGACACCATGGTCCCGGTGCCGTCGCAGAGCACCGTCGACGGCAAGCCGCTGCGCGAGGCCATGCCGGCCGAGCAGATCGAGGAGCTGGTCGTCAAGACCCGCAACGGCGGCGCCGAGGTGGTCGCGCTGCTGAAGACCGGCTCGGCCTACTACGCCCCGTCGGCCGCCGCCGCCCGGATGGCCAAGGCCGTGGCGGAGGACTCCGGCGAGGTCATGCCGGTCTGCGCCTGGGTCGACGGCGAGTACGGCATCTCCGGCGTCTACCTGGGCGTCGAGGCCCAGATCGGCGCCGAGGGCGTCAAGCGGGTCGTCGAGACCGACCTCGACGCCGACGAGCTGGCCAGCCTCAAGGAGGCCGCCGAGGCCGTCCGCGCGAAGCAGGCCGACGTCGCCAGCATGTGAGCCACGCGGAAGGGGCGGGCCGGCCGACGCCGGGCCCGCCCCTTCGCCGTTTCCGCCGCCCGTCCGAGCGGCCGTCGGCGCTCAGAGCGCCACGAACGGCTCGCCCAGGTGCGGGGTGGCCAGGGCCGCCGGGCCCCGCGCGGCCAGGTCGCGCAGCAGCGCCACCCGCGAGGCGCGCGCCGTCCCCGGCTGCTCCTCGTGGGCGTACGCCAGGTCGGGGTCGACGAGCTGGACCGCGTGCACCAGCAGGTCGCCCGTGACCAGCAGCCGCTCGTCGCCGGAGTCCACCAGCACCGACTGGTGGCCGGGGGTGTGCCCGGGGGTGCTCAGCACGCGTACCCCCGGGGTGAGCGGGGTGTCGCCGTCGAGGACCCGGAGCTGGCCGGCGGCGCGCAACGGCGCGACCAGGCCCGCCTCCAGCCCGGGGTTGAGCGAGGCGAGGGCGGTCAGCTCGGCGCGCTGGACGAGGTAGTCGGCGTTGCGGAACCAGGGGTTGCCGACGACCGCCCAGCCGACGTGGTCGGTGTGCAGGTGGGTCAGCACGACCGTGCGGACGTCGGCCGGGTCGATCCCGGCGGCGGCCAGCTCGGCGGGCAGCCGGCCGGGCACCGGGGCCCAGCTCGCGGCGGGGGCGCCGGCCGGGCCGATGCCGGCGTCGACCAGGGTGACCGGGCCGTCCCCGGCGCGCAGGGCGAAGCAGCGGAACGGCAGCCACCAGCGGCCGTCGTCGGTGACCGTGGCCGGGTCGCGCCGGTCGGCGGCGGCCCACTGCTCGGCCGTGGCGGCCGGGAACGCCTCCTCGCGCGGCTGGAAGAACGGCCCCTCCCCGTCGGTCAGGGCGGTGACCGTGATAGACCCGAGGGTGCGGCGCGGCGGCATCCGGCGATCGTGCCAGCCGTCGGTTGTGCCGTGCATCCCGTTTTCCCCGGCCAGCGCGGGCCGGCTGGGGACTGCGAGCCGGTTTCCAGTACGCTCGTACTGTTGAGCACGTGTCCCCCGAGAGGAGCGCCGGTCGATGGCGAAGATCAAGGTAAACAACCCGGTCGTTGAGCTCGACGGCGACGAGATGACCCGGATCATCTGGAAGCAGATCCGGGAGCAGCTGATCCTGCCCTACCTCGACGTCGACCTGCACTACTACGACCTCTCGATCCAGTACCGCGACTCCACCGACGACCAGGTCACCATCGACGCCGCCAACGCGATCAAGGAGCACGGCGTCGGCGTCAAGTGCGCCACCATCACCCCGGACGAGGCCCGGGTGGAGGAGTTCGGCCTCAAGAAGATGTGGCGGTCGCCGAACGGCACCATCCGCAACATCCTCGGCGGCGTCGTCTTCCGCGAGCCGATCATCATGTCGAACGTGCCGCGTCTCGTCCCGGGCTGGACCAAGCCGATCATCATCGGCCGGCACGCCCACGGCGACCAGTACAAGGCCACCGACTTCGTCGTCCCCGGCCCGGGCACGGTGACCATCACCTACACCCCGGCCGACGGCTCCGCCCCGGTCGAGATGGAGGTCGCCAACTTCCCCGGCGGCGGCGTCACCATGGGCATGTACAACTTCGACGACTCGATCCGCGACTTCGCCCGCGCCTCCATGCGCTACGGCCTGGACCGCGGCTACCCGGTCTACCTGTCGACGAAGAACACCATCCTCAAGGCGTACGACGGCCGGTTCAAGGACATCTTCGCCGAGGTGTTCGAGAACGAGTTCAAGGCCGAGTTCGAGGCCGCCGGCATCACCTACGAGCACCGGCTCATCGACGACATGGTGGCCGCCGCGCTCAAGTGGGAGGGCGGCTTCGTCTGGGCCTGCAAGAACTACGACGGTGACGTGCAGTCCGACACCGTGGCGCAGGGCTTCGGCTCGCTGGGCCTGATGACCTCGGTCCTGATGACCCCGGACGGCCGCACCGTCGAGGCGGAGGCCGCGCACGGCACGGTGACCCGGCACTACCGGCAGTACCAGAAGGGCGAGAAGACCTCGACCAACCCGATCGCCTCGATCTACGCCTGGACCCGGGGCCTGGCCCACCGGGGCAAGCTGGACGGCACCCCGGCCGTCACCGAGTTCGCCAACACGCTGGAGCAGGTCATCATCGACACCGTCGAGGGTGGCCAGATGACCAAGGACCTCGCGCTGCTGATCTCGCGCGACGCCCCGTGGCTGACCACCGACGAGTTCATGAACGCGCTGGACGAGAACCTGGCGCGTCGGCTCGCCGCCTGATCGCACCGCCGTACCGCCGAAGCCCGCCGGCCACGCGCCGGCGGGCTTCGCCGCGTCCCCGGCCGTCGCGCCGTCACCCCGGGTGAGGTGGCTCGTTGTGCAGGATGGACGTGGTGCCAGTCGCGTCCAGGGAGGTTGACCGCGGTCGCCGCGCGGCACGAGTGCCGATGAGCCAGCCTCCCCGGCTGTCGTACACAGCCAGCCGTCCCTTCCCTGCGGGGGGCCCGTCCCGGGCCCCCCGCGCCCTGTTGCGCTGCCCCGAGCCCCTGACAAGTGGGCCCTGCACTACCGGAAGCGTCAAGCAGGGGCCCCTCCTCTCAGCAGGGCGGCGGCGCGCTCCGGGGCGATGTCGTTGATGAACACCCCCATGCCCGACTCCGAGCCGGCCAGATACTTCAGCTTGTCCGTCGCCCGCCGGATGCTGAACAGCTGCAGGTGCAGGTGCCCCAGCTCGCGGTCGATCCGCACCGGCGCCTGGTGCCAGGCCGCGATGTACGGCATCGGCATGTCGAACAGGGCGTCGAAACGGCGCAGCAGGTCCAGGTAGAGCGGGCCGAACGCGTCCCGCTCGGCGTCGGTCAGGGCGGGGATGTCCGGCACCGGCCGGTGCGGCGCGACGTGCACCTCGAACGGCCACCGGGCCGCCGCCGGCACGTACGCCGTCCAGTGCTCGTTGGCCGCCACCACGCGCGTGCCGGCGGCGCGCTCGGCGGCGAGCACGTCGGCGTAGAGGTTGCCGCCTCCGGTGCACTCGGCGTGGCGGCGGGCCGCGCCGAGCATCGCCCGGGTGCGCGGCGTGACGAACGGGTAAGCGTAGATCTGGCCGTGCGGGTGGTGCAGGGTCACCCCGATCTCCACGCCCCGGTTCTCGAAGCAGAAGATCTGCTCCACCCCGGGCAGCTCGGCCAGCGCCGCCGTCCGGTCGGCGAGGGCGTCGAGCACAGTACGCACCCGGGCCGGCGGCAGGCCGGCGAACGAGGCGTGGTGGTCGTCGGTGAAGCAGACCACCTCGCACCGCCCCTGCCCCGGCCGGACCGGGGTGAACGGGGTGATCTCCGCCGGCTCCTCGGCGATCCGCTGGCTCAGCGACGGGAACCGGTTCTCGAAGACGGCCACGTCGTAGTCCGGGGCCGGGATCTCACTGAGCCGGTCGCCCCGGGACGGGCAGAGCGGGCACTGGTCGGCCGGGGGGAGGAAGATCCGGCTCTGCCGGTGCACGGCGACCGCCACCCACTCGTCGGTGAGCGGGTCGTACCGCAGCTGGGACGCGGGCGGCGGCGGCGGAAGCTCGCGCCGGTCCGGCTGGTCGCGGACCGCGTCGTCCCGCTCGTCGAAGTAGATCAGCTCCCGGCCGTCGGCCAGCTCGATCGTCGTACGCTTCACTCCGCCGTTCCCTCCCTCGTCGGCGCGGCCACGCGGCCGGGGCCACGATCCGGGGCCGGCGTCCGACCCGGTGCCGATCTGCTCGTCGTCCCCGCCCCCGCGACCAGGACCAGCTCGCCGACCCGCTCGTCGAGCACCTGTCGGGCCTGCGGGTCGAGCCGGTCGTCGGTGACCAGCACGTCGGCGGCGGACAGCTCGACGATCGAGGAGATGCCGACGGTGCCCCACTTGGTGTGGTCCGCGAGCACGACCAGCCGGTCGGCGGCGGCCACCAGGGCCCGGTCGGTCTCGGCCTCCATCAGGTTGGGGGTGGTGAAGCCGGCCCGCTCGCTGATCCCGTGCACGCCGAGGAAGAGCAGGTCCAGGTGCAGCGACCGGATCGCCGCGACCGCGAGGGGCCCGACCAGCGCGTCGGACGGCGTCCGCACCCCGCCGGTGAGCACCACGGTCTGGTCGGTGCGGTCCCCGGCGTGCAGGATCTCGGCGACCGGCAGAGAATTGGTCACCACGGTCAGCCCCGGCACGTCGACCAGCCGGCGGGCCAGCTCGGCCGTGGTGGTGCCGGCGGAAAGGGCGACCGCCGCGCCGGGACGCACCAGCTCGGCGGCGCGGGCGGCGATGGCCGCCTTCTCCGGCAGCTGGCGCACCGACTTCGCGTGGAAGCCCGGCTCGTGGGTGGAGCCGGGGCCGGTCGTGGTGGCGCCGCCGTGCACCTTGGCCAGCACGCCCTGCTCGTGCAGCGTGTCCAGGTCGCGCCGGATCGTCATGTCGGAGACGCCGAACTCGGCGGCCAGCTCGGTCACCCGGACGCCGCCGGTGGCCCGGACGCGCTCCAGGATGGCCGCCTGCCGTTGCCGCGCCAGCATTCCGCACCTCCGGTTCCCGCGCCCACTTCTCACGTGGTCGCACGCGTTCCAACAAAGGTGAACACTAGCGCGGCGGGTGGCCGTTGCGGAAGCGGAGCCGTAGGGGGCGGTGGGCACCGACACGTGCCCGGCGCACGCACCGCCGCCCGGCCCCCTCGACGGAGGAGGACCGGGCGGCGGCGACGGGTCGGGAGGCGGCGGGTCAGGTGGACTGGAGGCGCGGCTCCACCCAGCCTGTCTCGGTCAGGTGGTGCATCACCGCCTGCACCGCCTCGTCGATCGACATCCCGGTGGTGTCGACCACGACGTCGGCGTCCGTGGGGACCTCGTACGGGTCGTCGATGCCCGTCATGCCCGTGAGCAGGCCGGCCCGGGCGCGGGCGTACAGGCCCTTGCGGTCACGCTGCTCGCACACCTCGATCGGGGTCGCCACGTGCACCAGCACGAAACCGGCCCCGGCCGCGTGCGCCATCTCGCGGGCCGTGGTCCGCGCCGCCGCGTACGGGGCGATCGGGCAGCAGATGCCGACCCCCCGGTGCCGGGCGATCTCGGCCGCCACCCAGCCGATCCGCCGGACGTTCAGGTCCCGGTCGGCCTTGCTGAAGGTCAGCCCGGCGGACAGCTCCCGGCGCACCACGTCGCCGTCGAGCAGGGTCACCGTGCGGTCGCCGCCCTCGCGCAGCACGTCCGCCAGGCCCCGGGCGATGGTCGACTTGCCGGAGCCGGAGAACCCGGTGAGGAACACCACGAGCCCCCGGTGCCGCCGGGGCGGCCGGGCCCGCACCAGTTCCTTCGCCACGGCCGGCGGGGTGTGCCACTCCGGCAGCGGGAAGCCCCGGTCGAGCAGGTCGTCGATCTCCGCCTGGCTGAGCGCCAGCCGCCGGTTGCGCGGCGGGATGTCCTCCCGCCAGCGCCACTGCCCGTCCCGGTTGTCGTAGGCCAGCTCGCGGGGCACCAGCACCCGCAGCCCCGCGCCGGAGAGCATCTCGCCGGTGGAGAGCAGGTGGGTCACCCCGTACGCGGCGGCGACCCGGGCCTGGAGCAGGGCGTCGCTGATCTCGTCCCGGCGGCGGGCCAGCGGCACCGCGACCAGGGTCGCCGGGGGCATCCGGTCCCGGGCGGCGAAGACCGCCCGCACCAGCGACTCGGAGGGCAGCCCGTTGATCGGCCCCTCGCCGACCGGGATCATCACCAGCAGGTGCGCGCCCAGCGTGCGGGCCGCGTGGGCGATCTGCGCGAGCTGCGGGCGGTGCAGCGGGCGGTCGGCGAGCACCCCCAGCACCCGGCCCGGGGGCAGCAGCGCCCGGATCTCCTCCGGGCTGCGGCGCAGCCGCTGGAACGGGCCGTGGCCGCCGTCGCCGAGCCGGCGCACCGTGCCGCCCACCCCGGCGACGCCCTCGCGGGCCGACCACACATCGGTCACCTCCAGCGAGGCCACCGGGGCGCCCTCGCCGTCGGACAGCACCAGCACCCGGCGGGCCGGATCGGCCGGATCCAGACCGTCGGCGACCGCCGCCGGCACCTGGAGGGCCACCGGCACCTGCCACGGCGCCCCGTCCGCGAGCCGGCCCCGCCGGCTCACCGAGGCCAGATCCGCCCGGGTCATGAAGCCGGTCAGGGGCGCGTACGCCCCGGAGAGCAGCAACTCGAGATCGGCCAGTTCCCCGGGCCGCGGCGTGTACGCCGGCGCGTCCCGAAGCACCTCGTCGGGCAGCACCCACCCGTTGCTCATCGCACCCCCACTCTCTGGCCGGCTCACAGTTTCTCAGCCCGTCGCCGATCGGTCGAGAGTGCCATTCCCATCACTAGGGGTTGATCCCCGCCACGGATCAGGCGGCGGCCCGCAGCGGGGCCGCGCCGAACGAGACCGAGAACCGCTTGCACCAGATCGAGACGCTGGTCAGGGCCGTCAGGTCGGTGCCCGCCGGGATGTCGTACGCCTGGTCGCCCCGGTTTCCCTTCAGCCGGCCCAACTCCACCCGACGACCGTCGTCGAAGACCCGCCAGCCGGCCACCCCCTCGCGCACCGGCTGATCGGTGAGCCAGACCCGGAGGTCCGGCCCGTTGCTGGTGTCCAGCCCGACGAGTTCCAGGCGGTGCCGCCCGTCGGGGGTCCGGACGATCCGGGCGCTGCCCGACGTGTCGTGCTCGTGGGTGACGAAGTCGCCCCGGCTCACCAGCGTCGGCCCGGCCGGGGTGGGCGCGGCGGCCGGGCTGCCGGCGGAACCGGGGCCGGTCGCGGGCGTGCCGGCGGGACCCGGCGCGGCCGGGGCGGTGGTGGCCGCCACGGCCGACAGCGTCTCGTCGACCTCGGTGTCGGTGACCAGCTTCCAGGGCTGGAACCAGGCCAGGCCGGCGGCGGCCCCGGCGACGACCACGGCGACCGCGATCCAGGTCAGCGGCTTGTGCAGCAGGCGGGCGATCATGCGTCCAGTCTCGCCCGGCCCGCGCCCGGCGGCACCGTCGCGCCGGTTACGGAAGCCTTACCGGCGCGTCGGGCCGCCCGTCACCTGCCGTCCATAGCCCATCCACAGGTCGTTCATACGCCGTTCGCATGCCCGACCGGTTGGCTGCCCTCTGACCGATCCGTGCCATCCAGACCGGAGGAAGTGCGTTCATGCGTCTACGGTTCAACCGCCGAGCCCGGCCCCCAGACCCGGCTGCTGACCACCGTGGCGATCCGGCTCCGGAAGCGGGGCCCCCGACGACCGGCCGGGACCACGCGGGGCACGCGCTGCGCGCGCCGAGCAAGCTGCACGCCTTCAACCGGTACGAGATCAAGTATCTCGTGGAGACCACGAAGGTGGCGGCGCTGCGGCGGGAGCTGGCCGCCCGGCTGGCCACGGACAGCAACGGCGGCAACAGCGGGTACGGCGTGTGGAGCGTCTACTACGACACCGCCGACCTGCGGTTCTACTGGGAGAAGATCGAGGGGCTCAGGTTCCGCCGCAAGCTGCGCGTGCGCCACTACGGCGACCGGTCCACCATCGACGACGACACCACCGTGTACGTCGAGATCAAGCAGCGGGTCAACCGGGTCACCCAGAAGCGCCGCATCGCCCTGCCCTACCGGGAGGCCCGGCGGCTCTGCGACGAGCGGGCGTTGATCGAGCACGACCCGTCCCAGCGGGGGTTCGTCGAGGAGGTCCTCGAACTCGTCTCCGGGCTCGACCTGCGGCCGGTGGCGATGACCGGCTACCACCGCGAGGCGTTCGTCGGCCAGGACTCCGACCTCGGCCTGCGGGTCACCCTCGACCACCGGGTCCGGGGCCGGGACCGCGACTTCCACCTCGGCGCGGACGCCGAGAACCGGCTCATCGTGCCGGCCCGGCTCTCCGTCGTCGAGATCAAGGCCAACGAGCGGGTGCCGTACTGGCTCACCGATCTCGCCGCCCGCGCCGAGCTTTCGGTGGTGCGGGTCTCCAAGTACTGCCAGAGCGTCGAGGCGTTCGGCCGCGCCCCGCGCTCGGTCTTCCACGTCCAGGACACCGACCCCGCCGCCGATCTGGCGGCGGCCACCTTCGAGAAGTGAGGCCCGAACCCCGATGGACATCACGTTCCAGGACCTGTCCGGCACGTTCAGCGTGGGCGACATCGCCATCGCGCTGTCGCTGTCGTTCCTGCTCAGCGCCATGATCGGCTGGGTCTACCGGGCCACCCACCGCAACGTGTCCTACAGCCAGTCGTACGTCCAGACGCTGATCATCCTCGGCATGCTGATCTCGCTGATCATGCTGGTGGTGGGCTCCAACATCGCGCGGGCGTTCGCCCTGGTCGGGGCGCTGTCGGTGGTACGGTTCCGCAACGCCATCAAGGAGACCCGGGACGTCGGGTTCATCTTCCTGGTGATGGGCGTCGGGATGGCCTGCGGCACCCGGTTCTACACCCTGGCGATCGCCGCCGCCATCGCGATCAGCCTGATCATCGTGGTGATGTACCGGTTCAACTGGTTCGCGCTGAACGTGCAGCGGCAGGTGGTCAAGGTCCAGCTCCCGGCCGGCGGCAACCACACCGCCGAGATCCAGGACGTGCTGGTCCGCTACACCACCGAGTTCGAGCTGGTCAGCCTGGAGTCGATCCGGGCCGGCGCGCTCACCGAGCTGATGTACACCGTCCGGCTCAAGAAGGGCACCGAGCCGGGCGACCTGATCTCGGCGCTCAGCGAGCGGACCTCCGGCCAGCGGGTGACCGTGCTCACCGGCTACGACCAGACGGACCTGTGATGGCCGAGCCACCCCGGGCCAGGTCCCCGCTACCCCGGGCGCTGCGCCGCCGGCTGCCCGTCCGGGTGCGGCAGAACTGGAAACTGCTCACCACCTGCACGGCGTTCCTCGCCGTCCTCACCCTGGTGCTCGGCACCGAGCGGATCCGCCCGTACGTGACCAGCGCCGGCGACGTCGGATCGGACACGGTCACCGTGAACATCGCCGGCACGACGGACCTGTTCGACGCGACCGTCGCCCACTCGATCTCGCTGACCTTCAAGGACACGGACTACCAGCAGATGCTGGAGACCTACTGGAAGGAGGGGGAGAAGGGGTACGTCGAGGCGGACCTGACCGTCGACGGCACCACCCTCCCCAGCGTCGGCATCCGGCTCAAGGGCAACTCGACCCTGCAGAGCCTGACCTGGAAGGGCGAGTCCAGGCCGCGCGGCACCGGCGCCGGCCCGGCCGGCGGGATGCCCGGCGGCGGCGAGCGCCCCGCCGACGCCGGCCAGCGGCAGGGCGGCCAGCCGGGCCAGACCGGCCAGCAGGGCGGCCAGCGGCAGGCCGGTGGCGGGTTCCCCGGCGGCGGGATGACCCGCACCAGCCTGAAGGCCGAGGAGCCCGAGACGCTGCCCTGGCTGATCAGCTTCGACGAGTTCGTCGACGGCCGCCGCTACCAGGGGCACCGCGAGGTGGCCGTCCGCGTCGCCGGCATGGGCGGTGGCTCCACGGTGCTCAACGAGGCGCTGGCGCTGTCCCTGCTCGACAGCACCGGCGAGGCCGCCCAGCGGTACGCGTACTCGTCGTTCACGGTCAACGACCGGCCCACCGCGGCCCGGCTGCTGGTCGAGCACCCGGACGAGAACTTCGCCGACCAGATGGGCGGCACCGGCGTGCTCTACAAGTCCCTGGCCAGCAGCAGCTTCACCGACCAGGGCGACGACCAGACCGACTACACCGACGACTTCAAGCAGATCACGATGAAGGGCAGCCAGGACCTGCAACCCGTGATCAACCTGATCAAGTGGGTGAACTCGGCCAGCGACGAGGAGTTCGACGCGCAGCTCGCCGACCGGGTCGACGTGGAATCGTTCGCCCGCTACGTCGCGCTGCAGAACCTGCTGCTCAACTTCGACGACATGTCCGGGCCGGGAAAGAACTACTACCTCTGGTACGACCTGGAGACGAAGAAGTTCAGCGTGATCAGCTGGGACCACAACCTGACCTTCAGCGGCAACGCCTCCCAGGGCCCGCACGACAGCGGCGGCTTCGGCATGCGGGGCGGCATGCAGCCACCGGAGGGTATGCAGCTCCCCGAGGGGATGCAGCTTCCCGAGGGTATGCAGCTCCCTGAGGGCATGGACCTTCCCGAGGGCATGCAACCGCCGGGCGGCGGGGCCACGGAACAGGAGGGCGGCAATGCCGAGCGGGGCCGCGTCGGCGGCATGATGACCGGCCACAAGCTCAAGGAGCGGTTCCTGGCCAGTGACGCGTTCAAGGAGGTCTACGAGGACGCGTACCGCGAGCTGTACCAGCAGGTCTACGCCAGCGGCCGGGCGACCGGGGCGCTCGACGCGATCACCGGTGTGCTGAAGACCGTCGAGGGGGTCGACGCGGCGGCGGTGGACTCCGACGCCGAGCGGCTGCGCACCCTCGTCCAGCAGCGCACCGAGAGCCTCAAGAACAACGAGGTGATCACCCGGAGCTGAGCCCGGGAGAGCCGGGGGAGCCGGCACGGCGGACCCGCCGCGCCGGCTCCCCACCCGGCCGCCGGAACGGAGAAGGTAGGGCCTGCCGGATGGCTCCCGCCCGCCCCGCCCGGCAGGCTGGGAGCATGGTGGCCGACACGGGCCGGGCGACGCCCCGGCGGACGTACCCGAAGCACACCCGGCACTGGGTGACCAGCCTGGCGGCCGCCGGTGCGGCCGTGGCGGCGACCACCTCGGTCGCCCAGACGGCCGGCCGGTTCCACTGGTGGGCGGGCTTCGTGCTGATCCCCGGCGCGCTGATCGGCGCGGCCGGCGGGGCGCTGCTGGCGCGCGGTGGCGGCCGGGCCTTCGCCGGGTACGTCGCCGGCTGCGTCGGCCTGCTGGTCTTCACGGTCGGCGCGCTGCTGATGACCGGCACGATGGGCGAGGGCTGGCCCGTCCTGGTCATGCTGCCCTGCCTCGTGGTCGCCGGCACCTACCTGTGGCGGCCCACCGACCCGCTGGCGCGCGGGCTGCACCGCACGGTCGCCCTGCTCGCCCTGGCCGGCGCGGGGGTCGGCGTGGCCCTGATGCTGATCCGGCACCGCCTCGTCGACCCGGGGGAGACGCACTGGTGGGGCGGCTTCGTGCTGGCCGCCGGCCTGCTCGTCGGCGGGAACGCCGTCGAGGTGGCCCGGCACCGGATGCCGTACCGGCTCCAGGCGGTCACCCTGCTGCTCGGGCCGGCCGTGGTCGCCGCCCTGCTCGGCGTGCGCATGCTGCGCGGCTGGTGACCGGCGGCCTCCTTACACGGCGCACGCGATCACCAGTTCCGGGGTGCGGCCCGGCAGCAGGTCCAGCCGGCCGATCCGCCCCGCCGCCCGCACGTCGTCGGCGACCAGCGTCAGCCGGTCGAGCAGGTCGGCCGGGCCGAGCGCCTCGGCCAGCGGCACCTCCGCCTTCATCGACAGCTTCCGCTCCGACTTGGCCCGGCGCACCTGGCCCAGCGCGTCGGACGCCAGCCGCAGCAGCCCCGCGTCGGCCGCGCCCCCGATCGCCCGGTCCACCTCGTACGTGGTGGGCCACGGCGCGCGGTGCACCGAACCGTAGCGCCACCACGACCACACCTCCTCGGTGACGAACGGCAGCACCGGGGCGAACAGCCGCAGCTGCACCGACAGGGCGGTGGCCAGCGCCGCCCGCGCCGAGTCGGCCCCCGGCCCGGTGCCGTAGGCGCGTTCCTTCACCAGCTCGATGTAGTCGTCGCAGAACCGCCAGAAAAAGGACTCGGTCGCCTGCAGGGCGGCCGTGTGGTCGTACGCGTCGAAGGCCGACGTGGCGGTGGCGACCACGCCGGACAGCTCGGCGAGCATCGCGGTGTCCAGCGGCTGTGTCGCCGACAGCTCCAGGTCGCGGCGCGGAGTCAGACGCGCCGAGCTGGAGCTGTCGTACGGGGCGCGCAGGGCGTCCGCCGCGCCCAGCCCCAGGGCGAACCGCGACGCGTTGAGCAGCTTGGTGGCCAGCCGCCGGCCCACCCGGATCTGCGCCGGGTCGAACGCCAGGTCCATCCCCGGCCGGCCGCTGGCCGCCCAGTAGCGGACCGCGTCGGAGCCGTACTGCTCCAGCAGCGCCATCGGGGTGACCACGTTCCCCTTGGACTTGGCCATCTTCTTGCGGTCCGGGTCGAGGATCCAGCCGGACAGCACCGCATCCCGCCAGGGCAGCACCCCGTGTTCGAGATGGGCGCGGGCCACCGTGGCGAACAGCCAGGTGCGGATGATCTCCTGCCCCTGCGGGCGCAGGTCCATCGGGAAGACCCGCCCGAACAGGTCCGGGTCGGTCTCCCAGCCGCCCACGATCTGCGGGGTCAGCGACGACGTGGCCCAGGTGTCCAGCACGTCCGGGTCGCCGACGAAACCGCCCGGCGCTCCGCGCAGCGACTCGTCGTAGCCGGGCGGCGGCTCGCCGGACGGGTCGACCGGCAGCGCCGACTCGTCCGGTGTGAGAGGGTGGGCGAAGTCCGGCTCGCCAGTGTCGTCGAGCCGGTACCACACCGGCACCGGCACCCCGAAGAAGCGCTGCCGGCTGACCAGCCAGTCACCGGTCAGCCCGCCCACCCAGTGCTCGTAGCGGCTGCGCATGTGCCCCGGCACCCAGTGCAGCTCCCCGCCCCGGGCCAGCAGCTCCGCGCGCAGGCCGGCGTCGCGGCCCCCGTTGCGCAGATACCACTGCCGGGTCGAGACGATCTCCAGCGGCCGGTCGCCCTTCTCGTAGAACTTCACCGGGTGCACGACCGGGCGCGGCTCGCCCACCAGGTCGCCCGCGTCGGCGAGCAGCCCCACCACGGCCCGCCGGGCGCCGGCCACGGTCTGCCCGGCCAGCGCCGCGTACGGCCCCGCCGGCACCCCGGCCGGCGGCTCCGGCAGCAGCCGGCCGTCGCGGCCGATCACCACCCGCGTGTCGAGCTGAAGCTCCCGCCACCAGGTCACGTCGGTCAGGTCGCCGAACGTGCACACCATCGCGACGCCCGTGCCCTTGGCCGGGTCCGCCAGCGGGTGCGCGCGCACCGGCACCGCCACCCCGAACACGGGGGTACGCACGACCGCGCCCACCAGGTCGGCGTAGCGCTCGTCGTCGGGGTGGCAGACCAGCGCCACGCACGCCGGCAGCAGCTCCGGCCGGGTGGTGTCGATCAGCACCTCCCGCCCGCCCGGCCCGGCGAACCGCAGCCGGTGGTACGCCCCCGGCCGCTCCCGGTCCTCCAGCTCCGCCTGCGCCACGGCGGTGGCGAAGCCGACGTCCCACAGCGTCGGGGCCTCCGCCTGGTACGCCTCGCCCCGGGCCAGGTTGCGCAGGAACGCCCGCTGCGACGCGACCCGGGCCGCCCGCCCGATCGTCGTGTACGTCAGCGACCAGTCCACGCTCAGCCCGAGCCGCCGCCACAGCGCCTCGAACGCCTGCTCGTCGACGACGGTCAGCGTCCCGCACAGCTCCACGAAGTTGCGCCGGGAGATCGGGGTCGGGTTCTTCCGGGCGGCGTCGTCCACGGGCGCGGCGGGCGGCTGCCACTGCGGGTCGTACGGCAGCGTCGGGTCGCAGCGCACCCCGTAGACGTTCTGCACCCGGCGCTCGGTGGGCAGGCCGTTGTCGTCCCAGCCCATCGGGTAGAAGACCGTCCGGCCGCGCATCCGCTGGAACCGGGCGACGGTGTCGGTGTGCGTGTAGGAGAAGACGTGCCCCATGTGCAGCTCGCCCGACACGGTCGGTGGCGGGGTGTCGATGGAGTACACGTCGGCCCGCGTCTTCGTGCGGTCGAACGCGTACGTGCCGTCGTCCTGCCAGCGGCGCGCCCAGGTGTCCTCGATCCCGTCGAGCGTGGGACGCTCGGGGACACCGGCGCGGGCCGACCTGCCCGGTTCAGTCATCGGTCGATGGTAGGCACCGTGGACCGCAGCGACCACGGCTTATCGGGTCGCCGTGCCCACAGTCAGACCAGGGAGTCGCGCCACTGTCGGCGCAGCGCCGCGTACCGGCCGCCGGTGGCGGTCAGCCGCTCCGGTGGGCCGTCCTCCACGACCCGGCCCCCGTCGAGGACGAGCACCCGGTCGGCCGTCTCGACGGTGGAGAGCCGGTGCGCGATCACCAGCGCCGTGCGGTCCCGCAGCACGGTGGCGAGCGCCCGCTGCACCAGCCGTTCCGTGGGCACGTCGAGCGAGGACGTCGCCTCGTCGAGGATCAGCACGCGGGGGTCGGCGAGGAACGCGCGGGCGAACGCCACGAGCTGCCGCTGCCCGGCGGAGAGCCGGCCGCCCCGGCGGCGCACCTCGGTGGCGTACCCGTCGGGGAGGGCGGCGATGAAGTCGTGCGCGCCGATGGCGCGGGCCGCCGCCTGCACCGCCGCGTCGTCCGCGCCCGGCCGCCCGAACCGGATGTTCTCCGCCACCGAGCCGCTGAACAGGTGGTTCTCCTGGGTCACCAGCACCACCGCCCGGCGCAGCTCGGCGTCGGCCAGGTCCCGCAGGTCGACCCCGTCCAGGGCGACCGTGCCGGCGTCCGGGTCGTGGAACCGGGCCAGCAGCTTCGCGATGGTGGACTTGCCCGCCCCGGTGGCCCCGACCAGCGCGACGGTCTGCCCGGCCGGCACGGTCAGGTCCAGCCCCGACAGGATCGGGGCGCCGGCCCGGTAGCCGAAGGAGACCGACCGGAACTCCACCGCGCCGCGCGCGTCGCCGCCGGGCAGCGGCGCCGGGCGCGCCGGCTCGGCGACCCCCGGCCGCTCGTCGAGCACCCCGGCGAGCTTCTCCAGCGCCGCCGTCGCCGACTGGAGCGAGTTGTAGAACTGGCTCAGCTCCTGCATCGGCTCGAAGAAGCGGCGCAGGTAGAGCAGGAACGCGGCGAGCACCCCCACCTCCATCGCGCCGCCGAGCACCCGGGCCCCGCCGTAGCCGAGCACCACCGCCACGGTCACGTTCCCGATCACCTTGATCCCCGGGGAGTACGTGGCGATCAGCCGGAACGCGTGCAGGCTGGCCTGCCGGTAGTCGTCGTTGACGGCCGCGAAGATCCGCTGGTTGCGTGGCTCCCGCCGGTACGCCTGCACCGCCCGGATGCCGCGCAGCGACTCGACGAAGTGGACGATGACCAGCGACACGGCCTCCCTCGTCCGCCGGTACGCGCCGGCCGAGGCGCGGGCGAACCAGCGGGACAGCCAGAACAGGAACGGGAACGCCAGCAGCGTCACCGCCGCCAGCGGCAGGTCCAGCCAGAGCAGGATGCCGGCCACCGACAGGATCGACAGCCCGGCGAGGACCAGGCTGTCGACGCCCCCGTCGAGCAGCTCGGCGATGGAGTCCAGGTCGCTGGTGAGCCGGGAGATCATCCGGCCGGACGTGTAGCGCTCGTGGAAGCCGACGGACAGCCGCAGGAAGTGGCCGTACACGCGCTGGCGCAGCTCCAGCAGCACGGCCTGGCCGATCCGGGCGGAGAGGGTGAGGAAGCCGCGCCGGGCCGCGTACTCGACGACCGTGGCGGCGGCGAACGCGCCGGCGATCGCGACCAGGGGCCCGCTGTCCCCGGCCCGCAGCGGCCCGATGGCGCGGTCGATGCCGAGCATCACCAGGTACGGCCCGGACATGGCGGCGGCGTTCTGGGCCAGCAGCAGCCCCACGGCCAGCCCCAGCCGGCCCCGGTGCGGGCGCAGCAGGTCGCGCAGCAGCGCCCGGCTGCGCACCCGCAGCCGCGCGATGGCCTCGGGGGTGGCCTCCTCGGCCCGGCTCCGGTCGGCCTCCGGGTCGGTGGCCCGCCCCCGCCACCGCTGGAGGTCCAGGTGCGTCGCCGCACCGTGCCGCTCGGCGTCGTCGGCGGTCGTGGTCACGAGCGCACCAGCCCACGGCCGTCCGGCCCGGCCGGGAGCCTGCCGGCGGGGCGGGCCTCGGCCGGGGGCGGATCGGTCGAAGGGGGGTCGGCGGAGAGGACCGCCCGGTACGCCGGCACCGTGGCCAGCAGCCGCGAGTGGGTGCCGACCGCCGTGATCCGCCCCCGCTCCAGCAGCGCCACCCGGTCGGCCAGCGCGACGGTCGACGGCCGGTGCACCACGAGCAGGGCGGTGGTGTCCCGCAGCACCCGCCGCAGCGCCGCCTCGACCAGCGCCTCGGTGTGCACGTCGAGGGCGGACAGCGGGTCGTCCAGCACCAGCACCGCCGGCCGGCCGAGGACGGCCCGGGCCAGCGCCAGCCGCTGCCGCTGCCCGCCGGAGAGGGTGAGCCCCTGCTCGCCGACCCGGGTGGCCAGCCCCCACGGCAGCTCGTACGCGAAGTCCGCCTGGGCCAGCGCCAGCGCCGCGCGGACCTCGTCGGCGTCGGCGTCGGGGCGGCCCAGGGTGAGGTTCTCCCAGACCGACATGGAGAACAGCGTCGGCTCCTCGAAGGCCACCCCGACCAGCCGGCGCAGCGAGGCCAGCCGCAGGTCCCGCACGTCGTGGCCGTCGAGGGTGATCCGGCCGGCGGACACGTCGTGCAGCCGGGGCACCAGCGAGAGCAGGGTGCTCTTGCCGACCCCGGTGGCGCCCACCAGGGCCAGCGTCTCGCCCGGCTCCACGGTCAGGTCGATGCCGCGCAGCACCGGCGCGGGCGTGCCGGGGTAGCGGAACGACACGCCCTCGAACGCCAGCCGGCCCCGGACGCCCGCCCGGGCCAGGCCGACGGCGTGCGGGGCGTCCACGATCGCCGGCTCGGTGTCCAGCACCTCCTGGATGCGGTCGGCGGCCGTCGCCGCCTCCTGACCGTTGGCGATGATCCAGCCCAGCGACTGCACCGGCCAGATCAGCATCAGCTGCAGGCTGACGAACGCGACCAGCTCGCCGATGGTCAGCGCGCCCCGGGCCGCGGCGACCGCCCCGGCGACCAGCACCACGCCGAGGGTCAGGTTGGGCACCAGGTCGAACAGCGCGGAGGTGCGGGCCAGCAGGCGGCTCTTGGCCACGCCGGTGTCGTGCAGCGCCCGCGCGCCGTCGGCGAACCGGGCGGCCAGTTCCGGCCCCCGGCCGTACGCCTTCATCGTGCGCAGGCCCTGCGCGGTCTCCTCGACGAGGGTGGCCACGTCGCCCTGCTGGTCCTGCATCCGCCGCGACGCCGCGTGGTAATACCGGCCGAACCGGCGGCTGATCAGGAACAGCGGCACGGCGCTGGCCGCCACCAGCAGCCCCAGCGTCGGGTGCAGCCGGACCAGCAGCACCACCACGGCGACGTACGTGACCAGGTTGAGCACCAGGAACAGCAGCCCGAAGGAGAGGAACCGGCGGATCACCGACAGGTCGCTGGTGACCCGCGACAGCAGTTGCCCGGTCTGCCACCGGTCGTGGAAGCCGGCCGGCAGCCGCTGCAGGTGGGCGTAGATGTCGGCCCGGATCGTCGCCTCCATGCCCACCGAGGACGAGGTCTGGGCCCACCGGCGGATGAAGATCAGCAGGGCCTCGGCCAGGCCGAGGAGCAGGGCCAGCCCGCCGAGCCGGACCAGGCCGCCCGGGTCGTGCCGGGCGACCGGGCCGTCGACCACCCGCTGCACCACCAGCGGCACGGCCAGGCTCGCCCCGGTGGCCGCCAGCGCCGCCACGAGCAGCCAGCAGAACGCGACGGCGTGCGGGCGGAGGTAGTGGCGCAGCCGCCACAGGTTGCGCAGCGGGCGAGCGGCGTCGCCACGGTGGGTCGGGACGCCGTCGCTCTCCGCAGGCACTAACCGACGGTAGCGCCTGAGTGGATGATTGATGCTGTCAACTTTCGGCAGTCCTCTTTGTCCGCAACGGTTTCCGCCGCCGTCCGGGCCTCGTGGGCGAGCAGCCAGCGCTTCACGTCCAGCCCCCAGCGGTAGCCGCCGAGGCTCCCGTCGGTGCGCAGCACCCGGTGGCACGGGACGAACAGGGCGGCGGCGTTGCGGGCGCAGGCCGCCGCCGCGGCGCGCACCGCCGCCGGCCGCCCGGCCAGCCCGGCGTACGCCGTGTAGGTGACCGGGCGGCCGGGCCCGACCTCGCGCAGCACCCGCCACGCGTGCGCCTGGAACGCCCCGCCGGTGTGCTGCTGCACGGGCACCGCGTCGATGGCGGTCAGCTCGCCGTCGAGGTACGCGGCGACGGCGGCGGTCACCGGCCCGAGGTCGGCGCGCCGCCGCACCGGGCCGCGCAACCCGGGGTGCACGAGCGGCAGCAGCGACTCCGGTTCGGCGGTGAACCCGGCCGCCCGGACCGCCCCGTCGGGGCCGGTCACGATGCTCAGCGGGCCGGCGGGGGTGTCGACGACCGCGCCGTCGAGGGTGGTGGTCATGCTGCTCTCCAGAGTCGGATCACCGCGTACGAGCGCCAGGGGCGCCAGCGCCCGGCGTACGCGTCGAGGGTCGATGGGTCGTGGGGCAGGCCGAGCGCGGCGGCGCCGCGCCGGACGGCCAGGTCGGTGGTGAGGCCGACGTCCGGGTCGCCGAGGGCGCGCATGGCCACGTAGCCGGCCGTCCAGGCGCCGATCCCGGGGAGCGCCAGGAGCCGCCGCGCGGCCTCCTCCCGGTCCCCGCCCGGGTCGAGGTCGAGCGAGCCGTCGGCGGCGGCCCGCGCGGCGGCCCGGATCGTCTCCCGCCGCGCCGCCGGCATCCGGAACGCCTCGTCCGGCAGCGCCAGCAGCTCCTCCGCGCCGGGAAAACCCCGCAGCCCGCCGTCGGTGGCGGCGGGGGGCAGCAGCCGGGTGAGGGTGGTGCGGGCCGAGGCCAGGGAGACCTGCTGGGTGGCGACGGCGCGGACGAGCATCTCCAGGCCGTCGACGGCGCGGGGCAGGCGTACGCCCGGTTCCGCCGCCACCGCCGGGGCCAGCGCGGGATCGGCGGCGAGGGTGCCGTCGACGGCCGCCGGGTCGGCGTCGAGGTCGAACAGCCGGCGGCAGCGGGCCACCGCCGGGGCCAGGTCGCGCAGGTCGGCCAGCCGCAGCGTCGCCGAGACGTGCCCGTCCGCCGGGGTCAGCGCCACCTCCGCCGCGCCGTGCGGCAGCCGCAACCCCCGGTGGTACGTCCCGTCGCGCACCTCCTCCACGCCGGGCAGCGCCCGCAGCGCCAGGAAGTCCAGCAGCGCCGCCGCGTGCAGCGGCGGCCGGTACGCCAGCCGCAGCGTGATCGTGCCCGCCCCGCCCGGCGTCGGCCGGCCACCCCGGGCGACCCGCAACTGCGACGGCGCGGCGGCGTAGACCTCCCGCACCGTGTCGTTGAACTGCCGGACGCTGCCGAACCCGGCCGCGAACGCGATCTCGGCCATGCCCAGGCCCGTGGTCTCGATCAGGATGCGGGCGGTCTGGGCGCGCTGCGCCCGGGCGAGCGCCAGGGGCCCGGCCCCCAGCTCGGCGCGGAGCATCCGGTGCAGGTGCCGCTCGGTGTAGCCGAGCCGGGTGGCCAGCCCGGGCACCCCGTCCCGGTCGACCACCCCGTCGGCGATGAGCCGCATGGCCCGGCCCACCACGTCCGCCCGGACGTCCCACTCGGGCGAGCCCGGGGCGGCGTCGGGGCGGCACCGGCGGCAGGCCCGCAGCCCGGCCGACTGGGCGGCGGCGGCCGACGGGAAGAACCGGACGTTGCGTCGCTTCGGCGTCGTCGCCGGGCAGGACGGCCGGCAGTAGATCCCGGTCGACGTCACGCCCGTGTAGAACCAGCCGTCGAACCGCTGGTCACGGCTGTCGACGGCCCGGTAGCAACGCTCGAAGTCCAACTCCACGCCCCCGATACTGCCCCGCCCTCCCCGCGCCCGGCTCGCGGAAATCGGACCTGGTTGCAAGGAGGGGCACCTTGTTGACGCCTTCGGTGGAGGAAGGGCCCCTGTTGACAACGGGCGCTCCAGGTCAGCCCGCCCGCGCGCCCCGGGGCGGGCGAAACCGGGCGGGAAAGTGTCGGTCGTGGCCGGTACCGTCCCGCCACCAACTCAAGAAGGGGTGCGGCGATGGCGAGCGTGGCCGGGCGAGGGGTCCGCTGATGCGGTCGGGGCGGGCGCGGCTCGACCGCACGGTGGTCCAGGGCTTCTACGACCGGATGCGGGCGGTCGCCCCGGCGGCGTACGGGGCGATCGAGCGGGACCGGGCGGGTGACCCGGGGCGGGCGTTCCCGGACACGGCCTGCGGCCGGCTCGTCGCCTCGCTCGACGCCGCCGGCCTGCGTGCGCTCGGCATGTGGGCGCACCACTGGTGCATGCGCTTCTACGACGACGACACCCGGGTGGGGCTGCGCCTGGTGCGGGAGATCGCCGGTCGCACCGGGCTGGGCTGGACGGTCGACGAGGTGCGCTGGATGCTCGGGGAGTCGGAGGCGGCCGGCCCGTCCGCCGCGCACCGGTTCACGCTGCCGGGCGCGGCGGCCGGGGAGCTGCCGCCGACGGTCCGCCGGGAGTTCGCCACCGACGTGCTCTCCGGTGCCGGCAGCCGCGAGTTCCGATAGCCGGCGGGCGGCGACGCGCCTGCGGAGAGCGTCGTCGGGGGACGCCGGCGGCCGGCGGCGCGTCGTCCGGGCCGGGTGCCGGGCAGCGCCGGGAGTTGACCGACGACGGTCGCGGCGATCGCCAGGGCGAAGCCCGCGAGCTGCGTCGCGCTCAACGCCTGGCCCAGCGCCAGCCAGCCGAGCGCGGCGGCGGTCAGCGGGCTCAGCGCGCCGAGCACGGAGACCTGGGTCAGGGGCAGCCGCGCCGCGCCGCGGAACCACAGGGCGTACGCGGCGGCGGTGCCGACCAGCCCGAGCCAGGCGTACCCGAGCAGGGCCGGGCCGTCGACGGGCGGCGGCGGTCCCTCGACCGCGACCGCGAGCGGCGCGATCAGCAGGACCCCGGCGGTGAGCTGCCAGCTCGTCGCCGCGAGGGTGCCGACGCCGGGCGGGCGGCCCCAGCGGCGGGTCAGCACCAGCCCGGCCGCCATCGCGGCGGTGCCGGTGAGCCCGGCGGCCACGCCCAGCGGGTCGGTGCCGGCGTCGGGGCGGAGCACGACCAGCGTCACGCCCAGCGGCGCGGCGAGCGCGGCGAGCAGGGCCGGCGGCCGGGGGCGCTCGCCGAGGGCGCCCACGGCCAGCGCGGCGACCAGCAGCGGCTGCGCCGCGCCGAGCACGGCGGCGGTGCCGCCGGGCAGCCGGTACGCGGCGTAGAAGAGCAGCGGGAAGAACGCGCCGATGTTGAGCGCGCCGAGCGCGGCGGCCCGCCACCACCACGTGCCGTGGGGGCGGCGTCGGGTGAGGGCGAGCAGCAGCAGGCCGGCCGGGAGGGCCCGCACCACCGCCGACCAGAGCGGCCGGTCGGGCGGCAGCAGCTCGGAGGTGACCAGATAGGTGGTGCCCCAGGCGGCGGGCGCGGCGGCGGTGGCCAGCAGGTCGGCGGTGCGGCGGGGCATGGGAGACCAATCATTAGTCGCTAAGTAGCTTGAAGCTAAGCTAATCATCTCCGAGTTAACAGCGCCAGTGCGAGGTGGGGCACAATGCCGGGGTGACCGAGCGGGACGACGTCGACGCCATCGTCGACCAGTGGCGGCGCGAGCGCGCCGGAATGCGGCCCGAGCCGATGGCCGTCTTCGGCCGGATCTTCCGCCTGGCCCGGCTGGTCGGCGACGAGCAGGAGCGGGTGTACGCGGCCTGGGGCATCAGCCGGGGCGAGTTCGACGTGCTGGCCGCCCTGCGCCGGGCCGGCGCCCCGTACACGCTCGCCCCCAAGGCCCTGGCCGCCGGGCTCATGCTCACCTCGGGCGGGATGACCGGCCGCCTCGACCGCCTGGAGCGCGCCGGCCTCGTCCGCCGCGCCCCCGACCCAGCCGACCGGCGGGGTCTCCAGGTGACCCTCACCGACACCGGCCGGCAGGTGGCCGAGGAGGCCGCCGACGCCGGGCTGGCCACCCAGCGGCGGCTGCTCGACGCCCTGCCGCAGGGGGACCAGGAGCGGCTCGCGGAGCTGCTGCGCGACCTGCTCGCCGCTGCCGCCCCCGCAGCCGCCCCGGACGCCACCAACCGTCGCCCCCGCACCCGCCCCTGACCCCACCCGCCCCTGACCCCACCCCGCCCTGAGGCCGCGTAGCGCGCCCGACGCCGCGTCGCGACGGCCCGCCGAGGAGAGGACCCGCCGTGCCCGCCAGCGAACCCACCATCGTCGCCACCAGCATGGGCTTCCTCAGCCGCCGACGCGGGCCCTACGACCTGCGCCCCGGGCCGGTCTTCGAGCTGGCCGCCGAGCTGGCCGAGGCCGGTCCCGCACCCCGGCTGTGCTACCTCGGCCAGGCCGTCGGCGACCGGGACTCCTCGATCGCCGCCGTCCACGCGGCGTTCGCCGGCACCCGGTTCCGCGCGTCGCACCTGGCGCTGTTCCCGATGCCGAACGTCGACGACGTCCGGGCGCACCTGCTCGCCCAGGACGTGCTCTGGGTCGGCGGCGGCAGCGTCGCCAACCTGTGCGCGGTGTGGCGCGTGCACGGCCTCGACGAGATCCTGCACGAGTGCTGGCAGGCCGGGGTGGTGCTGGCCGGGGTCTCCGCCGGCTCGATCTGCTGGCACCTCGGCGGTGCCACCGACAGCTTCGGCCCCCGGCTGCGCGGCTTCACCGACGGCCTGGGCTGGCTGCCGTACGGCAACGGGGTGCACTACGACAGCGAGGAGCAGCGGCGACCCCTGATGCACGCGCTGGTCGCCGACGGCACGCTGCCGACGAGCCACTGCACCGACGACGGCGTCGGGCTCGTCTACCGGGGCACCCGCCTGGTCGAGGCGGTCGCCGACCGGCCGGGCGTCGCCGCGTACGAGGTCGCGCGCGCCGCCGACGGAGAGGTCCGGGAGACCCGGATCGAGCCGCGGCTGCTGGCCGACCGAGGTGAGCCGACCGGAGGCGGCCGGTGACCCGGTGAGGCGAGCTGACGGGAGGCGGCGGGGGTCGGCCGCGTAGACTGGCCGGCCGTGAGCCTCACCATCGGGATCGTCGGCCTGCCCAACGTCGGCAAGAGCACCCTGTTCAACGCGCTGACCAAGAACGACGTGCTCGCGGCGAACTACCCGTTCGCCACCATCGAGCCCAACGTCGGCGTCGTCGGGCTGCCGGACGAGCGGTTGACCAAGCTGGCCGAGATCTTCTCCTCGCAGAAGGTCCTGCCCGCGCCGGTGTCGTTCGTCGACATCGCCGGCCTGGTCCGGGGCGCGTCGAAGGGGCAGGGCCGGGGCAACGCGTTCCTGGCGAACATCCGGGACGCGTCGGCGATCTGCCAGGTGGTGCGGGCCTTCTCCGACCCGAACGTGGTGCACGTCGACGGCAAGGTCTCCCCGGCCGACGACATCGAGACGATCAACACCGAGCTGATCCTGGCCGACCTCCAGACCCTGGAGAAGGCGCTGCCCCGGCTGGAGAAGGAGGCCAAGCTCCGCAAGGACCGGGCCGCCGCGGTGACCGCCGCCAAGCAGGCCGTCGAGGTCCTCGACGGCGGCACCACCCTGTACGTCGGCGCCGCCGCCGCGAAGATCGACCTGGAGCACCTGCGCGAGCTGCACCTGCTCACCACCAAGCCGTTCCTCTACGTCTTCAACGTCGACGAGGCCGAGCTGGCCAACGCCGAGTTCCTCGACGAGCTGCGCGCCCTGGTCGCGCCGGCCGAGGCGGTCTTCATGGACGCCAAGATCGAGTCCGAGCTGGTGGACCTGCCCGAGGAGGAGGCCCGCGAGCTGCTGGAGTCCATCGGGCAGTCCGAGCCGGGGCTCGACCAGCTCGTCCGGGTCGGCTTCCGCACGCTCGGGCTCCAGACGTACCTCACGGCCGGGCCCAAGGAGGCGCGGGCCTGGACGGTCCCGGTCGGCGCGACCGCCCCGGAGGCCGCGGGGGTCATCCACTCCGACTTCCAGCGCGGGTTCATCAAGGCCGAGGTGGTCTCCTACGACGACCTGGTCGCGGCCGGCTCGATGGCGGCGGCGAAGGCGGCGGGCAAGGTCCGCATCGAGGGCAAGGAGTACGTCATGCAGGACGGCGACGTCGTGGAGTTCCGCTTCAACGTCTGAGGCGGCCCGCCGACGGGTTCGCCGGCCGGCGACGGTACACCCGGGTGACACCGACGAACGGAGCACCATGGCCAAGCTGCTGTACTCGGCGACGGCGTCGCTCGACGGCTACATCGCCGGCCCCGGCGGCGACATGTCCTGGCTGACCGAGCACCTGACCGGCGAGAACCCGACGGCGGAGCGCCTGCTGGCCGGGGTCGGCGCGATCCTCGCGGGCAACGGCACCTTCGGCGGCGGCGACCCCAACCGGGGCACCGACAAGGAGGGCGCGTTCGGCGGGCAGTACCACGGCCCGGTGTTCGTCCTCACCCACCGGCCGCCGGCCGAGCCGCCCCCGGGGATCACGTTCGTCGGCGACCTGCCCAGCGCCGTGGCGCAGGCCAGGGAGGCCGCCGGCGACAGGTACGTCAACGTCCTCGGCGCGGACGTCGCCCGGCAGTGCGTCCGCGCCGGGCTGCTCGACGAGGTCCTGATCTTCTTCGCTCCGGTGCTGCTCGGCGCGGGGGTGCGCATCTTCGACGACCCGGGCGGGCCTGCCGTTCGACTGACGCCGATCCCCGGCGAGACGGCCCACTGGTACCGCGTCGTGCGCTGAACGTTGCCGCTGCTTGATCGACAGGGTGCCCCGGCGCAGGACATGATGTCCTGATGCGAACTCGGCTCCTCTTCGTCCGGCACGGCGAGTCGGTGCACAAGGTCGAGGATGTCGTGGGCGGCCCCGGTGGCTGCCGGGGACTGACCGACTCTGGCCACCAGCAGGCGCGCCGGCTGGCCGACCGACTGCGCGACGAACTCGCCGTCGCCGGTCCGGTGGCGGTCTACTCGTCGGTGCTGCGCCGGACCGTCGAGACCGCGTGGCCCATCGCCGAGGCGCTGGGCGTCAGCCCGGTGCCCGACTGCGGGCTCTGCGCCTGGCACACCCCGCCGTACGCCGACGGGCTGCCCACCGCCCAGTTCCAGACCGAGCACGCCGTGGAGGGCGGCGGGGTGTTCCGGCCGTTCGAGGAGGGCAACGAGAGCTGGGCCGAGCTCGTCGTCCGTGTCAGCCGCGCGATCATGGACATCGCGCACCGGCACTGGGGCGGCACGGCCGTGCTGGTCGGGCACACCGAGACGGTCGAGGCGTCCTTCCACGCGCTCGCCGCCCAGCCGCTGTTCCGGGCGTTCGACATGGAGGTGGCTCCGGCCTCGATCACCGAGTGGACCACCGACGGTGATCCCACCGGCTGGCCGCCGCCCCGCTGGACCCTGCGGCGCTTCAGCGACGTCTCCTGAGTCCCCGTCGGCTGTCGGTCCCTGCGTGCACACTGTGCGGATGACGGAACGACTGGCACCCGTATTGCGGGTCGCGGACGCGGAGGCCACCGCCGGCTGGTATGCCCGGCTCGGCTTCCGCAAGCAGTGGGAGCACCGGTTCGCGCCGGAGCTGCCGAGATACGTGAGCATCGCGCGGGGCGGCATCGAGGTGCACCTGTCGGAGCACGCGGGGGACGCCCGGCCGGGCACCTCGCTCTACCTGTACGTCGACGACGTCGACGCGGTCGCGGCGGCCTGCGGCGGCGTCGAGGTCGCCGAGCGGGACTGGGGCCGCGAGTTCCAGCTCACCGACCCCGACGGCAACCGCATCCGGGTCGGCACCGTCCCCGCCTGATCCGGCCCGCATTCCTGGACGGTTGTCGTCACCAGCCGACGACAACCGTCCAAGGTCGGGAAACGCCGGGGTGCCGGGGCGGGGCAGCGCGGGACGGGCCGGCGTGATGGGGTGTCGCGTGTGGAGTTGAGCGTCGACGTCGCCGGCACGCGGTTGCCGGCCACGCTGAGCCTGCCGACCGGCCCGGTGCGGGGCGGGCTGGTCGTGCTGCACGCGGCCGAGGCAGGGCACCGGTCGCACTTCTGCTACGAACACCTGGCCCGGCTGCTGCCCGGCGCGGGGGTCGCGGTGCTGCGCTTCGACCGCCGGCCCCGCGTCGACGGCCACGACGTGCCCCTGGCCGACCAGGCCGCCGACGCGATCGCGGCGGTCGACGTGCTGCGCCGCCACGTCGGCGAGGTGCCGGTCGGGCTGTGGGGGCTGAGCCAGGGCGCCTGGGCCGCCCCGCTGGCCGCCGGGCTCCGGCCCGACCTGGTCGCCTTCCTCGTGCTCGTCTCCGGCAGCGGGGTCAGCCCCGCCGTGCAGATGCGCTACGGCACCGCCGAGCAGCTGCGCCGCAACGGGTACGGCGACGCCGACCTGGCCGAGCTGGGTCGGGTGCGGGCCGCGACGGAGGCGTACCTGCGGGGCGACCTCGACCGCGCGACCGCGCAGGCGGCCGTGGACCGCGCCGCCGCCCGCCCCTGGTTTCCGCTGGTCCACCTGCCGCGCGCGCTGCCCGACCAGCCGGGCACCTGGCGCGACATGGACTTCGACCCGGTCCCGGTGTTCGCCCGGGTGAGCTGCCCCGTGCTGCTGTTCTACGGTGCGACCGACGCGTGGATCCCCATCGACGACAGCGTCGCCGCCTGGCGGCGCGCCACCGCCGGGGCGGCCGATCCGCCCACCGTCTGCCGGCTGGACGGCTGCGACCACTACCCGACCCTCGGCGAGGGCACGAGCCTCGACAGCATCAGCCCGCAGTACACGGCCGCCCTGCTGAGCTGGCTGGACGCCCGGCTGCCCGCCGGTTAGCGGGTCTGGCTCAAGCGCTGCGCAGGGCGTCGTCGACGCCGTTCTCGCGGCGGCCGAGGTGCGCGGGGTCGCGGCCGGAGAGCAGGTCGACGGCGGCCTTCACGCAGGCCCCGTACTCCCGGGTGGAGCTGATCTGCCACGTCCTGGCGTACGCGCGGGCGGTCTCGTCGCCGACCCCGCTGGCGTCGACGCCGAGCCGCCGGCACACCGCCACGGCGCGGGGCAGGTGGAAGGTCTGCGTGACCACCGTGGCCCGCTCCACCCCGAAGATCCGCTTCGCGCGGGCGCACGAGTCGTACGTGTCGAAGCCCGCGTAGTCCAGCACGATCTTCTCCGCCGGCACCCCGTTGTCGAGCAGCCAGCGCCGCATCGCGGTCGGCTCGTCGTAGTCCGCGTTCATGTTGTCGCCGGAGAGCAGGACGGCGCGCACCTTCCCGGCGACGAACAGCCGCCGGGCGATCTCCAGCCGGGCGGTGAGGAACGGCGACGGCGTCCCGTCCGGGTGCACCTTCGTGCCGAGCACCAGGGCGACGGGGGCCTCCGGGACGTCCGCCTCGGCGAAGATGTGCCCCTGCGCGCCGTCGCGGATCCACGTCACGCTGGCCACGGTGCCGCCCGTCAGCAGCGCCGCCCCGACGACGCCCGTGACGGCGGCGCGGCGCGGCCAGCGCCAGCGGCTGCGCGTGCCGCCGGCCGTTCGCAGCCTGCCGATCATGGTGGACAGTCGACGCCGCATGGGTACGAGTATTCCTGATCAACTCAGCTTTGATCGACTTCATGTCGCCGACATGGCGGTATCAACCGGCCCCCGACCGGACCATGTCGCCGACATGGTGTGGATCAAGGGGCCTTTTCCTTCCAAGATCCGCGCCTGGCCGCCTGCGGGCGGTGCGGGGGTCAGGGGGAGGCCTGCGACTGGCCGTTGCGCCACACGTCGCCCTGGCTGCCGTGCCGCTCGGCGGCGTAGCGCTGCTGGGTGCGGGCCGCCTCGCGGGCCGCCGCCGAGTCCTCCGGCGACGACTGCCGCCGCCGGTCCCGCCAGGCGACCACCAGGAACGCGCTCACGATCAGCGCCAGGGTCGCCCCGAAGAGAACCATCAGCGTCGTCATATCCCAACGGTAGGCCACCCGGTCGAGCCCGGCCGCCGAGCGGGCGACGGCAGGCATTCGTCAGATCACGCGGGGGTCAGTGCCTGGGCCAGTCGGGCGAGGCCGTCCCCGCCGTGACCGTTCGCTATCACCCGGTCGATGACGGCCTGCGCGGCGCGCAGCGCCCCGGTATCGATCCCGTGGAGGTCGGCGGCCTCGATGACGTGGGCGATGCCCGAGGCGGCCGAGGTCACGGTGGACCGTTCGCCGGGGAACCGGCCGTCGGTGAGCTGGTCGGCGAAGCGGCCGGCCATCTCGCCGATCATGGGGGCGATCCCCGCCGCGTACCCGGCGAACGAGCGGGGGGCGATGCCCTCGGCCGATGCCAGCGCGAAGGCGTGGGTCAGGCCGCTGACCGTCGTAGCGAACAGGTCGAGCAACGCCACGTCGTACGCGGCGGCAGCGCCCGGGTCCTCGCCGAGGTACGCGGGCGTGCCGCCGAAGGCGGCCAGGATGGGCAGGCAGGCATCGAATGCGGGGCGGGATCCGCAGTAGAGCACCCCGGCGGCCTGGGTGCCGATCGACGGGGTCGGCGTCAGGATGGCCCCCTTGACCAGGTCGATGCCCCGCGCAGCCGCCCACTGCGCCAGGCCACGCGCCGCGTCCGGCGAGGCCGTGGTGACGTCGACGAGCGTCCGGCCGGCCCAGTCGTCGTGGTGGGCCAGGACGGACCGGACCGTCGGCGGGTCGATCAGGCAGGTGACCACGAGCGAGCACGCGCGGACGGCGTCGGCGACGGTCGGCGCGGCGGTCGCGCCCAGCGCGACGAGGGGTGCGGCCCGCTCCGGCGTGCGGTTCCAGACGACGGTGGGGACGCCGGCGGAGACGAGGGAGGCGGCGAGGGCCCGGCCCATGGGCCCGAGGCCGAGCACCGCCACCGGCGGACGTTCCGTGAGGTGTTGATCGGTCATGTCAGGAGACGCTAGAGGTTGACGTTGACGTGAAGGTCAAGCCGAAGGTCTGCTGTAGGGCATGCGGATCGGTGAACTGGCCCGGCGGACCGGCGTGAGCACCCGGGCCCTGCGCTACTACGAGGAGCAGGGGCTGTTGCGGCCCGAGCGCCGGTCGAGCGGTTACCGCGACTACGGCGACACCGCCGTGTCGACCGTGCGGCACATCCGGCTGTTGCTCTCGGCAGGGCTTGGCACGGCGGTGATCGCCGAAATCCTGCCCTGCGTCCCGGACGACACGACGGTGCTCGCCCCCACCTGTCCCGAACTCCTCGACGGACTGGCCGAGGAGCGAACGCGGATCACCGCGGCCATCGAGCGCCTGGCCGCAGCCCGGGACATCCTCGACGCGCTCATCGCGACCGGCGCCGCCGGCCAGCGCCCGGGAGGTCAGGAGATGTAGTGCAGGATCACGTTGTGTACGTGGTGGCTCTTCTGCGCGCCCCGGAACTCGACCTCGTACGTGTGCGTGCCGACGTGGATGGCGATCGAGCCGGTGGAGAAGAACTCCCCGCCCCACGACTTGTTGCTCACCACGCTCACGCTGGTGATCTTCGAGTACGGGATGCTGGTGATCGCGTACCGCTTGCCGACGAAGGAGCGGTCCTGGATGATCACCCGCCGGTCGGTGAGGCCGATGAACCCGGTGCCGGTGCCGACGGCGTCGTAGACGGCGATGATCTGCTCACCCGTGAGCAGGCCGCTCTGGATCTGCTGGAACTGCTCCTTGCG
This sequence comes from Micromonospora sp. NBRC 110038, assembly GCF_020884815.1. NCBI lineage: Bacteria > Bacillati > Actinomycetota > Actinomycetes > Micromonosporales > Micromonosporaceae > Micromonospora > Micromonospora sp. NBRC 110038. The sequence goes on along the minus strand of NZ_BBOL01000002.1, from coordinate 233,208 downwards.
GTCGTATGTCGCATTCGCCATGACCTCACGGTAAGCGGACGTGCCAAGTCAGCCCGGGGCCGAGAGCCTGCGGGCCACCACGACCAGCTCCCCGGCGCCCGTGCCGACCGGTTGCCGCGCCCAGCCGCCGTACACCCGCTCGACGGCGAAGCCGGCGGCCTCCACGGACGCGCGCAGCTCCGCCTCGCCCCGGAAGCGCAGCCTCGCCGAGCTGCGCCGCGCGTCGCCGCCGGGGAACGCGTAGTGGTGGGTGAAGTCGACGACCCCGGCGTGCACGGCGGTGACCTCCGTCCAGGCCCGCACCTCGCGGCCGTCGGGCAGGCGGACCACCCGCCGCGAGTCGACAGCGTTCCAGCGTTCCCAGGCCCGGGCCGCCGGGTCGCGGGAGTCGAACGCCAGCCGGCCGCCGGGCCCGAGCGCCCGCGCCAGGTCGGCGAGGGTACGCGCCCACTCGTCGTCGGTCACGAAGACCTGCGCCACGTGGCTGGTCAGGACGGCCACGTCGAACGCCGCGCGGGGCAGCGACGCGGAGGTGCCCTCGACCCAGGTGACCAGGTCCGCGCCGGGCCGGCGGCGGGCCGCCGCGAGGGCCGGGCCGGCCGGGTCGACGCCGGTGACGGGGTGCCCGGCGGCGGCCAGGGCGACGGTGAGGCGGCCGGTGCCGCAGCCGAGGTCGAGCACGCGCGCGGGAGGCGTGCCGGCCGACGCCGGATCGGAGGCCAGGGGACCGGTCACCAGGGAGAGGAAGAAGTCGTCGTCGGGCCCCCACGGGCACTCGGCGTCGTAGACGGGCACGAGCTGCGGGTCGCGGAACTCCCCGTCGCGCACGGCCCGGACCAGGAGTCAGCGCGGAGGGCGGATCAGGAGCCGGTGACGGTGCGGTACGCGTCTTCGATGCGGGCGGCCAGCAGGACCTCGCCCTCGCTCAGCGGGGCGCCGTCGCCGTGCCCGACCCGGATCTGCGTCCGGTCGTCGCGGCGGCTGATCTCGGGGCGCAGGTGCAGGGCGTCGGCGACCACCTTGACCCGTTCGGTCAGCGCGGCGTGCTGGGTGTCGTCGATCACCAGCGTGCGCCGGATCTGCTCGCCCTCGCGGGTCCACCCGGTCAGCAGGGTGAGTGCGTCGCTCAGGTAGTCGTGCTTCGCCCGGCTCCTGAACAGCACCCGCATCACCGCACCTCCCAGGCGTCGTTGCCGGCTTGTGGCCAAATCGTCGCCGTCCCGTGTCTAAGTCGGTAACCCCAGTCTGTCGTCCGACCGAGGGTGTGTCCACGCCCACACTTCCCACTTCTACTGGCCTAGCGGACGGCCACGGTACCCAAACCGCCGATTGATCTGGCACGCTGGGAGCCCGTGCGGACCGAACGGGCTAACGAAAGCGGACAGACCGAGCGACGGGATCCGAAGGTGGTCGTCGGCGCGGCGATCATCGCGGACGGGCGGGTGCTCGCCTGCGCCCGGTCGGCCCCGCCCGAGGTGGCCGGCATGTGGGAGTTCCCCGGCGGCAAGGTCGAGCCGGGCGAGAGCGAGACCGCCGCCCTGGTCCGCGAGTGCGCCGAGGAGCTGGCCGTACGCGTGGAGATCGGCGACCGGGTCGGCCGCAACGTGCGGATGGCCCACGGCCGTTCGGTGCTGAAGGTGTACGCGGCCCGCCTGCTGCACGGCGACCGGCCGAAGGCCCTGGAGCACTCGGCGCTGCGCTGGCTCTCCGCGGCCGAGCTGGACACCGTGACCTGGCTGCCCGCCGACGCCCCCATCGTCGCCGCCCTGCGCCCCCTGCTCGCCGCCGACTGAGCCACAGCCAACGACTGAGCCGCCCACCGAGCCACCGACTGGACCGCAGGCGCAGCAGCCCGCGGAAACGCCGACGGGGGCCGGCGGCCTGTGCCGCCAACCCCCGCCGTCGCTGTCGTCGTCAGTGCTTGTCCTGCTCCGGGTGGGCGAAGTTGAGGTGCTCCGGGGGCAGCGGGAACTGCACGTCGTCGCCGAACGGCGACGGCGCGGCGGCCCGGTCGAAGGTGAGCTCCGTCAGCGGCAGCTTGCCGTTGTCGTCCACGGCCGGGGCGGTCGGCTTCGGCACCTCGCGGTGCCAGTTGACGCCGGCCTGGGCCTGCGCCTCGGCAGCCTGGTCGTGGGAGCCACCCGCGTGCGAGTGGACCCCGCCGGCGGCGGCGTGGGAGTGCACGGCGCCGCTGTGCGAGCCGCTGGTCACGCTGGTCTGAGGCACCTGACCCCTCCGGAAGATCTTGCTACCGAGCCATACCAGGGGATCGTACCTGCGGTCGACCACGCGCTCCTTCATGGGGATGATCGCGTTGTCAGTGATCTTGATGTGCTCGGGGCAGACCTCGGTGCAGCACTTGGTGATGTTGCAGAAGCCGAGGCCCTGCTCCGCCTGCGCATACTCCTTGCGGTCGGTCTTCGCGTCGAGCGGGTGCATGTCCAGCTCGGCGGCCCGGATGAAGAACCGGGGACCCGAGAACGCCTGCTTGTTCTCCTCGTGGTCGCGGACCACGTGGCAGACGTTCTGGCACAGGAAGCACTCGATGCACTTGCGGAACTCCTGCGAGCGCTCGACGTCGACCTGCTGCATCCGGTACTCGCCCGGGGCGACCCCGGCCGGCGGCGCGAACGCCGGGGTCTCCCGCGCCTTCTCGTAGTTGAACGAGACGTCGGTGACCAGGTCCCGGATGATCGGGAACGTGCGCAGCGGGGTGACCGTGACGGTCTCGGCCTCCTCGAACGTCGACATCCGGGTCATGCAGCCCAGCTTGGGCATCCCGTTGATCTCCATCGAGCAGGAGCCGCACTTGCCGGCCTTGCAGTTCCACCGGCAGGCCAGGTCCGGCGCGTCGGTGGCCTGGAGCCGGTGGATGACGTCGAGGACCACCTCGCCCTCGTTGACCTCGACCTGGTAGTCCTGCAGGTCGCCGCCGCTCTCGTCGCCCCGCCAGATCCTGAAGTGACGCTTGGTTCCCATTACTTGCCCGCCTCCTCAGCGAGGGCGTCGAAGTCCGCGAGCTCCTCGTCGGTCAGGTACTTGGCCAGTTCGGCCCGGTCGAACAGGGCGACCAGCTCGGCGCGCATCTTCGGCAGCGGCTTGTGGGTCAGCCGCACCGTGTCGCCGTCCAGGGCGCAGACCAGGTTGACCCGGCGCCACTTCGGGTCCATCGCCGGGAAGTCCTCCCGGGTGTGGCCGCCGCGCGACTCCTGCCGCTCCAGCGCCGCCTTCGCCGTGCACTCCGAGACCACCAGCATGTTGCGCAGGTCCAGCGCGAGGTGCCAGCCCGGGTTGTAGCGCCGCCCGCCGGCCGCGCTGACCTTCGCCACCCGCTCGCGCAGCTCGGCCAGCCTGACCAGCGCGTCGGCCAGCTCGCCCTGCCGGCGGATGATCCCGACCAGATCCCCCATGACCGCCTGGAGGTCCTGCTGGAGGTGGTACGGGTTCTCCCCGGTGTCGCGCTGCAACGGCGCGAGCGCCGTCTCCACGGCGGCCTCGACCGCGCCGATCGACACCTTCGGGCGCGAGGTCAACTGATCGGCGTACGACGCCGCGTGGCCGCCCGCCCGCTTGCCGAAGACCAGCAGGTCCGACAGCGAGTTGCCGCCGAGCCGGTTGGAGCCGTGCATGCCGCCCGACACCTCACCGGCGGCGAACAGCCCGCGCACCGTGCCGTACGCGGCACCCGAGTCCGGGTCCACCTCGACGCCGCCCATCACGTAGTGACAGGTCGGCCCGACCTCCATCGGCTCCTTGGTGATGTCGACGTCGGCCAGCTCCTTGAACTGGTGGTACATCGACGGCAGGCGACGGCGGATCTCCTCGGCCGGCAGCCGGGACGCGATGTCGAGGTAGACGCCGCCGGCCGGCGTGCCCCGACCGGCCTTGACCTCGCTGTTGATCGCGCGCGCCACCTCGTCGCGGGGCAGCAGCTCCGGCGGACGCCGGTTGTTGTCCGGGTCCTTGTACCAGCGGTCCGCCTCGGCCTCGTTGTCCGCGTACTGCTTGCGGAACACGTCCGGGACGTAGTCGAACATGAACCGCTTGCCGTCGGAGTTCTTCAGGATGCCGCCGTCGCCGCGCACCGACTCGGTGACCAGGATGCCCTTCACCGAGGGCGGCCAGACCATGCCGGTCGGGTGGAACTGGAGGAACTCCATGTTGATCAGCGTCGCGCCGGCGCGCAGGGCCAGCGCGTGCCCGTCGCCCGTGTACTCCCAGGAGTTCGACGTCACCTTGTAGGACCGGCCGACGCCGCCGGTGGCGAGCACCACGGCCGGGGCCTCGAACAGGATGAACTCGCCGGACTCCCGGTAGTAGCCGAACGCCCCGGCGACCTTCTCGCCGTCGAGCAGCAGCTCGGTGATCGTCGTCTCGGCGAACACCTTGATCCGGGCGTCGTACGAGCCGAACTCGGCCTTGTCCTCCTGCTGGAGGGAGACGATCTTCTGCTGGAGGGTGCGGATCAGCTCCAGGCCCGTCCGGTCGCCGACGTGCGCCAGCCGGGGGTACTCGTGGCCACCGAAGTTGCGCTGCGAGATCTTCCCGTCCTTGGTGCGGTCGAACAGCGCACCGTACGTCTCCAACTCCCAGATGCGCTGCGGCGACTCCTTCGCGTGCAGCTCGGCCATCCGGAAGTTGTTGAGGAACTTGCCGCCGCGCATGGTGTCGCGGAAGTGCACCTGCCAGTTGTCCCGGCTGTTCACGTTGCCCATGGCGGCGGCCGCGCCGCCCTCGGCCATCACGGTGTGCGCCTTGCCGAACAGCGACTTCGAGATGATCGCCGTCTTCTTGCCCGCGAGCCGGGCCTCGATCGCCGCGCGCAGGCCGGCGCCGCCGGCCCCGATCACGACGACGTCGTAGTGGTGTCGTTCGATGCGATTCGTGGTCGTCATGTCAGGCCCTCTAGTTGATGAACCGCAGGTCGTTGAACCAGCCGGCCGCGACCGCCATGACGTAGAAGTCGGTCAGCGCCAGGGTGCCGAGGGTGATCCAGGCGAGCTGCATGTGCCGGACGTTCAGCCAGGACACGCCGGTCCAGGCCTTGTATCGCACCGGGTGCTTGGAGAAGTGCTTGAGCCGCCCGCCGATGATGTGCCGGCAGGAGTGGCAGGAGATCGTGTACGCCCACAGCATGACCACGTTGACCAGCAGGACGATGTTGCCCAGCCCGAAGCCGAAGCCCTCCGGCGAGTGGAAGGCCAGCACCGCGTCCCAGGTGTTGATCAGCGAGATGATCGCGGCGGCGTAGAAGAAGTAGCGGTGCAGGTTCTGGCCGAGCAGCGGGAACCGGGTCTCGCCCGAGTAGCTGTCGTGCTTGTCCGGCACGGCACAGGCCGGCGGCGACAGCCAGAACGACCGGTAGTAGGCCTTGCGGTAGTAGTAGCAGGTGAGCCGGAACAGCAGCAGGAACGGCAGGGTCAGCGCCGCGTCCGGGATGATCCACCAACCGGGCAGGAACTGGCCGAAGTGGGAGGCCCCCTCGACGCACCGGTCCGTGACGCAGGGGGAGTAGAACGGGGTCAGGTAGTGGTACTGCTCGACCCAGTACCACTTGTGCATGAAGACCCGGACCGTCGCGTACGCCACCCAGGCGCTGAGCCCGATGACGGTGATCAGCGGAGCGAACCACCACCGGTCCGTCCGCAACGTCTTCGCCGCTATGGCGGCGCGCGCTCGCGCTCCCCGCGGCCTCGTTGCCGTTGAAGTCATTCGGTCGTCTCCCTGACGGGGCCCTCACGGGCGGCAGTTGTTCCGGTCGGCACGCGGACCGGCGACCCCGTACCCGCTGCCACCTCACCGCGCACACCAACGACCACACCGGCCGTACCGGCGCAGCTAGTTGACACACGTTACGCCGATCTCCGTGGGCCGTCCGCGCAAGGGAGTGTCCCGTGTGTCCGGCCTGCGGAAAAGTCCCCGCAACACGATCGATGTCGGATGTTAAGAACCTCACTCTCCGGCCGCCGCCAGAACCGGCGAGGATCATCCGCCCGGGTCAGCCGGATGCGCCCCCGGTGAAGTTCCAGGCCGCCAGGCGCAGCGCCGGCGCGTCCCACCAGACGCCGTCGACGCGGTCCGGCTGCCGGACCGCCCGGCGGCCGATCCCGAGCACGGCCCCCGGGCCCAGCGCCCGGGGGTAGGACTCGGTGAACCGGAAGTTCTGCACCGCCCGCACCGGCACCCCGCCCTCCACGAGCCAGACCCCGTTGCGGGTCAGACCCGTGATCACCAGGCTCTTCGTGTCCAGCACCCGGGTGTACCACAGGTCGCTGACCAGCAGGCCGCGTTCCATCCCGGCGACCAGGTCGGCCGTGGAGTCGTCGACCAGCGGCCCCGCCGGTGCTGGCGACCCGTGCTGAGCCCCGTCGCCGTGCCCTGTCCCGGCGGCGTGCTGAGCCCGGTGGCCGCCGGCCGCCGGCGCGTGCGCCGGGGCGCCGGCGTCGCCCGCCGGGGCGGGGCCCGACAGCCGCAGGTTGACCGGCATCGGGCCGAAGGTGGCCGCGTCGGGCGACGCGTGCCCGGTGGAGCCCACCCCGGCCGCCGCGCCGCTGCGCCGGTCGTGCGCCACCGCGACGGTGGTGCCGGCGTCGACCAGCGTCAGGGCCCGCCGGCCCGTGCCCTCCACGTCGAACGGCAGCCCCGACCCGGCGAGCGGGTCGTCGACCAGCGTGACCGCCGGGTCGAACTGGGCCACGCCCGGCTCGGCGAAGGACTGCCGCTCGGCGTGCCGCTTGCCGTTGAAGCCCCACAGGGCGAAGTTGTGCAGCAGGTCGGCGACGGCGGCCGGCTCCAGCACCACCTCGTAGCGGCCCGGAGGCAGCTCGACCGGGTCCACGGCCGCCCGTGCCTTCGCGGCGGCCCGGGCCCCCAGCGCCGCCCCGTCGAGGTCGGCCAGCCGGTCGACGTGCAGCCGGGCCACCCCGTCCGCGCCGCCGGTGCGGGCGATGCCGTCCATCGCGGCCTCGGCGGCGACGCCCTGCGCCGAGTGCCCGGTGGAGTTGGCGAACGCTGCCGCCCGGTAGCCGGTGCGGCAGTAGCCGGCGGCCTCCAACCCACCCACGGCGTCGACGAACGCGCGCACCCGCTCGGCCCGCTCGCCCGGCTCGGCGAAGGCCGTGGCCTCGTCCCAGGCCGGGGCGGCGGGCACCGGCGAGCGCGGGGTCAGCCCGGGCCAGGCCGGATCCGGCGGGCATAGGCGGGCTGCCGCGAGGGCCCGCTCGACCAGGGCGGCCAGCCCGTCCGGGGTGACCACGCTGCCGCCGCCGGCCGCCGTGCGCCCCTCGGCGTGCACGCGCAGCCGCACGGAGACGCCCGACTCGGCGACGTTCTGGTGCACGAAGGAGTTGGCGAACCGGGTCAGCGCCAGGTCGGCGCGGGTGACCACCACCTCCGCCTCGGCCCGCGGCCCGGCCAGCCGGCGGACCAGGTCGACCACCTGGTCGGCGAGCCCCAGCACGTCCCGCCCACCGTCCTGCCTCATGCGCGCACCCCCACTCGGACGTTGCGGAACCGGGCCGGCGCGGCCGGGTGACCCGTGTGGCCGACCTGGCCGGGCTGACCCTTGCCGCAGTTGGGCGTGCCCCAGGCGACGGTCTCGGCGGAGAGCATGTCCATCGAGCGCCAGAACAGCGGGCCGATGCCCGTGTAGGTCGGGTTGCGCAGCATCCGCCCCCGCCGGCCCCGCTTCACCTCCCAGCCGATCTCGCAGCCGAACTGGAAGTTGAGCCGCTTGTCGTCGATCGACCAGGAGCGGTTGATGTCCATCAGCACCCCGTCGTCGGTGGCGGCGATGATCTCGTCGAGGGTGTGCGGGCCGGGCTCCAGCCCGACGTTCGTCATCCGCACCATCGGCAGCCGGGCCCAGCCGTCGGCGCGTACGCTGCCGCCGTAGTCCAGGCCGGCGACGGCGGCCGAGTCGCGGCCGGCGAGCACCCCCACCCACCGGCCCTCGCGCACCGCGTCCCGCCGCACCGCCGGGGAGCCCTCGTCGTCGAAGCCGAAGCTGCCCAGCGCGCCGGGGATGGTCGGGTCGATCGTGACGTTCATCAGCTCGGAGCCGTAGCGCAGCGAGCCGAGCTGCGCCAGGTCCAGCCAGGAGGTGCCGGCGAACGCGGCCTCCCAGCCGAGGATGCGGTCCAGCTCGATGGCGTGCCCGACGGACTCGTGGATCTGCAACGCGAGCTGCTCGCCGCCGAGGATCAGGTCGGTCTCGCCCGCCGGGCACTCGGGCGCGGTGAGCAGCGCGCGGCTCTCCTCGGCGACCCGGGCGGCGTGCGCGGCCAGGTCGAGCCGGGTGACCAGCTCCCAGCCGGTCGTGCCGTACTGGCCGCGGTAACTCGGATAGGACCGGCGCTGGGTCTCGCCGTCGCCGATCGAGGTGGCCGAGATGCCGCCGCCGCACTCGCGGATGCGCTGGTCGATGCGGTGCCCCTCGCTGGAGACGAACCACTTCGTGGTGTCCCACACCTGGTAGAGGCCCTCGGCCAGGTCGGCGCCGTGCTCCCGCATGGTCGCGGTAGCGCCGACCAGCAGGTCGCCCTTGTCGGACAGGGCCACCCCGAGCGGGTCGACCTCGCACGCCGAGGACCAGCTCGCGACGACCGGCTCGGCCGGCACCAGGTCGACCGGCGGACCGGGGACCCGGGCGCTCGCGGCGGCGATCAGCGCGGCCCGCCGGCCGGCGTCGCGGGCGGCGGCGTCCGACAGCTCCGGTACGGCGTGGAAGCCCCAGCCCGACCCGACCAGCGCCCGGACGCCCAGCCCGAGGCTCTCGTCCTGGGTCAGCTCCTCGACGTCGCCGTTGCGGGCCGACATCGACTCGTAGCGGCGGTGCATCACCCGGGCGTCGGCGTACCGCGCGCCCGCGTCCAAGGCGGCCTGCACGGCGGCGGACGCCGCATCGAATCCGGTCACGACGACGCCCCGCTGCGCTGCGCGCCGCCCTGGGACACCGGGCCAGTTGGATGATTCGCTCGCTGGCGCTCGCTCATGCGCCCGACCCTAGGGGACGGGGCCGACATCCGTCAGGGGACGAGATCCTCGGGCCGGATCTTCGCCCGGACGGGCTCGACCAACTCCAGCACCTCGCCCCGCTTGGCGACGGAGTGCTCCACGTAGTGGGCGTGCCGACGCCGGTGCAGGCGCAGCGCGCCGGTCTCCTGCTCGACCAGGAGGTACCAGTCGATGTGGGCGGCGGCGTAATAGTGCATCTTCAGCACCTTGTCGGTGGACGCGTTCCCCGGCGAGATGATCTCGCAGACCAGCCGGACGTCGGCCGCCGCCACGTAGACGTCGTCGAGGTCGACCGGGTCCGTGACAACGAGGTCGGGGACAGGGACCCGCCCGGACTGGAGCCGGACGTTCACCGCCTCCAGCAGCTCCAGCCCGGCCGCCTCGGCGGCCGGTTCGAGGATGTTGCCCAGCTTGCGGGAGATCCGTTGGTGCCGTGGGGTGGGGGCTGGGGTCACGTGGAGGCTCCCGTCGAAGAGTTCGACCCGTTGCGACGTCTCGCCGAGAGCGAGGTACTCCTCCTCGGTCCACGGTCCGTCGTGGTCGAACACCGCCGCGGTCATGGTCACCCCCACCTCGATCGATCGGGCACGGATCCTCTCCCGGCCACCCCCATCATGGTCGCACCCGACGTGCGACCTGTGCGGCTTCGCCGGTCTCGCGATCAGGGGTGTCGGAGGGAGTTGCCGAGTCGTTACGCTCAGCACCGCTGACAGCCCTCGATCTGTAGCTTATTTTCAGCCTCAGTGATCTGTTGTAGTTTCTCTTCGTCACTGGGGGAGGTGGTCGTGGGCGAGCCAGCACCGGCGTCCGACCCGTACCTGCGGGTCGACGACCTGCGGGTGCGCTTCGACACCGCCGACGGCACCGTCCGCGCGGTCGACGGGGTCTCCTTCGCCGTCGAGCGGGGCCGCACCCTCGCCGTCGTCGGCGAGTCCGGCTCCGGCAAGAGCGTCACCTCGCTGGCGATCCTCGGCCTGCACGACCCGAGGCGCACCACCGTCACCGGCGGGATCTCCGTCGGCGGCCGGCAGCTCGTCGGCCTGCCCGAACAGGACGTCCGCCGGCTGCGCGGCCGGGACGTCGCGATGATCTTCCAGGACCCGCTGTCGGCGCTGCACCCCTACTACACCGTCGGCCGGCAGATCGCCGAGGCGTACCGGGTGCACCACCCGGGTGCCGGGCGGCGGGAGGCCCGGCGGCGGGCCGTCGACATGCTCGGCCGGGTCGGCATCCCCCAGCCGGAGCGGCGCTACGACCAGTACCCGCACGAGTTCTCCGGCGGCATGCGGCAGCGGGCGATGATCGCCATGGCCCTGGTCAACGACCCGGCCCTGCTGATCGCCGACGAGCCGACCACCGCCCTCGACGTCACCGTGCAGGCGCAGATCCTCGACCTGCTCGCCGACCTCCAGGCCGAGTTCCGCTCGGCGATCATCCTGATCACCCACGACCTCGGCGTGGTCGGCCAGGTCGCCGACGAGGTGCTGGTCATGTACGCCGGCCGGGCGGTCGAGCACGGCAGCGCCGAGCAGGTGCTGCGCCGGCCCCGGCACCCGTACACCTGGGGTCTGCTCTCCAGCGTGCCGTCGTTGCACGGCGACGCCGACGCGGACCTGGTGCCCATCCCCGGCAACCCGCCCAGCCTGATCGACCTGCCGCCCGGCTGCGCCTTCCACCCCCGCTGCCGGTACGCCGACCGCACCGGCGGCCGCTCGCGCGCCGAGGTCCCGGCGCTGGCCCCGGCCGGCGAGCCCGGCCACCTGGCGGCCTGCCACCTGCCAACCGACGAGCGCGCCCGGCTGCACGCCGAGGGCGTCGCGCCCACGGGGGCGGCCCGATGAGCGAGCCGCTGCTGCGGGTCAGCGGGCTGACCAAGCACTTCCCGGTGCGCACCGGGTTCCGCGCCACCGGCCTGGTGCGGGCCGTCGACGGCCTCGACTTCGCGGTGCGCCCCGCCGAGACGCTCGGCCTGGTCGGGGAGTCCGGCTGCGGCAAGAGCACCACCGGCCGGATGCTGGTGCGGCTGCTGGAGCCGACCGCCGGGCGCATCGAGTTCGCCGGCCGCGACATCACCCACGCCGGGCGGCGGGAGCTGCGCCCGCTGCGCCAGGACCTCCAGATCATCTTCCAGGACCCGTACGCGTCGCTGAACCCCCGGCACACCGTGGGCCGGATCGTGGCGATGCCGCTGCGCGTCAACGGGATCGACCCGCCCGGCGGGGTGCGCCGCCGGGTGCAGGAGCTGCTGGAGCTGGTCGGGCTCAACCCCGAGCACTACAACCGCTACCCGCACGAGTTCTCCGGCGGGCAGCGCCAGCGCGTCGGCATCGCCCGGGCCCTCGCGCTGCGGCCGAAGCTGATCGTCGCCGACGAGCCCGTCTCCGCCCTCGACGTGTCGATCCAGGCGCAGGTCGTCAACCTGCTGCGCGACCTGCAACGCGACCTCGGGCTGGCGTTCGTGTTCATCGCCCACGACCTCGCGGTGGTGCGGCACTTCTGCCAGCGGGTCGCCGTCATGTACCTGGGGCGGATCGTGGAGATCGGCGACCGGGCGGACATCTACGAGCGGCCCCGGCACCCGTACACCCGGGCCCTGCTGTCGGCGATCCCGGACGCGACGCGGCTCGGCCCCGGCGGGCGGATCCGGCTCACCGGCGACGTGCCGACGCCGCTGAACCCGCCGTCGGGCTGCCGGTTCCGCACCCGCTGCCCCAAGGCCCGCGACATCTGCGCCACCGAGGAGCCGGCGCTGGTGCCCCGCGACGGCAGCGGGCAGTCGGTCGCCTGCCACTTCCCGGAGCCGGACGGGGCCGGCGACTTCCCGGGGCACGACGGGGCCGGCGACTTCCCGGAGCCGGACGGGCGCGACGCGGCCGGCGCGAGCGGTGCGGAGGTGACGGCGTGAGCCTGTCCCCGGTCGAGGGCGTGGCCCTCGCGGAGATCGAGTCCACCGGCGACGGCCCCGGGGGCTCCCGCGTCGTCGGCCGCTCGCCCGGCCAGCTCGCCTGGGCCCGGCTGCGCCGGGACCGCACGGCCGTCGTCAGCGCCGCCATGCTCGCCTTCTTCCTGCTGGTCGCGCTGGCCGTGCCGCTGATCGAGGCGCTGTACGGCATCGGCCCCCGCGAGCAGTTCCAGAGCCGGCTCGACGGCTTCGGCATGCCGCTGGGCTACGCCGGCGGCGTCACCGGGGAACACTGGTTCGGGCTGGAGCCGGGCCTGGGGCGGGACATCTTCATCCGGATGGTGCACGGGCTGCGCACCTCGCTGTTCATCGCGATCGCCGCCGCCGTCGTCACCGCCGCGATCGGCGTCGTGCTCGGCACCCTCGCCGGCTACCTCGGCGGCTGGCTCGACGCGGTGGTCAACTGGATCACCGACCTGACCCTGGCCATGCCGTTCCTGATCATCGCGCTGGCGCTGACCCCGACGATCGCGCTGCGCTTCTACGGCCAGCGCGAGGAGGTGCCGCCCGCGTTCCAGATCGGCGTGCTGATCGCCATCTTCGCCCTGTTCGGCTGGACCAGCACCGCCCGGCTGGTGCGCGGGCAGGCCATCGCGCTGCGCGAGCGGGAGTTCGTGGAGGCCGCCCGGGCCAGCGGCGCCGGGCTGGGACACATGCTGTTCCGCCAGCTCCTGCCCAACCTCTGGGCGCCGATCCTGGTGTCGTTCTCGCTGGCCGTGCCGTCGTACATCACCAGCGAGGCGGCGCTGTCGTTCATCGGGGTCGGGCTCACCGACGCCACGCCGAGCTTCGGCCGGATGATCTACCGCAGCCTCGACTACCTCCAGACCGACCCCGCGTACGTCTTCTTCCCCGGCGTCACGATCTTCGCGCTGGTCTTCGCCTTCAACCTCTTCGGGGACGCGCTGCGCGACGCGCTCGACCCGAAGTCGTCCCGGTAGGAGGGCTGCACCATGGCGCGGTTCCTGGTCAAGCGGCTGCTCTCGGCGACGCTCACCCTGTTCGCGGTGAGCGTGCTCAGCTTCCTGATGTTCTTCGCCCTGCCGCGCGACCCGGTCAGCGGTATGTGCCCCAAGAACTGCAACCCGGAGCGGCTGGAGCGGGTCCGCCAGGAGCTGGGCCTGCGCGACCCGCTGGTCACCCAGTACGCCGGCTACATGAAGGGCATCGTCACCGGGCGTGACCTCGGCAGCGCCCAGGGCGGCCGGTGCGACGCGCCCTGCCTGGGCTGGTCGTACGTCACCAACGAGGCCGTCAGCGACACCATCGCCCGGGTGCTGCCGGTGACCCTGAGCATCGTGATCCCGGCGGCGGTGCTGTGGCTGCTGCTCGGCGTCGGCCTCGGCATGGTCTCGGCGCTGCGCCGGGGCACCTGGCTGGACCGGCTGGCCATCGGCTTCTCGCTGACCGGCGCGTCGTTGCAGCTCTACTTCGTCGGGGCGGTGCTGCTGCTGGTCTTCGTCTACCACCTGCGGCTGCTGCCGGTGCCCAGCTACACGTCGCTGTTCGACGACCCGCTCAAGTGGGCCAGCGGCCTCGTGCTGGCGTGGGTCTCGCTGGCGTTCCTCTTCTCCGCCATCTACGCGCGGCTGTCGCGGGCGCAGATGCTGGAGACGCTGTCGGAGGACTTCGTCCGCACGGCCCGCGCCAAGGGCCTGACCAAACCGAAGGTGTACGGGCGGCACGCGCTGCGCGCGGCCATCACCCCGGTGGTGACCATCGCGGGGCTCGACGTGGGCGGGGCGCTGGGCGGCACCGTCATCACGGAGACCACGTTCGGCATCCAGGGGCTGGGGCGTACGGCCGTCGACGCCGTCCGCGCCGGTGACCTGCCCACCATCATGGCGACCGTGCTCATCGCGGCGGTGTTCGTGGTGCTGGCCAACGTCGTGGTGGACCTGCTCTACGCGGCGATCGACCCTCGGGTGCGGCTGCGCTGATCGTTTCGACCGGATTCATCGACAGAGGAGGTAGGAGATGCGACCACGCGCAGCGGCCGGCGTCGGCGGCGCCATCGCACTGGTGGTGGCGCTGGGGGCGTGCTCGGAGAACACGGGCGAGGGCACCACGGTCGACACCGGCCGGCAGCAGACCGGCGTCATCGCCACCGACCCGAAGGACTCGCAGGGCCCGGCGGCCGAGGTGAGCGGGGCGCGCAAGGGCGGCACGTTCACCATCATCCGGGAGACCCCGATCTCCCACCTGGACCCGCAGCGGACGTACTCGTTCGCGGGCCTGATGGCCAACCCGCTCTTCGCCCGCTACCTGACGACCTGGAAGGACGACGGCAAGGGCGGCCTCGTGCTCGTCGGCGACCTGGCCGAGACCCCGGGCACCAACGTCAACAACGACTGCAAGGTCTGGCAGTTCACGATCAAGCAGGGCGTGAAGTTCGAGGACGGCAGCCCGATCACGTCGAAGGAGATCGCGTACGGCATCGCCCGCTCCTTCGACCCGGACCTCGCCGGCGGCCCCACCTACCTGCAGGAGTGGCTGGCCGACACCCCGCAGTTCGACACGAAGTGGGACTTCAAGAAGAACAAGGGCGCGCTCCCGCCCGGCCTGACCACCCCGGACGAGCGGACCCTGCGCTTCGAGTTCGCCAAGCCCCGCTGCGACCTGCCGTTCGCGGTGTCGCTGCCGACCACCGCGCCGCTGCGGCCCGACAAGGACACCGGGGTCAACCTGGACCAGCGGCCGTTCTCGTCCGGGCCGTACAAGATCGCCAACAACCAGGTCGGCGTGCAGCTCACCCTCGACCGCAACCCGAACTGGGACCCGGCCACCGACCCGGTGCGCCACCAGTACCCGGACCAGTTCGTGTGGAGCTTCGGCCCGACCGCCGACGCCGCCAACAACCGGGTGATCGCCGACAACGGCCCCGACCAGAGCGCGCTCGCCTTCAACTCGGTGCCGCCCTCGCTGGTCGCCCGGGTGGCCCAGGACGCGGCGCTGAAGTCGCGCACCATCCTCTCGCCGACGCCGAGCGCCAACCAGCTCGTCATCAACAACCAGCGGGTGACCGACCTCAAGGTCCGCCAGGCGCTGAACTACGCCATCGACCGGGAGGGCCTGGTCAAGGCACTCGGCGGGCAGACCATCGCCCAGCCGCTGACCACCCTGATGCCGCCGGCCACGATCGGCTTCCAGGCGTACGAGGCGTACCCGGCCGGGGCGAACGGCGACGTCGACAAGGCCAAGGAGCTGCTCGGCGGGCAGACGCCGGAGCTGGTCCTCGGCGTGGCCGACAACACCAACGAGCAGGTGCAGGCGACCCAGCTCAAGGGCAACCTGGAGCGGGCCGGCTTCAAGATCACCGTGCGGAACATCCCGGACGACGCCAAGCTCGACGAGGTCAAGAAGAAGAACAACCCCTGGGACCTGTACATCGGCAACTGGGCGGCGGACTGGCCCAGCGGCGCGTCGATCCTGCCGGTGCTCTACGACGGCCGCACCATCAAGGCCGAGGGCAACAGCAACCAGTCGTACTTCAACGACCCGGCCATCAACGCCGAGTTCGACCGGATCCTTGCCTTGGAGCCGGCGAAGCAGGGCCCGGAGTGGGCCAAGCTCGACCAGCGGATCATGACCGAGCACGCCCCGGTGGTGCCGCTCTACGTCGACGTGGCGTATAACGTGCACGGGTCGAAGGCCGGCGGGGTCTTCATCTCCAGCGTCTTCGGCTACCCGTCCTTCGTCGACGCGTACGTCAAGGGCTAACCCCCACCCCCCGCTGCCCCGCCCGCCCCGCCCCGCCTTGGTGATCAAGAGGTTTGCGTCATCGTCGAGATCAAACTTGACGCTTTCCTCTTGATCGCTGAGGGCGGGGCGGGGCGGGGCGCGGCTGGTGGGTGGGGTAGGGGATCATGTCGCCTTCGACTCAGAGAAGTCCTGGTGTTCAGCATGATGGTGCGTGGCTCAGTTGCGGTGGTGGCCGTCTGCTTGGCGACCGCGTGCGGTCCTTCGACGGCTCACCCAACGGATCGGTCAGCGGGCGAGACGATCCCCGCCACGGCGGGGGTCACGGGCTCCGCCCCAGCCATGAAGCCCGCCTCCCCGGCCGTGCCGGCGACCGGCGGACCCGGCTACTCCGCGACCCTGTCCGCGCGCCTGCTGACCACGGACTCGCTGCCGCCCGGGTTCACCGTGCAGATCGCGACGGTCATGGCGCGGGATGCAGGGAATGCGGGGGATCGGCGCGCAGACAGCGGCTGCTCGGACCACATGATCCCGCTGCTGTCGGCATCGCGGCTGACGGGGACTCCGTCTGCGATGGCAGCAGCCACCCTGAGCCGTGACGGAAATCCCGACAACTCCTGGCTCTGGGTGGGAACCGAGATCATCCGGACGTACGCCGACGACGGGGCACGACGGGCGATGACCGACCTGCGCACCTTCGTCGGCCGTTGCCCCACCGTCGCGTCTGGTCCGGGCGGCGGCAGCTACCGCTTCGCACTGGCACCAGGGCCAGGGCTGGGCGATGACAGCCTGCGGGTCAGCAGCAGCTCGACATCCGGTGCCGACACGCTGACCTTCGACAGCATTCTCGTCCGGACCGGCACCGCTCTGATCGTCGTGAAAGAGCAGGGCAACAACCCTGACGACGACAAGCTCCTGGCCCAGGTCGCCGAGGCCGCGCTCCGCAGATACCAGGCGACCGGGTCCTGACCACGGCGTCGTTAACAAGGGGCCCCTGCTATACAGAAAGCGTTAACAAGGTGCCCCTCCTTACCCCAGGTGGGTGCGGAGGAAGTCGAGTTCCAAGCGGAGCAGGCGTTCCGACAGGCCGCCGGCCGCCATGTGGGTGGCCCCGGTCAGCGGCAGCACCGAGTGCGGCCGGCCCGCCGCCAGCAGCGCCGCCGACAGCCGCAGCGTGTGCGCGGCCACCACGTTGTCGTCGACCAGGCCGTGCACCAGCAGCAGCGGCCGGGCCGGCTCGCCCGACACCGGCGGCTCGGCCGCCAGCTCCAGCAGCGAGTGGTGCGCGTACACGTCCATGCCGTCCTCCGGCAGGCCCAGGTAGCGCTCGCTGTACGCCGTGTCGTACAGCGTCCAGTCGGTGACCGGGGCGCCGGCGATCCCGCAGCGGAACAGCTCCGGGTGGCGCAGCACCGCCAGCCCGGCCAGCCAGCCCCCGAACGACCAGCCCCGGATGCCGACCCGTTCCAGGTCCAGGTCGGGATGCTTGTCGGCGAGCGCGGTCAGCGCGTCGATCTGGTCGGTCAGCACCACGTCGGCCAGCCGGCGGTGCACCGCCTTCTCGAACGACGGGGCCACCCCCGGGGTGCCCCGGTTGTCGACCGTCACCACCGCGAAGCCCGAGTCGGCCCACCACTGCCGCTCCAGCCAGGCGGCCCGCGCGGCCACCACCTCCTGGTGCCCCGGGCCGCCGTAGACGTCCAGCAGCACCGGCAGCCGGGTGCCCTTGACGTGCTGGGTGGGGTAGACCACCGCGCTGGGCAGCCGCCGGTCGGTCACCCGCACCATCGTCGGCCGGGGCGCGTACGGCGGGGCGGCGGCCAGCGAGCGCAACTGGGCGACCTCCCGGTCGCCGCGCCACACCGCCCAGGTGGTGCCCGGCTGGTCCAGCGACGCGGTGCCGACCACCAGCGTGTCCCCGCCCACGGCGGCCGTGTGCCAGCCGGGGGTGCCGCTCATCCGGCGGGCGTCCACCCCGCCGCCGATCAGGGTGCGCACCCGGTAGAGGTGCCGCTGGCTGGGCTCGCCCTCGCTCGCCTCCACCAGCAGGTCGGCCGGGCCGTTGCCGGCGGGCAGCCGGCCCACCACCCGGCGCACGTACAGCGACGGCGGGGTGAGCAGGGTGCCGTCGGCGAACAGGCAGCGGGCGTCGTACCCGTCGTGGGCCAGCTCGCCGCCGACCAGCACCCGCCCGTCGGGCAGGTGGGCCGGGGTGCCGGGGATCGGCTCGACCCAGCGCGGGTCGGCCAGCTCGGCGTGCACCTGGGTCTCGCCGGTGCGCGGGTCGACCGCGAGCACCAGGCCGTGCTGCTGCGAGCGGCGCAGCACCGTGAGCAGCGGGTTGCCGTCGGCCCAGTCGACGGAGGCGAGGTACGGGTAGGTCTCGCGGTCCCAGTGCACGTCGACCCAGCCGTCGTCGAGGTCGAGCAGGTGCAGGCTGACCTCTGCGTTCGGCCCGCCCGCCTGCGGGTACGCCACGGTCGTCGGCGGGCTGGCCGGGTCGGCCGGGTCGTGCAGGTGCCAGTGGGGTAGGCGGGACTCGTCGACGCGGGCGGCCAGCACGCCGCGCCCGTCGGGCGCCCACCAGTAGCCCCGGAACCGGTGGAACTCCTCGGCGGCGACGTGCTCGGGCAGCCCCCAGGTGACCCCGCCGTCCTCGCCGGCCAGCAGGCTGTCGGTGCCGTCGGGGGCCACCACCCGCAGCTCGCCCCGGCGGACCCCGGCGGCGGCGTCGGTGACGTACGCCAGCCGCTCGCCGGTGGGGTCGGGGCGCGGGTCGAGCGCCGGGCCGACGGTCGCCACCTCGACCACGTCGCCGTGCACCAGGTCGGCCCGGAACAGCCGCCCGGCCAGCGCGAACACCGCGATCCGGCCGGCCGCGTCCAGCGCGTACGAGCCGATGCCGGCGGCGCTGAGCCGCCGCCGCTCGCGCAGCGCCCGCTCGCCGGGGGTGAGCGCGGCCGGGTCGCCGCCCGCGCCGAGCAGGGCCGTCGGGTCGGCGACCAGCCGTTCCTCGCCGGTGGCCGGGTCGAGCAGCCAGAGCGCGTCGGCGGGATCCTCCGGACCGGCCGAGCGCAGGAAGATCACCCGGGATCCGTCGCCGGCCACGGTGACGGCGCGCGGCGCCCCGTGGCCGAACCGGCGGGTACGGGCGGCCAGCTCCGGAAAGTCCACACGTCGGATCGTAGAGCCGCCCCGGGGGTGATGTGGCGGACCTGGCGGGACGCGTCGGGGCCGGCGCGGGCGAACCGCCGGTTAGAGTGACCGTCGTGACGACGCTGCCCGACCGCCGCCTCCTGCTGGTCCACGCGCACCCCGACGACGAGTCCATCGGCACCGGTTCGACGATGGCCCACTACGCCGCCGCCGGTGCCCACGTCACGCTGGTGACCTGCACGCTCGGCGAGGAGGGCGAGATCCACGTGCCGGAGCTGGCGCAGCTCGCCGCCGCCGAGGCCGACCAGCTCGGCGGGTTCCGGATCGGGGAGCTGACCGCCGCCTGCGCCGCGCTCGGCGTCACCGACCACCGGTTCCTCGGCGGCGCGGGCCGCTACCGCGACTCCGGGATGATGGGGATGGCCACCAACGAGCACCCCCGGGCGTTCTGGCAGGCCGACCTCGACACGGCCGCCGGGTTCGTCGTGGAGGTCATGCGGGAGGTACGCCCGCAGGTCATGATCACGTACGACCCGAACGGCTTCTACGGCCACCCCGACCACATCCAGGCGCACCGGGTGGCGATGCGGGCGCACGAGCTGGCCGCCGCCGAGGGGTTCGCCCCGGCCAAGGTCTACTGGACGGCCATGCCGCGCAGCGTGCTGGAGGCCGGACTGAGCCACTTCACCGAGGCGGCGGACAACCCGTTCGAGGGCATCGGCAGCATCGACGACCTGCCCTTCGGCACCCCGGACGAGCAGATCGCCGCCCGGATCGACGCCACCGACCAGCACGCCGCGAAGGAGGCGGCGATGCGGGCGCACGCCACCCAGATCCCGGCCAACTCCTGGCTCTACTCGATCGCCGGCAACTTCGGGGCCGAGTTCATGGGCGTGGAGTACTTCACGCTGGCGGTGGGGGAGAAGGGGCCGGGCAGCGGCCCGTACGGCTGGGAGGACGACCTGTTCGCGGGGCTCGACCTCGACGGGGACGGCGCGGGGCGGACCCCGGTCGCGGCGGCCGGCGTCCGGTGAGCCTGCCCGCCGCGCCGATGTCGGTCCTCCCGCCGCAGGCCCCCGTCCCGTCCCCGCCGGGGCGGTCGTGGCGGCTGCTCGACCTCGCCCTGCGGGTCGCCGGTGGCGTGGTGGCCGTGGTGGGCGCGGTGGCGACGGGCCTGCTGGAGCTGATCCTGTCCACCGTCCGGGTCTCCGGGACGCTGGTCGGCGCGTCGGTGCCGGTGGTGGTCCTCGCCAACGTGGCGTTGAGCTGGTTCGCCCACGCGGCGGTGGGCCGCCGCTGGGCGGTGGTGCTGCCCGCCACGCCGTGGTTCGTGCTCATGGGCGCGGCGGCGATCCGGACCAGCGAGGGCGACCTGCTGTTGGCCGGGGACAACTGGGTCGGGCTGGCGATGATCGTGGCGGGCGCGATGACGTTCGCGGTGATGGGGTTCCGGCAGGTGCTCGCACCGCCACCGGCCCGTCGCGACGGGTGATGACGACGCACAGGTTGCGGTGGTAGATATTCCTGCCAGGAGGCCCGCCGTCGGGGCGGGCGGTGCGGCGGGAGGCGTGCGATGAGGGATCGGTGGCGGGCGGTCGGGCTGCTCGCGGTGGCGTTGTTCGCGGTCAACGTGGTCGCCCGGGTGGTCATCCGGCTCGGTTTCGACGGCGACGACACCGCCGCCGACCGGGTGTCGCTGGCGATGTTCCTGGTGATCGGGCTGATCCTCGCCGTGCTGGCGTTCCGCTGGGGGCAGGACCGCCCGCTGGGCCTCTGGGCGGCCGACGTGGCCGCCGGCGTCGGGGTGGCGCTGCTGCTGACCGTCCTGGTCGGGCCGCTGCTGGTCGGGCAGAACCCGTTCGGCGGTGGGGCGGGCACCTTCTTCGCCCAGATCTGGCTCTACCTCGCGGCGACCGCCGCCGGTGTCCTCGTCGGCTACCTGACGGTCACCGCGCTCGGCCGCGACCACCGCTCCCGGATGCTCAAGCGCTACGCCGAGATCAAGACCGCCAAGCCGCGCCGCCCCGTGCGCCGCTGACCGGTTCCCGTCGCCGCCAGGAATCAGGGCGCGACGCGGGTGAGATAGGTGTGGTGCGTGGTGAAGCCCAGGCGCCGGTAGAGGGTCACCGCCGGGGTGTTGCGCTGCTCCACCTGGAGGAACGCGCCGGAGGCGCCCAGGGCGGCGCCCCAGTCGGCCAGGGCGCGGACGACGTGGGTGGCCAGGCCCTGGCGGCGGGCGTGCGGCAGCGCCTCGATCAGGCTCAGCCCGAGCCAGCGCCCGTCGCCGGTGACCGTGCCCCGGCCGATGGCGAGCAGCACGCCGTCGGCGTACACGTGGGCGAAGCGGACCTGGCCCACGGCGGTGAGCACGTGGCGGGCGGCGTCCGGGAGGCCGCCCTTGCGCCCGGCGGCGACGGCGAGCCAGTCGTCGGACGGCGCGGCGGCCAGCTCCACCGGCGGCAGGCCGGCGCGGCCCGGTGCGGCGGGCGGGGCGCCGGCCCCCGGCTCGACCTCGCCGTGCCGGCCCGGCGGCGCGTCGACCTGGCCCGGCGGCGTGTCGGGGCGGCCGGGTGGTGGGCCGGCGCGCAGCGGGGCGAGGGGCGCGGTCTGCACCAGCGTCAGCGGCCGGGAGGTCCAGCCCCGCGCGTCCAGCTCGGCGCCGACCGGGGCGGCGAGCGGCAGCGGCGTGTTGACCAGGGCGGGCTGCCCGAGGTCGGCATACCAGCGCTCGACGGCGTCCAGCGCGGCCGGCAGCGGCCGGTCCGGGTCGCCGACCGGCAGCGCCGAGTTCGCCCGGCCGGTCCAGCCCTCCGCGCTGCGCAGCAGCCAGTCGCCGAGCCGGCCCCGGGTGGGCGCCGGCCACGCCTCGTCGGAGGCCAGCTCCAGCGCCACGACGGCGGCGGCGGTCGGCCGGCGCGCCGGCGGCACCCGCTTGGCCCGGTGCACCTCGGCCACCGGCACCCGCAGCCGACCCTGGTCGGTGGCCAGGGTGACGTGGGTCTCGGTCAGCTCGACCAGCTCGCCGAGGGCATCGGAGAAAAGCGGCCGACCCTCGCGAACCCCCACAATCCGGCGGACCACGATCCGGTGTCCCACATCCTGCTGTCGGAGCACGATCGACCCCCTCCCCGGCGAGATACTAGGCTCTAACCGTCGCGGTGATCGCGGCGTGTCTTGCGGAGGAGAAGACCGGTGACCTACATCATCGCCGAGCCCTGCGTGGATGTGCTCGACAAGGCATGCATCGAGGAATGCCCGGTCGACTGCATCTACGAGGGCAACCGGATGCTCTACATCCACCCCGACGAGTGCGTCGACTGCGGTGCCTGTGAGCCGGTCTGCCCGGTCGAGGCGATCTTCTACGAGGACGACGTCCCGGAGCAGTGGAAGGACTACACCGGGGCGAACTACGAGTTCTTCGAGGACCTGGGCTCGCCCGGCGGCGCCTCGAAGATCGGCAAGGTGGAGAAGGACGCGACGTTCGTCGCGGGCCAGCCGCCGCGCGGAGAGGGCCACTGAACCGGCCCGCGCCGGTCTCGTCGCGGCTGCCCGAGTTCACCTGGGACACCCTGGACGCCGCGGCCGCCCTGGCCGCGGCGCACCCGGACGGCCTGATCAACCTGTCGATGGGCACTCCGGTCGACCCGGTGCCCCCGGTGATCCGGCAGGCCCTGGCCGACGCGTCCGACGCACCCGGATACCCGCTGACCGCCGGCACCCCCGCCCTGCGGGACGCCGTCGCGACGTGGGTGGCCCGGTCCTGCGACGCGCGCGTCGACGGCCTCGGCGTGCTGCCCACCATCGGCTCCAAGGAGCTGGTGGCGTGGCTGCCCACCCTGCTCGGCCTCGGGCCCGGTGACGTCGTCGTGGTGCCGTCGATCTGCTACCCGACGTACGAGGACGGGGCGCGGATCGCTGGGGCCACCACCGTGCGCACCGACTCGCTGACCGCGCTCGGCCCCGACCCCCGGGTCCGCCTGGTCTGGGTCAACTCGCCCGGCAACCCGACCGGCCGGGTGCTGCCCGCCAACCACCTGCGCAAGGTGGTCGACTGGGCGCGGGAGCGGGGGGCCGTCGTGGCCAGCGACGAGTGCTACCTGCCGCTGGGCTGGTCGGCCGCCGCCGAGCCGGTCTCGGTGCTCGCGCCCGAGGTCAGCGGCGGGTCGTACGACGGGCTGCTGGCGGTGCACTCGCTGTCCAAGCGCTCCAACCTGGCCGGCTACCGCGCGGGCTTCGTCGCCGGGGATCCCGCTCTGGTGGCGGAGCTGCTGAAGGTGCGCAAGCACGCCGGCATGATCGTGCCGGCCCCGGTGCAGGCGGCGATGATCGCCGCGCTGGGCGACCAGGAGCACGCCGACGCCCAGCGGGAGCGCTACCGGGCCCGGCGGGAGCGGCTGCTGGCCGCGTTCACCGGGGCCGGGTTCACCGTCGAGCACTCCGAGGCCGGGCTCTACCTGTGGCTGACCCGGGGCGAGGACTGCTGGGCGACCGTCGACTGGCTGGCCCGCCGGGGCATCCTGGTCGCGGCCGGCGTGTTCTACGGGCCGGGCGGCGCGCAGCACGTCCGGGCGGCGCTGACCGAGTCCGACGAGCACGTCGCGGCGGTCGCCGCCCGCCTCGCCCAGCCCTGACGGCGCGTGATGGTGGACAGTCTCCGGGCCGCGGTGGTGGGCACCGGGCTCATCGGCGGCTCGATCCTGCTCCGGCTGCGGGAGCGGGACGTCGACGTCGCTGGCTGGGACCCGGACGCCGCCACCCGGGCGGAGGGCCGCGCGCGGGGGATCGACTTCCCCGACGCGCTCGCCGACGCCGTCCGCGACCGGGACGTGGTGTTCCTCTGCGGCCCGCTGTCCAGCCTGCCGGAGACCCTGCGCACCGTCGGCGGGCTGACCGGCCCCGACTGCGTGCTCACCGACGTCGGCAGCACCAAGGGCGGCATCGCCGCGTACGCAGCGGGGCACGGGCTGACCGGCCGGTTCGTGCCGGGTCACCCGATGGCGGGGACGGAGCGCGCCGGGCTGACCGCCGCCAGCCCCGCCCTCTTCGACGGGGCGGCCTGGGTGCTCTGCCCCACGGCGGCGGGCCTCGACCGGTTCCGGACGCTGGCCGCCCTGCTCGTGGACGTGTTCGGCGCGCGGATCGTACCGCTGGATCCGGACGCCCACGACGCGGCGGCGGCCCTCGCCTCGCACCTGCCGCACCTGCTGGCCGGCACCCTGGCCGCGACGGTGGCGGAGGCCGACCTGCGCGACGCCGCGCTGGGGCTGGCCGCCGGCAGCTTCCGCGACGGCACGCGCGTCGTCGGCACGCCGGCCGCCCGCACGGTGGACATGCTGCTGAACAACCGCGACCAGCTGCTCGCCCAGCTCGACCGGGTGCGTGGTCTCCTCGACCGGTATGCTGCCGCGCTGCGCGGCGGCGACGCGGCGGCCCTGGCCGACCTCCAGCAGCGGGCGCGCGGGCTCCGGCTGGCGCTGCTCGACCGGGAGCTGCCCGCCGCCGCCCCCCGCACCTTCCCGCGCGCCCTCCCGCCCGGCGCGGAGCCCGACGACGCGGCGGCCGACGGGGAGCTGGCCTACCTGCTGTCGCTCGGTGCGGCCGGCGGCTACCTGACCGGCTGCGCGGTCACGGACGCCACGGTCACCTACGCCGCCCACCTGCCCCGCGGGTGTTAGAAGGGGCCCCTGCTCTACAGAATGCGTCAACAAGGTGCCCTTCCTCTAGGGTGAGAGCATGGTGGACGGACCGGTCGTGGCGGTGCGCGGCGAGGCGTACCGGGAGGTTCCGCCCGAGCTGGCGCGGTTCACGGTGACCGCGACGGCCCGGGACCGCAGCCGGGAGGCCGTGCTGAGCCGGCTCGCCGAGCGGGCCGCCGCCGTGCGGGTGCTGCTCGACGCCGCCGAGCCGGCCGTGGACCGCCGGGAGACCGGCGACCTGCGGGTGTGGCCGCAGACGCGCCGCTCCGGCGAGCGGGTGGTGGCCTGGCACGGCAGCGTCGGCACCACCGTCACCGTCACCGACTTCACCGCGCTGGGCGAGCTGATGCTGCGGCTGGCCGACCAGGACCAGGTCGAGATCGCCGGCCCGTGGTGGTCGCTGCGGCCGGACAGCCCCGCCCACCGCGACGCCCGGCACGCCGCGATCGCCGACGCGCTGGCCCGCGCCCGGGAGTACGCGGAGGCGCTCGGCGCCCGGGTGACCGCCCTGCTGGAGCTGGCCGACACCGGGCCGGCCCCGCAGCCGATGTTCGCCCGCGCCGCGTTCGCCGGTGGCGGCGGCGGGGAGTCCGGCGGCCCGCCGGAGCTGGACCTGGACCCGCAGCCGCAGTCCGTGCACGCGGCGGTGGAGGCCCGGTTCACGATCTCCGAGCCGGTGCTGGGCTGATGCCGACCGCCGACGTGCTGGCCGTCGAGGAGCTGGTGGCGCGGGCCCGCGTCCTGGCCGACGCCGGCCCCCGCCAGCTGCTGGGCATCGCGGGCGCGCCCGGGGCGGGCAAGTCGACGCTGGCCGAGCGGGTCGTCGCCGAGCTGGGCGGGGTGGCCCGGCTGGTGCCGATGGACGGGTTCCACCTGGCCCAGGCGGAGCTGCGCCGGCTCGGCCGGGACGCGCGCAAGGGCGCGGTGGACACGTTCGACGTGGTCGGGTACGTGTCGCTGCTGCGCCGGCTGCACCGGCTGGAGCCGACCTCGGTGTGGGCGCCGGAGTTCCGCCGCGACCTGGAGGAGCCGGTCGCCGGGGCGATCGAGGTGCCGCCGGAGGTCCGGCTGGTGGTGACCGAGGGCAACTACCTGCTGCTGCCGGACTACCCGTGGGACGAGGTGCGGTCGCTGCTGCACGAGGCGTGGTTCCTGGACCTGGACGCCGAGGTGCGGCACCGCCGGCTGACCGCCCGGCACGAGGCGTACGGGCGGTCGCCGGAGCAGGCGCGGGCCTGGGCGCTGGGCAGCGACGAGACCAACGCGGCCCTGGTGGCCGGCACCGCCGGCCGGGCCGACCTGGTGGTCCGGCTGGCCGACCCGCCGCCGGCCTGACCGGGGCGGCGGCACGGCCGCGCCCCCGGCGGGCGGTCCGGCCGACGCCGAGCCAACCGGTGGCCCCGGCGAACGGAACCTGCCCGGACAGTCAGCCGACGCCCTGCCGGGGCGCCGGGACGCCGCGCCGCAGCAGCCAGGTCACCCGGGCCCGCTCGCGGCGGAACTCGGCGGCGTCCGGGTAGGCGCTGTGGTTGCGGATCGGCGGGTCGGCGACCTCCCCGCCGGTGGGGTGCAGCGCGTCCGGGTCGTGGACGGGCAGGTTCCGTTCGCCGGCCGTCACCGGCCAGCCCAGCGGGTCGGTGTCCCGCCAGAAGTTGGTCCAGCCGGGCCGCCCGGACGGCCCGCGCAGCGCGTCGGCCAGCGCCGGCAGCCGGTCCGGCCCGAAGTACGCGGGAAAGATCCGCCCGTACAGCCGGGTGAGCTGGCAGCCGTAGGAGAAGAACCAGATCCGCCGTCGCCACCGGGCGGGCAGCTGGAGGAGCACCGCCGCGCAGATCACCGCGCCCTGGCTGTGCCCGGAGAGGATGATCCCGTCGACCCGGCGGGGGTCGTGCTCGCCGAGCGCGAGCAGGCCGGCGGTGCGGGTCTGGAGTTCCGGCACGGCCCGTTCGGCGTAGCTGGGCGGGGCGAGGGGGTGCGCGGCCCGGGGCCAGAAGGTGCCGATGTCCCAGAGCACGCCGACCGAGCGGCGCACGGTGTCGTTGCGGTAGACCATGAGCCCCACGGCGGCGATGGCCACCGGCAGCCAGCCGAGCAGGGTGTCGCCGGCGTCGGCCACGGCCTTGACCACCGTCGGCCAGCCGGTCACGGCGGTCACGTCCGGCGGGACGTGGGAGAGGGCGGCGGCGGAGCCGAGGGTGGCCAGGGCGGCGCCGACCGCCGCGTACCAGCCGATGAGGCGCAGGGCGTGCTCGCCCACCAGCCGGTGCAGCGCCCGGTACGCGCTCACGTCGCGGCAGCGCCGCCGGTCGTGCGCGGAGAGGGTGTTGTCGGTGGGCACCAGCGCGGCGTACTCCTGCCGGCGGAGCCGGTGGAACAGCAGGCCGGCGCGGAGCGCGACGCCGGCCAGGGCGAGCACGGCGACGGCGAAGGCGAGGCCGGCCCACATCACCGGCAGCGGCGGGACGACCCCGGTCCGGCCGCCCGCCGGGTTGCCGTCGGTGAGCCGGTCGGTGACCCAGTAGAGCACCCCGGAGCAGTACGCGATGCCGAGCAGCCAGCCGAACCCGGCGATCACCGCCGGCCCGCGCCCGCCCCAGCCGAGGTCGGCGTGCGGCTGCCCGGGTCGGGGCGGCGCGGCGGGGCCGGTGCGGGGCAGCAGCAGGCCGCCGCCGGCCAGCGCGATCGCGGGGACGGTGAGCATCCAGTCGTCCAGCCGTTGCGGGGCCGGCGGGGTGGCGGGCAGCCAGCCGGCGATCCAGGCGACGCCGAGCGGCAGGAGCAGCGCGGCGGCGACCGGCGCGGCGAGCGCCCGCCGGCCGGACCGGGCCACCGCGCCGATGGCGGCGAGCAGGAGCACCTGCCCGGTGCCGTACCAGGCGATGACCCAGTCGTAGCCGGGCAGCGAGCGGTCGACGAGGCAGCCGGCCTGTGTCGGGTCGCGGATGCACCCGGCGGGTGGGCGCAGTTGCGCCAGCGGGGTGCCGGCCGGACCGTCCGGCAGCAGCAGGAGCAGCACCGTGCCGGCCACCCCGGCGCAGGTCAGCACGATGACCGCCACGCTCCACGGGCCGAGGGGGGTGTCCCCGGCGCGACGGCTCAGCCAGGGGCGGCCGAGGGCCACCACGGCGATCAGCACCACCGCGCCGAGCAGCGCCACGGTGGGCCAGGCGACGGCGGCCCGTACGCCCAGCGGCGGGTCCATGGCGAGCACCGCGCCGAGCGGCACGGCCACCGCGACCACCGCGCCGACGCAGAGGTGCAGCACCCCGGCGCGGCGCAGCTGCCCCTCCCCGCACCAGAAGGTGGGGTCCTGCAACGGGTTGGCGCTGGCGGCCTGCTCCGGCGGCGGGCCGTCGCCGGGAGGCGGCCCGCCGGCGGGGTCGCGGGGCGGGGCCGAGTCGTGGGAGGGTTCGGCGGCCGGGCGGGCGGCCGGCGCGGCCGGCATCTCCGCCTCGTACTGGTAGGTGCGCCAGGCGAGCAGGCCGAGCAGCGCCAGCAGGCCGAGGGGGATCACGAGGCCGACGACGAGGGAGTGCGCGCCCTGCCGCCACCAGCCGTGGGCGAGGAACTCCCACACGCCCGGGACGCGGCGCAGGCACTCCTCGTCGACGCACTGCCAGGCGACGAGGTCCACTCCGATGCCGGTGGCGGCGAGGACCAGCGTCCCGGTGAGGCTGAGGCAGAACAGCCGGACCAGCCAGGCGGTGATCCCGGACCGGCTGCCCCAGCGTTCCTCGTCGGGGTCGGGCGGGATGCCGGGCCGGGCGTGCAGCGCCACGTTGGCCAGGGTGAAGGGCAGCAGCAGCGTCCAGAGGGCCCGCTCGACGTCCCGCGCGGTCCGCGCGCCGGAGGTCAACTGCCCCCAGCTGTACGCCTCGACGACCACCGAGTCGTCCGGCCCGACGTCGGTGGCGCGGTAGAAGCCGGTGACCTCGTCGCCGGCGACGAGCCAGGGGCGGGGGCCGTCGTCGCCGGGTTGTGGGTCCAGGCCGAGCACCTGGTCCGGGGGAGTGTTGGACACCCCGTGTACGCGTAGTTCGAGCACCCGACCGGCCATCGGTACCTCCTAGTGATGGCTCCACTACCCAGAGTGCACCTTCCGGGCTCGCTTCTGCCACCCCTGGGGCGAGATGTTTTCGCAGGTAAGCGCCGTGTTGACCGGATCTTCGGTCGCTCAGCCGATGGTGCGTACCACCCGGGCGGGGTTGCCCACGGCGACGACGTTCGCCGGCAGGCCGCGGTTCACCACGGCCCCGGCGCCGACCACCGTGTTGTCGCCGATGGTGACCCCGGCGAGCACGATCACCCCGCCGCCGAGCCAGACGTTGTCGCCGAGGGTGATCGGCTGTGCCGCCTCCCACTTCTGCCGCCGGGGCTCCGGGTCGACGGGGTGGGTGGGTGTCAGGAGCTGCACGTTCGGTCCGATCTGGACGTCCGCGCCGATGGTGATCGGGGCGACGTCGAGGAAGACGCCGTTGAAGTTGACGAACCCGCGCGGCCCGAGGTGGATGTTCCAGCCGTAGTCGCAGTGGAACGGCGGGCGGACCGAGGTGCCCTCGCCGACCGAGCCGAGCAGTTCGCGCAGCGCGGCCAGTCGGGCCTCGGGGTCGGTGGCGGAGGTGCGGTTGAACGCCTCGTTGCGGCGCGCGGCGAGGTCCAGGTCGGCCAGGAGCTCGGGCCCCTCGGCGCGGTAGAGCTCGCCGGCCAGCATGCGGTCCTTCATGGAGGTCATCGGACGATGATGCCCCGTCGGATCTCGACTCTGTGCGAAGTTCGTCACGTTTATGTCTTCACCTGTGCATACCGAGTATGCAATTCTTCTCCTGTCAATGCGACCCCGTCATTGATGACGCCTCATGAGGAGGATCGAGTTGCATCGAAAGGGAAGAAAGCCAACCAGCCTGGCGCTGGCCCTGGGCCTGGTGCTCGCCGCGCCCCTGCCCACCCCGGCCGCCGCCGCCCCGGCCACGGCCCCCGCAGCCGGGTCACCGGCGACGCCCGCCGCCGCGACCGGCGGCACCGGTCCGGCGGGGCCCGTCGCCGGCCGACCGGCCACCGTCACCCTGGTCACCGGCGACCGGGTGACCGTC
The DNA here is from genome assembly GCF_020884815.1 of Micromonospora sp. NBRC 110038. Lineage (NCBI taxonomy): Bacteria > Bacillati > Actinomycetota > Actinomycetes > Micromonosporales > Micromonosporaceae > Micromonospora > Micromonospora sp. NBRC 110038. The sequence goes on along the minus strand of NZ_BBOL01000002.1, from coordinate 203,590 downwards.
ACCGGCTCTGGCACGGTGAGCATCCGCCCCGGCGCGGGGCGCGACAAGCTGCGCTTCCTGGTCCGGCGCGACCGGGGCCACGTCACCGTGCAGCCGCAGGACGCCCTGCCCCTGCTGCGCTCCGGCCGGGTGGACCCCCGGCTGTTCGACGTGACCGAGCTGATCGCCGCCGGCTACGACGACGCCCGCCGCGACAGCCTGCCGCTGCTGGTGTCGTACCGGCCGGGTGACGCCCGCCGGGCCGTCGCCGGCATCGCCGGCACCCGGGTGACCCGCGACCTGCCGGCCATCCGGGGCGCGGCCGTGACGGCCGAGAAGGCCCGGGCCGGCGCGGTCTGGGGCGCGGTGACCACCGGCCGGGCGGCGGCCCGTGTCGACACGGCGGGGGGTGTCGACCGGCTCTGGCTGGACGGCAGGCGCCGGGTCACCCTCGACCACAGCGTGCCGCAGATCGGCGCCCCCACCGCGTGGGCGGCCGGCCTCACCGGCAGGGGCGTCACCGTCGCGGTGCTGGACACCGGCGTCGACGCCGAGCATCCCGACCTCGCCGGCCGGCTCGCCGAGTCGCGCAACTTCAGCGAGGTGCCCGAGCCGGGCGACACGATCGGCCACGGCACCCACGTCGCCTCCACGATCGCCGGCAGCGGCGCGGCCTCCGGCGGGAAGTACCGGGGCGTCGCGCCGGACGCCACGCTGGTCTCCGGCAAGGTGTGCGAGGACAACGGCTGCTCCGACTCGGCGATCCTCGCCGGCATGCAGTGGGCCGCCGTCGACAAGCGGGCCACCGTGGTCAACATGAGCCTCAGCGGCTGGGACACCCCGGAGGTCGACCCGCTGGAAGAGGCGGTGCAGACCCTCACCGCGCAGACCGGCACCCTGTTCGTCCTCGCCGCCGGCAACTACGGCACGGACGCCTCCGTCGGCTCCCCGGCCAGCGCGGACGCCGCCCTCGCCGTCGGCGCGGTCGACCGGGACGACGAACTGGCCGACTTCTCCAGCCGTGGCCCCCGCACCGGCGACGACGCCCTCAAGCCCGACATCACCGCCCCCGGCGTGGACATCGTCGCGGCCCGCGCCGCCGGCACCACCCTCGGCGAGCCGGTCGGCGACCAGTACGTGGCGGCCTCCGGCACGTCCATGGCCACCCCGCACGTCGCCGGCTCGGTGGCGCTGCTCGCCCAGCGGCACCCCGACTGGAAGGCCGGCGCGCTGAAGGCCACCCTGATGGCCGCCGCGAAGCCGCACCCCGAGCAGACCGCCTACCAGCAGGGCGCGGGCCGGGTCGACGTGGCCCGGGCCATCGGGCAGCAGGTCACCAGCGACCCGGCGAGCGTGTCGTTCGGCCGGGCACTGTGGCCGCACGACGACGACCCGGTGCTCGACCGCACGGTCACCTGGCACAACTCCGGGACCGCCCCGGTCACCCTCGACCTCACGATCGAGGCCACCGGGCCGGACGGCAAGCCGGCCCCCGCCGGTCTGTTCCGCCTCGGCGCGCCCCGCGTCACCGTGCCGGCCGGCGGCACGGCCGGGGTGCAGGTCAGCGCCGACACCCGGGTCGACGCCCCGGACGGCTACCACACCGGCCGGGTCGTCGCCCGCTCCGGCGACACCGTGGCGGTCACCCCGATCGCCGTGCACCGCGAGGTGGAGAGTTACGACGTCACCATCAGCCACCTCGGGGTCGACGGCAAGCCCACCACCGACTACGGCACCAGCCTGATGAACCTGGACGGCTTCACCTTCCCCATCGACATCTACGGCGGCACCGGGACGGCGACCGTGCGCGTGCCGAAGGGCCGCTACGGGCTGGCCAGCTACCTGTTCGCCACCGACGAGACGGGCGAACCCACCGGGGCCACCCTGCTCGCCCGGCCCGAGCTGGTCGTCGACGGGCCGGTCAAGCTCACCCTCGACGCCCGCGCCGGCAAGCCGGTGCTGGCCACGGTGCCGCAGCGCGGCGCGACGGCGGAACTGGTCGACGTGAGCGCGATCTTCTACGGGGCCGACGACAGCATCTACTCGTTCAGCCTGTGGAGCTCCGGCTTCGCCGGGCTGACCAGCGCGCAGCTCGGCCCGGCGAGCACGCCGGACCGCTTCGTCGCCACCATCGGCAGCCAGTGGGTCGACGCGGACGCCGAGAGCAGCCCGTACCTCTACGCGCTGCTGGAGGCGTTCCCGGGTCGGCTGCCGACCGGCTTCGTCAAGCACTACCGCGCCAAGGACCTCGCCACCGTCGTGCACACCTTCCGGGACGCGTACCCGGGGATGGAGGCGGAACGGATCGCCTACGGCGAGCCGGAGTACAACACCGGCGGGTCGGCGCTGGTCGTGCCCACGGCGGTGCCCGGCAAGCGGGTCGAGCACTACAGCACCAACGCCGTGAGCTGGAGCACCGAGCTGGACTTCGGCGCCCCGACCGAGGACGGCTGGCTGGACGTGAAGGCGCTGCTGATGTCGCCGTCGACCAGGTACCGGGCCGGCAGCACCGGGCACGAGACGTGGGGCGCGGCCCCGTTCGCGCCGTCGTTCCCGGCGCGGCGCTGGGGGACCGAGGGAATCACCCGCCAGGGCGACCTCATCGTGGTCGACCTGGCCGTGCACAGCGACGCGGCCGGGCACGTCGGCGGGTCCCTCAACGAGACCCAGTGGACCCGGCTCTACCGCAACGGGAAGCTGGTCGGCGAGAGCGGATATCCCGGCTACGGCGAGTTCGAGGTGCCCCCGGGCGCGGCGAACTACCGGGTGGAGACCCTGGCCACGCGCGACATCGCCGACCTGAGCACCGAGGTGACCGCCGCGTGGACGTTCCGCTCGAAGCACGCCGCCGGTGACGACTTCGTGCCGCAGCCGGCGGCGGCGGTGCACTTCGCCCCGGCGCTGCGCCCCGACAACAGCGCCCCGGCGGGCCGCACCTTCACCGTGCCGGTGCGGGTCGAACCGCAGGAGGGCGCGCCGACGGCGAAGGTGGCCTCGCTGACCGTCGACGCCTCCTACGACGGCGGCAAGACCTGGCGCAAGGCGGAACTGCGCCGCCAGGGCGCCGGCTGGGTGGCGACGCTGCACCACCCGGCGGGCACCGGCTACGCGTCGCTGCGCGCCACCGCGAAGGACACCGCCGGCAACACGGTGACCACGCGGATCATCCAGGCGTACCGGCTGAAGTGAGCCTGCGTCCGGGCCCGGCGGTCCCATCCCGCCGGGCCCGGACGTGCGGCCCTACCATCGCCCGTCGCCGCGCAGGCCGGCGTCGGCCGCGCGGGGCGTCAGTCGTTGGCGTGCAGGGCGGCGTTCAGCTCGATGCCCCGGCCCGTGCGCGGGCGGGCCTCCAGCGCGCCGGTGACCGAGTTGCGCCAGAACAGCAGCCCGTCGACGCCGGACAGCTCGCGGGCCTTGACCACCCGGCCGTCCGGCAGCGTGATCTTCGAGGCCGCCGTGATGTAGCAGCCCGCCTCGACCACGCAGTCGTCGCCGAGCGAGATGCCGACGCCCGCGTTCGCGCCGACCAGGCTCCGCTCGCCGATGCGCACCCGGTCGGTGCCGCCGCCGGAGAGGGTGCCCATGATCGACGCGCCGCCGCCGATGTCGGAGCCGTCGCCGACCACCACGCCCTGCACGATCCGCCCCTCGACCATCGAGGTGCCCAGCGTGCCGGCGTTGAAGTTGACGAAGCCCTCGTGCATGACCGTGGTGCCGGCGGCCAGGTGCGCGCCGAGCCGCACCCGGTCCGCGTCGGCGATCCGCACCCCGGAGGGCACCACGTAGTCGGTCATCCGGGGGAACTTGTCCACCCCGTGGACGGCCAGGTGGCGGCCGGCGGCCCGCTCGATCACCCGCAGCTCGTCCACCCGCTCCGGCGGGCACGGCCCGGCCGACGTCCAGGCCACGTTCGCCAGCTTGCCGAAGATGCCGTCGAGGTTCAGCTCGTTGGGCCGCACCAGGCGGTGGGACAGCAGGTGCAACCTGAGGTACGCGTCGGCGGCGTCGGAGATCGGGTCGTCCAGCGAGCCGATCACGGTGACCACCTGGACCGTACGCAGCCCCGGCAGCGCCCGCTCGCCGACCGCCCCCGGCGGCAGGTCCAGCACGTCCGCCTCGTCCTCGCCCGGGACCAGCGGCAGCTCGCCGAGCCCCAGCTTGCCCGTCGGATACCAGGTGTCGAGCACCTGCTCGTCAGCGGTGATCGTGGCCAGGCCGATGCCCCACGCAGGCTGTGCAGTCGTCACGCCTGTGACGGTACCGTGCGAACCATGGAGAACCCGCTGACCCCCGAGGTCCTCGCCGATCCGGTGGCGTTGACCCGTGCACTGGTCGACATAGAGTCCGTCTCCCTCCACGAGAAGGCCATCGCCGACTGCGTCGAGGAGGTGCTGCGCGGGGTGCCGCACCTGACCACGTTCCGGCACGGCAACACCGTGATGGCGCGCACCGACCTGGGGCGGGCCTCCCGGGTCGTGCTCGCCGGGCACCTGGACACCGTGCCGCTGAACAACAACTTCCCGTCGACCATGCGCGGCGACCTCATGTACGGCTGCGGCACCTCCGACATGAAGTCCGGCGTCGCGTACGCGCTGCACCTGGCGGTCACCCTGCCCGAGCCGCGCTACGACGTGACGTACTTCTTCTACGAGGCCGAGGAGATCGAGTCCAAGTACAACGGGCTCTTCCTCGTCGCCGAGGCGCACCCGGAGTGGCTCCAGGCGGACTTCGCCGTGTTGCTGGAGCCGACGTACGGCATCGTCGAGGCCGGCTGCCAGGGGACCATGCGGTCGGTGGTGACCACCACCGGCGTACGGGCCCACTCGGCGCGCTCCTGGCACGGGGTGAACGCCATCCACGGCGCGGGCGAGGTGCTGCGCCGCCTGTCGGCGTACGAGGCGCGGCGCGTCACCATCGACGGCTGCGACTACCGCGAGGGCATGAACGCGGTGCGGATCAGCGGCGGGGTCGCCGGCAACGTGGTGCCCGACCGGTGCGAGATCGAGGTCAACTACCGGTTCGCGCCCGACCGGACGCCGGCCGAGGCCGAGGCGCACCTGCGCGAGGTCTTCGACGGCTTCGAGCTGCGGGTGACCGACGTGGCCGCCGGGGCGGCGCCCGGACTGGAGGCGGCCCCGGCGAAGGAGTTCCTGGCCGCCGTCGGCGCCGCGCCGATCGGCAAGCTCGGCTGGACGGACGTGGCCCGCTTCGCCGCGATGGGCATCCCCGCGCTCAACTTCGGCCCGGGCGACCCCAACCTGGCCCACCACCCCGACGAGCACGTCGAGATCGGCAAGATCCGCGACGGCGCGGCGACCCTGCACCGCTGGCTCGCCCCGGCCTGAGCGCCCCGGAGCCGGCGCGGACGCGCCGGGGCGGCCCGCTGTACCGCGCTGCGGTGGGCGGGCCGCCCCGGCGACGTGCGTCGGTCGGTCAGGCGGTCGGGGTCAGGGACGACTCGGGGCGGGTGTCGGTCGGGTCGCCGGTGAGGTCGGCGACGGGGGCTTCCATCTGCCGGGCGCGGCGGCGCTCGGCCACCACGTCCCGGATCCGCCGCTGCATCTGCCGACGGATCCGGATCATCTCGCTGTTGCTGATCACGCTGGCTCCTCCCCCGAAGGCGCGTGCCGGGGCATACCCGGTATATGAATGGTAAGACGTACGGGCGAGCGAATTAGTTGCCCTGGTCGCGGAAAATTTCTCCGACCCGCCCCTGGTGCGGGCGTCGCACCCCGCTACCGCCCCTCCACTACGGTTGCTTCCATGAGTGACAGGGCTGCCAGGAGCGACAGCGGCGGGCGCGGTCCGGCCCGCGAGCCGGGGCGGGAGCGGCACCGGGGCGCGGTCACGCTGCGTCGCGGCGCGATCCCGACCAGCACCGCCGACCAGCGGCTGCTGGACTCGCGCGGCCGTGGCGACTGGAAGACGAAGGACGCCTGGCGGGCGCTGCGCATCCTGTCCGAGTTCGTGGAGGGCTTCGACACCCTGGCCGACCTGCCGCCCGCGGTCAGCGTCTTCGGCTCCGCCCGCAGCAAGCCGGACAGCCCCGAGTGCCGGCTGGCCGAGGAGCTGGGCGCCGCCCTGGCCCGTGCGGGGTACGCCGTGATCACCGGCGGCGGGCCGGGCGTGATGGAGGCGGCCAACCGGGGCGCCAGCGAGGCCGGCGGGCTCTCCGTCGGGCTCGGCATCGAGCTGCCCTTCGAGCAGGGCCTCAACGACTGGGTCGACCTGGCCATCGACTTCCGCTACTTCTTCGCCCGCAAGACCATGTTCGTCAAGTACGCCCAGGCGTTCGTGGTGCTGCCCGGCGGGTTCGGCACCATGGACGAGCTGTTCGAGGCGTTGACGCTGGTGCAGACCGGCAAGGTCACCCGGTTCCCGGTGGTGCTGATGGGCACGGACTACTGGCGGGGCCTGCTCGACTGGCTGCGCGACACGATGGCCGCCGACGGCAAGATCGGGCCGGTCGACCTGGAGCTGATCTGCCTCACCGACGACGTAGACGCCGCCGTGCGGCACATCGTGGCCGCCGAGGCGGCCCTCTCCGCCGAGCAGGAGGCGATCCGCGAGGAGGCGGTCGCGCGTACCGGGAACGGCCAGCGGGCCGCCGACCGGGCCGACGCCGACCGGGCCGACGCCGACCGGGCCGACGCCGACCGGGCCGCCGTCGAGCAGGCTGTCGTCGAGCAGGCTGCCGTCGAGCGGACCGCCGCCGACCAGCGGGCCGCCGCCGAGGGTCCTGCTGCGGAGGGTGCCGCTGCCGACAGGGCCGCTGCCGACCAGGCCCGGGAGGGCTGAGCCGGTGGCCGCGATCTGCGTGTTCTGCGCGTCCTCCCGCACCCTCGACCAGCGCTGGCTGGACCTCGCCGCCGAGACCGGCCGGGAGATCGCCCGGCGCGGGCACACGCTGGTCAGCGGCGGCGGCTGCGTCGGGATGATGGGGGCGGTGGTGGACGGGGCCCGGTCGGCCGGCGGCCGCACGGTCGGGGTGATCCCGCAGTCCCTGGTCGACCTGGAGGTCGCCGACCTCGCCTCGGACGAGCTGCTGGTCACCGCCAGCATGGCCGACCGCAAGACGCTGATGATCGAGAAGTCGGACGCCTTCCTCACCCTGCCCGGCGGGCTGGGCACCCTGGACGAGCTGTTCGAGGTGTGGACGACCGCCACCCTCGCCCTGCACACCAAGCCGATGGTGCTGGTCAACGCGGACGGCTTCTACCGCCCCCTGCTCGACTGGCTCACCACCCTCACGGACCGCCACTTCCTCAAGCCGGCGGGCCAGGACCTCCTCCTGGTGGCCGACACCATCCCCAACGCCCTGACCACCCTGGAATCCCACCTCCCCTGACCCACCCCCTTGCCCCCTGCCCCGCCCCGCCCCGCCTCCTCCCGCCCCCGCCCCGCCCTCTCCCGCCTCGGTGATCAAGAGGTTTGCGTCAACTTGGTGATCAACTTTGACGCAAACCTCTTGATCACCGAGGCGAGGCAGGGCGAGGCAGGGCGAGGCTGCGGCGGGAGGGGGGGAGGGGGTGGGGTGGGGTGGGGCAAGAGGGCGGGGAAGCACGGGGTGGGCGGGGTGGGCGGGGTGGGGTGAGTGTCGGTGGGGCGTGGTGGGATGGGGGGATGCAGGCGTACCGGCTGGTGCGCCGGCCTGTCGAGGCGGCCCGGGGGGACCGCCGGTCCGACGGGGCGGCGTTGGGGGGCGGTCGGCCCGAAGGGGCGGCCGGGCGGGAGCGTCGGGCCGGCGGGCCGGGCGGCGATGGCGCGCAGGCCGACCACGGCGGGCAGACCGGTCACGGCGGGTTCGACAACGGCGCGCGGCAGGGCGTTGGCGTGCGGCCGGGCGACGACGTTCGGCAGCGCGTTGACCTGCGGCAGGACGTCGACGTGCGGCAAGACGATGGCACGCGGCAAGACGATGGCGCACGGCCGGGCGACGGCGAGCGGGGTGGCGCGGCGGGGCCGGCGTGGGGCGACGGGTGGCGGGACGACCCGGTGCAGGCCGAGGTCGTGGCGCACACCGACGGGCCGATGCTGGTCGTCGGCGGGCCGGGCACCGGCAAGAGCAGCGTGCTGGTGGAGGCGGTCGCCGCCCGGGTGGCCGAGGGGGTCGACCCGGAGCGGGTCCTGGTGCTCACCTTCGGCCGGCGGCAGGCCACCGACCTGCGCCGCCGGATCGAGGCCCGGGTGGCCGGCGACGGGCAGCGGGTGCTGCGCGAGCCGCTGGTGCGCACCTTCCCGGCGTACGCCTACGGGCTGCTGCGCCGGGCCGCCGCCGAACGGGGCGAGCCGTCGCCGCGCCTGCTCACCGGCCCCGAGCAGGATCTGATCATCCGGGAGCTGCTGGACGTGGTCGGCGAGGAGCCCGACGACGACCCGGTCGGCTGGCCGGAGGACCTGCGGCCGGCCCTGCGTACCCGGGCGTTCGCGGCCCAGCTCCGCGACCTGCTGATGCGGGCGGCGGAGCGCGGGGTGGGCCCGGCGGAGCTGGCCCGGCTGGGCGAGCGGCTGGGCCGCGCCGACTGGCCGGCCGCCGCGCGTTTCCTGCGGGAGTACGTCGCCGTGCTCGCGCTGCGCGACGTCAGCAACCGTGGCTCGGTCGCGTACGACCCGGCGGAGCTGGTCCGGGCCGCCACCGGCCTGCTGCTCGACGACCCGGGGCTGCTGGACGCCGAGCGCCGCCGCCTCGCCCACGTCTACGTCGACGAGCTGGCCGACACCGACCCCGCCCAGCTCGACCTGCTCGCCGTGCTGGCCGGCGGCGGCAAGTCCCTGGTCGCGTTCGCCGACCCCGACTCGGCCACGTACGCGTTCCGGGGCACCGATCCGGCCGGGGTGGCCGCCTTCCCGCACCGCTTCCGCACCGCCTCCGGGGCGCCGGCCGCCCAGGTCGTGCTGACCACGTCGTACCGGGCGGGGCCGGGGCTGATCGCCGCGACCCGGCGGCTCGCCGGCCGGCTGCGTGGCCCGGCGGCCCACCGGCGGCTGCGCCCGCTGCCCGACGCCCCGCCCGGCACGGTGGAGGTGCGCACCTTCCGCTCGGCCACCAGCGAGGCCGCCTGGCTGGCCCAGGCGCTGCGCGCCGCGCACCTGCTCGACGGGGTGCCATGGTCGCGGATGGCGGTGCTGGTGCGCTCGACGGCCCGGCAGCTGCCGGCGCTGCGCCGGGCCCTGCACACGGCCGGGGTGCCGACCGTGGTGCACGGCGAGGACCTGCCGCTGCACCTCCAGCCGGCGGTCGCCCCGCTGCTGCTCCTGCTGCGCTGCGCCCTGGAGCCGGCCCGGCTGGACGAGGAGGCGGCGGTGGCGCTGCTGCACTCGCCGCTGGGCGGGGCCGACCCGCTGGCCGAGCGGCGGCTGCGCCAGGGGCTGCGGGCGCTCGCCCTGGCGGTCGGCGACCGCCGCCCCTCCGGCGAGCTGATCGTCGACGCGCTGCGCGACCCGGAGGAGCTGTCCGGGATCGACCGGCACTGGGCGGAGCCGGCGCAGGCGGTGGCCGGGCTGCTGGCCATCGCCCGGGAGGCGGCCCAGCGGCCGGGCGCCACCGCCGAGGACGTGCTCTGGGCGGTGTGGGACGCCAGCGGGCTGGCGGAGCGCTGGGCGGGCGCGATCGCGCTCGGCCGGGCGGCGACCGGGGAGCACGAGACCGCGCGGCGGTGGCGGGCCGAGGCCGCCGACCGGGATCTCGACGCCGTGCTGGTGCTCTTCGACGCGGCGGCCCGGTTCGCCGACCGGCTGCCCGGCGCGCGCACCGAGGTCTTCCTCGACCACGTGCTCGGCCAGGACCTGCCGGCCGACACCCTGGCACCGACGGCGGATCGGGGGGAGGCCGTCCGGCTGCTCACCGCGCACGCGGCGAAGGGGCTGGAGTGGGACCTGGTCGCCGTCGCCGGGGTGCAGGAGGGTGTCTGGCCGGACCTGCGGCTGCGCGGCAGCCTGCTCGGCTCCGAGCGGCTGGTGGACGTGCTCGCCGGCCGCGACGCCGGCGGGCACGACATCGGCCAGACCGGGCGGGCCGCCGGCGACGGCGGCCGCGGTGGGCAGGGTCCGGGCGACGGCGGCCACGGTGGTCGGGGCCCGGGTGACGGCGGGCGGGCGGTCCTCGTCGGGCAGACCTCCGCCCTGCTCGACGAGGAGCGCCGGCTCTTCCACGTGGCCGTGACCCGGGCCCGCCGCCGGCTGCTGGTCAGCGCGGTCGCCTCGGCCGCGGTGGGCGGCGACGACCACGAGGAGCAGCCCAGCCGGTTCCTGTACGAGCTGGATCCGACCCCAACGCCGGGCGGCGACTCCGCCGGCCAGACCCCCGACGGCGGCCCGGACGGCGGTGGCGACACCGGCCCCGTGGCGAGCGACGGCCATGCGGGCGGCGAGGCGGGGGCCGGCGAGCCGGCCGACGGTGGTGCGGAGCCCGGCCGGGGGAGCCTGCCGGTGGCCGGGCCGCCCCGGGCGCTGACCCTGCCGGCGCTGGTGGCGGAGCTGCGTACCGCCGTGGCCGACCCGGCCGCGCCCTACCACCGGCGCAGCGCGGCGGCGGCCGAGCTGGCCCGCCTCGCCGCCGCCGGGGTGCCCGGCGCGCACCCCGACGACTGGTGGGGGCTGCGCGGCCTCTCCGACGACCGGCCGCTGGTCGACGAGGGGGAGCCGGTGCGGGTGACCCCGTCGGGCATGGAGAGCGCCCTGCGGTGCAGCCTGCGCTGGCTGCTGGAGCGGCACGGCGGCAGCGGCCCGGCCAGCGCCGCGCAGGGGGTGGGCAACCTGGTGCACGCCGCCGCGATGCTCGCCGAGGATGCCAGCGCCGACCGGTCCGCGCTGCTGGAGTACGTGGCGGCCCGGTTCGACGCGATCGAGCTGGCCGCCCGGTGGATGGTGGGCCCCGAGCGGGAACGCGCCGAGGCGATGGTGGACAAGCTGCTGCGCTGGCTGGCGGGCAACCCGCGCCGGCTGCTGGCCATCGAGCACGAGTTCGCCGTGCGCCTGGACGACCCGCAGCGGCCCGTCGAGCTGACCGGCCGGGTCGACCGGCTGGAGGTCGACGCCGACGGCCGGCTGGTGGTGGTCGACCTGAAGACCGGCAAGTCCACCGTGGTCACCGAGCGGGAGATCGGCGAGCACCCGCAGCTCGGGGCGTACCAGGCGGCGGTCGAGGCGGGGGCGTTCGCCGAGTACGGCGACGAGTCCGGCGGGGCGGCCCTGGTGCAGCTCGGCACGGGGGCGCGCGACGCCCGGGAGCAGAGCCAGCCGGCGGCGGGGCAGGGGCCGGCGGCCGGCTGGGCGACGGCGCTGGTCCGGCGCACCGCCGATACGATGGCCGCCGCCACCTTCGCCGCGGTCGCCAACTCCAAGTGCCGGGTCTGCCCGGTGCGCACGAGTTGCCCGGTGTCCGGGCAGGGGCGCCAGGTGGTCGAGCCGCCGACCCCCCGCCGGGAGCAGCCAGAGTGAGCTTGCGAGCCGCGCAGTCGCGACCTGAGGACGTCCCGTGACCCAGCCCGCCCTGTTCAGCGCCGCTACCCCGGCGCCCCGGGCCGCCGACTTCGGCCCCCGGTACACGCCGGTCGAGCTGGCGAAGCTGCTCCGGCTGCCCGCGCCCACCCGGGAGCAGGCCGCGATCATCGCCGCGCCGGTCGAGCCGCTGCTGGTGGTCGCGGGGGCCGGCTCGGGCAAGACCGAGACGATGGCCGCCCGGGTGGTCTGGCTGGTGGCCAACGCGTACGTCCGGCCTGAGCAGGTCCTCGGCCTGACGTTCACCCGCAAGGCGGCCGGCGAGCTGGCGCACCGGGTGCGTACCCGGCTCGACCAGTTGGTGCGCCGGCTGGGGCGGCGGGGCCGCGACCCGCTCGACGACCCGCTGGCCGGCGAGCCGACGGTCTCCACCTACCACTCGTACGCGGGGCGGATCGTCACCGAGCACGGGCTGCGCGCCGGGTACGAGCCGACCACCCGGCTGCTCACCGAGGCGTCCCGCTGGCAGCTCGTGGACCTGCTGGTACGCAACTACGACGGCGACATGACCGGCGTGGACCGGATGCCCAGCACGATCACCGACGCGGTGCTGGCCCTGGCCGGCGAGCTGGACGAGCACCTGGTCGACCCGGACGCCCTGGCCGCCTGGACGGGCCGGTTCTTCGCCGACGTGCAGTCCCGCCCCGGCCGCGTCTACGCCGACGTGCGCAGGGCGCTCGCCCTGCAGCAGACCCGGCTGAAGCTGCTGCCGCTGGTCCGCGCGTACGGCCGGCGCAAGGACGACTTCGAGGCGATGGACTTCGCCGACCAGCTCGCCCGGGCGGCCCGGGTGGCCCGCGACCACCCGGCGGTCGGGGCGATCGAGCGGGACCGGTTCCGGGTGGTGCTGCTCGACGAATACCAGGACACCAGCCACGCCCAGGTGGTGCTGCTCAACGCGCTGTTCGGCGGCGGTCACCCGGTGACCGCCGTCGGCGATCCCTGCCAGTCCATCTACGGCTGGCGCGGGGCCAGCGCGGGCACCCTGGACCGCTTCCCGGCCGAGTTCGCCCGCGCCGACGGCACGCCCGCCGCCGTGCTGGGGCTCACCACGAGCTGGCGTAACCGCCCGGAGATCCTGGGGGTGGCGAACGCCCTGGCCACGCCGCTGCGGGCGGCGGGCGCCCGGGTGCCGGAGCTGCGCGCCGCGCTGAGCGTGAAGGACCCGATCGGCCACCGCACGCCGGGTGGCCTGGCCGCCGGCACCGTGCACTGCGCGCTCCTGCCGACGTACGCCGACGAGGCCGACTGGATCGCCGACAGCGTCCTCGCGGCGTGGCGGGGGGCGGCCGGGATGCCGGGCGCGCTGCCCGAGCACGTCCCGGTGCCGCTGCGGCCCACCACCGCCGTGCTGGTGCGGCTGCGCAGCCAGATCCCGGCGCTGGCCACGGCGCTGCGGGCCCGGGGGCTGCCCGTCGAGGTGGTGGGGCTGGGCGGGCTGCTGGACACGCCCGAGGTGCGGGACGTGGTGTGCACCCTGCGGGTGCTCGCCGACCCGACCGACGGGGCGGCGCTGCTGCGGCTGCTCACCGGGGCGCGCTGGCGGATCGGGCCGCGCGACCTGGTGGCCCTGCACCGGCGGGCCCGGTCGATCGCCGCCCAGCGTCGCCGGCTCGCCGCCGGGGACGAGCCGGAGATCGCCGTGGACCTGCTCGACGAGGCCACCCTCGTGGAGGCGCTGGCCGACCTCGGGCCGGCCCAGGCGTACTCCGACCAGGGCTACGCGCGGCTGCGCGCGTACGGCGAGGAGCTGGCCCTGCTGCGGTACCGCCTGGACCAGACGCTGCCGGAGCTGATCGCGGACGTGGAGCGGACCATCGGCCTGGACGTGGAGGTGGCGGTGCGGGCGGGCCGGGACGGCACCGGCGACGCCGGCCTGGCCCGGGGCCACCTGGACGCCCTCGGCGACGTGGCGGCCCGGTTCAACGGTGAGTCCCCGGCGGCGACCCTGTCGGGGTTCCTCGCCTACCTGGCCGCCGCCGAGGACGAGGAGCGCGGCCTCGCTCCGGGCGAGGTGGAGGTGGTCGACGGCGCGGTGCAGATCCTCACCGCGCACGCCGCGAAGGGCCTGGAGTGGGACGTGGTGGCGGTCGCCGGGCTGAGCCGGGGCGTCTGGCCGGGTCCGGTGCGCAACTCCGACCACTGGCTGGGCGGGCTGGGGGTGTTGCCGTTCCCGCTGCGCGGGGACGCCGACGGGCTGCCCGAGCTGGGCCTGGCCGACGCCGCCGACCAGCGCGCGGTGGCGCGGGCGCTGGCCGACTTCACCGACGCGTGGCGGGCGCACGACGAGCGGGAGGAGCGCCGCCTGGCGTACGTGGCGGTGACCCGCCCCCGGCGGCTGCTGCTCTGCTCCGGCTACTGGTGGGGCGAGGGGACGAAGCGCCCGCGCGGCCCGTCGGCGTTCCTGCGGGAGGTGCACGACGCGTGCTCCGGCGACGGCGACGGGCTGCTGGTGGACCGGTGGGCCCCGGAGCCGGCCGGTGACGCGGTGAACCCGACCACGGAGGTGGTGCTGCGCGCCGAGTGGCCGGCCGATCCGCTGGGCGGGCGTCGTCCGGCGCTGGCCGAGGCCGCCGCGCTGGTGCGCCGCTTCCTCGCCGACCCGGACGCCGCACCGGCCGCCCTCGGTGGCGAGGCCGCCGTCCCGGGTGGACGCTCCGGCCGCGCCGGCGACGAGCGGGGGCCGGTCGTCGCCGAGGACCCGGAGGTGGCGCGCTGGCGGCGGGAGGCCGACCTGCTCCTCGCCGAGCGGGCCGAGCTGGTCGCCGGGGCGGGGGCCGTCGAGGTGGTCCTGCCCGGGCAGCTTTCCGTCACCCAGCTGGTGGCGCTGCGCCGCGACCCGGGTGAGCTGGCCCGCGCCCTTCGCCGGCCGATGCCGAGCGCGCCGAACCCGTACGCCCGGCGGGGCACCGCGTTCCACACCTGGCTGGAGCAGCGCTTCGGCGCGGACCGGCTGCTCGACGTGGACGAGCTGCCCGGGGCGGCCGACGCCGACGCCGCGCCGGACGAGGCTCTCGCGGAGTTGCAGGCGCGCTTCCTGGCCGGCGAATGGGCGCAGCGGGTGCCGGTGGAGGTGGAGGTGCCGTTCGCCACGGTGATCGCCGGGGTGGTGGTGCGGGGCCGGATGGACGCGGTGTTCGCCCGGCCGGGCGGGCGGTTCGACGTGGTGGACTGGAAGACCGGGCGGCAGCCGGTCGGGGTGGAGGCCGAGGCGGCGGCGGTGCAGCTCGCCGTCTACCGGCTGGCCTGGGCCGAGCTGGCCGGGGTGCCGGTCGACCGGGTCGGCGCGGCCTTCCACTACGTGCGGGACGGGGTGACCGTCCGCCCGGCGGACCTGCTGGACGCCGACGGGCTCACCGCGCTGGTCGCGGGCGTGCCGGAGGCCGGCCGCGACCACGTCCCCACGAGCGCCGACGCCCCGGCGGGCGGCCAGCGGCCGGCAAATTCCCGGTGACAGGCGACGGGCGACGAGATCCGTGCTAGCCTTGCTGCGTTGCAGTTATGGTTCCCAGAGACTCTGTGTGCGCCTGGCGGATTGTGGCCCCAGGCGCTCTTTGTTGTGTCCGGAGTTCTCCGGGCGGGGCGACCAGAAGCGACAGGCGATTCGCGCATCCCGCGCGGAGCGCTCCTCTTCGGGCCCGCAACAGGTGCGGGTCCGACGTTCCGTCAAGGAGACGAAACACATGGCAATTGGCACCGTCAAGTGGTTCAACGCTGACAAGGGCTTCGGCTTCATCACCCCGGACGGCGGCGGCGCCGACGTCTTCGCCCACTTCTCGGCGATCCAGACCTCCGGCTACCGGAGCCTGGACGAGAACCAGCGGGTCGAGTTCGAGATCACCCAGGGCCAGAAGGGCCCGCAGGCGGAGAACATCCGTCCGCTCTGATCTCCGGCACCCGTTCCACCCGTAACATCCGTCGCGCCCTCCGGGCGTGACGACGTGGCCGGTCCGCCCCTCGTGCGGCGGGCCGGCCACGACCCCATTCGGTTCGTGCTTGCGAGTCCCGGCGGCCCCGTCCGCCGGTCGACAGCGCCATCCCGGCGCCCTTCCTCGACACGTGCCGCGTCGAGGAAGGCTTTTCCATGACCACCGTTCTGCCCTCTTTCTCCGCCACCGGCCTGGCGCCCGCGCTGCTCGCCGAGCTGACCGCGCAGGGCATCACCGAGCCGTTCCCGATCCAGGCGGCGACGCTGCCGGATTCGCTGGCCGGCCGGGACGTTCTCGGCCGGGGCCGCACCGGCTCGGGCAAGACCCTCGCCTTCGGGCTGCCGCTGCTGCACCGCACCGCCGGCCGCCGCGCCCGCCCGGGGCGTCCGCTGGCGCTGGTGCTGGTGCCGACCCGTGAGCTGGCCCAGCAGGTGACCACCGCGCTCGCCCCGTACGCCCGGGTGTTGGGACTGCGCGTCGCCACCGTGGTGGGCGGCCTGTCGCTGGGGCGGCAGGCGGACGCGCTGCGCGCCGGCGCCGAGGTGGTCGTGGCCACCCCCGGCCGGCTGCACGACCTGATCAACCGCGGTGACGCCCGGCTCGACCAGGTGGCCGTGACGGTGCTGGACGAGGCCGACCAGATGGCCGACATGGGCTTCCTGCCGCAGGTCACCAAGCTGCTGGAGCAGGTGGCCGGCGACGGCCAGCGGATGCTCTTCTCCGCCACCCTCGACGGCGGCGTGGACAAGCTGGTCCGCCGGTTCCTCACCGACCCGGTCTCGCACTCCGTCGACCCCGGCACGGCCACGGTCACCGCGATGACCCACCACGTGCTGCACGTCGAGGCGGAGGACAAGCCGGCCACGCTGACCCGGATCGCGGCCCGCGAGGGCCGCACCATCCTGTTCATGGGCACCAAGCACCGCGCCGACCGGCTGGCCCGCCAGTTGCTGGCCAAGGGCGTGCGGGCCGCCGCCCTGCACGGCGGCAAGTCCCAGCCGCAGCGCACCCGGATCCTGGAGCAGTTCCGCACCGGTCAGGTGACCGCGCTGGTCGCCACCGACGTGGCGGCCCGGGGCATCCACGTCGACGGCCTCGACATGGTGGTCAACGTCGACCCGCCGACCGAGGCGAAGGACTACCTGCACCGGGGTGGGCGCACGGCGCGGGCCGGCGAGTCGGGGACCGTGGTCACCCTGGTCCTGCCCGAGCAGCGCCGGGAGGTGTCCCGGCTGATGGCCACCGCCGGCATCCGGCCGCAGGCCACCCAGGTCCGTCCCGGCGAGGAGGCGGCGCTGGCCCGGGTCACCGGTGCCCGCGAGCCGTCGGGTGTGCCGGTGACCGTCGTCGCCCCGCCGCCGCAGCGGTCCGCCCCGGCGGCATCCGGCCGGGGCTCCCGGTCCGCCCGCGCCGCCCACGGCACCGCCGCGTCCGGCGGCACGCCCCGTTCCGCCGGTGCCCAGGGGGACACCCCGGCCGGCCGTGACGCGGCGGGCGGTGACGGGCGACGCACCGGGCACCGCGCGTCGGGCCGGTCGCGTCGCCCGCGTCGCCCCCGTTCCGCCTGACCCGTCGCCGCTCGGAGGGGCCGTGCCCCGGCTCCTGGCTGCCCCACTCGCCGGTCGCGGACCGCGCCCCGGTTCCTGGCTGAGTCGATAATCAGGCTACTGAGTCGGGAATCAGGCAGGCGCGGGTCCGATCGGTGACTGTCGCCCGCGCGCCTGGTGGAAGATGCTAGCCGTGGGGGAACACGGCCGGTGGGGACCGGCCTTGCTGGGGGGAGGAAGACCATGACGGGCGACGTCGAGTCGGGGGCGGCACGGGAGCTGCTGGTGGTGTTGGCGGTCGCGGGGGCGGGGCTGCTGCTCGCCACGGCGGCGGCCTTCTCGCCGTGGCATCCCACCCGCAGTGCCCGACAGCCCGCCGGGGTGGTGGGGCTGCACAACCCGGACGGGGCGGACGCGAAGCTCACCGGCGCCGTCATCGGGGTGACCGACCGGTCCGCCGGCTGAGCCCGCACCTCCGACTGCCGGGGTGCTGCTGCCGGCCGGCGACCAGCCGGCGAGCCCGTGCCGCCCAGCCCGCTGAGCCGGCACCGCCTCGCCGGTGGACCGGCCGGTCAGGCCCCGCCGACCGGGTCGGCGACGGGCGCGGCGGCGGCCCCGGCCGTCGCCGCGGCCCCGTCCCGGGCGGCCGGCTCCCGGCCCTCCCCGGTGAGCAGGTCGGCCAGGGTCGTCCGGTCCACCACGAGGGCGATCGCCCCGTCGACCGCCAGCCACACGTCGCGCAGTCCGGCGGCCACGCCGTGATAGCCGGCGACCTCGGCCGGCAGGCCGCGCACCGAGGTGAGCGACCCGCCGACCGCGCGGAGCACGTCCCCGACGCTGATCTCGGTCGCCGGCCGGGCCAGGGCGTAGCCGCCGTCGGTGCCCCGGTGGCTGAACAGCAGCCCGGCCCGCCGCAGGTCGAGCAGGATGCCCTGGAGGAAGCTCAGCGGGATGGCCTGACTCTCCGCCAGGGCCGCCGCCTTGACCAGCTCGCCGCCGGGCGCGGGGCCCGAGCCGCGGGCCGTGGCGGCGACGGCCAGCATGGCCCGGAGCGCGTAGTCGCTGCGCGCGGAGACGTACATGTCACTGCCCGGCCTGGTCCAGCACGCCCCAGCGGCGGCGGATGGCCTGGTCCGCGGCCCCGAACGCGGCGTCGACCCCGAGGCCGACGACCAGGATGACGATCATCGTGGAGAGCAGCCAGGGCGCGTCGGCCAGCTCCCGGGCGTACGTCAGCTGCGCGCCGAGCGAGGTCTGCGAGATGCCCACCACGATCAGCTCGCCGGCCATCAGGCTGCGCCAGGAGAACGCCCAGCCCTGCTTCAGCCCGGCGACGATGGCGGGCAGGGCGGCCGGGGCGATGACGTACCGGTAGAGGTTGAGCCCCCGGGCGCCGAGGTTGCGCCCGGCCCGTTGCAGCAGCGGCGGCACGTAGTCCACCCCGCTGATCACCCCGTTGGCGATGGACGGGGCCGCGCCGAGCACCACGACGAAGAAGATGGCCTTCTCGCTCAGCTCGAACAGCAGGATCGCCAGCGGGAACCAGGCGATCGACGGCATGGTCTGCAACGCGGTGATCATCGAGCCGATGGCCGCCCGCAGCACCCGGAACCGGGCCACGGCGAGGCCGAGCAGCAGGCCGACGCCGACGGAGAAGACGTACCCGAGGGCGGCCCGGCGCAGGGTGGTGACCAGGCCGTCCCAGAGCTGCGCCCCGCTGGCCTGCCGGACCAGCTCCTGCCACACCGGGCCGGGCCCGGGCAGCGAGTACGGCGGCCAGATCTCCGCCCACACCACGACCTGCCAGGCGGCGATGGCGATGGCGAGCGCGGCCAGCTTCGGCCAGGTGGACGCCCAGATGGTGGCGGCCCGGGTGGTCGTCTTCTGCCGGCCGGCGATCTCCAGCGCGTCGAGCCCGGAGATCTCCGCGTCGGCGCGCGCCTCGGCGATCGTGTCACTGGCCATGGCGGCCCACCTCCGTACGGAGCCGGTCGGTGACGTCGGCGGCGATCGACGCGATCTCCGGGGAGTCGATGCGTCGGGGCCGGGGCACGTCGACCCGGGTGGAGTAGATGATCCGGCCGGGCCGGCTGGACAGCAGGATGATCCGGTCGGCGAGCCGCGCCGCCTCCCGGACGTTGTGCGTCACGAAGAGCACGGTGAGCTTGCGCTCGGCCCAGATCCGCTCCAGCTCGTCGTGCAGGATGTCGCGGGTCATCGCGTCGAGCGCGCCGAACGGCTCGTCCATCAGCAGGACCGGGGTGTCCAGGGCGAGGGTGCGGGCGAGCGCGACCCGCTGCCGCATGCCGCCGGAGAGCTGGTGCGGGCGCTTGCGGCCGAACTCGGCCAGGTGCACCGTGCGCAGCAGCTCGGCGACCCGTTCCCGGCGCTGTGCCCGGGGCAGCCGGCGCAGCTTGAGCGGCACGTCGACGTTGCCCTCGACGGTGAGCCACGGGAAGAGGGCGGACTCCTGGAACATCAGGCCGGGGTTGACCCCGTCGCCCAGCTCGATCCGCCCGCCGCTGACCTTGTCCAGGCCGGCGACCAGGTTGAGCAGGGTGCTCTTGCCGCAGCCGGAGGCGCCCACGAGGCAGACGAACTCGCCGGGCGCGACGTCGAGGGAGACCCCGTCCAGGGCGAGGACGGCGTGCTCGCCCTGCCCGTACACCTTGGTCACGCCGTGCAGCGCGACCGAGCCGGTCGCGCTGCGGGGCGTCGTCGTGGTCGACGTCATGGTTGGGTGACCTCGGGCTTGCCCTGGGTCTTCAGCACCTCGTTGAGGTACTTCAGGTCGTAGAGCCCGTCGAGGCTGACCGGCTGGGTCAGCTCGACGGCGACCGCGTGGTCCAGACCGGCCTTCAGCGAGGAGGCGATGGGGTCGTTGGTGAACTCCAGCGTCGGCCACGCCTGCTTGATGAGCTTCACGTCCAGCGGCTTGCCGGTGATCTTGCCGATGTGGTCGGAGATGGCCTGCTGCGACTCGTCGGGCTTGGTGTTGACGAACTCGTTGGCCGCCACCTGGCCCTCGACCAGCTTCTTCACCACGTCGGGGTGGGCCTTGAGGAACTTGGTGGAGACGATCAGGTTGGTGATGACGAACTTCTTGTCCGGCCACAGGTCGCGCTCGTCGACGAGCACCTTGCCGCCGGCGTTGACCAGCCGGGAGACGAACGGCTCGGGCACCCACGCCCCGTCGATCGTCCCGCTGTTGAACGTCTCCACGGTCTGGGCGTTCTCCTGGGGGACGACCTTGACGTCGCCGCCGCCCTCCTTGGTGGCGGTGAGGCCCTTCTCCCTGAGCCAGTAGCGCAGCGCCACGTCCTGGGTGTTGCCGAGCTGCGGGGTGGCGATCTTCTTGCCCTTGAGCTGCTCGACGGAGGTGATCTCCGGCTTGACCACCAGGGCCACGCCGCCGGACGCCGCGCCGGAGATCACCCGGACCGCCTCGCCCTTGGACTTGGAGAACGCGTTGACCGTCGGGTTGGGACCGATGTACGTCGCGTCGAGCGCGCCCGAGAAGATGGCCTCGATGGCGGCCGGGCCGGCGTTGAAGGTCTTCGTCTCCAGCTTGACGTCGCCGCCGAGCTTCTCGGCGAAGATGCCCTTCTCCACCCCGACGACCGCCGGGGCGTGGGTGATGTTGGGGAAGTAGCCCAGCCGGAGCGTGACCGGGCCCGAGCCGCCCGCAGCCGCGCCGTCGTCCTCGCCGCAGGCGGCGGTGGCTCCCAGGGTCGCCGCGCCCAGCACGGCGAGGGCGGCCAGGGTCACCGTCCGACGGAGGGGTAGCCGTCTCATCGTCTGTCCAATCCGCAGTATTCCTACTTAGTTGGTAGGAAGACTGGGGCAGCGTTCGGGCGGCGTCAAGACCCGTCCACATCGCGGGATTCTCGCTCGGGATTATTCCCGGTTTTCCTACCTTCTTGCTAGGTTTGGTCGACGTGACCTACCACTGGTTCCTCCCCACGTCCGGCGACGGGCACCAGGTCGGCGCCGCCACCGTCACCGCCGGCGCGGCCCGGCACGAGCGGGCCGCCACCGTCGGCTACCTGGCCGAGGTCGCCCGGGCCGCCGAGGCGGCCGGCTTCGCCGCGCTGCTCACCCCGGTCGGCTCCGGCTGCCCCGACCCGTGGATCGTCTGCGCCGCCGTCGCCCAGCACACCGACCGGATCGGCATGCTCGTCGCCGTGCGGACCGGGTTCGCCCTGCCCACGCTCGTCGCCGCCCAGGCCGAGGCGTTCCAGGCCGTCTCCGGCGGGCGGCTCGCGCTCAACGTCGTCACCGGCGGCGACCCCGCCGAACAGCGGGCGTACGGCGACTTCCTCGACCACGACGACCGGTACGCGCGCACCGGCGAGTTCATCGACGTGCTCCGCCGCACCTGGCGCGGCACCCCGTTCGACTTCACCGGCGCGCACTACCGGATCGCCGGCGGCGGCCTGACCGCCCCGCTGACCGAGCCGCCGCCCGTCTACCTCGGCGGGGCGTCCCCGGCCGCCGAGGCGGTGGCGGCGCGGCACGCCGACGCGTACCTCATGTGGGGTGAGCCGCCGGCCGCGATCGCCGCCCGGGTGGCCCGGGTGCGGGCCCTGGCCGCCGAGCGGGGCCGCACCCTGCGCACCGGCCTGCGGCTGCACGTCATCGCCCGGCCGACCGCGGGCGAGGCGTGGGCCGAGGCGGACCGGCTGCTGGCCGGGATGAGCCCCGAGCGGATCGCCGCCGCGCAGGCCCGGTTCCGCCGGATGGACTCCGTCGGCCAGGCCCGGATGGCCGCCCTGCACGGCGGGTCCGCCGACGCGCTCACCGTCGCGCCGAACCTGTGGGCCGGGATCGGCCTGGTCCGCGAGGGCGCGGGCACCGCGCTCGTCGGCAGCTACGCCGAGGTCGCGGCCAGAATCGACGAGTACGCCTCGCACGGCGTCGACGAGTTCGTGCTGTCCGGCTGGCCGCACCGGGAGGAGGCCGAGCGGGTCGGCGCGGAGGTCCTGCCCCGGGTCGCCGCCGTCGCACCCGTGGGCTGACCCGACGCGCTAGGGTCGACCCGTGGCGGCGCGGAGATCCAGAATTCCAGCGACGAAGTACCCGGTCGAGCGGTTCACCCTCGGCAACGGCCTGCGGGTGGTGCTCACCCCCGACCGCAGCGCACCGGTGATCGGGGTGGCGGTCGTCTACGACGTCGGCATCCGCTCCGAGCCCGAGGGGCGCACGGGCTTCGCCCACCTCTTCGAGCACCTGATGTTCCAGGGCTCGGAGAACCTGGAGAAGCTGGCCCACTTCCGGCACGTGCAGGGCGCGGGCGGCACCTTCAACGGGTCGACCCACCACGACTACACGGACTACTACGAGACGCTGCCGAGCAACGCCCTGGAGCGGGCGCTGTTCCTGGAGGCCGACCGGATGCGCGGCCCCCGGCTGACCGAGGAGAACCTGCGCAACCAGGTCGACGTGGTCAAGGAGGAGATCCGGGTCAACGTGCTCAACCGGCCGTACGGCGGGTTCCCCTGGCTGACCCTGCCGCCGGTCATGTTCGACACGTTCCCCAACGCGCACGACGGCTACGGCTCCTTCGACGACCTGGAGTCCGCCACCGTCGACGACGCGGCCGACTTCTTCCGCCGCTACTACGCCAGCGGCAACGCCGTCCTCGCGATCAGCGGGGACGTCGACGTGGCCGAGGCCACCGCGCTGGTGCAGCGGCACTTCGGCGACGTGCCGGCCCGGCCCGCCCCCGACCGCCCCGACTTCGCCGAGCCCGACCTGACCGCCGAGCGGCGCTCGTCGTACACCGACGCCCTGGCCCCGCTGCCGGCGGTGGCCTCGGCCTGGCGGGTGCCCGACCCGATCACCGACTTCGCCGGCTACCTGCCCTACGTGGTGCTCGCCGAAGTGCTCACCGACGGCGACGCGTCCCGGCTGGTCGAGCGGCTCGTCCAACGGGACCGCGCGGTCACCAGCCTCGGCGGGTACGTGGGCTTCATGGGCGACCCGTTCGACGTGCGCGACCCCACCGCCCTGCTGCTCCAGGCGCACCTGCCGCCCGGTGGGGACGTCGACAAGGTGCTGCGCACCGTCGACGAGGAACTCGACCGGCTGGCCACCGACGGCCCCACCGACGGCGAGCTGGCCCGCACCCAGGCCCGGATGGCCACCCACCTGCTGCGCGACACCGACGCGGTGCTCGGCCGGGCGCTGCGGATGGCGGTGCTGGAGCAGCAGCGCGGCGAGCCGGGGCTGCTCAACGACCTGCCCCGGCTGGTCGGCGAGGTCACCGACGAGCAGGTCCGGGCCGCCGCCGCCACCCTGCGGCCGGAGCGCCGCGCGTCCATCGAGGTTGTTCCTGGGGGTGCCCGATGAGTGTGGCAGACGTGTCGCCGCGGGCGTTGCCGCCGCTCGGCCCGAACCGCAGGCTCAAGCTGCCCAAGCAGGCCGAGCGGAGGCTCGGCAACGGGCTGACCGTCATCGCGGTACGCCGCCCGGCCGTCCCCCTGGTCGAGCTGCGGCTGTGGATGCCGACGGGCCGGACCCACCTGGCCCGGGGGGCGATGCTCGCGCAGACCATGCTGTCCGGCACGCAGTCGATGACCAGCGTGCAGATCGCCGCCGAGCTGCAGGCGGTCGGCGGCGGGCTGTCGGCCGGCATCGACCCGGACCGGCTGATGCTCTCCGGCGCGGGCCTGGTCACCGGGCTGGACCGGATGCTGGAGATCCTGGCCGACGTGCTGACCGGCGCGACGTACCCGGGTCAGGAGGTCGGCACCGAGCGGGACCGGCTGGTCGACCGCATCCAGGTGGCGCAGAGCCAGCCGGCCCATCTCGCCCGCACCGCCCTGCTGCGCCGGGTCTACGGCACGCACCCGTACGCGGTGCAGACCCCCGAGCCGGAGCAGGTGCGCGCGGTCCGGCCGGCGGCGCTGCGCCGGCTGCACGCCGAGCGGGTGCACCCGGCCGACGCGGTGCTGGTGCTGGTCGGCGACGTGCAGCCCGAGCGGGCCCTGGACGCCGCCGAGAAGGCCCTCGCCGCCTGGAACGGCGCTGGCCACACCGCCGAGCTGCCGCCCGCCCCGCCGCTGGAGCCGGGCCCGCTGCTGCTGGTCGACCGGCCCGGCTCGGTGCAGTCGTCGCTGCGGATCGCGTTGCCGGCGGTGCCCCGCACCCACCCCGACCACGCCGCGCTGCAACTGGCCAACCTGCTCTTCGGCGGCTACTTCTCCTCCCGCTGGGTGGAGAACATCCGGGAGGACAAGGGCTACACGTACGGGCCGCACTCGCTGGTCGAGCACTCGGTGGCCGGGTCGGTGCTGGTCGCCGGTGCCGAGGTGGCCACCGAGGTGACCGGGCCGGCGCTGCTGGAGACGACGTACGAGCTGGGCCGCCTCGCCACGCTCCCGCCGAAGCCGGACGAGCTGGAGCAGGCCCGCCAGTATGCCCTCGGCACCCTCCAGCTCGGCATGTCCACCCAGGCCGGGCTGGCGTCGCTGACCAGCGCGTACGCGGGCAGCGGGCTGCGCCTGGAGTTCCTCGCCGAGCACGCCGCCCGGCTGGCGAAGGCCACGGTCGACGACGTGGCCGAGGTGGCCCAGCGCTACCTGGCCCCGGCCCGGGCGGTCACCGTGGTGCTCGGCGACGCCGAGCGGGTCGCCCCCGCGCTGTCGGCCCTCGCCCTCGTCCGCACCGAGCCGGTCCGGCCGTGACCGCCGGGGGCGGGCCGGTCCGGGGCGGGGGCGGGGAGACCGCCCCGCCGCTGGCCCGGTCCACCCTGGACCGGGCCGCGCACCGGCGCACCGACCCGCAGTGGCTGGCCGAGGCGTGGGAGCGGGCCCGGGTCCTGGTGCTCGACTCCGCCGCCGACGGCCGGGCCCTGGTCCGCGCCGACGCGTCCCCGCCGGAGCTGGTGCTGCTCGGCTCGGGCGAGCTGCCCGAGGTGCCCCGCTCCGTGCCGATGTTCCTCGGCGTCGAGCCCGACGGCGCGCCCGTGTTCGCGGTGGACTCGCCGCTGCCGGAGCTGCCGGGCACCCGGGCGGTGGGCCTGCGGGAGGTCGGGCACCTGCTGTTGGACCGCGACGCCGGCATCTTCACCGCCGCGCTGGCGCTGACCAACTGGCATGCCCGGCACGGCTACTCCTCGGTCACCGGCCAGCCGACCCGCGTCGATGAGGCCGGCTGGTCCCGCATCGACGAGACCGGCGACCGGGTCTGGCCGCGCACCGACCCGGCGATGATCGCGCTGGTGCACGACGGGGTGGCCGGGCCCGAGGGCACCTGCCTGCTCGGCAGCAACGCGGCCTGGCCGCGCACCGGAGGCCACCGCCGCTTCTCCTGCTTCGCCGGCTACGTGGAGCCCGGCGAGTCGGCCGAGGACGCCGTCGTGCGCGAGGTCCACGAGGAGGTTGGCGTCGCGGTCGGGAACATCACGTACGCGGGCAGCCAGTCCTGGCCGTTCCCCGGCTCGCTGATGCTCGGCTTCGTCGCCCTGGCCGACCCGGCGCAGCCGGTGCGCGTGGACCCGACGGAGATCGCGTACGCCCGCTGGTTCAGCCGCCGGGAGATCGGCGCGGCGCTGGCCGGGCGGCCGGTGGCCGTCAACGACGGCGAGCACCTGCTCCTGCCCCCGCCCTCGTCGATCGCGCTCTTCCTGATCCACCGCTGGCTCGACGGCCACTGCTGACACCGGCTCGGCTCCTGCTCGCGGCGACCTGGCGGCGACGGCTGCGGCCGCGGCGGGCGCGGCGGGCGCCCGACGCTCGGCCCGCAGGGGCGGCTCGCCGTCACGCTGAGTTCGCAGAATTCGCCCGCGTGGCCCCGGTGGCAACCCTGCGCTCCGCCCCCTTTGCTCTGCACCCGGATCCGCAACGGTTGCCGGAAGTAGTGGAACCATCTGGCCGCCGCCGGCCACCTCCTTGCAAAGCCGCTGCTCACCATGGGTGCTGCGTGGATGGGTGCAGAGCAAAGGGAGCGCGGGATGTGTGGCGGGGGTCAATAGGCATGACGGAGGGTGAGATCGGCCAAAGTCTGGGAGCGCCTCGGCCGTCAGTGCGGAGAGTGAGCGGCGTAGGGGCCGGGTCCAGCAGGGATCAGGTCCAGCAGCGGGCCGGGTTCGGCGGGGCCGGGCTCAGCGGGGAGGGGCGTCGTCGAGCGGTAGCACCTTGACGCGCTGCCTGCCGCGGCGGACCGCGCCCACCGTGGACAGGGCCCGGGCCAGCAGCAGGGCGGCCTCCCGGTCCTCGGCGTGCACCACCTGGCGGCGCGGTTCGGGGGAGACGATCTCGTCGCGCACCCGGCCACCGCCGGCCCAGGCGACCGCGATGTCGACGTCGGCGGCGGCGCGGATGTCGGTGCGAACGATCAGGAACCGCATGATGGTCTCCGGATGCGACGGTGACGGACGGCACTCGGTGGAAGTTCCACGTCACTCTGTCGACACATGGTACGCGCGGCCCGCGTCCCAGCAAATGGAACGAGACGGTCGGAGCGCCGTATCCCCCGATCGGATGACGTCGCGCCGCGCGTGGTCGCGGGCCTGAACGGCAGATCGGGGCCGCCGGCACAAGGCCGGCGGCCCCGATCGGGCCGGGACGATCAGCTCAGGTCGAACTGCCCGTTCTTCGTGCCGGCGATGAAGCCCGCCCAGCCGGCGCGGTCGAAGAGCAGCACCGGCCCGCCGCGGTCCTTGCTGTCCCGCAGCGCCACGGCCGCCGGGCCGCCGGGCAGCGGAGCCACCTCGACGCAGTTGGAGGTCTGGCTGCGGGTGCTGGTCCGCCAGGGCGCGTCGGCCAGCCGCCGGGCGAGAACGGAGGACATGTCGGGGATCTCGTTCATGGTCTGCTCCTGATTGGACTGTACCGATGGAACGAGTGGCTTCGCGCGCCCGGGCGAGCCGGTCCTCACCGATCCGTCAGGCGGTCGGAGTGCCGGCGGCGTTGGGTCGGCGCCGTTGCCGACCCGTGGGCCGCCGTGGACGGGCCTGCCGTCTCGGCCAGCCGCCCCGCCGCCTCGAAGAGCCAGGAGGTGGTGTCCGTCGCGGAGAGCGCCGCCGAGCGCAACCACTCGAAAGCCACTTTATAGGCATTTAGGGTGTTTGCCTCGGTCGACATGGCGTTGGTGAAGCCACCTTCTATCGCCAACGTCTCCGGGTCGAGCGGGTCGGCGAACCGGTAGATCGAGAATGCGGTCGGCGGGAGGTACCAGTTGCCGATCGGGGTGTCCCGCAACAGCACGTGCAGCGTGACGTGCGGCAGCATGGCCAGGTCGCACAGCTGGGCGAGCTGCTCCCGCAGCACCTCCGGCGGACCGGCCCGCCGGCCCAGCGCCGACTCCTCCAGCACCGCCGTGTAGCGCGGCGCGTCGGGGTGGCTCAGCAGCGACTGGCGGGCCACCCGGGCGGCCACCTCGTCCTCCGGCGTCCCGCCGTGCTCCGACTCGCCGGCCCAGGACTCGACCCGGCGGGCGGAGACGATCCGCAGCCGGGCGTACCCGATGGTCTGCAACAGCCCCGGAACCAGGACCGGGTTGTACTCCAGGATCTCCGCGCAGCCCGCCTCCAGCTCGGCGAAGCTCCGCTGCTGCGGGGTCATCACCGAATACTTGCGCAGCCAGCCCCGCATGTCCCCGGCCTCGCCGGTGATGCCGAGCAACTCGTCGCGCTGCGCCTCGGTCACGCCGAAGAGGTCGAGCAGCGCGGCGACGTCGGCGGGGTCGGGGCGGCTGCGGCCGTTCTCCAGCCGGGACAGTTTCGACGCGGATGCCCAGCCGACCCGCGCGATGACCTGGTCGCCCGTCAGGCCGGCGGCTTCGCGCAGCTTACGCAGCTCAAGGCCCAACCTGCGGCGGCGCAGCACTGGGCTCGGTCCGGTAGGAGGCACGGTGTCCTCATCTCCGTCGACCGCCGCGGGACGCGACGGTAACTGTATGAAATTCGCCCCCCACGGTCAGTATGGACGGCGCGGCCGGCGTCGGGAGCCTCCGACAGGCGCGTGTCTTCCAGAAACCCGAGAACAGAAACCCCTCCCCGCCCCGAGAAGAGGAACCCGATGCGCACCGTCCTGGGTCGCCCCGACTTCCGCCTGCTGTTCGGCGCACTCCTGGCCAGCATGGCCGCCGAGTCGATCCTGCTGCTCGCCCTGGCGATCTGGGTCAAGGACCTGACCGGCTCCGACGGGCTGGCCGGCGCGACCATCTTCGCGATCATCGCGCCGATGGTGCTCGCGCCGCTGGTCGGCTGGGCCGTCGACCGGTACCCCCGGCGGCCCTTCTTCGTCGCCGCGAACCTCGCCACCGCCGCCCTGCTCACCCCGCTGTTCACGGTCTCCCGGGCCGGCGACGTCTGGATCATCTACGTGGTCGCGGGTCTCTACGGGCTGTCGTACCTGACGCTGAGCGCGGCGCTGGCCGGGCTGATCCGGCAACTCGTGCCGGTCGAGCTGCTCGCCGACGCCAACGGTGTGCTGCAGACCGTGCGGCAGGGGCTGCGGCTGGTCGGCCCGCTCGCCGGGGCCGCGCTCTACGCCGCCGTCGGCGGCTGGCTGCTGACCGGGCTGGCGATGACCGGGTTCGTCACGGCCGCCGCCGTGGTCGCCCTGCTGCGCGCGCCCGAGGCCACGCCCGCCGACGGCGGGTCGCGCTGGACGGCCGAGCTGGGCGCCGGGCTTCGCCACCTGGCCGGCGAGCCGGCGCTGCGCCGCGCCCTGCTCGGCTACGGCCTCGGCTCCCTGGTGATGGGCTTCACCGAGTCACTGATCTTCGCGTACGTCGACCAGGGCCTGCGCCGCGACGCCGCGTTCGTCGGCGTGCTGGTCACCGTGCAGGGCATCGGCGGACTGGTCGGCGGCCTCTTCTCCGCCGCCCTGGTGCGCCGCGCCGGCGAGGTCGGCGCGCTGGCCACCGGGGTGACCCTGTTCGGCCCCGCCGCCGTCGCCCTCGCCTACCCGAGCATCTGGCTGGGGTTCGCGGCGCTGCTGCTGGCCGGGCTCTCGCTCCCGCTGATCACGGTGGGCCTCAACACGCTCATCCAGCGCCGCACCCCGCCGGGCCTGCTCGGCCGGGTGGTCTCGGCGGCGGAGGCGCTGGTCAGCGGGCCTCAGGCGATCTCCATCGGGGCCGGCGCGCTGCTCGTCGGCGTGCTCGACTACCGGGTGCTGTTCGTGCTCGTCGGCGTGGTCACCACCGCAGCCGGCATCTTCCTCTGGCGGGGCCGCCGGCTCTCCGCGCCCGCGCCCAGCGTGCCCCGGATCCCGCTGCAACGCCGGCCCGCCGCAGCCGGGGCCGAGCCCGAGCCGCAGGTGGCGCACCCCACCCGCTGACGCGCGAAGGCGGCCGCCCCGCAGCTCGGGGCGGCCACCTTCGGGCGGCGCGGGGTCCGCCTCAGCCCGGCAGACCGGCGAGGTGCTGCTTGACCTGGGTGATCGACGGGTTGGTGAGCGCGCTGCCGTCGGCGAAGCGCAGCGTCGGGACGGTCTGGTTGCCGCCGTTGACGCTCATCACGAACTCGGCCGCCTTCGGGTCCTGCTCGATGTCGACCACCTGGTAGGCGATGCCCTCCCGGTCGAGCTGCGACTTGAGCCGGTGGCAGTAGCCGCACCACGGGGTCGAGTACATCGTCAACATGATCGCGTCCTCCAAGGTCCGTTCGCCCGTCCGGTCAGGCCAGGCTAACCGCTGCAACATCCGGGACAGCTGAGATGATTCCTCGCTGTGGGGGTTCACTCAGGCTCGGAACGGGTGCTCGCCGGGCTGGACCCGGAGCAGCGCGCCGCGGTGACCGCCCCGGCCGGCCCGGTCTGCGTCCTGGCCGGCGCCGGCACCGGCAAGACCCGGGCGGTCACCTCCCGCATCGCCCACCGCGCCCTGACCGGCGAGGTCTCCGGCCGGCACGTGCTCGCGGTGACCTTCACCGCCCGCGCCGCCGCCGAGCTGCGGGCCCGGCTCACCGCGCTCGGGGTCGGCGGGGTGCAGGCGCGCACGTTCCACGCCGCCGCGCTGCGGCAGGTGCGCTACTTCGCGCCCCGCCTGCTCGCCGGGCGGGCGATGCCGGAGCTGCTGGACAGCAAGGCGCGGATCGTCACGCTCGCCGCCGCCCGGGTGGGCCTGCGCGCCGACCGGGCCGCCGCCCGGGACCTGGCCGGCGAGATCGAGTGGGCCAAGTCGTCCCTCGTGGAGCCGGGGGAATACGTGGTCGCCGCCGCCAAGGCGCTGCGCGACACCCCGCACGAGCCGGCGAAGGTGGCCGAGGTCTTCGTCGCGTACGAGAAGCTCAAGCGGGCCAACGGCGTGATCGACTTCGAGGACATGCTGCGCGCCGCGGTCTGGGGCATCGAGGAGCACCCGGACGTCGCCGAGCAGGTCCGGGGGCAGTACCGGCACTTCGTGGTCGACGAGTACCAGGACGTCAACCCGTTGCAGCAGCGGCTGCTGGAGGCGTGGCTCGGCGGCCGGGACGACGTGACCGTGGTCGGCGACGCCAGCCAGACCATCTACTCGTTCACCGGGGCCACCTCGGCGTACCTGGTCGACTTCCCCCGCCGCCACCGCGGGGCGACCGTGGTCCGGCTGGTCCGCGACTACCGCTCCACCCCGCAGGTGGTCGGCCTGGCCAACGCGGTGATCTCCCAGGCCCGGGGCACCGAGGCGCGGCTGCGGCTGGAGCTGGTCGGGCAGCGCCCGCCGGGCCCCGAGCCGGAGCTGCGGATCTTCACCGACGAGCCGGCCGAGGCCGCCGCCGTGGCGACCCGCTGCAAGGCCCTGGTCGACGCCGGCACCCCGGCCCGGGAGATCGCCGTGCTGTTCCGCACCAACGCCCAGTCCGAGGCGTACGAGAAGGCGCTCACCGAGGCCGAGGTGCCGTACGTGGTGCAGGGGGCCGAGCGGTTCTTCGAGCGGGCCGAGGTGCGCCAGGCGATGGTGGCGCTGCGGGCCGCCACCCGCTCGATCCCCGGCGAGACCCCGCTGCGCGACGCCGTGGTGGAGGGGCTCGCGGCGGTCGGCTGGACCCCCGACGCCGCACCGGCCGGCGGCGCGGCCCGGGAACGCTGGGAGGCGCTCGCGGCCCTGGTGCAGCTCGCCGAGGAGCACGCGGCCACCCCACCCGTGCTGCCGATCGGGGAGGCCGCCGCCGTGCAGCGCCTCGTGACGCTGGCCGACTTCAACGACGAGCTGGCCCGTCGCGCCGCCGCGCAGCACGTGCCGACCGTCGAGGGGGTGACCCTGGCGTCCCTGCACTCCGCGAAGGGCCTGGAGTGGGACGCCGTCTTCCTGGTCGGGCTCTCCGAGGGCACCCTGCCCACCACGTACGCGCGCACCGCCGAGCAGGTCGAGGAGGAGCGCCGGCTGCTCTACGTCGGCATCACCCGCGCCAGGCAGTGGCTCTGGCTGTCGTACGCGGTGGCCCGCTCGCCGGGCGGTCGGGCCCGGCGGCCGTCGCGGTTCCTGCCCCAGCTCGACCGCTCCGGCGGTGGAACGGAGCGGGCCGGCGCGGCGGCGCCCCGGCGGGCCGAGCGTCGCCGTAACCAGGTGGTCTCCTGCCGGATCTGCGGCGCGACGCTGCTCGCCGGCCCCGACCGCAAGCTCGGCCGCTGCCCCACCTGCCCCTCCGACATCGACGAGGAGCTGTACGAGCGGCTGCGCGACTGGCGGGCCCGGGTGGCCGCCGCGCAGAAGGTCCCCGCGTACGTGGTCTTCACCGACGCCACCATCACCGCGCTGGCGGAGCGGCGGCCCGGCCGGGCCGAGGAGTTGATCGCGATCGCCGGCATCGGCCCCCGCAAGATCGGCCTGTACGGCGAGCCGGTGCTGGCCCTCGTGGCCGGCGCGGCGGTCGACGAAGTCTGCCCAGAGAAAACTTTGGAAATCGACCCGTAAATTCGTTTGCCCTCGCCCCGGGGCGAGGAATAGCCTCAGGACACACCTCGCGAGCAGCGCCATTCCGGCTGCTCACGGGGGTGGAGACCCAGTCGGCATCGAGGAAACGTCAGGGAGGTGGCACCAATGGAGATCTACATCAACGAGCGTCCGCTGGCGCTGCCCGCTGCCGTCGTCCCGCTGTCGGCTGTCCGGGTGGCCCCGGCCGCTCGACCGTCGGCTCCGTGGGCGCACCAGGTCCGGGTTCAGGCCGAGCTGAACCTGACCGTCGCGCCGCTCACCGAAGCCGAGGGGACCAGTGGCTTCACGGGCATGGGCATCGACGGCGCCAAGCAGCGCACTGATGTCCGCGGCGTTCCACCTCGAGGTAGACCGGTCTGATCACCAGACCAACCGGCTCACCTCGAGGCCGCGGAACCCGCTACCGGGATCCGCGGCCTCAGTTTTTTGCCCGCCGAAGTACGTCGGAAATCCGATCCACGAGATCGAAGTGAGAGAGAGGTGACCGGGAGATGAGTCTGGCGTTGGCCCCCGTCGACCTGAGCGTCGAGCTGGAGGCGAACCTGCCCTGCCGGAAGTTCGACCCCGACCTGTGGTTCTCCGACCAGCCCGCCGAGCTGGAGTTGGCCAAGTCGCTCTGCGGGGACTGCCCGCTGCGCGTCGAGTGCCTCGCCGGCGCGGTCGAGCGGGCCGAGCCCTGGGGCGTCTGGGGCGGCGAGATCTTCGAGCGTGGCGCGGTCGTCCCGCGCAAGCGGCCCCGGGGCCGCCCGCGCAAGGAGGACGTCGCGCGGGACGCCGCACTGAAGGTCGAGGCCGAGGCGCGACTGGCGGCCAGTGGGCTGTCCGCGTCGCGTCACGCCGTCCGGTTGGCTGCCTGACACACCCGATCCGCACCACCCCCCGCCGGTGTCCACCGGCCCGAGCACATCAGAGAAGGTCGATACCCATGCTGCACATGCCCCACGGAGCCGTCGAGATGCAACTACTCCACGAAGCGTTGTCCCGGGCCCGAATGCCCCGGCCTCAGGCCGGTCGCACCACCACGAGCACTGAGGCAACCCGCATCACCCGAACCGCCCGTACCGTCGCGATGAGCAGCCGCAGCCAGTCGGCGCGCGACCTGGGCGTCTACTAACCGATCACCACACCCGCGCGGGGCGGGTCGGCCGGCGGCCGACCCGCCCCGCGTCGTCGTGCCGGCTCAGCCCGGCCGTGCGCGTCGTGCCGGCTCAGCCGGCGGTCCTCACCGCCCCGGTTCAGCCGACCGGGGCGAAGCCCGGCAGCCAGCGCTCCAGGATCGACCGGTAGGGCGCCTTCGCCTCCAACTGGCACAGCACCCCGATCGAGCCGAGCGTCACCCGGTGGATCAGCAGGTACGACGGCGGCAGGTTCAGCTGCCGGCTGAGCTGGTACGCGGGCGAGCGCGGGCTGGCCAGCCGGGTCGCCTCGGCCCGCAGCCAGGCCCGGGTGAACCGGAACTCCTCCTCGGCCACCGGATCCAGCATGGGCCGGATGAAGTCGAGCACGGCCTGGGCGTCGATCTGCTCGGTCCGGCTGACGAAGCCCTCCTCGCGCAGCCCGTCGACCACCGCGTCCGCCTCGCCACGCAGGGCCAGCCCGGCCAGCCGGCCGATCGGCTCGGGCGTGCCCTCCGGCATGCGGGCCACCGCGCCGAAGTCGATGACGCCGAGCCGGCCGTCGGGCAGCAGCCGGAAGTTCCCCGGGTGCGGGTCGGCGTGCAGCAGCCCGGCGCGGGCCGGCGCGGACAGGTGCAGGATCGCCATGAGCCGACCGGCCTCGTCGCGCTGCTCCTCGCTGCCCTCGCGGATGATCTCGGCGAGCGGCGTGCCCTCGATCCACTCGGTGACCAGCACCCGGGGGGTGGCGGTGAGCACCGCCGGGATGAAGATCTCGTCGTCGCCGGCGTACGCGGCGGCGAAGGCGCGCTGGGACTCGGCCTCCAGCTCGTAGTCCAGTTCCTCGGTGATCCGCTCCCGCAGCTCGACCAGCAGCGGCTTGACGTCCAGACCCGGCTGGATCGCGCGGAACATGCCGCCCAGCCGGGAGAGCTGCTTGAGGTCGGCCAGCAGCGCGTCCCCGGCCCCCGGATACTGGATCTTGACGGCGACGTCCCGGGGCGCGCCGTCGTCCGGGTCCCGCCACACGGCCCGGTGCACCTGGCCGATGCTGGCCGCGGCGGCCGGCGTGTCGTCGAAGGAGACGAAGCGTTCCCGCCAGGCCGGGCCGAGCTGCTCGGCGAGCACCCGGTGCACGGTGGCTGCGGGCAGCGGCGGGGCCGCCTCCTGGAGCTTGGTGAGGGCCTGCCGGTAGGGGGCGGCGATCTCCTCGGGCAGGGCCGCCTCGAAGACCGACAGCGCCTGGCCGAACTTCATCGCCCCGCCCTTGAGCTGGCCCAGCACGCTGAACAGCTGCTCGGCGGTGCGTTGCTGGATCTCGGCGGAGATCACGTCGGACGCCAGCCCGGTGACGCGCTTGCCCATGCCGAGGACGGTCCGGCCGGCGAAGCCGAGCGGCAGAGCGGCGAGCTTGGCGGTCCGGGACACGGCCCGGCGCGGGATGTCGGTCACCCGGCCATTGTTACCGACTGGGCGGCCCTGCGGCTGCTCCGCTGCCGGGCCGGGGCCGTCCGCCCCCGGATCGTGGCGGTCCGCCCCCGGATCGTGGTCGTCCGTGCCGCCGCCGGGCAGGGCCCGCCGGGTGGGTCAGCGGCGCGGCCCGGCGCGGTGGCCCGGCACGGCGGCCCGTCGAGTGGGGGCGGTGCGTGGGGCGGCCGGAACGGGGG
>NZ_BBOL01000002.1:0-168579 GCF_020884815.1 Micromonospora sp. NBRC 110038 | reverse complement strand
GGGGGGGGCGGGAGTCAGCGGCTCGGCCCGGCGCAGCGGCAGGACGGGTGGGGCGGCCAGGTCCGCCGGCGTAGCCGGCCCGGTCCGGCGACCTGCACGGCGCAGCCGAGGGTCTCCGGGGTGCCGCCGTCGAGGTGGGCCAGCGCCTCGGCGGCGGCGTACCCGGCTGCGGCGAGCAGGGTCGCCGCGCCGCAGGCCTGGTCCGGGGCGTCGGTGGCGAGCTGGGCGGCGAGCGTCGGCCAGCCCGGGTCCCGGTCCGTCCGGTGCAGGTCGACGCAGCGCAGGCAGGGCCCGATCGGCGGACGGACCAGCGGCCCGACCGTGGGCACCCCCTCGCGGAGGCCGAGCAGCAGGTGCGGCTGACGACGCTGGGCGAAACCGGCCGCGACGAGGGCCGCCGGCCGGTCGACGCCGAGCTGGAGCACGAGATCGGGTCGACCGCCGCGCAGCGGGCGGGTGGCGGTTCCGGGGGCGACCCGGTCCACCGCGTCGCGTACGGCGGCGGCGAGCGGCCGGCCCAGGTCGGCGGCGGCGAGACCCGTGCCCACCAGGTCGGCCGGGCACACCGGCCCGGCAAGGTCCGGGCGTACGTGCCCGACCCCGGCCTGGGCGAGCGCGACGGCGACCGGTGCGCCGAGCCGTCCGGCGCCGGTGACCAGCACCCGCGCGGCGCGGCGCCGCCGCAGCACCTGGGCCGGTGTGCCGGGCAGCGCGGGCGCGGCGAACGCCAGCGCCCCGGCCTCCGCGCTGAGCCGCCGCCGCGCCGGGCCCGCGAGGTCGCGGGGCAGCAACGTGTGCGCGGGTACGACCAGCCCGGCGGCGCACAGCGCGTCGACGAGCCCGCGCGCCTCGTCCCGTGGCACGTCGGCCCCGGCGGCGTGGGCGAGGACGAGGCGCTCGCTGCGGGTGCCGTCGAGCAGGTCGAGCACCCGGACGGCGCGGGGGTTGGCCACCTCGACGAGGACGGCCCGGCCCGGCTCCAGCCCGAGCTGGAGGGTGTGCCGGTCCCGCCAGAGGCGGGTCAGGCCGGGCAGCAGGGTGGGGCGGGGCAGCGGTTCGCGGTCCATGACGACGAATCGTGACCGAGTCCCTGCTTTCCGTCGATCGTTGTCCACAGGTGCGCACCCGCCTACGCAGGGTTATCCACAGCGAACGGCGGGTTATCCACAACCGGCCGGTAGCTGTGTCGGGTGACCGACACGGGCGCGCGCCGGGAACGTGACGGGGGAGGGCGACCGGTGGCCGCCCTCCCCCGTGCTGGACCCGAACGGGTCAGACCTTCGCCTTGCCCAGGATGCGGTTCACTGTTGTGCCGCACACCGGACACTTGCCCTTGGCCATGTTCATCCCGGTCTTCGAGACCTCGACGTGCCCCTCGAAGTCCCGCTTCTCCTTGCACTTGACGCAGTAACCGTTGTAGGTCTGGGCCTGGTCGGCCACGGTTGTCCTCCTCGTCTCGTCCGCCGGTCAATCCGGTTCCGGCGGGTTGCCCGGCGGCGGGCCACGGGGGGCGCCGACGCTGGGACTTCTCCGCGGCCACGCTCGTGACCGCTGGTCCGCGGACCCTACCCAGGTGCGGGTGGTTCCATGTCAGCTGTGCTTCGACACTGTGAGCAAGTCGACGTCGAGAGTGTGCATGCCGAATTACGTCGGATAAGTCAGTTTCGCGGGGACACGCCGGGTGAACCCCCTCAGATCGCCCGAGAGGCGGCCCCCGGCGGGCGGCCGGCGGCGTGATCACATACCGTGGGGCGGAGGCGCGCGGCTTCCCGACGCGGCGACCACGAACCGTGACGGAGCCCCTCCGTGACGGTCCGCAAGGATTTTTTTCGGGACTCCTGGTCACCAACCATGACTTTCCGGGCGCGTGTCGTGGTGTTGACTCTTGCGGACCCCTGGTCAGTACCCATTAGCTTTCCTTCGTGACAGCAATCCAAGGCTGCGCGGCCCGCTGATGGCAGGGGCGCGGAAGCCGGTCGTCGAAGTACGGCGCAGCCAGCGCCGGCGACGCACGGTGTCCGCCTACCGCGACGGCGAACGGGTCGTGGTGCTGATCCCCGACCAGTTCTCCCGGGCCGAGGAGACCGAGTGGGTCGACCGGATGCTGGCCCGGCTGGCGGCCCGCGAGGGGCGCCTGGTCCGCACCGACGACGAGCTGTTCGGCCGCGCCACCCGGCTGCGCGGCCTCTACCTCGCCGAGTACGGCGACCAGGCCGTCCCGGTGAGCGTCCGCTGGGTGACCAACCAGAACGGCCGGTGGGGCTCCTGCACCCCCGCCGACCGCACCATCCGCATCTCGCACCGCATCCAGGACATGCCCGACTGGGTGATCGACTACGTCCTGCTGCACGAGCTGGCCCACCTCATCGTGCCCAGCCACAACGCCCGGTTCTGGGCGCTGGTCGGGCGTTACCCCAAGGCCGAGCGCGCCCGCGGTTACCTGGAGGGCGTGGCCGCCGCCTCCGGCACCCCCCTGACCGACTGACCCACCCACCCACCTGCGCCACCCGCCCGCAGCCCGCGCCACCCGCCCGCAGCCCGCGCTCCCTGCCCGCGCCGATCTTGCAGTTGGGGCCCGGGCAGAAGGTGTGAAACGGGCTTTCGAGGGGCCGAAAGTGCAAGATCGGCGAGTTTGACGGGGCTGGTGGGGCGGGGAGGCGGGTCTCCGGTGGGGCTCGTCTAGGGTCGGGGCGTGGCCCGACGTGTGGTGGTGGCGTTGCTCGGACCGGTGGCGTGGACGCCCCCGGGGATCGACCCGGCGGCCTGGCGGGCCGCGCTCGCCGAGGACGTGGTGGACCTGCTCGCCACCCTCCAGGAGGTCGAGACCGCGATCGCGGCCGTCCCGGCCGACCGTGCCCTGGCCGAGTCCGTCACCTGGCCCGGCATGGCCGTGTACGAGGTGCCCGCCGCCACCGGCACCGCCGTCCTCGCCGCGCTGGCCGGGGCCGGGTACGACGAGGCTGCCGTCGTCGCCGCCGACGCCCCGGACCTGCCCGGCCTGACCGTCGGCAAGCTGCTCCGCCCGCTGACCACGCGGCCGGTGGCCCTCGCCCCGGTCGAGGGCTCCGGCACCGGCCTGCTCGGCGTCGCGTCCCGGCTGCCCGTGCCTGCGTGGCTGCCCGAAGTCGACCTGGACGTCGCCCACCCCGCCGAGGTGCGCCGGGCCGCCCCGAGCCCCGGGGACGTGGCCGTCACTGCCGCCTGGCGGCGGATGCGCGGCCCAGCCGACCTGGCCGCCCTGAATCCCGCCGTGGAGGGCTGGGAAACCACCCGCGCCCTCCTCTCATCACCCCACCCCTGACGCCCCACCCCTGACGCCCCACCCACCCAACACCCGGCCCGCCCGCCCCACCCACCCAGCCCGCCCAGCCCGCGGTGATCAAGAGGTTTGCGTCACCGTGAAGATCGACTTTGACGCTTTTCTCTTGATCACCGGGCCGAGGTGGGGCGGGGCCGAGGTGGGGTGGGGCCGAGGTGGGGTGGGGTGGGTTAGGGGCGGGGTGGGGAGTCGGGGGAGTCCGGGGGTTCCGGGGTGCCGGGGGTGGGCGGGGGTTGCTCCTGGGGGCCGCCCGGGGCGGTGAAGTCGAAGGTGGCCAGCTCGTCGTCGAGGTCGAGCCGGGCCGTGGCGAACGCCACCGGGTCGGTGAAGTCGTCGTCGGAGGGGAGCAGGTCGGGGTGGCCCCAGACGGCGTCCCGGCCGGCGATGCCCCGGTGCTCGGTCAGCGCCGCCCACAGGGTCGCCGCCTCGCGCAGCCGGCGCGGGCGCAGCTCCAACCCGACCAGCGCCGCGAACGTCTGCTCGGCCGGCCCGCCGGCCGCCCGTCGACGGCGGAACGCCTCGCCGAGGCGTACGACGTTGGGCAGGCGCTCACCGGCGGCGTCGTCCACCACGTGGCAGACCCAGCCCTCCACCAGGGCGAGCGCGGTCTCCAGCCGGGCCAGCGACGCCTTCTGCGCCGGCGTGTCCTCCGGGGTGAAGATGCCCTCCAGGGCGATCGCCTGCATCGACTCCGGGTCGGTCGGGTCGACCCGGCCCATCGCCTCCTCGATCGCCTCCCGGTTGACCCGGATCCCCGAGGCGTACGTCTCGACGGCGGTGAGCACGTGCCCGCGCAGCCACGGCACGTGCTCGAAGAGCCGCTGGTGGGCCGCCTCGCGCAGGGCCACGTACAGCCGGACCTCGTCCTCGGGCAGCTCCAGGCCCTGGCCGTACACCCGGATGTTGGCCGGGATCAGCGCGGCCGTGCCGGCCGGGCCGAGCGGCAGGCCGATGTCGCCGGCGGAGAGCACCTCGGCGGCGAGCGAGCCGAGGGCCTGGCCGAGCTGCCCGCCGAAGAGCGCGCCGCCCAGCGTCGCCACCATCGACTGCATCGGGCCGAGCTGGGCGCGGGCCTCCGGCGGCACCAGGTCGCCCATCGCGCCGACCATCCGGCTGGCCACCGGGTCGCACAGCTTGCGCCAGACGTCGAGCGTCTTGTAGATCCACTCGTTGCGGTTCCAGGCCAGCGAGGTGCGGATGCCCGTCGGCCAGGCGGTGGCCGGCTCCAGCCAGAGGTCGGCCAGGCGCAGCGCCTCCTCGACGGCGTGACGCTCGTAGGGTGAGGCCGCCGGGTCCCCGGTGGCGGCGAGCTGACTGGCGGCCACCTGCCGGGCCAGGTCCCAGTTGACCGGTCCGCCGCCCTGCGCCGAGAGCAGGTGCTGCAACTGCGACATGAACTGCTGCATCGCCGCGGGATCGTTGGGGTCTGGTGGTTGCCCACCCGGGAGCGCGAAACCGAACGGAATATCAGGCACGACCTCTACGGTACGCGGGCTGCGCCCCAGGCAGCGGCCACCGGCGTTGCGCTGAGGGCGAAGTCCCCGTCACCCTCGGGCATCCCGCCGCGACCTCGGTACGCTCACCGCCATGAGACGTCGCGGCGTGACCGTCCTCCTGGGTGCCCTGCTGACCGCCCTGCTCAGCTTCGGCGTGCTCAACGCGCCCATCCCGTACGTGGTGCTCGGCCCCGGCCCGACGGTCAACACGCTCGGCACCGTGGACGGCAAGGAGGTCATCCAGGTGACCGGGCGGGCGACGTCCACCTCCGCCGGACAGCTGCGGCTGACCACGGTCGGCGTGCAGCCCACGGTGCGGCTGCGGTCCGCGCTGGCCGGCTGGTTCTCCGCCGACGAGGCGGTGGTGCCCCGCGAGCTGGTCTACCCGCCGGGGGAGACCCAGCAGGAGGTCGAGCAGCGCAACGAGGAGGACTTCCGCAACTCCCAGACCAGCGCCGAGACCGCCGCGCTGCGGGAGCTGGGGTTCGGTGTCCAGGTGCTGGTCAAGACCGTGACGGCGGGCGGCCCGTCGGAGGGGGTGCTCAAGCCGGGCGACGTCGTCACCTCGGTCGACGGCACGCCGGTCACCAGCGCGGGCAAGCTCACCGAGCTGATCCGCGCCAAGCCGGCCGGCACCGGCCTGACCGTCGGCTACACCCGCGCCGGTGCCGCCGCCACGGCCCGGATCACCAGCCGGGAGTCCGACGGCCGGCCGCGCATCGGGGTCGAGATCGACCAGCAGCAGCCGCACCCGTTCACCCTCTCCATCGACCTCGGCGACATCGGCGGGCCGAGCGCCGGCCTGATGTTCGCCCTCGGGATCGTGGACAAGCTGGAACCGGCCGACCTCACCGGCGGGATGATCATCGCGGGCACCGGCACCATCGACGACGAGGGCCGGGTGGGCCCGATCGGCGGGATCGCCCAGAAGCTGGTCGGCGCGAAGGACTCCGGGGCGAAGGTCTTCCTGGTGCCGGAGGCGAACTGCGCGGAGGCGGTGCGTAACCCGCAGCCCGACCTGCCGTTGCTCAGGGTGGGGTCGCTGGCCGACGCGCTCACCGCCCTGGAGACCCTCCGCGCCGGGGGCCAGCCCACCCGCTGCTGACCGATGCGCCCGCCCGACCCGCCGCCCGGCGTGACCGTGGGCCGACACTCTCAGGAACACCCCGTACTCTGGGTGCCTGGTCGGAGCCGATCACATCGAGCGTGCGGAGCCAAACAGTGGTCATGCGTAGCAGCCCCCTGCCGAGGATGAGCCGGCGCGGACGCGTCACCATCGGCGTTCTGGTCGGGGTGTTCGTCCTCTTCACCCTCCTCGGTTGGGGGGTGCAGGCGTGGACGGACTGGCTGTGGTTCGACGAGGTGCGATACACACAGGTCTTCACCGGCGTGCTGGCCACCCGGCTGCTGCTCTTCCTCGTCGTCGGCCTCGCGATGGCGCTGGTCGTCGGCGGCAACCTCTGGCTGGCGCACCGGCTGCGCCCCAAGCTGCGGCCCCACTCGCTGGAGCAGGCCACCCTGGAACGCTACCGGATGGTGCTCGGCCCCCGGCTCGGCCTCTGGATCAGCCTGGTCGCCCTGGTGGTCGGCCTCTTCGCCGGGTTGTCGGCGCAGAGCCGGTGGAACCAGTGGCTGCTGTTCCGCAACGGCGGCGACTTCGGCGTCAAGGACCCGGAGTTCGGCGTCGACGTCGGCTTCTACGTCTTCCAGCTGCCGTTCTGGCGCTACGTGCTGGGCGTCGGCTTCACGGCGGTGGTGCTGGCCCTGCTCGGCGCGCTGGCCGTGCACTACATCTTCGGCGGCGTGCGCCTGCAGGGCGTCGGGGACCGGATGACCAACGCCGCGCGGGCCCACCTGAGCACGCTCGTCGCGGTCTTCGTCCTGCTCAAGGCCGTGGCGTACGTGTTGGACCGGCGCAGCATGCTGCTGGAGTACAACGAGGGCGCGAAGCTCTACGGCGCCGGGTACGCCGACATCAACGCGCTGCTGCCGGCCAAGGAGATCCTCGCCTACATCTCGGTCGTGGTCGCCATCGCGATCATCGTGTTCTCCAACGCGGTGATGCGGAACCTGGTGTGGCCGGGCATCTCGCTGGCCCTGCTCGGCGTCTCCGCCGTCGCCATCGGCGGCATCTACCCGTGGGCCGTGCAGACCTTCGAGGTCAAGCCGAGCGCCAAGGACAAGGAAGCGCCGTACATCGAGCGGAGCATCGACGCCACCCGGGCCGCGTTCGGGCTGGCCGACACGAAGATCCAGCCGTACGCGGCGAGCAACCTGGTGCCACCGGCGAGCCTGGGCACCGACGCCTCCGTGGTGCCGAACGTCCGGCTGCTCGACCCGCAGCTCGTCTCCGAGACGTACACCCAGCTCCAGCAGGTCCGGGGCTTCTACGACTTCGGCCCGAAGCTGGACATCGACCGGTACGCGGTGGGCGGCAAGACCTCCGACTACGTGGTCGGCGTCCGGGAGGTCAACTACGGCGAGTTGACCGACCAGCAGAACACCTGGATCAACCGGCACACCGTCTACACCCACGGCTACGGGCTGGTGGCAGCGCCGGCCAACCAGGTGGTGTGCGGCGGCCAGCCGTACTTCGTCTCGGGCTTCCTCGGCGAGAAGACCCAGGAGGCGTGCTCCGCGCAGACCGAGCAGATCCCGGCCACCCAGCCGCGCATCTACTACGGCGAGCGGATGGAGCCCGAGGACTACGCGATCGTCGGGCAGGCCAACCCGGAGCGCAACGCCGAGTTCGACCGGCCGACCCAGACCGGCGGCGAGCAGTACTACACGTACACGGGCGAGGGCGGCGTCGAGATCGGCTCGTTCAGCCGCCGGCTGCTCTACGCCATCAAGGAGCAGGAGTCCAACTTCCTGCTCTCCGAGGCCGTCAACGAGAACTCGAAGCTGCTGTACGTGCGTAACCCCCGGGACCGGGTGGAGAAGGTCGCGCCGTTCCTCACCCTCGACGGTGACCCGTACCCGGCGGTGGTCGGCGGCCGGGTGCAGTGGATCGTCGACGGCTACACCACGGCCGCGACCTACCCGTACGCCGAGCGGGTCAACCTCCAGTCGGAGACCACCGACGAGCTGACCGGCCGGGGCACGTTCCAGCTCGCCCGGGAGAACGTCAACTACATCCGCAACTCGGTCAAGGCCACGGTCGACGCGTACGACGGCACGGTCCGGCTGTACGAGTTCGACCAGACCGACCCGGTGCTCAAGGCGTGGAACAAGGCGTTCGGCGGGGACCTGGTGCTGCCGAACGACAAGATCCCGGCCGAGCTGCGGGAGCACTTCCGGTACCCGGCCGACCTGTTCAAGGTGCAGCGCAACCTGCTGACCAAGTTCCACGTCACCGACCCGGGCGACTTCTACTCGGCGCAGGACTTCTGGCAGGTGCCGAACGTGCCGGACAACCCCGACGGTGGGCAGAAGCAGCCGCCGTACTACCTGTGGACGCAGTTCCCGGGGCAGACCGCGCCGCGCTTCCAGCTCACCTCCGCCGTCACCCCGAACGGCCGGCAGAACCTCGCCGCGTTGATCTCCGGTTCGTACGTCGACGGCAAACCGCAGCTGGAGGTGCTGGAGCTGCCCGACCAGACCCGGATCTCCGGGCCGGTGCAGGTGCACCAGCAGATGACCAACAACGCCAACATCCGGCAGCAGCTGAACCTGCTCTCCTCCAACCAGGCCCAGGTGCAGTACGGCAACCTGCTGTCGCTGCCGTTCGGCGACGGGATGCTGTACGTCGAGCCGGTCTACGTCAAGAGCAACCAGCAGGACGCGTACCCGCTGCTGCAGAAGGTGCTGCTCTCCTACGGCGACGGCGGCTCGTACGTGGTGCTGGCCAACAACCTGACCGACGGCATCAAGCAGCTCGTCGAGCAGGGCAAGCAGGCCGCCCAGGGCGGGACCCCGCCACCGACGGGCGGCACCCCGCCCCCGGGCGACGGCAGCAACGCCCCGCCGCTGACCGGCGAGCTGGCCGAGGCGGCGGCCAAGGTGCAGTCGGCCATCGCCGAGGTCAAGGCCGCGCAGACCTCCGGTGACTTCGAGCGGTACGGCCGGGCGCTCAAGGCCCTGGACGAGGCGATGACGGCGTTCCAGCAGGCCCAGCAGGCGGCCAGCCCGGCCGCCCCGGCCGCGCCCTCGGCGTCGCCGTCCGCCTCGCCCAGCGGTGGCTCCGCCCCGTCGCCGTCGGCGCCGGCAGGGGGATGACCAGCGGTTACGCCCCGCCCCGTGGGCCGTTTTGCGGCCCGCGGGGGCGGTGGGTTAGGGTTAACGAGCCGACGCGGGGTGGAGCAGCTCGGTAGCTCGCTGGGCTCATAACCCAGAGGTCGCAGGTTCAAATCCTGTCCC
This sequence comes from Micromonospora sp. NBRC 110038, assembly GCF_020884815.1. NCBI lineage: Bacteria > Bacillati > Actinomycetota > Actinomycetes > Micromonosporales > Micromonosporaceae > Micromonospora > Micromonospora sp. NBRC 110038. Next base: position 159,405 of record NZ_BBOL01000002.1, on the reverse strand, counting down.
CGCTACTCGTTCGGAAAGGCCCCGGAGTTCGCTCCGGGGCCTTTCGCGTGACAGCCTTCCACGTGAGAGCCTTTTGCGTGCTGGCCCTTCGCACGCTGGTCCTCGCGTGCTGGCGTTTCGCGTGCTGGCTTCTCGGATGCTGGCTTCTCGGATGGGGCGGGCGGCTTTCGGGGGGCCCGCTGATCTCCGCCGCGGGGATGGGCTAAGCTATGAAAGCCGACGCGGGGTGGAGCAGCTCGGTAGCTCGCTGGGCTCATAACCCAGAGGTCGCAGGTTCAAATCCTGTCCCCGCTACTCGTTCGCAAGGGCCCCGGAGTTCGCTCCGGGGCCCTTCGCCTTTTCCTGCGCGCGAAAAGCTCCGTGTCGCCTCCTCGCGCGAGGTCCTGTCCAGCTCTCGGCCGCGAAGCTGGGGCGCGCTGTCCGTCGCGCCGTCGGGCGATGCCGTCCTCGCGCCGTCGGGCGCATCCCCGGCCGTCCCGCGTGCCCCACTTGCGTTCCTCGGCGAGGATGGGGGCATGTCTTCGTGGAACAAGTGGTGGGGCCGGCTCAGCACGGTCCTCGGTGCGGTCGTGCTGTCGGTCTTCGTCCCGGTCGCGGCCTGGGCGTCCACCGGCACGGGAGAGCTTGTGGTGGAGGCCGCCAAGCGGCGGTCCCGGGGCGGCGGCGTCGGCTTCCTCGGGCTGCTGTGCTGCCTGGTCGTCGTCGGCGGGATCGTGCTGCTGGTGCTGCTGCTCATGCGCAACCGGCGAAACCGCCCGCCGCGCTGACCCGGCGGCCCACGCCCCGCCCCGCCCCTGCCCGGGCCCGCGTCCGCGTGCCCAACATCGCGCTCGAACCGGTAAGGAGTGGCCTCCGGCCGCTCGGAGGCCACTCGATCCGCGATTGAGCACGATCTTGCCGGCGGTCACCCAGGGGCCGGCGGTCACCCGGGGGCCGGCGGGCACCTGCGGGCGGGCGCCCGAGGGCGCGCACCGAAAGCGGGCACCCGAGAACGGGTACCCGCGGGCGGGTCCGGACGGGTGGCGGGTCCCGGACGGGTGGTCAGGACGCCAGGGCGGCCTCGGCCTGGGCGACGAACCGGGTGGTGGCCGCGCGGATCCCGGCCCGGCCGGAGCGGACGCCCTCCGCCGTCTCGACGAGCAGGGTCCGGACCCGGGCGTGCCCCTTCGGCGGCGGGCCGGGGGCCGGGCCGAGCTGGGCGGCCACGGCCTCCGCGAGGGCGGCGGCGGCCTGCTGCCCCGGGTCGGTCAGGCTCTCCCGCACGTACCGGCGGATGGCGAGGTTGGGGCTCACCCCGCGTTCGTGGCCGAGGGCCAGGCCGGCCTCCATGTTGTTGGTGAGGAACTGGATGACGTCGGCCACCAGTGCGGGGTGCCGGGTGCCCCGGAAGCCCGCCCAGTACATCGAGGCGCGCGGCCACTGCGCCGCCGGTGGCCCGGGGAACGCGGCCAGGGCCAGCTCGTCCCGGGTCTGCCGCCGGAACTCGGGGAACTGGTGGGCCCAGGCGAACGACGCGGCAGTATGGCCGGTCACCACCAGTTGCCGGGTCGGCTCGCCGCCGTCGGCCTGGTCCACGAGGGCGGCGCTCGGGGTGGCGCGCCGGGCCCGCGCGTTCTGCCACAGCTCGAACCAGTCGACCAGCTCGTTCGCGCCGAAGCCGAGCTGCCGGCCCTGGTACAACTCGGCGCCCCGGGACCGCAGCCACAGCCACAGCGCCCGGTGGTCCCCGGACGGGTCCATCGTGCCGGCCACCCGGCCGTCGGCGGCCCGGGTGACCCGCGCGGCCCAGTCGACGTACGCGGGCCAGGACATGCCGGTGCGGGGCTCGGCGACGCCGAGCCGGCGCAGCAGGCTGCGGTTGTAGACGAGGGCGGCGGTCGTCTGGGCGGCGGCGACCGCCACGGTGCGGCCGTCCACCTCGCCGTAGCGCGCCAGGTCCGGCGGGAGCCCGCGCAGGTCGAGCCGGTGGTCGGCGACGTATCCGCCGAGGTCGAGCAGGATCTCCCGCCGGGCGTACTCGGCGAGGACGGTGTCGTCGAGCTGGATCAGGTCGGGCACGTTGCCGCCGGCGGCCTGGGTGGCCAGCCGGTCGTAGTAGCCGGGCAGGCCCTGCCAGGTGACCCGGAAGCTGACCAGGTTGTTGCGGGAGGAGTAGAGCCGCAGCGCCTTCTCGGTCAGCTCGGCCCGGGCGGCCGTGCCGTACCAGAAGACCGACAGCTCGACCGGCCCGTCCTCGACCGGCCGGTCCTCCTCCCGGCTGCCGCAGCCCGCGAGGCCGGTCGCCGCGAACGGCGCCCCGAGCAGCGCACCGAGCAGCCGCCGCCGGCCCGGGTCCGGGCCGGTGCGGGTCGGTGGGGTACGGGCGTCGGGCACGGGCGCTCCTGATCTTTCCAACGTGGGGTCGGACCATTTACACAGCCGGCGCGGGCGGGTGTCAACGGCCGTGCGGCCCGACGGGTGGCCGTCCCGGGGCGTCTGCCGGCCCGTGGTGTACTAGGGCGCGTGGAACTTCTGCACTCGGGCAAGGTCCGGGACGTCTACGCCGACGGCGACGACCTGATCCTGGTCGCCTCCGACCGGATCTCGATCTACGACGTGGTGCTGCCGACCCCGGTGCCGGACAAGGGTCGCCTGCTCACCGCGCTGTCCCTGTGGTGGTTCGAGCAGCTCGCCGACCTGGTGCCGAACCACGTCGTCTCCGCCACGGACGTGCCGGCGGAGTTCGCCGGCCGGGCGATCCGCTGCCGGCGGCTGGAGATGGTCCCGGTCGAGTGCGTCGCGCGGGGCTACCTCACCGGCGGCGGCCTCGCCGAGTACGAGCGCACCGGCGCGGTCTCCGGCGTGCGGCTGCCCCGGGGCCTGGTCGAGGCGTCGATCCTGCCCGAGCCGATCTTCACCCCGTCGACGAAGGCCCCCAAGGGCGAGCACGACGAGCCGATCTCCTACGAGCAGGTGGTGGACAAGGTCGGCGCGGAGACCGCCGCGCGGCTGCGGCAGATCACCCTCGACATCTACTGCCGGGGCGCGGAGCTGGCCGCCGACCGGGGCATCCTGGTCGCCGACACCAAGATCGAGCTGGGCTGGGCGGCGGACGGCACCCTCGTCCTCGGCGACGAGGTGCTCACCTCCGACTCGTCGCGGTTCTGGCCGGCCGAGTCGTACCAGCCGGGCCGGGCCCAGTTCTCCTACGACAAGCAGTACGTCCGCGACTGGGCGACCGGCGGCGGCTGGGACAAGCGGCCCCCGGCCCCCGAGGTGCCCGCCGAGGTGATCGAGGCGACCCGGGCCCGCTACGTCGAGGTCTACGAGAAGCTCACCGGCCGCACCTGGTCCTGACGCCCGCCGGCCCGGTGCCGGGCCGACCGGTGCCGGGTCAGTCCACCCAGTCGAGGGTGCGCTGCACGGCCTTGCGCCACTGGCGCAGCTCCCGGTCCCGCTCGTCCGGGTCCATCGCGGCGGTCCACTGCGCGTCGGAGCGCCACTGGGCGCGCAGGGTGGCCAGGTCCGGCCAGAAGCCCACGGCGAGGCCCGCCGCGTACGCCGCGCCGAGGCAGGTCGTCTCCGTGATCCGGGAGCGGACCACCGGCACGTCCAGCACGTCGGCGAGGAACTGCATGAGCAGGCCGTTGGCGGTCATCCCGCCGTCGACCCGCAGCCGGCGCAGCGCCACGTCGGAGTCGGCGTTCATCGCGTCGACCACCTCGCGGGTCTGCCAGGCCGACGCCTCCAGCGCCGCCCGGGCCAGGTGCCCCTTGGTGATGTAGCCGGTGAGCCCGGCGATCACCCCGCGCGCGTCGCTGCGCCAGTGCGGGGCGAACAGCCCGGAGAACGCCGGCACCACGTAGCAGCCGCCGTTGTCGTCGACCGTGCGGGCCAGCTCCTCCACCTCGGCGGCGGTGGAGATCAGGCCGAGGTTGTCCCGCAGCCACTGCACCAGCGACCCGGTGACCGCGATCGCGCCCTCCAGCGCGTACACGGCGGGCTGCCCCTCGATCCGGTACGCGAGGGTGGTCAGCAGCCCGTGCGAGGAGATCACCGGGCTCGCGCCGGTGTTGAGCAGCAGGAAGCTGCCGGTGCCGTACGTGCACTTGGCCTCGCCCGGCTGGAAGCAGGTCTGCCCGAACAGGGCGGCCTGCTGGTCGCCGAGGGCGCTGGCCACCGGCACCCCGGCGAGCGGCCCGTCGGTGGCGGTGCCGTAGACCTCGGCCGAGCTGCGGATCTCGGGGAGCATCGCGGCCGGCACGCCGAGCGCGTCGAGCAGCTCCGGATCCCAGTCGAGGGTGTCCAGGCCCATCAGCATGGTGCGGCTCGCGTTCGTCACGTCGGTGACGTGTCGACCGGTCAGCTTCCAGATCAGCCAGCTGTCCATGGTGCCGAACAGCACCTCGCCCCGCTCGGCCCGGCCGCGCAGCCCGTCGACGTTGTCGAGCAGCCAGCGCAGCTTCGGGCCCGCGAAGTAGGTGGCCAGCCGCAGCCCGGTGCGCTCGCACACCCGCTGCTCGCCGTACGCCTCGTCGAGCGCGCGCAGCTGCGGCCCGGTGCGGGTGTCCTGCCAGACGATGGCGTTGGCGACCGGGCGGCCCGTGGCGCGGTCCCAGACGACGGTGGTCTCCCGCTGGTTGGTGATGCCGACGGCGGCGAGCCCCTCCGCGCCGGTGCCGGCCGCGTCGAGCGCCTCGCGGACGACGAGCCGCACGTTGTCCCAGATCTCCTCGGCGTCGTGCTCGACCCAGCCCGGCCGGGGGAAGATCTGCCGGTGCTCGCGCTGGGCCACGGAGACGATCTCCCCGGCCCGGTCGAAGACGAGGCACCGGGACGAGGTGGTGCCCTGGTCGATGGCGGCGACGTACTCTCCGGTCACCGCAGCACCGTACCCGCCCCGCCGCCGGTCCGCCGCCCACCGCCGCCCGGCCGGGCCCGGCGGGTCAGTCCGGGGCGCGTTCGCCGGCGTCGAGGGCCGGGGCGAGGGGCATGCCGATGCGGACCGTGGTGCCGGCCGGGCCGGTCTCGACGTCCATCGCGTCGCTCAGCTCCCGGGCCAGCCAGAGGCCCCAGCCGCCCGCGGTGTCGGGCGCGGGGCGGCTCCGGTCGTCGAGCCGCCGGGAGCTGATCCCCCGGCCGTGGTCGGCGACCTCGCAGACCAGCCGCCCCGGCTGGCGCCACAGCCGCAGCCACCCCCGCCCGCCGCCGTGCCGCACCGCGTTGGTGAGCAGCTCGTTGACGGCCAGCACGAAGTCGTCCAGCCGTTGCCCGCGCAGCCCGACGGCGTGCGCGCAGGAGGTGACCGAGTGCCGGAGCTCGGTCACCTGGGCCTGGTCGAAGGCTTCGGCGATCAGGAGGGTGGTGTCGATGGGCACAACCGTACGCCGTGTCGGTCGGGGCAGCCATGATCGTCCGCCGTTCCCGGGGCAGGTGGCGGCGGGTCGCCTCCCGTCCGACGGACGACATGGCTGGGGAGGGGGCGTGTGGCATCGTGTCGGGGTGCCGTCGACGCCCGGTGGATTCGAGGTCCCGCTCTGGCGGGCCGTCGCGGTGTTCCGGTTCGCCGCCCTGGCGTACGTCGGCCTGATCGTCGCGCGCGACGCCCGCGGGTACGCCCACCCCGTGGTCGCCGGCGCCGTCCTGCTGGTGATGCTCGGCTGGACGGTGACCACGGCCCTCGGCTACGCCCGCCCCGCCCGACGGGGCTGGCCGCTGCTGGTCGCCGACCTCGCCGTCGTGGTCGGGGTGCTGCAGGTCAGCCCCTGGGCGGTCGGCCGGGCGGCCCTCGCGGCCGGCGCGCCCAGCCTCGCCGTGGTGTGGCTGGCCGGGCCGGTGCTCGCCTGGGCCGTCTCCGGCGGCCGGCGGCGCGGCACCGTGGCCGCGCTGGCGGTGTGCGCGGCCGACCTGGCGGCCCGGGAGCGGATCGGCCAGTCCGCCCTCACCGGCTGGATCCTGCTGCTGATGGCGGGGGCGGTGGTCGGCCACGTCGCCCGGCTGGCGGTGACCGCCGAGCAGCGGCTGCACCGGGCGGTGGAGCTGGAGGCGGCGACCCGGGAGCGGGAGCGGCTGGCCCGGGACATCCACGACTCGGTGCTCCAGGTGCTCGCGCTGGTGCAGCGGCGCGGCGCCCACCTGGACGGGGAGGCCGGCGAGCTGGCCCGGCTGGCGGGGGAGCAGGAGGCCGCCCTGCGCGCCCTGATCGCCGGGGCGGCACCCCCCGGCGACGCCGACCCGGCGGGGCAGGACACCCTCGACCTGCGTGCCCTGCTCGGCCGGTACGCCTCGGCTACGGTCTCGCTGTCGGCGCCGGCCACCGGCGTCCCGCTGCCCGCGCCGGTGGCCCGGGAACTGGCCGACGCGACCAGGGCGACGCTGGACAACGTGCGCCGGCACGCGGGTGGCCGGGCCTGGGTGCTCATCGAGGACGAGGGGGAGACGGTGACGGTCTCGGTACGCGACGAGGGCCCGGGCATCCCGGCGGGCCGGCTCGACGAGGCCGCCCGGCAGGGCCGGCTCGGGGTGGCGCAGTCGATCCGGGGCCGCGTCGCCGACCTGGGCGGCACGGTCACCATCACCTCCACGCCCGGCGCCGGCACCGAGGTCGAGCTGACCGTGCCGAGGACGCCCCGGTGAGCGCCGCCGACGCCCCGCCCCCGCCGACCGGCCCACGGTCGCCGGCCACCGGCCCGGACGCGCCCGCCGCGAACGCCCCGGCCGGCGTGCGGGTGATGGTGGTGGACGACCACCCGATGTGGCGGGAGGGGGTGGCCCGCGACCTCACCGAGGCCGGGCACCTCGTGGTCGCCACCAGCGGGGAGGGCCGCCAGGCCGTGCGGGTCGCCCCCGCCGCCCGGCCCGACCTGGTGGTGCTCGACCTGCAACTGCCGGACATCTCCGGGGTGGAGGTCATCCGGGGGCTGCGCGCGGCGCTGCCCGAGGTGCGGGTGCTGATGCTCTCGGCCAGCGGCGAACAGCAGAGCGTCCTGGACGCGGTGAAGGCCGGCGCGACCGGCTACCTGGTGAAGTCGGCGGCCCCGGCCGAGTTCCTGGACGCGGTGCGCCGCACCGCCGCCGGCGAGCCGGTCTTCACCCCCGGCCTGGCCGGCCTCGTGCTCGGGGAGTTCCGCCGGCTCGCGGCGGGCGCGGGCGGTCCCGCCGCGAGCCGGGGCACCGCCGCGGTGGGCCGCCCCGCAGACGCGCCCCGGCTCACCGACCGCGAGACCGAGGTGCTGCGCCTGGTCGCCAAGGGGATGTCGTACAAGCAGATCGCCGAGCGGCTCGGGCTGTCCCACCGGACGGTGCAGAACCACGTGCAGAACACGCTCGGCAAGCTCCAGCTGCACAACCGGGTCGAGCTGACCCGCTACGCGATCGAGCGGGGCCTCGACGACTGACCCGCCCGGCCGGGCGCGCTGACCGCCGGGCCGGGCGCGGCGGGCCGGTCAGTGCGCGCCGGGCGGCCGGGTCTCGTGGATCGCCAGCTCCTCGGCGCTCGCCCCGCCGCCGGCGGACCCCGCGTCGTACGTGACGTTGTCGGTCTCCAGGTCGCTGTGCGCCCCCTCGTCCGGTTCCACCAGCCGGCCCACCTCGGCGTCGGCGACGCTGCCGAGCTGGCCGTGGTCGTAGATGGAGACGGGGGAGTGCGGGTCGGAGGTGGGGCCCGGGTCGATCACGTCGGCGTCGAGCTGTGCCTGGGCGGCGGCCTCCTCGCTGTCCGCCTCGGCCGCGATGTCCGGGTCGACCGGTCCGGCCAGCGGGTCGTCGGCGGGGCGCTCGAAGCTCTCCCGCTGGAGCTTGTAGTCCAGCGACTCGCCGTCGAGCTGCTCCTCGGCGGTGGTGCCGTACCGGTCCACCGCCACGGGCGTGCGGTCGCCGGGCAGCTGGGCCGGCGCCGGGCCGTCCGCCTCGCGACCGGTCTCGACGTCGTCGTTGGCCGTCGAGTCGTCGTCGGCGGTGTCGGGCAGGCCGTCGGCCTCCGGGTCGGAGACGGGGGTCGGGTACTCGTCGTCGCGCATGGCTGATCACTACCCACTGCCCACCGCCCGTAACCGATCCGCCCGCCGGTGTCCGGGCCGGCACGTGGGGACCGCTGGGGCGGCGGTGACAGGAGTCAGCCCGGGGTGCGCGCGAGGTCCAACACGGCCCAGACGAGCTTGCCGTCGGGCAGGAGGGTGCTGCCCCAGCGGCGGGCCACCGTGTCGATCAGCAGCAGTCCCCGACCGCCGGCCAGGTGCGGTGGGGTGACCCCGGTGTAGCGCGGCTGCCGCCGCGACTGGTCGCGTACGCCGAGGTGCAGCGTGCCGTCGCCGGGGGCCATCCGCAGGGTCATCGGGGTGCGCGCGTGCGCCACCACGTTGTTGACCATCTCGGTCACCGCGATGCAGCCCGCCTCGGCCAGAGCGCCGATCCCCCACCGGGCGCAGCCGTCGGTGACCAGCGCCCGGGCCTGCCGGGCCGCGCCGACGACCGGCGGCAGCGCGGTGGTGGTCGCCGCGGCCATCGGGGCGCGGGTCAGCGCCGCCTCCGCCTCCGCCAGGTTCGCGCAGACCGGCAGCCCCGGGCCGGCTGCCGCCCCGGTCGGGTCGACGACCAGCAGCCCCGCCGCCGGCCAGTCGGCGATCTCGCGGCGCACCTCGGCGAACAGCCCCCGGGCGGGGTCCGTCAGCCGCAGCCGGGTCAGGTCGACCACCACCGGGCCGGGGCGGTCGCAGAGCCGCACGAGCAGCGCGTCCCGGACGGCGGCGGTGCCGGCGGCGTCGAGCACCCCCGTCAGCCGGAGCACTCCGGACGACTCGTCCGTCTCCACCACGCAGCGCAGGTCGGTCGGCATGATCGTCCCATTGTGCGCCGTGGCGACGAACCGCGCATCCTGCCGGTCGGGGGAGTTCATCGGCGTTCCGTCCGGGATCGCCTGGCCCGGGCCGCCAGCGTGCCGACCGCCGTGCCGGCCGCGGCGAGCCCGAAGGCCGTGGTCATCCGGACCAGTTGCCGCCGCCGGCCGTGCCACCCGCCGTCCCGCCGGGCGGCCGCGTCGGCGGCGAAGACGTTCCCGGCGCTGTCCGGCCGACCGGCGGGCCCGAACTGGGTGCGGTGGACATACCAGCCGAGGGCCCGTTCGGCCAGCGCGGGGGCCAGCCGCCACTGCGCGCCGAGCAGCCGGGCGGCGCCGCCGGCGTACGCCTCGCGGCGCGGCCGGCGCAGCACCCGGACGATGGTCTCGGCCACCAGCTCCGGCGGGTACACCGGCGGGGGCGGCACCAGCTCCCGCCCGGTGTGGTTGGCGGCGTGCCGGAAGAACGGGGTGTCGATGCTGGCCGGCAGCACCGTGCACACGGAGACGTTCCCCCGCCCGGTGAGCCGCAGCTCCTGCCGCACCGTGTCGGCCAGCCCCCGGATGCCGTGCTTGGTGGCGTTGTAGGCCGACTGGTAGGGCATCGCCACCTCGGCCAGCACGGAGGCGTTGTTGACCAGGACCCCGCCGCCGGCCGCCGCGAGGTACGGCAGGGCGGCCCGCATGCCGTGCACGGTGCCGAGCAGGTTCACCTCCAGCACCCGGCGGAACTCCCGCACCGGTATCTCGTCGAACAGCCCGACCGCGCTCACCGCCGCGTTGTTGATCCAGGCGTCGATCCGGCCGAACTCCTCCGCCGCGCGGGCGGCGAGGATCTCCACGGCGACCGGGTCCGTGACGTCCGTGGGCACGACGAGCGCCTGGCCGCCCAGCTCCCGGCACCGCGCCGCCACCCGCTCCAGGGCGTCCTCGCTGCGGGCCGCCAGCGCCACGGCCGCGCCCCGCCGGGCGAGGGCGTACGCGGTGGCGGTGCCGATGCCGCTGGAGGCGCCGGTGAGCACGACGACGGCGTCGTCGAGGGTGCGGGTCAGAGCCATTCCACGCCCGTACCCCCGTGGGCCCCGCTCATGCCGGCGGCCCGGACCGGATCGGCGGCCGGCGGCCCCGGCCCCGGCGGGGACTTGCCAGGTTTCGGCTCCGAGCAGCGCGGTTAATGGGACCCTCTGACCGGGAGGACCCACCAGCTCAACCAACCGCATGGAGGTGACCCATGCGCGTCGGCCTAGTGTGCGCGCACTCCGGCCCGTCGCGGCCCGCCGACGGCCCGGTGGTCGGCACGCGCGAGCACATCGCGCGGGTCGCCGCCGAGCTGGCCGGGCGCGGCCACGACGTGCACGTCTACGAGCGCCGGGACGATCCCGCGCTGGCCGCCACGGCGGAGGTCGACGGCTACCGGGTGGAGCGGGTGCCGGTCGGCCCGGCCGCGCCGATGCCCACCGCCGAGCTGGTCGGGCACGTGTCGGAGTTCGGCCGGTGGCTGGCCGACCGGTGGGCCGGCGGGTGGTCCCCGGAGGTGGTGCACGGGCACTACTGGGTCGGCGGCCTGGCCGCCGCGCACGCGGTGCGCGAAACCGACATCCCCGTCGTGCAGACCTTCCACTCGCTCGGCGTGGAGCAGCTGCGCCACCTCGGCCCCGGCTACGACGGCCCCGGCACCCGCATCCCGCTGGAGCGGGCCCTGACCCGGGCGGTGGACATCGCGGTCGCCCAGTGCAACGACGAGGTCGACGAGCTGACCCGGATGGGGCTGCAACGCAGCTCGGTGGCGATGGTCCCCACCGGGGTGGACACCGACCAGTTCCACCCGGACGGCGAGGCGGCCCCGCGCGACCAGCGCTCGCGCATCCTCTCCGTGGGGGGCCTGACGCCCGGGCACGGCCACGACGACCTGATCCGGGCGATGCGGCTGGTCGGCGACGCCGAGCTGGTGATCGCCGGCGGCCCGCCGGCCGACCAGCTCGCCGGCCACGCCGAGGCGCGCCGCCTGCGCGAGCTGGCCGAGCGCACGGGGGTGGCCGAGCAGGTGACGCTGGTCGGCGCGGTGCCGCACGACCAGATGGCCACCTGGTACCGCTCGGCCGACGTGGTGGCCTGCACCCCGCACTACTCCTCCGCAGGCCGGGTCTCGCTGGAGGCGATGGCCTGCGGCGTGCCGGTCGTCGGGTACGCGATGGGCGGCATCGCCGACGCCGTCGTCGACGAGGTCACCGGGAAGCTGGTGCCGCCGGGCGACGTGCGGGCCCTCGGGATGACCCTGCGCCGGCTGCTCGCCGACAACGCGGGCCGGTTCGCGTACGGGCACGCCGCCGTGGACCGGGTCCGGTGCAGCTACACGTGGGAACGCACGGCCGCCGCGCTGGAGCGGCTCTACGAGCGGGTGGTGCTGCGGCGCAGGCCGGTCGAGGCGGCGTAGCCCGAACCGCCCGGCGTGCCCGAACCGGCCCGGCGTGGAGGCTGCCGGGACGGGCCGGTCAGCGGCGGGGGCGGGCCGGTGCGCCGGCGGGGAGCATCCCCCGGGCGTGTTCCCGGGCCGCCACCTCGTGGTGGTGCTGCGGCTCGGCGTAGCGCGTCAGCCCGATCACCGCGGCCAGCGTGGCCAGGAAGCCGAGGGCGGCCAGCCACTCCCGGCCCGGCCAGATCTTGTCGTTGAGCAGGAGCAGCCCGACGATCGCGGCGGGCACCGCCCCGGCCGCGTCCATCGCGGCCACCGCCGCGGTGGTCGAGCCGCGCTGCATGGCCAGGCCGAGCAGGAGCTGACCGACCAGCGAGTGGGCCACCAGCAGGTAGAGCAGCGGGTCCCGGACGAACCCCTCCACGCTCGTCACGGCGGCCAGCGGGCGGGCGGCCACCGCCGCGGCGGAGAAGGCCAGCCCGGCCAGCGAGCCGAGCGCCACCGACCCGGGCGCGCCGTGCAGCCGTACCGCGAAGAAGCCGACCACGGCGATCACCGCGAGCGCCGCCGCCAGCGCGACCAGGCCGGCGGGCCCCAGCGGCCGGGACTGCGCCGGCTGCGCCGACAGCACCAGGCCGGTGACCCCGACGACGAGCAGCACCAGCAGCGCGACCTCGGCGGTGGGCAGCCGCCACTTGAGCACCAGCACGCCGAGGATCGCGGTCACCCCCAGGCCCGCCGCGACGCTGGCCTGGACCAGGAACAGCGGCAGGTCGCGGCGGGCCAGGAAGGCCAGCACGAAGCCGCCGACCTGGCAGGCGAGGCCCACGAGGTACGTGCGGTGGCCGGCCAGCCGCAGCAGCAGCCCCGGGTCGAAGGTGTGGTGCACGGTGGTCCGCGCCGCGGCGACGGACTGGAGCAGGTTGGCGAAGCCGTACGCGACGATCATCGCCGCCAGGAAGCACCAACCGGAGGACACCACCTGGCGAGGATAGAGGCTGGCGGCGCTCAGCGCTCGGCCGGCCGACCCAGCCTCGCCAGGATGTCGGCGTGCAGCGGCCCGTTGCTGGCCACGGCGCTGTTCTCCACCGAGGCGTCGCCCCCCGGGGCAGGCCGCCCGGCCAGGTCGGTGAACGTCCCGCCCGCCTCGGTCACGATCGGCACCAGCGCGGCGACGTCCCACAGGGACAGTTCCGGCTCGACCATCACGTCCAGGGCCCCCTCGGCGAGCAGCATGTAGCCGTAGAAGTCGCCGTAGGCCCGGCTGCGCCAGGTGTCCCGCATGAGCTGGAGCACCGGCTCCAGCAGTCCGGCTGACTCCCACCCCGACAGTGACGAGTAGCAGAAGCTGGCGTCGGCGAGGCGGCCCACCGCCGACACCCGGATCGGCGTGCCGTGCGCGGCGTCCGGGCCGGCGTACGCCCCCGCGCCGAGCGCGCCCCACCAGCGGCGGCCCAGCGCCGGCGCGGAGACCAGCCCGAGCACCGGCCGGTCGCCCTCCAGCAAGGCGATCAGGGTGGCCCAGACGGGCACCCCCCGGACGAAGTTCTTGGTGCCGTCGATCGGGTCGACCACCCAGCGCCGCCCGCCCGGGGTGGCCGAGGGCTGCCCGCCGTACTCCTCGCCGAGCAGGCCGTCGCCGGGGCGGTGCGCCGCCAGCAGCGCCCGGATCTCCCGCTCCACGGCCGTGTCGGCGTCGGAGACCGGGGTCAGGTCCGGCTTCGCCTCCACCCGCAGGTCGAGGGCCCGGAACCGGGCCGTGGAGATGGCGTCCGCGGCGTCGGCGAGCAGGTGGGCGAGGGCGAGGTCGTCGGCGTACCCGGTCATGCCGCAAACGGTAGCGGCGGCCCGGTCACGCTCCTGTCGGCGGGTCGCCGGTCACGACCCTTCCAGCGGGTCGCCCGGGTTGCGCTGGTCGGGCTCGCGGCTGTCGCCCTCCCCGGACCGGGAGGCCAGCAGCCGGCGGTACGAGGCGAGCCGGCGCTCGTCGGCCTTGCCGGCGGCCACCCAGGCGTCCAGCGCGCAGTCGGCCTCCTCGGCGGTGTGCTGGCAGTTCGCCGGGCAGTCGACCGTGCCCTCCACCAGGTCGGGGAAGCCGTGCAGCAGGCTGTCGGCCGAGACGTGCGCCAGCCCGAAGCTGCGCACCCCCGGGGTGTCGACGATCCAGCCCGGGTCGGCGACGATGCCGGGGCGGGGCGGCAGCCGCAGCGCCACCGCGCTGGTCGAGGTGTGCCGGCCCCGGCCGATCGCGCTGACCACCCCGACCGCCCGGTCGGCGTCCGGGACGAGGCGGTTGACCAGCGTCGACTTGCCCACCCCGGAGTGGCCCACCAGGACCGACACCCGGCCGGCGAGCAGGTCGCGCAGCGCGTCGAGGTCGGCGTCGGGCCGCAGTAGCACGTACGGCAGCTCCAGCTCGGCGTAGTAGCCGAGCACCTGCTCCGGGCCGGCCAGGTCGGCCTTGGTGAGGCAGAGCAGCGGCTCGATGTCGGCGTCGTACGCGGCGACCAGGCAGCGGTCGATGAACCCGGTGCGCGGCGGCGGGTCGGCCAGCGCGCTGACGATGACGAGCTGGTCGGCGTTGGCCACCACGACCCGCTCCAGCCGCCCCTCGGCGGTGGTCTCGTCGTCGTCGGCGGTGCGCCGCAGCACCGAGGTGCGCTCGGCGATCCGGACGATGCGGGCCAGCGCGCCGGCCGCCCCGGAGGTGTCCCCGACCAGGCCCACCCGGTCGCCCACCACCACCGACTTGCGGCCCAGCTCCCGGGCCCGCATGGCGGTCACCAGCGGGGCGTCGGGGCCGGCGTCGGGCAGCACGCACGTGTAGCGGCCCCGGTCCACGGCGATGACGAAGCCGTCGACGGCGTCGGCGTGCCGGGGTCTCGTGCGGGTACGCGGGCGCGACGACCTCCCGGGCCGGACCCGTACGTCGTCCTCGTCGTACTCCCGCCGCTTCGTCGCCAGGACGCCCTCCGCCGTGTCAGCTCTCTCCGGTCACCATCGCCGACCATAGCCCGGGGAACTCCGGCATGGTCTTCGAGGTGCACGACACGTCGTCGAGCTCGATGCCGGGGACCGCCAGGCCGGTCACCGCGGCGGCGTGCGCCATCCGGTGGTCGTGGTACGTCCGGAACTGCCCGCCGTGCAGCGGCCGGGGCCGGATCTCCAGCCCGTCGGCCGACTCGGTGAGGTCGGCGCCGAGGCCGGTGAACTCGCGGGCGAGCGCGGCGATCCGGTCGGTCTCGTGCCCCCGGATGTGTGCCACGCCGGTGAACCGGGACGGCGAGTCGGCGAGCACGGCGAGCGCGGTCAGCGCCGGGGTCAGCTCGCTGACGTCGGAGAGGTCGGCCTCGATGCCGTGCACCACGCCGGTGCCGCGCACGGTCAGCCCGTCGGTGGTGAGGACCACCTCGCCGCCCATCCGGTGCAGCAGCGTGCGGAGCTGCTCGACGGGCTGGGCGCTGCTGCGCGGCCAGCCCCGCAACGTCACCTCGCCGCCGGTGACCAGCGCCGCGGCGAAGAACGGCACCGCGCCCGACAGGTCGGGCTCGATCTCCCAGCCCCGCCCGGTCAGCGGCCCCGGCTCGACGACCCAGACGTCGGGGGTGCCGTCGTCGACGGCCGCCCCGGCGGCCCGCAGCATCTGCACGGTCATCCGCAGGTGCGGCGCGGACGGCACCGGCGGGCCGACGTGCCGGACCACCACGCCCCGGTCGAAGCGCGGCGCGGCCAGCAGCAGGCCGGAGACGAGCTGGCTGGAGGCGGAGGCGTCGATGACCACCTCGCCGCCGGCCACGCTCCCGGTGCCGAACACGGTCAGCGGGAGGCTGCCGGTGGCCGGGGACTCGACCCGCACCCCGAGGGAGCGCAGCGCGTCGATCAGCGGGCCCAGCGGGCGGGTGCGGGCCTGCGGGTCGCCGTCGAAGGTGATCCGCCCCTCGGCGAGCCCGGCGACCGGGGGCACGAACCGCATGATGGTGCCGGCGAGGCCGACGTCGACGTGCGCCGGGCCGGCCAGCGGGTGGGGCCGGACCAGCCAGCGATCGTCGTCGGTGATCGACATGTGCGCGCCGAGGGCCCGCAGGCCGCCGGCCATCAGCTCGGTGTCGCGGGCGCGCAGCGGCCCGGCGATGGTGGAGGGGCCGCCGGCCAGGGCGCTGAGCACCAGCGCGCGGGCGGTCATCGACTTGGAGCCGGGCAGCCGCAGCGTGGCAACCACCGGGTCGGACGCGGTCGGAGCGGTCCACGGCCGCAGCGGCCGGGTCGCGGTCGTGTTCCCCACGGTCACATTCTGCCGTGCCCCGGCCGCCGCCCGACGGCCGCCGGGCGCGCTCCCGGTGGGCGGGACGGCCGTCCCGGGGCCGGGCCCGCGACCGGGGCGGCCTCCGGCGGGACAGCCGAACGCGGCCCGGGGCGTTAGCGTGTGCCCCATGTGCGGGAGGTACGCCACGACCCGGAGCGCGGTCGACCTGAGTGCCGTGTTCGAGTCGTCCGACGAGACGCAGGGCCGGGCCCGGTCGAGCCACAACGTCGCCCCCACGACGACCGTGCCGTTGGTGCGGCTCACGCCGGAGGGGCACCGCGCCCTGTCCGCCGGCCGCTGGGGCTTCCTGCCGCCCTGGTCGAAGTCGCCCGCCGCCGGGGCCCGCATGATCAACGCGCGGGCGGAGACGGTGGCCACCAGCCGGGCGTACGCGCCCGCGTTCGCCCGTCGGCGCTGCCTCGTCCCCGCCGACGGCTGGTACGAGTGGGTCCGGCTGCCCGAGGGCGGCCGGCAGCCCTACTTCATGACCCCGGCCGACTCGTCGGTGCTCGCCCTGGCGGGCATCTGGTCGGTCTGGGAGGGGCCCGCCGGGCCCGTGCTCACCTTCAGCGTGCTGACCACCGCCGCGGTGGGCGAGCTGGCCCGGGTGCACGAGCGGATGCCCCTGCTGCTGCCCCGGGACCGGTGGGCGTCCTGGCTGGGCCCGACCGACGAGCCGGCGGACCTGCTGACCCCGCCCGATCCCGGGTGGCTGGCGGGGCTGGAGATCCGGCCGGTCGGTTCGGCGGTCGGCAACGTCCGCAACGACGGGCCGGAGTTGATCACGCGGGTGCCCGCCCCGGCCGCCCCGGCCGACGAGGTGACGCTTTTCTGACAGTTGCCGGGGGCATTGTCGCGTGCTGATTTGCCAGAGTTGCGGGCGAATCGTCGGCCAAGCTTTTAGTCATCTTTACGGAAGACTCTTGTCCCGGTGTCTGAAAGTGCGATACAACACAGCGCCGGTAGTGGGTGACGATTCGTACGGTGCGAACGGCACTCATCGATCTTTCCGGTCCCACGGGGGAGGTGGGT
The DNA here is from genome assembly GCF_020884815.1 of Micromonospora sp. NBRC 110038. Lineage (NCBI taxonomy): Bacteria > Bacillati > Actinomycetota > Actinomycetes > Micromonosporales > Micromonosporaceae > Micromonospora > Micromonospora sp. NBRC 110038. The sequence continues at coordinate 142,845 of NZ_BBOL01000002.1, read as the reverse complement.
GGATGACACGGGCGCGTATGCCCCGCCCGCACGAGGTGGCTGCCGCACGACGAGATCCGCGACTGTTGCGGGCGTTGCGTGAACGGCGGCAGGACGAAGCCTGGCGCACCAGAGGCACCTGCCAGAGCGTGGATCCGGAAACGTTCTTTCCGGCGCCCAACGAGCCGGCCGACGCGGCCGTCGCGCTCTGCCGCAGCTGTGACGTGCAGGGCTCGTGCCTGGCCTGGGCGCTGGAGGTCGGTGACTGCCACGGCGTGTGGGGCGGCACCACACCGCGCGAGCGCCGGGCCATGCTGGTCGCCTGGCGCAGCGAGGTCGACCCGAACCCGGACGCGGCCGACGAGGCCGGCCCGCCGGTGCGGGACCGGCTGCTCACCCTGGTCCCGCTGAGCTGACCGCCCCGGCCGTCCCGCCCCCCGGCAAGGGCGGGACGGCCGGCGGCGGTCCGACCAGGGCGGGGCGGCCGTGGTGCCCGCCTCCGGGCGGCGTCGGTGCGGTGCGCCGTCGGCTCGTGGCGTGACCCGCAGAATGGGCCCGTGCGAGACGCGGACGAGATCGTCACCCCGCGCGGACCGGCCCGGGTCGACACCGACCTGCCCGCCGGCCCGCCACAGGCGCTGCTGGTGCTCGGGCACGGCGCGGGCGGTGACGTCGACGCGCCGGACCTGGGCGCGCTGCGGGACGCGGCGGCCCCCGCCGGGCTCGTCGTGTGCCGGGTGACCCAGCCTTACCGGGTCGCCGGCCGGCGCGCGCCGGCCCCCGCCGGGCACCTCGACGAGGCGTGGACGGCGGTCCTGGCCGAGCTGCGCCGACGGCACCCCGCCGTGCCCGCGCTCGTGGTCGGTGGCCGGTCCAGCGGCGCCCGGGTGGCCTGCCGCACCGCGACCGCCGTCGGCGCGGACGCGGTGGTGGCCCTGGCGTTCCCGCTGCATCCGCCGGGTCGGCCGGAGCGCTCCCGGGCGGCGGAACTGGCCACCGGGCTGCCGACGCTGGTGGTCAACGGCGACCGGGACCCCTTCGGCGTGCCCGAGCCCGGCCCGGGGGTGCGGGTGGTGGTCCGGCCCGGCGAGCGGCACGACCTGGCCGGCGATCCGGCCGGGACGGCCGCGGTGGTCGTCGACTGGTTGCGCGCGCGGGGCTGGGCGTCGCCCTGACGGCCCCGGGCCGTGACCCGGGGCCGAACGCCTCGTTGTCCCCGATGGTGTCGGAGGCCCGGTCCGGGCGGCCGGCGCCGTCCCTCCCAGGCCCTTCCTGGTCCCAGCGCCGACACCCGCCGGAGTCGGGGCCGGGACCAGGAACGGGGCCGGCGGGCCGGAATGCCGGGGCCCGCGCCCCGCGTTACCTCCCACGGAAGAGACTTCTGCTTCAGGGGGGTGTGACCGGTGCCGACCGAGACGCGGAGCCGGGAACGGGACGAACGGGAGGCGCAGCAGCTCAGGAAGCTGCTGGGCGGACCGGAATGGCCCGTGGTGGCGGGGCCGGTCGGGCCACGGTGGCCCGCAGTGGTGAGGACCAGCACACCGGCCGAAAGTGAATCTGCGGGCAGTGCCCGGCGCGTATCCTCGGCGGGAAAGCATCCGACGCGAGGGGATGTGCGGTTGACCACCGAGAAGACGGACGAGCGCAGGGCCCGCTTCGAGCGGGACGCGATGCCATTCGTCGACCAGCTCTACGCTGCCGGGCTGCGGATGACCCGCAACCCGGCGGATGCCGAGGACCTGGTCCAGGAGACGTACCTGAAGGCGTACGCGGCCTTCCACCAGTTCGAGCAGGGCACGAACCTGAAGGCCTGGCTGTACCGGATCCTGACCAACACCTACATCAACTCCTACCGCAAACGGCAGCGCCAGCCCATCCAGGCGCCGACCGAGGAGATCACCGACTGGCAGCTCGCCGAGGCCGAGTCGCACACCTCCAGCGGGCTGCGTTCGGCCGAGACCGAGGCGCTGGACCGGCTGCCGGACAGCGACGTCAAGGAGGCCCTCCAGCAGCTGCCGGAGGAGTTCCGCCTGGCGGTCTACCTCACCGACGTCGAGGGCTTCTCCTACAAGGAGGTGGCCGACATCATGGGCACGCCCATCGGCACGGTGATGTCGCGGTTGCACCGGGGTCGTCGTAATCTGCGCAAGCTGCTCGAGGGCTACGCCGCCGAGCGCGGTTTCAGCGCTGCGCGGTCCCCGAAGGGCTCGACCGCCGCCGCCGGCCGGGAGGTGTGACGTGAGCTGTGGGAAGCCGCACGAGACGGACTGCCGTGAGGTGCTCGCCGAGGTCTACCTCTACCTCGACCTGGAATGCGCCGAGGAGCGCCGCACGCTGATCCGGCGGCACCTCGACGAGTGCGGGCCGTGCCTGCGCGAGTACGGCCTGGAGCAGGAGGTGAAGGCGCTGGTGGCCCGCTGCTGCGGCAACGAGACCGCGCCCGAGCAGCTGCGCGAGCGGCTGCGGGTCCGCCTCACCGAGCTGGTGGTCTTCGAGACGAGCGAGTCCCGCGAGCTGGCCGACTGACGGCCGATGCACCTGGACGTGCCGGTGGCCCGGGTCGAGTCCGACCCGGGCCACCGGCGTCTCCGGCCATGGCCGGCGAAGAGCACTGAGCGGTCGGCGGTCGCCCGCCGCGCGACTCAGGAGTTGGGGCGCTTGCCGTGGTTCGCGCTGCTCTTCTTCCGGGCCTTCTTCTTGCGGGCCTTCTTCGCCATGCTGACCTCCTCGGGTGCTGGTCGGTGTCCGCCGGCGGCGAGCGCGGCGGTGGTCGCGTACCGGTCGCCCGGTCACCCGGGGCCGACCCGCTGATGCTAGTGCGGCCTGCGGTGGCCGTGGTCCGCCGGGGCACCGTGGCGGGCCCGGTTCTCCGCCGACCGGCCCGGTTGCGGTGGCCCTCGCGACGGGTACCGCATGTCGAGGGCCGCCGACGCGCCCGCGACGGTCCGGCACGTGATTGGATACCGATCGCAGACACTGGCGGAAGAGGGAGGACCCGGAGATGGCCGACGAGATCCGCGCCGAGATGGTGGCGAACGTGTGGAAGGTCGTCGCGTCGGCCGGGGACACCGTGTCCGAGGGGGACACGCTGGTGATCCTGGAGTCGATGAAGATGGAGATCCCCGTCGTCGCCGAGTCCGACGGCGTCGTCCAGCAGCTCGCCGTCAACGAGGGTGACGTGGTGCAGGACGGTGACCTGATCGCGGTGATCGGTTGACCGGCCTGCGGGTCAGGCGGGCCACCCCGGCCGACTTCTCGGCGGTGGCCCGGCTGACCGTGGCCGCGTACGAGGCGGACGGTCAGCTCAAGGGCGAGCACGGCTACGGTGTGGTGCTCGCCGACGTGGCGACCCGGGCGGAGAGCGGCGAGGTGCTGGTCGCCGTCGACGGGGCCACCGGCGGGGTGCTCGGTTCGGTCACGTTCGTGCTGCCCGGCACCCCGTACGCCGAGCTCTCCGGCCCCGGCGAGGCCGAGTTCCGGATGCTGGCCGTGGACCCGGCGGCGCAGGGTCGGGGGGTCGGTGCGGCGCTGGTCGAGGCGTGCCTGTCCCGCGCCGCCGCGCGGGGCTGCTCGGCGGTGGTGATCTGCGTGCGCGGCGGGCTCGCCGAGGCCGCCCACCGGCTCTACGAGCGGCTGGGCTTCGTCCGCACGCCGGAGCGGGACTGGTCTCCGCTGCCCGGGGTGGACCTGCTCGGCCTGCGGCGGGAGCTGCCCGGCCCGAGCTGACCCGGCGGGCGGTCGGCCCGCCGCACCGGCCCTACGGACTTCGCCGCACCGGCCCTACGGACTGCGCCGCACCGGCCCTACGGACTGCGCCGACGAGAGCGCGGGGCCCGGCCGGGCGGTGCCGGCTCAGCCGTCGGCGATGCGGGCGAGCAACTCGTCGGCCACGTCCAGGGCGATCTTCCGCCGCTCCTCGTCGGTGACGCGCGGGGCGCGGATGGCGAACCAGCTGCTGTGTACGGCGAACAGCGACAGGGCGGCGCGCAGCTGGGCGGCGGGCGACTCGTCGCCCCGGGCCAGCGCGTCGGCCAGCCGGAACATCCGGTCGCGCATCTGCTGGCCGGCGGCGAGGCTCTTGAGCGCGGTCTGGTTCTGCTCGAAGAAACGCATCACCGAGGGCTGCTCGGTGGCGAACATGCTGTCGGCGTAGCGGGCGATCAGCTCGCGCCGCGTCGCCAGCGTGGAGGGCTGCTCGTCGGCCCAGGCGATCAGCGCGTCCATCCGGTCCAGCCGGTCCTCGACGAAGCTGCTGACGATCTCGTCCTTGCTCTTGAAGTGGTAGTAGAGGGCGGCCTTCGTCACGTTCAGCCGCTCGGCGATCTCGCGCAGCGACGTCTTCTCGTAGCCCTGCTCGGTGAAGAGTTCGAGGGCCACGGCCTTGATGCGCTCCCGCGTGCCTGTGCTCTCTCTCACCCGAACCACCCAACTCGCTTGACGACCAGTTGCCAACCAACTTACCGTGCGGCTAGTAAGGTAACTAGCCGGCCGGCAAGTAAGTCGGTCACATCCCCGGGGGAGCTTACCGATGAGTCAGGAAGTCGAGGGCGCGGAGCGACGACCCAACATCCGGGTCGTCCTCTTCGGCCTCATGATCGCGATGATGCTCGCGATGCTCGACAACATGATCGTCAGCACCGCGCTGCCGCGCATCGTCGGCGAGTTCGGCGGGGTGGACCACTTCACCTGGGTCGTCACCGCGTACGTGCTGGGCACCACCGTCTCCACCCCGATCTGGGGCAAGCTCGGCGACCTCTACGGCCGCAAGGCAGTCTTCCTGACCTCCGTCGGCATCTTCCTGGTCGGCTCCGCGCTGTGCGGGATGGCCGGCTCCGGCGTGTTCGGCGGCGCCGACAGCGGCATGATCGAGCTGATCGCCTTCCGGGCCGTCCAGGGCCTCGGCGCGGGCGGCCTGATGGTCGGCGTGATGGCGATCATCGGCGACCTGGTCCCGCCCCGGGAGCGGGGCCGCTACCAGGGCATGATGGCCGGCATCATGGCCATCGCCATGGTCGCCGGGCCGCTGGTCGGCGGCTTCATCACCGACAACCTCTCGTGGCGCTGGGCGTTCTACGTCAACCTGCCGCTCGGCGGCGTCGCGCTGCTGGTGCTCGCCACCACCATGCACCTGCCGAAGTACCGCACCGAGCACCGGATCGACTGGCTCGGCGCGGGGCTGCTCTCGGTCGGCATCACCGCGATCGTGCTGATCACCACCTGGGGCGGCAGCTCCTACGACTGGGCCTCGCCGCAGATCCTCGGCCTGTCCGCCCTGGCCCTGGTGAGCCTGGTCGTGTTCGGCTTCGTGGAGCGGCGCGCGGCGGAACCGATCCTGCCGCTGGGGCTGTTCGCCAACCGCAACTTCGCGCTGATCTCGATGATCGGCTTCCTGCTCGGCTTCGCCATGTTCGGGGCGATGAACTTCCTGCCGCTCTACCAGCAGACCGTGCAGGGGGCGTCGGCCACCAACAGCGGCCTGCTGCTGCTCCCGCTGATGTTCGGCATGCTGGTGGTCTCGCTGGTGGTCGGCCGGGCGATCACGAAGACCGGCCGCTACCGGATGTTCCCGATCGTCGGCGGCGTGGTGATGACCGTCGGCCTGGCCCTGCTGACCCGGCTCGACGTTGGCACCGGCAAGGCGGAGTCCTCGCTCTACATGATCGTCCTCGGCGTCGGCATGGGCTTCCTCATGCAGACCTCGATGCTGATCGCGCAGAACAGCGTCGAGCAGAAGGACCTGGGCGCGGCCAGCGGCGCGGCCACGTTCTTCCGCTCCATCGGCGGCTCGTTCGGCATCTCGCTGTTCGGCGCGATCTTCGCCAACCGGCTCGCCGACTCGCCCGCCGGGTCCGCGTTCAGCGGCGGGGGCGGCGAGGGCGGCCAGATCGACCTCGACAAGCTCAAGGAGCTGCCGGCGCAGGCCCGCGAGCTGGTGCTCGGCGGTCTCGCCGACGCCGTCTCGCACGTCTTCTGGTGGGCCGTGCTGTTCACCGTGCTGGTGCCGGTGCTGGCCTGGTTCATCCGGGAGATCCCGCTGCGCTCGACGAACGACGCCCCGCCGGCCGCCACGCCGGAGGAGCAGGCCGAGGCGGCCCTGGGCAAGGCCGCGGCGGTCTGACCCGGCGACGACCGCCCGCCCCGACCCCGGGGCGGGCGGCCCGGGTCCGCAGTGCCGCCGGGGCCGGCCTCAGCCCCGGCGGCGGGTGAGGCGGTCCCAGAGGCGGCGCAGCCGGCCCGGTCGGGACCGGCCCGCCGCCGGGCCGGAGATCAGCTCGCCGGCCAGCGCGGCCGTCGCCGGGTCGAGGGCCGGGGTGGCCAGCGCCAGGTACGCCAGCGAGACCGCGATCGGCACGCTCCGGTCCCGGGCCACCGCCGCCGCGTCGGCGAGCCGATCGGCCACCACGCCGGCCACGTCCTCGCGGACCGAGGGGTCCACCCAGGCGGCGGTGACCAGGGCGAACAGGGCCGCCTCGGTGATCCAGTCCTCCACCCCCCAGACCAGCTCGACCAGCGTCCGGCGGCGGGTGGAGGACGGCCACGGCTCGTCCGTGCGGTGGTGCAGCAGGCCCAGGCACGCCCACACCTGCACGCAGCGCACCCAGAGCGACGGGTCCTGCCCCGCCAGCACCCGGCCCAGCCCGGTCGGTGGGGCCGCGGGCGGGTGCACCAGCAGCCCGAGCAGGTCGGGCAGCCCCAGCGTGGCCAGGCCGACCGCCGCGTCGTACGCCGCCGGGGGGTGCGGCCACGCCGGGTGGGCGAGCTGCCGGATGCGGTCCGCCGCCTCGGCCGAGGGTGCCGGCACCGCCGGGGCGGCGACGGTGCCGTCCCAGCGCCACAGCGGCCGGTCGGTGGCCCGGCGGGGCTCGCGCGGATCCGGCTCGGCCACCTCCGCCACCTCGACCCGCAGGCCGGGCGCGGCCGCCGCCACGGTACGCAGGGCGCTCGGCGGCTCCAGCGTCTCCAGCCGTACGGTCGCGCCGAGGGCGTCCTGCTCGGCGGCCAGGGCGTGGCGCAGCACGGCGACCGCCGCCCCGGCGGCCGGGGTGACCTGACCCAGCCACGGCCGGCTGCGGCAGCACTCGGCGAGGTCGCCGTGCTCGTGCGAGTCGTCGGGATGGTCGCGGACGAAGTCGGCCAGCGCCACCAGGTGCGCCACGTCGCCGTCGCGCTGGAAGCGCAGCCGGTGCGCGGTGTGCACGGCGCAGTCGAAGGCAGGGTTCCGGGCGAGGGCGCGGTCGGTCCACTCCAGGGCCTCGTCGAGCCGGCCGGTGTCGGCCAGCGTGCCGGCGATGTCGGCGTAGACGGCGAGGTCGTCCGGGTCGTGGTCGACGGCCCGGCCGAGCGCGGCGAGGGCCTCGCGGGTGCGGCCGGCGCTGCGGTACGCGTACCCGAGCCAGACCTCGCCGAGCTTCGACGGGCGCACCCGTACGCCCCGGCTCGCCCAGCGGACCGCCAGGGTGACCTCGCCGAGGCGCCGGGCCAGCGCGGACGCCGCGCCCAGCAGCAGGGCGTGCTCGGGATGGACGGTGACCGCGTTGCGGGCCAGGGTGAGGTACGGCGTCAGGGGCGCCCGGTCGGCGCGCGGCACCGGGTCGGGCGTGGCGGCGCACACCTGCATCAGCACCTGGGCGATGCCCTCCGGGTCGAGCCGCTCGGGCAGCTCCGGGGCCGTCACCCAGGGCACCCCGGCCCAGTCGGCGGTGCGGTCGTGCCCAGTGGCGGCGGCCAGCAGCTCCAGCCCCTCGGCGGGCCGCCCCGCCGCGGCGAGCAGGTGCGCCCGGGCCACCACCGTGCCGACGAAGGCGCGCTGGTGCAGGGGGAACAGGTCGACGCCGCCGCCGCTGACGGCGGCCAGCCGGGCCAGCGTCTCGTGCGCCTCGGGCAGGGTGGGCGACCGGGTCAGCGCGCCGGCGACGTGCCCGGCGGCGTGCGCCAGGTCACCCTCGTCCAGCGCGAGCCGGGCCAGGGCCAGCTCCTCCTCCGCCGACAGCGGGGGATCGTCCCTTCCCTCGGACACGTGGGCCTCTCGGTGGTAGGTGCGGGTGGCCGGGCGGCGGATGCGTCCCCCGTCGCAGTGTCGCCGGGCCGGGCAAGCGTAGGTGATGTTGGCTCGGCTTGGTGATCCACTGCGCAATGCTGCTCGCAAGATTGTTCACGTACGCCGAAACATGCAAGACTGAGCAGGAAACGCGCGGCAATCGCGCAGGGAAAGGGGCACTCCGTGACGCGTGCAGGGGCCGGCATGGCCGCCGACATCTCCGAGCAGCCGGCCGGCTACGAGCGGCTGCTCTCCGCCGAGCACGCCGGGGCGATCGCCGAGGTGGCCGCCGTCGTCGCGCAGCGCCGCCCCCGGCACGTGGTCTTCACCGCCCGGGGCACCTCCGACCACGCCGCCCTCTACGGGGCGTACCTGACCGAGATCCGGCTCGGCCTGCCCGCCGGGCTCGCCTCGCCCAGCGCGGTCACCCTCTTCGGCGCTCGCCCCGACCTGTCCGACGCGCTGGTCGTCGGCGTCAGCCAGAGCGGCGGCTCACCCGACCTGGCCGAGGTGCTGCGCACCGCCCGCGCGTCCGGCGCGCTCACCCTCGCCGTGACCAACAACCCCGACTCGCCGCTGGCCGGGATCGCCGAGCTGAGCGTCGACATCGCCGCCGGACACGAGCGGGCCGTGGCGGCCACCAAGACGTACACGGCGGAACTGCTCGCCCTGCTGCTGCTCGTGGAGGGCGTCCGGGCCGGCGACGGGGCGCTGCCCGCCGCCGAGCGCGCCGCCCTGGCGGCCCTGCCCGAGCTGGCCGCCCGCACCCTCGACGACCCCACCCCGGCCCAGCTCGCGCCCCGCTACCGGTTCGCCGCCCAGCTCGTCACCACCGGCCGGGGATACGCGTACCCGACCGCCCGGGAGGCGGCGCTCAAGCTGATGGAGACCTCGTACCTGCCGGCGCTCGCCTTCTCCGGCGCGGACCTGCTGCACGGCCCGCTCGCGATGACCGACCCGGACGTACCGGTGCTGGCCGTGGTCGGCTCCGGCCCCGGCGGCCGGTCCATGGGCGAGGTGCTGCCCCGCCTCGGCGAGCGCCGCGCCGACGTGGTCGTGGTCGGCTCGGCCGACGTCGAGGGGGCCACCCGGATGGCCGTCCCCGAGGTCGACGAGCGGTACGCCCCGCTGCTGGACATCCTGCCGTTGCAGCGCCTCGCCCTGGCCCTGGCCCTGGCCCGCGGCGAGGACCCCGACGCGCCCCGCGGCCTGAAGAAGGTCACCGCGACGATGTGAGCGCCCCGGGCCGGCCGGCGGACGTGGGCGGGCCCGCGGAGGTGAGCCGGGCGAGCCTGCGCACGGGTCGACCGGTGTGAGCCCGGCCGGCCAGCGGGACGGGGCCCGGGTGGGCGTGGCACGCTGTGCATCGTGTCCACGTTGCGCGACCTCGCCGAGGAGCACACCCAGCTCCGTCCCGCCGACATCGACCACCTGCACCGGATCGCCGGAGACTGGCAGCTGCTGTCCGACCTGTCCTTCGCCGACCTGCTGCTGTGGGTGCCGGTGGACCGCGACGGCACCTTCCTCTGCGTGGCCCAGGTCCGCCCGACGACCGCGCCCACCGCGTACCAGGACGACCAGGTGGGGCGGATCGTCGGCGGGCCCGAGGTGGCCCACCTGGAGGTCGCGTACGGCCAGGGCCGGATCTGGCGGGAGGGCGACCCGGTCTGGTACGGCGACGTGCCCGCCCGGCACGAGGCGATCCCGGTCCGGCTGCGCACCGCCGACGGGGAGGCCGGCGAGGTGATCGCGGTCGTCGGCCGGGACACCAACCTCTCCACCGCCCGCACGCCCAGCCAACTCGAACTGAACTACCTGACCACCGCCGACGACCTCGCCCAGATGATCGCCGACGGCACGTTCCCGCCGCCCCGGCACCCCGGGGAGACGACGTCCGCGCCCCGGGTCGGCGACGGCCTCGTCCGGCTCGACGCCGGCGGCAAGGTCACCTACGCCAGCCCCAACGCGCAGTCCGCGTACCGGCGGCTCGGCTTCGCCGCCCACCTGGTCGGGGAGGACCTGGCCAAGCTGCACCGCCGGCTGGCCGGCGACCCCCTGGAGGGCACCGAGGCGGCCAACGGCATCCTCGCCGCGCTGCGCGGCGAGGGTCCGCCCCGGCGGGAGATCGACGCCCGGGGCGCGACCATGCTCACCCGGGCCCTGCCGCTGATGCCCGCCGGGGTGCCGATCGGCGCGCTGGTCCTGGTCCGCGACATCACCGAGGTACGTCGCCGCGACCGCGCCCTGATCACCAAGGACGCCACCATCCGGGAGATCCACCACCGGGTGAAGAACAACCTGCAGACCGTCGCCGCGCTGTTGCGCCTCCAGGCCCGCCGGGTGGCCATGCCGGAGGCCCGGGTCGCCCTGGAGGAGTCCGTACGCCGCGTCGCCTCCATCGCCCTGGTGCACGAGACGCTCTCCATGTCCAGCGACGAGGCGGTCGAGTTCGATGGCATCGTCGACCGGGTGGCCAGCGCGGCGACCGAGGTCGCCGCGACCGAGCAGACCGTCGGCATGCGCCGCCGGGGCAGCTTCGGCGTGCTGCCGGCCGAGATCGCCACCTCGCTGGTCATGGTCCTCAACGAGTTGCTGCTCAACGCCGTCGAGCACGGCTTCCCGCCGGCCGCCGAGTCCCCGACCGGACCTCCGGCTGTGCCCACGGCCGAATCCTCGCCCGGGCCTCCGGCTGTGCCCTCGACCGAATCCTCGGCCGGGACCTCGGCCGGGGCGGAGGCCAGCGGCGGTGCCGGGGCCGCCGGGGTGGGTGTCGGGTCCGGGTCCGCCGGGCTTGCCGGCGCTTCCGGGTCGGCCGGCGGCGCGGCGGTGGCCGGCGGAAGCGGTTCCGGGGCGGCCGGCGCTTCCGGGGCGGGCGAGGGCTCCGGGTCGGCTGGCGGTTCCGGGTCGGGCGGGGGTTCCGGGTTGGCCGAGGGGTCCGGGTCGGGCGGGGTCCTTCCGCAGGTCGCCGCCGGGGCCGAGTCGACGGTGCCACCCGAGGTCGTCGTGTCGGCACACCGGTTCCGCAAGCAGCTGCACGTCACCGTCGCCGACAACGGGCGTGGCCTGCCGGCCGGGTTCGACGCCGAGCGCGGCAGCCGGCTCGGGCTCCAGATCGTCCGGGCGCTGGTGACCGGCGAGCTGCGCGGCACCATCGAGCTGCGCAACGGCGCGGAGGGCGGCACCGAGGCGGTACTGGTGGTCCCTCTCGTCCGCTCCTGACGCCCGTCCTGCCCTGCGCGCCGCTTGATCGACTCCATGTCGGCGACATGGCGGCATCCCACCGCCCCGGATACCGCCATGTCGCCGACATGACGCGGGCGATCCCGGGGCGGCCGGACGGCCGGGCGGCCGGGCAGCCGGGCAGGCCGGCTCAGCGGGTGAGTAGTGCCACGGTCAGGCCGGGGCGCTGCCAGACCCGCTCGACGGCGAAGCCGTCGTCCCGTAGCGCCGCCCCCTTCGCGCCGGGTACCGCGGCGACCGGGTCCGGTCGCCGGCCGGCGACCACCAGCCAGACCCGCCGCGCCCCGGCCAGGCAGGCGGCCGGGTCCGGGCACTCGTCGGCCCAGTAGTCGCCGCGCGCGTCGCGGCCCCGCACGGCCAGCGCGTCCCGGGGCTGCCGGTCGCCCAGGTGGTAGCCGATGCCGAGGTCGGTGAAGAGCCAGCCGTCCCGGGGCGAGAAGACGATCACGTCACCGGGCCGGCGGCCCGCGTCGACCACCCGGGCCGCCCCCCGGTAGTCGACCAGCGCGCCCCGTGGCCACTCGTGGCTGTGCCGCAGCGCCGCCTGGTCGGGCAGGCCGAGCAGGCCGGCGAGGAGCACCACGGCCAGCGCCGCCGGTAGCACCGCCGTGGCCAGCGCCGCCCCGGCCAGCAGGCAGGCGAACGGCACGACGAAGAACAGGTAGCGCGGCACCCACAGCGGCACGGCCAGCCCGGCCAGGAAGACCAGGGCCACCGGCAGGACGAGGCAGGCGGCGGGGAGCAGCCCGCCCCGGCCCGACCGGGCGGCACCGAGGGCGGCCAGGCCCAGCAGCAGGCCGCCCACCGCGCCGCTCTGGGCCAGCGCGCCGGGCAGGGCGACAAGGTCGGCGGCGCGGGCCTGGTCCACCCAGTCGAGCTGCCGCCCCCGTTGCCCTGCGGCCAGTAGCACCAGGGGGGTCAGCACGACCGCCGCCGGCAGGAGCGCGAGCAGCCAGCCCCACACCGGTCGACGCGACCGGCGGCCGGCGGCCGGGCGGAGGCCGGATCGGTCGCCGGCACCGTGGGCTGCCCGGTCGGCGGTGCCCGGAGCGGCCCGGTCGGCGGCACCGTGGGTGGCCCGGTCGGCGGTGCCCGGGGCGGCGCCAGAAGGGGTGCGGCGGCCGGCGGCCAGCACGGCTGCCGCGTGGGCGGCGAGCAGGGTGAGGGCGACGAGGTGGGCCAGGCCGAGGGCGGCCACGGCCGCGGCGTACCCGGCCCAGCGCCGCCAGCCGGGTCGCTCCAGCGCCCGGACCAGCAGCAGCGTCGCCAGCACCGCGAAGAGGGCGACGAAGGCGTACGGGCGGGCCTCCTGGGCGTACCGGGAGGTGCCGGGCAGGGCCGCGAACAGCAGGCCACCGGTCAGGCCGGCGTGCCGCCCGAGCAGCCGTGCGCCGAGCGCGGCGGCGAGCCCGGCCGTGCCCGCCATGGCCAGCGCCGACGGCAGCCGCAGCGCGGCGGGGGAGTCCCCGCAGAGCATCACCCAGCCGTGCATGAACAGGTAGTACGGCCAGGTGGCCGCGTCGATGGTGCCGGCCATCCGGGCCAGGTCGCCCAGCGGCCGGGTGGCGGCGCTCCAGGTGGCCAACTCGTCGCGCCACGGCTGGGCCGAGCCGATCCCCGCGCCGGTGACCGCCAGCGTCGCCAGGGTCGGCCACAGCCAGACCGCGCCGAGCCATCCCGGCAAAAGCCGCCTTACAGGCAATCCGCCCACGATGTCGAGCCTTCCACACCCGAACGGCCCACGCCCCCACCCTGGCCCCCAACCCGGTGATCAAGAGGAAAGCGTCACCGTCGAGATCGACTCTGACGCTTTCCTCTTGATCACCCGGGCGAGGGGCGCTTGGCCTGTTCGGGGGCGGTGTCGGCGCGGTGGCGCATCGGTGGCCCGTGATGTGGGATCACACTCACGGTCGGTGGTAGGTCCACCGCCGGTGTGCGAGCATGGTCGCATGCTTGCCGCTGTCGTCCGTCGCTTCGTGGCCCGTCGCCACGTCGACTACGGCCGCGTGCGCAGCGCCATCTGTCCGGCCCACTGACGACGCCCGACCCATCCGTCTCGGGCGCGTAGTCGCGCCGGCCGTCCGACACCGCTGTCCACGGCCCCGTCCCACGGGCCGGCCGCGCGCCCGCGTCCAGAGGCACAGCAGACAACGGAGGACGCCGCGATGGCGGTCAGCAGCACCCCCGCCCGACCCGAGGCACCCACGGCACCCGTCGCGCGGGCGCCCCGCCGCCCCCGTGGGGAGGGCCAGTGGGCGCTCGGCCACCGCGAGCCGCTCAACGCCAACGAGCGGATCAAGAAGGACGACGATCCGCTGAACGTCCGGGCCCGGATCGAGAACATCTACGCCCACGGGGGCTTCGCCTCGATCGACCCGCAGGACCTGCGCGGCCGGTTCCGCTGGTGGGGCCTCTACACCCAGCGCAAGGCCGGCATCGACGGCGGGCGCACCGCCGTGCTGGAGCCGCACGAGCTGGAGGACGAGTTCTTCATGCTCCGCGTCCGGGTCGACGGCGGCCAGCTCACCCTGGACCAGCTCCGGGTGGTCGCGGACATCTCCCGGGAGTTCGCCCGGGACACCGCCGACATCACCGACCGGCAGAACATCCAGTACCACTGGATCCGGGTCGAGGACATGCCGGAGATCTGGCGTCGGCTGGAGTCGGTGGGCCTGCAGACCACCGAGGCGTGCGGCGACTGCCCGCGCATCGTGCTCGGCAGCCCGGTCGCCGGGGTGGCCGAGGCCGAGCTGCTCGACCCGACCCCGGCGCTGGAGGAGATCGTCCGGCGGTACGTCGGCGACAAGCGCTTCTCCAACCTGCCCCGCAAGTTCAAGACGTCGATCTCCTGGCTGGTGGACACCCCGTACGAGGCGAACGACATCGCCTTCCTCGGCGTCGACCACCCGGAGCACGGCCCCGGCTTCGACGTCTGGGTCGGCGGCGGCCTGTCCACCAACCCGATGCTGGCCAAGCGGCTCGGCGTCTGGGTGCCGCTGACCGAGGTGCCGGACGTCTGGGCCGGCGTGGTCGGCATCTTCCGCGACTATGGCTACCGCCGGCTGCGCAACCGGGCCCGGCTGAAGTTCCTCGTCGCCGACTGGGGCGTGGAGAAGTTCCGCGAGGTGCTGGAGAAGGAATACCTGGGCCGCACGCTGCTCGACGGGCCCGCCCCGGAACTGCCCGCCAAGCCGGTCGACCACATCGGGGTGCACCGCCAGCGCGACGGGCGCGCCTACGTCGGGGCAGCCCCGGTGGTGGGCCGGGTCTCCGGCACGCAGCTCGCCCGGCTCGCCGACGTGGTCGAGGCGCACGGCAGCGGCCGGGTGCGGCTCACCCCGTACCAGAAGCTCCTGGTCCTGGACGTGCCCCCGGAGCGGACCGGATCGCTGGTGGCCGAGCTGAGCACGATCGGCCTTGAGGCCCGGCCGTCGGCCTGGCGGCGCGGCACGATGGCCTGCACCGGCATCGAGTTCTGCAAGCTGGCCATCGTCGAGACGAAGGCGCGCGGCGAGGAGCTGGTGGCCCGGCTGGAGGAGCGCCTGCGCGACTTCGACGCGGACATCTCCATCCACCTCAACGGCTGCCCGAACGCCTGCGCCCGCACCCAGGTCGCCGACATCGGCCTCAAGGGCCAGCTCGTGGTCGGCCCCGACGGCCGCCAGGTCGAGGGCTTCCAGGTGCACCTGGGCGGCGGCCTGGGCATGGCGCAGGGCCAGACCGCCGGGTTCGGCCGCAAGCTGCGCGGCCTGAAGACCACCGCCGACGAGCTTCCGGAGTACGTGGAACGGCTGGCCCGCCGCTACCTGGCGAGCCGGACCGAGGGCGAGTCCTTCGCCAACTGGGTGATCAGGGTAGACGAGGAGGAACTCCGATGAGTGAGACTCGTTCCGCGCCGCTGTACTGCCCCTACTGCGGCGAGGAGGACCTGCGGCCGAGCGAGGCCGGGCACGGCGCGTGGGAGTGCCACGCCTGCGCCCGCGTGTTCACGGTGAAGTTCACCGGCCTGCTGACCGAGGCGGTGACCCGGTGACCGCCCTGGTGTCGGCCGCGACCCTGGGGCTGGTCGGCCCCGGCGGCCCGACTCCCGCCGATCCCGCCCGGCGCAGCCCGCAGGAGCTGCGGGAGCTGGCCGAGCGGGCCGGCCGGGAGCTGGAGGGCGCTCCGGCGCTGGAGATCGCCCGCTGGGCGGCCGAGACGTTCGGCGACCGGTTCTGCGTGACCAGCTCGATGGCGGACGCCGTGCTGGCCCACCTGGTCTCCCGGGTCGCGCCCGGGGTCGACGTGGTCTTCCTCGACACCGGCCTGCACTTCCCGGAGACGCTGCGGGTGCGCGACGAGGTGGCCCGCCGGCTGCCCGTCAACGTCCGGTCGATCCGGCCCCGGCTCACCGTCGGCCAGCAGGACGGCGAGTACGGCCCCCGGCTGTTCAACCGGTCGCCGGACGACTGCTGCCAGCTGCGCAAGGTCGAGCCGCTGGAGCGGGCGCTGGCCGGGTACGACGCCTGGGCCGCCGGGCTGCGCCGCGACGAGTCGCCGACCCGGGCCAACACGCCGGTGGTGACGTTCGACGCCCGCCGGGGCAGGGTGAAGGTGAACCCGATCGCCGCCTGGAAGCAGGCCGACGTGGACGCCTACATCGCCCGGCACGACATCCCGGTCAACGAGCTGTTCAAGCGCGGCTACGGCTCGATCGGCTGCTGGCCCTGCACCCGCCGCACGAAGGCGGGGGAGGACCCCCGGGCCGGTCGTTGGGCGATGTTCGAGAAGACCGAGTGCGGGCTGCACCTCTGACCGTGTCCGGGCCCCGGGTGCCGTCGGTCGCGGCCGGCGACCCGGTGGTCCTGGTGGCGCACGGCAGCCGGGACCCTCGGGCGGCCGAGGCGACCCGGGCGCTGGCCCGGGCGGTCGCGGCCGTCCGCCCCGGCGTGGCCGTGTCGGCGAGTTGGCTGGACCACACGGACCCGGGGCCGACGGAGGTGCTGCGGTCGCTGGCGGCGGCCGGGCATCCCCGGGCGGTGCTGGTGCCGCTGCTGCTCACCGCCGCGTACCACCGGCGGGTGGACGTCCCGGCGGCCGTCGCGGCGGCCCGCGAGTCGGGCCCGCCGATCGACGTGCGCGTCTCCGACGTGCTCGGCCCGGCCGACGGCGTGGTCGACGGGGCGCTGCTGGCCGGGCTGCGGCGGCGGCTGGCGGAGGCGGAACCCGGCCGGTTCGACGCGCTGGTGCTCGCTGCCGCGGGCACCCGGGATCCCCGGGCGCGGGGCTCGGTGGGCCGGGTCGCGGCGGCGCTCGGCGCGGAACTCGGGGTGCCCTGCCGGGTGTCGTACGCCTCGGCGGCCCCGCCGGACGCGGGCGCGGCGGTGTCCCGGCTGCGCGCGGCGGGCGCCCGGCGGGTGGCCGTGTCGGCGTACTTCCTGGCCCCGGGGCTCTTCCACGACGCGGTGCTGGCGGGGGCGCGGGCGGCCGGCGCGGTGACCGTCTCCGGGCCGCTCACCGACGCCCCGGAGCTGGCCGATCTGGTGCTGCGTCGGGCGGACGCCGCGCCGCCGGAGTGAATCCGGGCGGGCGGCGGAATCGGGCGGGCGGCGCGCCGGTCGGGTGATCGGGGCGGTCCCGGCCCCGGCGCGGGGGCGCAGCGGGGCGCGAGGACGCCGCACAGCAGAACGCCCCGACAGGGGTTGCCCTGTCGGGGCGTGGAGCTGTGGTGCGTGCAGTAGGTCAGGCGGAGTGAGCGCGCAGCACCCGGAGGCCACCGCGGCGCTTGACGGCGCGCCGCTCCTCCTCGCTCATCCCGCCCCAGACGCCGGCGTCCTGACCGGACTCAAGTGCCCACTGGAGGCACTGGTCGGTCACGGAGCAGCGCCGGCAGACGGCCTTGGCCTGCTCGACCTGCAGGAGAGCCGGACCGGACGTCCCGATCGGGAAGAACAGCTCCGGGTCCTCGTCGCGGCAGACAGCATGGTGACGCCAGTCCATGGCGGCAACACTCCTCATTCTGGATGGGTGGCAGATATTGCGTTGGTGCTTTTCCTTTATGCATCCGCACGCCGATGGTCACGGTTCGCATCCATCAATTCGGCGCTGCGTGAGCAGGCTCTGGTAGCCACTGGGACCTGCTCGAACAGCTCAACACAATGAGCATGTCCAAGCAATGTCCCGGTAACTCAAGTTCGCTTGTGAATACTTTCACGAACTCACGCGATGTCAAGGGTGACGCTCGGAAAAACTCCGAGCGGTGAGCAAGCTCACGACCCCTTTGTCCGGTTTGCAGGGAGTCCTGGTTACCCGGCGTACCACAGTCGAGGATCAATATAGTACAGTCTGCGTGACATTGCTGACATTTCCGGCACCTCGCCCTCGGTGTGGCGGCCACCGCATCGACAGCGGTGGGGGGACCGCGCTCGACCAAGGGCTGTACCCGAGACCTAGCAGATTACTCTCAGTGCGGCCGGAACGGATGCGAATCTGACTTTTTTCCGCTCGCCGAGATAGTCCCCGTCGAGCTGGAAAGCCTGAGGACGGCTCGCGACCAGGGTGAACTCGGCCAGGTCGTGCAGCTGCAGCACCTGACGCCCTCGCGGATTGGGCGTGTGGGAGAAGAACTGGGTCACTGTGCGTGCTGTGCTCGCCACGCGGAGCTGCCGCATGGCCAGCACGTCGAGCCCGAGGTCGAAGGACGCCGCGGGATTCGGGTTGATCTCCCGCTCGCCCAGGTACGTCCAGGGCGCGGTGTTCTGGATGATGACCGTGGCCAGCTCACCCTCCGTAACCTCGCCGGGTCGCTCCAGTGAGATCGTCGGATGGCGGCGGTCCGAGCCGAGGAAGTACTGGTTGACCGTCGAGCGCAGATAGAGCGCGGGCGTGGAGACCCGGCCGCGCCGGCGGGCCTGCTCCACCCGGTGGATCACCGCCGCGTCGAGGCCGAAGCCGGCGCAGAAGGTGAAGTAGCGGTCGTCGGCCCGGCCCAGCCCGATCGTGCGGGACCGCCCGAGCCGCAGCCCCTCCAGGATCATGCTGGTGCCCTCCGGCCACTCCCGGGGCAGGCCGAGCGCGCGGGCGAACACGTTCGTGGAGCCCCCGGGGACGGTGGCCAGCGCCGGCAGCCGCTCGGCGGGGCTGCCCCCGGTGCGGATCGTCGGCGGCTCGGCCGCCATCAGGCCGTTGACCACCTCGTTGACCGTGCCGTCGCCGCCGAGCGTCACCACCAGGTCGACGCCCTCCTCGGCCGCCTCCCGGGCGAGATCCATGGCGTGACCCCGCCGGCGGGTGTACCGCACCGACAGGTCGACTTCGCTGCGCAGCGCCCGGACCAGGACGTCGCGGCTGCGTTCGCTGGTGGTGGTGGCCTTCGGATTGACCACCAGGACGGCCCGCATGGGCGGCACTGTACCGCGCCCCACCACCGGTATCGTGGCGCGCGTGACCATCGACTCGGACCAGGACCCGACCACGCTGCGCTGGGCGGTCCGGCTGCTCCGGGCGGAGGCGGTCGCCCTCGGCCTGGTCGCCGCCTGGCTCGTCTGGGCCGACCTCACCGCCACCACCACCGACCTGCCGTCGGCGCTGCTGGTGACCGCGTTCGCCCTCGGCGGCGCGGCCGCCCTCTGGGCGCTCGGCGGCGCGCTCGGCCGCCGCCGCGCCGGGGCCCGAGCCCCGGCGATCGTCCTGCAACTCATGCTGCTGCCGGTCGGCTGGTACATGATCCAGGGCGGGCTCGGCTGGCTCGGCGTGCCGCTGATGGCGCTCGGCCTCGGCGTCAGCGCGCTGCTCGTCAGCCCGCCGACCACCCGGGCCCTCGGCCTCGCCTGAGCCGGGCGGGCGCGGGCCCGCTGGGTGGCCCGTGGCGGGCGAGAAGAGCCGGCGCGGCGGGGGTCAGTAGCCGGCGCGGCGGGTCAGCAGGGAGATGGTGGCCCGGCCGTTGGCCGCGCTCGCCGAGGCGGCCGTGGTGAGGGCCGTCAGCACCTTCCAGGCGAACGACGACTCGGAGGGCAGCGTCGCCCCGCGCACGGTCGGCACGGTCACCTCGACGGTCAGGGCGTCCTCGGTCACCTGGAACCGGCACTCCAGCTCGGCGTCGCGGGTGGCGATCGCGAGGAGCATGGCGCACGCCTCGTCCACGGCGATCCGCAGGTCCTCGATCTCGTCCAGGGCGAACTGGAGACGGGCGGCGAGGCCGGCCGTGGCGGTGCGGAGCACGCCGAGGTAACCGCCGTCGGCGGGCACCGTGAGGTGCACGATGTCGTCGTCGGTGGCTGGCTGGCCGGTCAGTTGAGTCACGCCTCATCCCCCCGGTGGGGGACTCTACCCCGTCAGGCCGACGGACGCGTGGGCGCGGCGCTCGTCGGCGGCGTCGCGCCGGCCGCGAGCGCGGTCAGGGCCGCCCCCGTCAGGCGGTACGGCACCCACTCCTCCATGGGGGACGCGCCGATCGAGGCGTAGAACCGGGCCGCCGGGTTCCAGTCGATCATCGACCAGTCGAGCCTTCGGTAGCCCCGCTCGACGCAGATCGCGGCCAGGGTGGCCAGCAGCCGCCGGCCCGCACCGGTGCCCCGCGCCTCGGGGCGGACGTAGAGGTCCTCCAGGTAGATGCCGTGCACGCCGGCCCAGGTGGAGAAGTTGAGGAACCACAACGCGAAGCCGAGCGGCCGGTCGGCCCCGTCGACGGCCACGTGCCCGAAGAGCGCGGGCGTCGGGCCGAACAGGGCCTCGGTGAGCTGCCCGGCGGTCAGGTGGCACTCGTCGGCGGCCCGCTCGTACGCGGCCAGCTCGTGCACCATGGCGACGACGGCCGGCACGTCCTCGGGACGCGCCGGCCGTACCGTCGGTGTGGACCCGGGGGTCACGCCTGCTTGGTCTCCCAGAAGATCTTCGAGATCTCCTCGATCTTCGCCAGCAGCTCCTCGGCCTTGGCCGGGTCGGCGCTGCCCTTGGCGCCGCTGGCGCCCGCGAGCTTGGTGGCCTCGTTGAACAGGGTGTGCAGGTTGGGGTACTTCTCGAAGTGCGCCGGCTTGAAGTAGTCCGTCCACAGCACCCACAGGTGGTGCTTGACCAGCTCGGCGCGCTGTTCCTTGATGATCAGCGCCCGGGTGCGGAACTCGGGGTCGGTGTTCGCCTGGTACTTCTCGGCGATCGCCTTGATCGACTCGGCCTCGATCCGGGCCTGGGCCGGGTCGTAGACGCCGCACGGCAGGTCGCAGTGGGCGCTGACGGTGACGCTCGGCATGAGGATGCGCGGAAGTCGCATCGGGATCCTCCATGGGAAGTTTGCGATGATCCAGGACGACATTACTCCTGGAGATGCTCCCCAGCGGGACGGAGGTGAAACAGGTGCCCGCCGACACTCCCGCCGCCGACCGGCTGCGGGGGCCGCTCACGGCCGTACTGGTGACCGGCCCGTCGATGGCACCCACCCTGCGCCACGGCGACGCCGTCCTGGTGCGGCGCGGGGGCCGCCCGATCCGCCCGGGCGACGTCGTGGTCGCGGTCTTCCGCACCCGCCCGGAGCTGCTCGTGGTCAAGCGCGCGGTCCGCCCCGCCGACGGCGGCTGGTGGGTACGCGGCGACAACGACCTCGTCACCGACGACTCCCGGGCGTACGGCGTGGCCGACGTGCACGGCCGCGTCGTGGCCCGCTACTGGCCCCGGCCTGGCCGGCTGCCCCGCCCCGCCGGCTACCGGCGAGTATGACCCTACTCACATCCGACTTGTGCTCCCGACACTATGCTCGGCAGGTATCCGGGTGACCCCCGCACCGTGCCACCGCCGCTGGCCGCCTCACCTCGCGCTGGCGCCGGTCGCCTCGTCTACCCGACAGATTCCTGGAGTCACCATGTCTTCGTCCACCGTGGACCCCGCTGATCCCGTCTTCCAACTGCACGTCGGCGGCAAGCTGGCCGTCGCCTCCACCGTCCCGCTGAGCAGCCGCGAGGACCTCTCCCTCGCGTACACACCGGGGGTGGCCCGGGTGTGCGAGGCGATCGCCGCCGACCCGGCGCTGGCCGACGACTACACCTGGGCGGGGCACACCGTCGCCGTCGTCACCGACGGCTCGGCCGTGCTCGGGCTGGGCAACATCGGCCCGCGCGCGGCGCTGCCGGTGATGGAGGGCAAGGCGGTGCTGTTCAAGCAGTTCGCCGACGTCGACGCGGTACCGGTCTGCCTCGACACCCAGGACGTGGACGAGATCGTCGCCGTGGTGAAGGCCCTCGCCCCCTCGTTCGGCGGGATCAACCTGGAGGACATCAGCGCCCCGCGCTGCTTCGAGGTGGAGCGCCGGCTCGACGAGGCGCTGGACATCCCCGTCTTCCACGACGACCAGCACGGCACGGCGATCGTCGTGCTCGCCGCGCTGCGCAACGCGGCCGCCCTGCTCAACCGGAAGCTCGGCGACCTGCGGGTGGCGGTCAGCGGCGCGGGCGCGGCCGGGGTGGCGGTCACCCGGATGCTCATCGCCGGCGGCGTCGACCCGGCCCGGGTCGTCGTCTGCGACTCGAAGGGCATCATCGGCCGGCACCGCACCGACCTCACCGGCACCAAGGCGGACCTCGCGGCCGACACCAACGCCGAGGGGCGGTCGGGCGACATCGCCGAGGCGCTGCGCGGCGCCGACGTGCTGGTCGGCGTCTCCGGCGGCGAGATCTGCGAGGCGGCGGTGGCCGGGATGGCCCCCGGCGGGATCGTCTTCGCCCTGGCCAACCCGACGCCCGAGGTGCACCCCGAGGTGGCCGCCCGGCACGTCGCCGTCGTGGCCACCGGCCGCAGCGACTACCCCAACCAGATCAACAACGTGCTGGCCTTCCCCGGGGTGTTCCGGGGCGCGCTGGACGCCCGGGCGACCCGGATCACCGACGGGATGAAGGTGGCCGCCGCCGACGCGATCGCCGGGGTGGTGGCCGACACGCTCACCGCCGACGCGATCGTGCCGTCCCCGCTGGACCCGCGGGTCGCCCCCGCGGTGGCCGAGGCCGTCGCCGAGGCCGCCCGTCGCGACGGCGTCGCCCGCGCCTGACGTGCAAGGAGGGGCACCCTGTCAACGCCTCGGGATGGCAGGGGCCCCTTCTTAACACCCCCACTCCTTGTTACGGTGCGGATCATGCGTGCCGCCTTCGCCTCGAGCTTCGACGCCGACAACCCGCTCGCCGCGCTGACCGTCGGCGAGCAGCCCGAGCCGACCCACCCCGAGGACGACTGGGTGACCGTGCAGGTGCGGGCCAGCTCGATCAACCACCACGACCTGTGGTCGCTGCGCGGCGTCGGGCTCGGTGCCGACCGGCTGCCGATGATCCTCGGCTGCGACGCCGTCGGCACGGCCCCGGACGGCACCGACGTGGTGGTCTTCCCGCTGGTCGTCGACCCGGGCGACCCGCGCGGCATGTCCATCCTCTCCGAGCACTTCCCCGGCACCTTCGCCGAGCGGGTGGCCGTACCCCGGATGAACCTGCTGCCCCTGCCGGCGGGCCTCTCGGCGACGGACGCCGCCTGCCTGCCCACGGCCTGGCTCACCGCGTGGCGGATGCTGACCACCAAGGGCCGGGTCGACGAGGCCGACGCCGTGCTGGTCCAGGGCGCGGGCGGCGGCGTCGCGACGGCCGCCGTCGCGCTCGCCGTCGCGCTCGGCAAGCGGGTGTACGCGACCAGCCGCGACGCCGGCAAGCGGCAACGGATCGCGGAGCTGGGGGCGACCGCGCTGGAGCCCGGCGCGCGGCTGCCCGAGCGGGTCGACGTGGTGATCGAGACGGTCGGCGAGGCTACGTTCGACCACTCCCTGAAGTCGGCCGCGCCGATGGCCCGGATCGTGGTCTCCGGTGCGACCGCCGGGCACGAGCCGAAGGTCAACCTGCGGCGGGTCTTCGCCATGCAGCTGGAGATCCTCGGCACCTCGATGGGCACGCCGGGGGAGCTGACCGAGCTGCTGACGTTCTGCGCCGAGCACGAGGTGCGCCCGGTGGTGGACAGCGTGGTGCCGTTCAGCCGGATCGAGGAGGCGTTCGCCCGGCTGCACTCGGGCGAGGCGTTCGGCAAGATCGTCATCGACCACACGGCGTGAGGCCGGCCGCCGTCACAGGCGGTCGTCGAGGGTGGCCACGCCGCCGCGGGTGGCCTCGTCCGGCAGCCGGCGCTTCGCCGCCGCGTCCCCGTACAGGGTCCAGCGCAGGAACTCGACGCAGGTGTCCGAGACCACCCGCAGGGCCGCGCCGTCGGTGAGCAGGGCCCGCCCGTGGTCGCCCTTCGGCAGGCTGAGCATCGCCTTCGGCCAGGGCACCTTGTCGTACGCGGCCTTGCCCGACGCGTAGTCGACCACCTCGTCGGCTTTCCCGTGCACGAACAACTGCGGGGCGGCGGCCCCCGCGAAGGCGGTGCCCACGCCCAAGCCGGTGCCGGCGAAGACCACCCCCGCGTCCAGCCGGTCGTCCCGGCCGGCGGTGAACAGGCCGATCGTGGTCACCCCGCCCGCCGAGTGCCCCGCCGCCGCCACCCGGTCCGTGGCGAGCCGGCCACGCAGCGGGTCGCCGGCCTTCGCGTCCAGGGCGAGCACCCGGGTCAGCGCGTACGACACGTCGGCCGGCTGGTTCAGCACGTCCAGCACGTTGGTGTCGGTGCCCCGCGCGGTGTGCGGGAAGGCCGGCGCGGCCACCACGAACCCGGCCGCCGCCCAGCGGGTGAGCAGCAGTTCGTAGTCCTCGGGCCGCCCGTTGAGACCGTGGCTGAACATCACCACGGGGAAGCGGCCCGTCGCGGCCGTCGCGGACCGCTGCGGCGTCCCGCCCGCCGCGCCCCGGGCCGGGTACCAGATCGTCACCGGCAGCGGGCGGTCGCCGTCGCGGTTGAGCTTGAGCTGACGTACGCCGACGGCGAAGCTCTCGCTCGGCGCGCTGCCGGCGGGCACGCGCGGGGCCGGGGTGGTCGCCTTCGGCGCCTGCGTCGGGGCGGCCTCGCGCCAGGCGGGCTCCGCGCCGCCCGAGCAGCCCGCCAGGCCGGCGGCGAGCAGGGCGGTGGCCAGCAGGGCGGCGGTACGACGGCGGCGGCACATGAAACCGATTGTGCCTCGCCGGAGGCGGAGCACCGGCCCGCATCGCACCGCAGGTCAGGGCGCGCTCACCCCGAGCGACGGGGCGGCGGGTGGGCTGCCCGGAGCCGGGTGAGGTCGGCGGCGTCCTTCGGGCGGCGTGGCCGGTCCGGCATCCAGACGGGGAACATCTCCTTGAACTCGATCTGCGCGGCGACGGAGACGACCGGCGCGGTCAGGTCGCCGATGCGGCCGGGCGGCGCGTCGAGCATCCCCGCCGGCAGCGGTGTGCCGGCCCACGGTCCGGCGCCCACCACCACCTGCCCCGCCGCGTCCCGGCTCAGGTAGGCGACGCTCAGCTCCACGTCGCCCCGGACGAGTTCGAGCTGCACGTCGACCGGCAGCCGGGGGTCGACCCGCCAGCCCCGTCCGCCCAGCGCCTCGGCGAGCCGGTCGGCGTCGTCGCGCCAGCAGTACCAGTCGACGTCGACGTGCGGCCGGGTCACCTCGCCGAGGACGAAGTCCATCGCCCACCCGCCCCGTAGCCACAGCGCGACCCCGACCACCCGGGCCACGGTGACCGTCTCCGCGATCGCCGCGAGCTGCCGCGCTGCCAGCCCGTCCCGCCCGCCCCGCTCGCCGTCCCCGCCCACGTTGCGACGGTAGCGCCCGGTGCGTGCCCCCGCGCGAGTGTCAGAAGGGGGCCCTCCCTGTGCAGAAAGCGTTGACAGGGGGCCCTTCCTTGCAACTCCAGTGGGTGGGGAGGGTGGCGTCCGTGGGGAGGCGGCGCAGGGCGGCCCGGTCGCCGTACAGCGCCCAGCGCAGGAAGTCCGTGGTGGTGGCGAGGACCTGGGCGAAGCCGGGGCGGCCCGGGGTCAGGTAGGTGCCGTGGTCGCCCCCGGTGACGGTGAGGAACCCGGCCGGGCCGGGCGTGCGGGCGTACGCGGCCCGGCCGACGGCCACCCCGACGACCGGGTCGGCGTCGCCGTGCACGAACAGCACCGGCGCGGTCGGCCCGGCGAACGCCCCGGCCAGGCCGCCCCCGGCGAGCACGATGCCCGCCCGCAGCCGGGGCGGGTGCCCGGAGGTGAGCATCCCGGCGGTGGTGAAGCCGCCCGCCGAGTGGCCAGCGGCGGCGAACCGGGCGACGTCCAGGTGACCGGCGAGCGGGTCGCCCCGGCGGGTGTCGAGGCGCACCAGGTGCCGGATCAGCCGCCACCCGTCGGCCGGCTGGTGGCGCACGTCGGCGCGGGTGAACCGGGCCGCCCCACGCCGGGTGTGCGGGTACGCGGGCGCGGCGACCACGAAGCCGGCGGCGGCCCACCGGCTGGTCAGCGGGGCGTGCAGGGCGGGCAGGCTGTCCAGCCCGTGACTGAACACGACGACGGGGAACCGGCCGGGGGCCACCCCGCCCCGGGCGGCCGGATACCAGACGGTCACCGGCAGCGGGCGCGCGCCGCCCGGGTCGAGGGTGAAGGTGTGCACCCCGACCGGGTACGCCGTCGCCGGGGCGGGGCCGGCCGACGGGGTGCTGCGGGACCCCGGGGCGGCGGTGGCCGTGCCGCAGCCGGCCAGCAGCGCCGTCATCGTCGCGGCGACCAGCCGGCGTACCCACACGCCCTCACGGTAGGCGGCCGGCGGTGCCCGGCGGCCCCGCCGTCCGGACCGGTGGGCGACGCCACCCGGTCGGGGTGGCTCCGCCGATCCGGCGGTCCTGCGGCGTGCCGCCCGGTCGGGCGGGCGCGGGGTGGACCGTCTTGGCTAGGGTCTGGCCATGTCTGACAAGTACGTGGACCCGAGCGGCAACACAGAGCAGTTCCGGGCGTTCGCCCACGCGCCGGAGGGTGCCGCCCCGGCCGCCCCGGCGTCCCGGGTTCCGCTGGTCGCCGGAATCGCGGTGGCCGTGGTGCTGCTGGTGGCCGTCGTCGCCTGGCTCGCGCTGGGCTGAAGCCCGGCGGAGACGGGCTGGGCTGCAGCCGGGCGGAGGCCGGGCCGGGCTGACCGCCTCAGCCCGTGGCCTCGGCCACGGCGCGGGCCTCGCGGGCGATCTCGCGTTCCTCGTCGGTGCCGACGACGCAGACGGCGACCTCCGCGCCCGCCGGGGAGATCACCCGGTCGCCGCTGCCGTCGTTGCGGGCCGGGTCGACGGCGATGCCGAGCCGCTCCAGGCCGGCCAGCGCGGCGGCCCGCACCGGCGCCGCGTGCTCGCCCACCCCGGCGGTGAAGGTGACCGCGTCCACCCGGCCGAGCAGCGCGTAGTACGCCCCGACGTAGCCGGTGATCCGGCGGGTGTAGACGTCGAAGGCGAGCGCGGCGGCCGGGTCACCGGCGGCACGGCGGGCCAGCACCTCGCGCATGTCGTTGACCCCGGCGAGGCCGAGCAGGCCGCTGCGGTGGTTGAGCAGGTCGTCGATCTCGTCGATGCCCATGCCGGCCTCGCGGCGCAGGTGGAAGACGATCGTCGGGTCGAGGTCGCCGCTGCGGGTGCCCATCACGAGGCCCTCCAGCGGGGACATCCCCATCGAGGTGGCCACGCTGCGCCCGCCGGCCACGGCGCAGGCGCTCGCCCCGTTGCCCAGGTGCAGGGTGATCGTGTTCAGCTCGTCGTACGGCCGGCCCAGCAGTTGGGCGGTGCGCCGGGAGACGTACGCGTGGGAGGTGCCGTGGAAGCCGTACCGGCGGATGTCGTACCTGCGGGCGGTGTCCCGGTCGATCGCGTAGGTGGCGGCGGCCTCGGGCAGGGTGTGGTGGAACGCGGTGTCGAAGACGGCGACCTGCGGCACCCCGGGCAGCGCCTCGCGGGCGACCCGGATGCCGGCCAGGTTGGCGGGGTTGTGCAGCGGGGCGAGCGGCACGAGTTCCTCGATCGCCGCGAACACGGCGTCGTCGACCAGCACCGGTTCGGTGAAGCGCCGCCCGCCGTGCACCACCCGGTGCCCCACGGCAATCAGCCCGGCGAGCCCGTCCGGGCCGAGCCGGTCGAGGATCTCCCGGACGGCCGTCTCGTGGTCGGCCGGCCCGCCGCCGGGCTCGCCGACCCGCTCGACGGTGCCCTTCGCCAGGACCTCGTCGCCGTCGTAGAGGCGGTACTTCACCGACGAGGAGCCGCAGTTGAGGACGAGCACCCGACTCATGAGGACTCCCCGGCGGCGGCCTGGATGGCGGTGATGGCGACGGTGTTGACGATGTCGGGGACGGTCGCGCCCCGCGACAGGTCGTTGACGGGGCGGCGCAGGCCCTGCATGACCGGGCCGACGGCCACCGCCCCGGCGGAGCGCTGCACCGCCTTGTACGTGTTGTTGCCCGTGTTGAGGTCGGGGAAGATGAACACGGTGGCCCGCCCGGCGACGGCGCTGTCGGGCAGCTTGGTGGCCGCGACGTGCGGGTCGATCGCCGCGTCGTACTGGATGGGGCCCTCGACCAGCAGCTCCGGCCGCCGCTCGCGCACGAGGCGGGTGGCGGCGGCGACCTTCTCCACGTCGGCCCCGGCCCCGGAGTCCCCGGTCGAGTAGGACAGCATCGCCACCCGGGGTTCGATGCCGAAACGGGCGGCGGTGTCGGCCGAGGAGATCGCGATGTCGGCGAGCTGGGCGGCGTCCGGGTCGGGGTTGACGGCGCAGTCGCCGTAGACGAGCACCCGGTCGGCGAGCAGCATGAAGAACACGCTGGAGGCCACCGACACCCCGGGCACCGTGCGGATGATCTCGAACGCGGGGCGGATGGTCGCGGCGGTGGTGTGGGTGGCCCCGGAGACCATCCCGTCGGCGTGCCCGGTGTGCACCATCATCGTGCCGAAGTAGTTGGGCTGCGCCACGATGTCGTGGGCCAGCTCGGCGGTCATGCCCCGGTGGGCGCGCAGCTTCGCGTACGCCTCGGCGAACTCGTCGCGCCACGGGCTGGTCGCCGGGTCGACGACGGCCGCCCCGGAGATGTCGACGCCCAGCTCCCGGGTGCGCCGGGCGATGTCGTCGGGGCGGCCGAGCAGGGTCAGGTCGGCCACGCCCCGGCGCAGCAGGATCTCCGCCGCGCGCAGGATCCGCTCCTCCGCCCCCTCGGGCAGGACGAGGCGGCGGCGGTTGGAGCGGGCCCGGTCGATCAGGTCGTACTCGAACATCAGCGGGGTGACCCGCGCGGAGCGGCTGACCCGCAGCCGGCGGGCGAGGTCGACGGTGTCGACGCAGTCCTCGAACGCGCCGAGCGCGGCCTCGACCTTGCGCGGGTGGGCCATGCTGGGCCGCCCCTCGATCCGGCTGGACGCGGCGACCGTGTCGTAGCTGTCGCTGCCCACGGAGAGCACCGCGAGCCCGGTGTTGAGCCCCTCGACGAGGCGCATCGCCCTCGGGTCGGGCCGCTCGCCGAGGGTGAGCACCAGCCCGGCGACGGAGACCTGGCCGGCGACGTGCGCGGCGCTGGCCGCCACCAGCAGGTCCGCCCGGTCGGCCGGGGTGATCACCAGCGCGCCCTCGGTGAGGTGGTCCAGCAGCGTCGGCACGTGCGCCGCGCCGACGACGTAGTCGAGCACGTCGCGGCCGAGCGCGGCGTCGTCGCCGGCCAGCAGGGTCGCGCCGAGCGCCGCCGCCACCTCGGCCACCGTCGGCGCCGACACGGCCGGCACCTCCGGGATCGCGTACGCGGGGACGGGCAGCTCGGGCAGCGTCATCGGCCCCGGCACCCGGTTGGCGATCACCGCCAGCACCGTCGCGCCGAGGTCCACCAGATCGTGGTACGCCCCGCGCGCCGCCGCCGCGATCGCCTCCGGTTGCTGCCCGAAGCCGTCGACGACGGGCACCACGACGCTGCCGAACTCGGTGGCCAGCCGTGCGTTGAACGCCAGCTCGCGGGGGCCCGCGCCGTCGCCGCCGTCGGCGAAGTCGCTGCCCACCACGACCACCGCGGGGCAGCGCCGTTCGACGTCGCGGTACCGCTCGACGATCCGGGAGATCAGCTCCTCCCGGCGGCCGTCGGCGACCAGCGCGCCCGCCTCGGCGTAGCTGCAGCCGTGCAGCTCGTCGACCGGAATCTCGATGCGGTAGCGCTCGCTGAGCAGGGCGAGGATCTGGTCGGGCCCCCGCCCGGGGACCAGCGGCCGGAACGCGCCGATCCGTTCGACCTGCCGGGAGAGCAGCTCGGCGAGGCCGAGCGCGATGGTCGACTTGCCCCCGCCGGAACCGACGCTGGTCAGATACACGCTCCGGGCCACGCCCCCACGCTACAAGATCGCGCCCAAGGCCGCCCGGGTCCTTGGACCCGGGCCGGCGGGGGCTGGCCGCGCGTCGCCGAGGTCAGTCGTCGTCGGGGTCGTCCAACCGGGCCAGCCAGGTGGCGAAGCGCTCGATCGGCGTCTCGAACTCGGGGTTCAGGTCCACGAAGTCGCGCAGGCGCTCGCCCAGCCACTCCACGCTCACCTGCTCCTCGCCCCGCCGCTCGACCAGTTCCTCGATGCCACGGTCGGTGAAGTACATCGTGCGTCCTCATCGGTTGTGCCGGCCCGGGGCCGGTTCGTGCGGTCAGGGATGCGAGCGGGGCAGCGCCCGTCGTGGTGACGGTCGCTGCCCCGGCGCACGGCGGTGCGGTCAGGTCACGGGCGGGGCAGGGCCGCCTCGATCAGCGCGTTCTGCTCGACCTCGTGCATCTTCGCCGAGCCGACGGCCGGCGCGGCGGCGGCGGGGCGGGAGATGCGGCGCAGCCGGACCTCGCTGAGGTGCTCCAGCAGGTTGAGCGCGACGAAGCTCCACGCGCCCTGGTTGGCCGGCTCCTCCTGCACCCAGGCGAAGTCCTCGGCGTTCGGGTACTGCGCCAGGGCGGCCCGGATCTCCTCGACGGGCAGCGGGTAGAGCTGCTCCATCCGGACGATCGCGGTGTCGGTGACGCCGCGCTCCGCCCGAGCCTGGAACAGGTCGTAGTAGACCTTGCCCGAGCAGAGCAGCACCCGCTTCACCTGCTCGGCGGGCGGGGCGGCGGTGTCGGCCAGCACCGGGGCGAAGGTGCCCGTGGTGAAGTCCTCCACGCCCGACACGCAGAGCTTGTGCCGCAGCAGCGACTTCGGCGTGAACACCACCAGCGGCTTGCGCTTCGGCGACAGGGCCTGGCGGCGCAGCAGGTGGAAGTAGTTCGCCGGGGTGGTCGGCATGGCCACCCGCATGTTGTCCTCGGCGCAGAGCTGGAGGAACCGCTCCGGGCGGCCGGACGTGTGGTCCGGGCCCTGGCCCTCGTGGCCGTGCGGCAGCAGCAGGGTGACGGCGGAGCGCTGGCCCCACTTCACCTCGCCGGAGGAGATGAACTCGTCGATCACCGACTGCGCGCCGTTGACGAAGTCGCCGAACTGGGCCTCCCAGCAGACCAGCGCGTTGACGTTCTCCACCGAGTAGCCGTACTCGAAGCCCATCGCCGCGTACTCCGACAGCAGGGAGTCGTGCACGAAGAACCGGGACCGCTCGCCGTCGGCGGTGAGCGACTTCAGTGGCAGGTAGTCGTCGCCGGTGCGGGCGTCCACCACCGAGGCGTGCCGCTGCACGAACGTGCCCCGGCGGGAGTCC
Source organism: Micromonospora sp. NBRC 110038 (assembly GCF_020884815.1). Classification (NCBI taxonomy): domain Bacteria; kingdom Bacillati; phylum Actinomycetota; class Actinomycetes; order Micromonosporales; family Micromonosporaceae; genus Micromonospora; species Micromonospora sp. NBRC 110038. The sequence continues at coordinate 112,043 of NZ_BBOL01000002.1, read as the reverse complement.
TGCCCGGCGAGCCGGACGGTGACCCCGTCGTGCAGCAGCGCGCCGAACGCGATGATCTCGCCGTACCCCCAGTCGATGTTGCCCTCGACGGACATCTTCGCCCGCCGGTCGAGCAGCTGCTGGATCCGCTTGTGCGGGGTGAAGCCTTCCGGCAGGTTGGTGTGCGCCTCGCCGACGGCCTTGACGACCTCGGCCGTGGTGGCGGTCGCGACCTGCGGCTCCGGCTCCTCCTCGCGGCGCGGCCTGGCCGCCTGCTTCGGCGCGGAGGCGGCGTCGCGGGTGGCCTTGAAGACCCGCTCCAGCTGCGCCTGGTAGTCGCGCAGCAGCTCCTCCGCGTCCTCCACGGTGATGTCGCCCCGGCCGATCAGCTCCTCGGTGTAGAGCTTGCGGACCGACCGCTTCGAGTCGATGATCTTGTACATCTGCGGGTTGGACATCGACGGGTCGTCGCCCTCGTTGTGCCCGCGCCGGCGGTAGCAGACCATGTCGATCACGACGTCCTTGTTGAACGCCTGCCGGTACTCGAACGCCAGCCGGGCGACCCGGACCACGGCCTCGGGGTCGTCGCCGTTGACGTGCAGGATCGGGGCCTCGATCATCCGGGCCACGTCGGTGCTGTAGAGGCTGGACCGGGAGTGCTCGGGGGCGGTGGTGAAGCCCACCTGGTTGTTGACCACCACGTGCACCGTGCCGCCGGTGCGGTAGCCGCGCAGCTGCGACAGGTTGAGCGTCTCGGCGACCACGCCCTGGCCGGCGAAGGCGGCGTCACCGTGCACCGCCAGCGGCAGCACCGTGTAGCCCTCCAGCTTGAGGTCGATCCGGTCCTGCTTGGCCCGGACGATGCCCTCCAGCACCGGGTCGACGGCCTCCAGGTGCGACGGGTTGGCCACCACCGACACCTTGACGGAGTGCTCGCCGTCGGGGGTGGTGAACTTGCCGTTTTGGCCGAGGTGGTATTTCACGTCGCCCGAGCCCTGCGTCGAGCGCGGGTCGAGGTGCCCCTCGAACTCCGAGAAGATCTTCTCGTACGGCTTGCCGACGATGTTGGCCAGCACGTTGAGCCGGCCCCGGTGGGCCATGCCGATGACGACCTCGTCGAGCCCCGCCTCGGCGGAGGACTCCAGCACCTCGCCGAGCAGCGGGATCAGCGACTCGCCGCCCTCCAGCGAGAAGCGCTTCTGGCCCACGTACTTCGTCTGCAGGAAGGTCTCGAACGCCTCGGCGGCGTTGAGCCGGTTGAGCACGTGCTTCTGCTCGTCGGAGGTGGGCTTCTCGTACTTGCGCTCGATCCGCTCCTGGATCCAGCGCCGCTCCTCCGGGTCCTGGATGTGCATGTACTCCACGCCGACCCGGCGGCAGTAGGAGTCGCGCAGGACGCCGAGAATGTCGCGCAGCTTCATCCGCTGCTTGCCGGCGAAGCCGTTGACCGGGAAGACGCGGTCCAGGTCCCACAGGGTCAGCCCGTGCTGGAGGACGTCCAGGTCCGGGTGCTTGCGGATCTTGAACTCCAGCGGGTCGGTGTCGGCCATCAGGTGGCCGCGCACCCGGTACGCGTGGATCAGCTCGTGCACCCGCGCGGTCTTGTTGATCTGGCCCTCGGAGTTGACGGCCACGTCCTGCATCCAGCGCACCGGCTCGTACGGGATGCGCAGCGAGGTGAAGATCTGGTCGTAGAAGCCGTGCTCGCCGAGCAGCAGCTCGTGCATGACCTTGAGGAACTCGCCGGACTGCGCGCCCTGGATGATCCGGTGGTCGTACGTGCTGGTCAGCGTGATGATCTTGCTGACGGCCAGCTCGGCGAGGGTGGCCTCGCTCATCCCCTGGTAGGGCGCCGGGTACTCCATCGCGCCGACGCCGATGATGGCGCTCTGCCCCGTCATCAGGCGCGGGATCGAGTGCACCGTGCCGATGCCGCCCGGGTTGGTCAGCGAGATCGTGGTGCCCGAGTAGTCCTCCATGGTCAGCTCGTTGCGGCGGGCGCGCCGGACCACGTCCTCGTACGCCTGCCAGAACTGCCGGAAGTCCATCGTCTCGCAGCCCTTGATGGACGGCACCACCAGGTTGCGGCTGCCGTCGGGCTTGGCCAGGTCGATCGCGATGCCCAGGTTGACGTGCTCGGGGCGGACCATCGCCGGCTTGCCGTCGACCTCGGCGAAGGAGTTGTTCATCTCCGGGTGCTCGACGAGCGCCCGGACCATCGCGTACCCGATCAGGTGGGTGAAGCTGACCTTGCCGCCGCGCCCCCGGGCGAGGTGGTTGTTGATCACGATGCGGTTGTCCACCAGCAGCTTGGCCGGGACGGCGCGCACGCTCGTCGCGGTCGGCACGCTCAGCGAGGCGTCCATGTTCTGGACGATCTTCGCGGCGACGCCGCGCAGCGGGGTGGTCTGCGGGCCGGACACCGTCGGCTTCGCCGCCGCCTTCGCGGCCGGCTCGGCCTTCGCGGCCTTGGCGGGCGCCGGCTTCGTGGCGGGCTTCGCCGCCGGCTGCGCCGCGGACGCGGCCGCCTTCGGCGCGGGGGCCTTCGCGGCGGCCGGCTCGGCCGGCGTCGCCGGCTGGGCGACGGTGGCGGCGGCCTCCTGCTGCCCGGCCGGCTCCGGCGCGGCCTTGGCGGCCTTGGCCGCCTGGCCGTCCGGGCGCGCTGTGGCGGCGCCCGGCGCGGGGCGGTAGTCGGCGAAGAAGTCGTGCCAGGCCGAATCGACGCTGCTCGGGTCGGCGAGGTAACGCTGGTACATCTCCTCGACGAGCCACTCGTTAGGGCCGAAACCCGCCAGTGGGTTCTCCTGCGAAGTCTGCTGGGTCGACACGGCCGGTAATCGCCTCTTTCACGCGGGTTTGTGTGTCACGCGGTGTCCTCCGACGCCCCGATTGCGAGGGGCGGACGGGGGACGGCTCCCAGGCTACGCCGTACGAATACGCTAGGCATTTCCGGCTCGGGCGCGTGGTCGGTTTCACAGAAGATGACACAAGTTCGGTCAGCGCCGCGTGTCCCGTTGACTCCGGCCCGGAACCGCGCCGGCCCCGGGCGCGATCCGTGATCACGCTCCGGGGCCGGTCGTCGACTGCGCACGGGTCAGGAGATGTCCCGCCGCCGCATGGTGAGGGTGCCGATCACGCCGGTCACCACGGCGTACCCGATCAGCACCGCCGCGCCCGCCCAGCGCGGCGGGTTGCCCGGGATCTGGGTGCCGCTGACCATCAACGACGAGGCCAGCGAGGGCACCAGCACCTGGAGGTTGTTGATCCACTCGCCCCAACGGGCGGCCAGGATGCTGATCGCGATGGCCGCGCCGATCGAGCCGCCCAGGTAGAGCAGGATGCCGGTGACCGTCGCGCCGATCTGGCTGCGGATCAGCACGCCGATGCCGACGCCCAGCACCGACCAGAGCAGGTACGCCAGCGCGTTGAGCGCCGTCGCCGTCCAGACCGCGCCGTTGCCGAGCTGGGAGCCGAGGTCGACGCTGTTGAGCACCAGCACGCCGAGCACCAGGTTGAGCCCGGTGGTGACCAGCCAGAACAGCATCGCCAGCACGGCCGCCGCCACCAGCTTGGCCGTCATCACCGCCGTGCGGTGCGGCACGGTGAGGAACGTGGTGGTCACCGTCTGGTGGAAGAACTCGCTGGTCACCACGATGATGCCGAGCAGCATCACGATGAGCAGCCCGAAGAACTGCCCGTTGGTGTAGATGTTGGCCGCGAGGCTGTCCACGGACTGCGCGGCCGTCACCTGGTCGGCCTGGTCGGCCGGCACGTCGCCGAAGTTGCCGCTGGCCAGCGCGTCGGTCTGCAGCCAGTTGATCAGCGCGGTGAGGGCCCACAGCGGCAGCGAGATGAGGCCGAAGACCCACCACGTGTTGGTGGTGCGGATCTTGAGCAGCTCGGATCGGACGAGGTTCATCGGATGCCCGCCTTTCCGGCCGTCAGCTCCAGGAAGACCCGTTCCAGGTCGGGTCGCTCCGGGGTCAGTTCGTGCAGCTCCACACCGGCGGCCAGCGCGGCCTTGCCGATGGCCGGGGCGTCCGCCCCGGTGACCAGCAGCACGCCGTGCTCGCCGGTCTCCACCGTCGCCGACTGCGCGCGCAGCGCCGCGACCAGCTCGTCGGCCTGCGGGGTGCGCACCCGCACCCGGCCGCCGCCCTGCGCCATCGAGCCGAGCACCTGCTCGACCGGCCCCTGCCGGACCAGCTTGCCGGCCGCGATGATCACCACGTCGTCGGCGAGGAGCTGCATCTCCGACAGCAGGTGGCTGGAGACCAGCACCGTGCGGCCCTCGTGGGCCAGCCCCTTGAGGAAGCCGCGCATCCACCGGATGCCCTCGGGGTCCAGCCCGTTCGCCGGCTCGTCGAGGATCAGCACCCGGGGGTCGCCGAGCATCGCGGCGGCGATGCCGAGGCGCTGCTTCATGCCCAGCGAGTAGCCCTTGAACTTGCGCTTCGCCGCCGGGGTGAGCCCGACCAGGGCGAGCGCCTCGTCGGCGCGCGACTTCGGCAGCCCGGCCGCCGCGCAGATCACCCGCAGGTGGTTGATCCCGGTGCGGCCCTTGTGCGCGCTGGACGCCTCCAGCACCGCGCCGACGTGGCGCAGCGGGTCGGTCAGGTCCGCGTACCGCTGGCCGCCGATGGTCGCCGTGCCGCCCGTCGGGGTGACCAGGTTCAGCAGCATGCGCAGCGTGGTGGTCTTGCCGGCGCCGTTCGGGCCGAGGAAGCCGGTGACCCGCCCCGGTTCGACCGTGAACGACAGATTGTCGACCGCCCGGACGTTCTTGTACTGCTTCGTCAGGCCGGACACCACGATCTGACCGCTGCCGGTTGTGGGGCTTCGCTGCCCGTCAGACATCTTTCTCCTCCCGTGCACGGCGCGCGGAGCGCGCCGAGGTGTGCGGCGCCGTTGCGGACGCGCCGTGGCACAGCCTGGCAAGGCCGCGCAACCAGGTCAATCAGGCGCGACACCTACCTCCGCCTCCACCTCAGGCAGGAGCCGGTCCTCCCCAGGGACGAGATCGTCCCGCCCGGGCACCGCTTCCCGGCCCGCCCGGTCACGCCTCCGACAGGGCGATCCAGGCGGCCAGGGCCCGGCCCAGCAGCCGGCCGTCTGGGGCGTAGAGGCTGGTCCGGACCACCGCCTTGCGCCCCCACACGCCGTCGGCCGCGCCCGTCACCACGCACTCGTCGCCCGGCGTCGGCAGCCCGTCCAGCACGGCGGTCATCCGGCCCAGCACGTACGGCCGGCCCGGGCCGATCACCGCCCAGCCGCCAGGGCAGTCCAGCGCCGCCCATACCGTAGCCGCGCCCACCTCGGCCGGGGCGGTGAACGGCGCGGCGGTCCGCCCGTCGGGCAGGCGACCGGGGAAGATCCGCAGCCCGTCGGCCCGGCCGGGCCCGCAGACGAAGCAGCCGGGGAACGGGTGGTCCACCAGACCCGGGTACGCCGCCGAGGCGGCCCGCGCCGTGTCGAGGTCCACCGGGGGCACCGCCTCCGGCGCCTCGTCGACGCCGCGCACCTGGGCGATCAGCCGGCCGTCCGGGTCGTGCACCTCGCCGCCGTCGAGGGTCAGCGGGGTCTCCAGCGGCGGCGGCTGCCGCAGCGTCACCTCGACGGCGCCGCCGAGCCCGGACGCGCCGGCGAAGACGCCGGCGCACCAGCCGCCGTTGCCCGACCCGGGCGGCCCGTTGTATCTCGCGGGGATGATCACGCGTACCTCCTCCGCGCAGCCTCGCACGCCGCCCGCTGCGCAAGGAAGGACCCCTTGTTGACGCCTGCGGTATGGCAGGGTCCCCTTCTCACCCCGCCGGGCCGGCGGCCCGGCGCGGTGCGCGGGGCGGGCGATCCGGGGGGTGAGGAAGTCCGCCCGGTGGCGTTCACCGGATCGACACCGGTCGTCCCCGCTTGCGGCATCCGGGGCACCTACACAGAGCTCATGGCTGTTCTGCCCGTCGCTGGCGTTCCCCTGACGACCAGCGGATACACCGTGTCGATCGCCGACGACCCCCGCCAGGTCGCGGCCGCGCAGCGCCTGCGCCACGAGGTCTTCGCCACCGAGCTCGGGGCCACCCTGCGCCCCGGGCCGGTCGGCCTGGACGCCGACGACCTCGACCCCTACTGCGACCATCTGATCGTCCGCGAGGAGCGCACCGGCGCGGTGGTCGGGACGTACCGGCTGCTGCCGCCCGGACGGACCCCGCGCCGGTACGCGGAGGCCGAGTTCGACCTCGCCCCGCTCGATCCGCTGCGGGACGTCCTGGTCGAGGCCGGCCGGTCCTGCGTCCACCCGGAGCACCGCTCCGGCGCGGTGATCAACCTGATGTGGACCGGCATCACCCGCTACCTGCACCTGCGCGGGTCGCGCTGGCTGGGCGGCTGCGCCTCCGTCGGCGTCGACGACGGCGGGCTGCTCGCCGCCGGCGTCTGGGAGCACGTCCGGGCCCGGCACCTGGCCCCGCCGCCGCTGCGGGTCCGGCCGCTGCGCCCCTGGCTGGCCGAGCCGCGAGCCGCCGACCAGCGGGCCACCGCCCCGCACGCCACCGCCCCCGGCGACCCGCGCGCGGCCGGGCGGGTCGCGCTGCCGCCGCTGCTGCGTGGGTACCTGCGCCTGGGCGCCTGGGTGGCCGGCGAGCCGGCGTACGACCCGGACTTCCGGGTCGCCGACTTCTACGTGATCTTCTCGCTGGACCGGATGAGCCCCCGCTACCTGCGGCACTTCCTCGGCGACGGGGGCGAGCGGTGACCGCCCGCCGCGACCTCTGGCGACCGGTCTCCGGCTGCGACGCGGGCTGCCTGCCCGGCCCGGGGGAGACCCCCGCCGTCCCGGTCGTCCGCCGGCTCGGGCGGCTGGCCGCCGTACTCCTGATGCTGGCGGCCGGCGCGCTGCTGGCCGGGCTGCTGCCGGTGCTGCCGGCCCGGGAGCGGCGGGCCGCGCTGCGCGGCTGGGCCCGGGGCACGACCCGGGCGTTCGGCGTGCGGCTGGTGGCCCGGGGCCGGCTGCCCCGGCGGCCGTCGCTCGTGGTGGCCAACCACGCCTCGTGGCTGGACGTGCTCGCGCTGCTGGCCGTGGCGCCGGCCCGGGTCCTGGCCAAGCGCGAGGTGCGCCGCTGGCCGCTGGTCGGGCCGCTGGCCGTGGCGGGGGGCACCCTCTTCGTGGACCGGGCGCGCCCCCGGGCGCTGCCCGCCACCGTGCGCCGGGTCGCCGCCGCGCTGCGGGCCGGTCACCCGGTCGTGGTCTTTCCCGAGGGTACGACGTGGTGCGGCGCGGCCCTGGACTGCCGGCCGGGCGGCGGGTTCCGTCCTGCCGTGTTCCAGGCGGCGGTCGACGCGGGCGCGCCGGTCGTCCCGGTCCGGATCGGCTACCACCTCGCCGCCGCTCCCGCCCCCGGCCTTCCCTCCGCTCGTGCCGGCGGGCCGACGACCGTCGGCGCCTTCCTCGGCGCGGAGAGCCTCGGGCGGTCGGTCTGGCGGGTCCTCGGGGCCCGAGGGCTCACGGTGACGGTCACGGCCACCGCCGCGCTGCACCCGGGGCGGGACGCGGACCGGCGGCGGCTCGCCCGGGCGGCCGAGTCGGCGGTCCACCTCGTGCCGCCCCGGGCCGCCGCTCCGGCCGTCCCGCCCCGGGCCGCCGTCCCGGTGCTGCCGCTCGCGCCCGTGTCGCCTCGGGCCGCCGCCCCGGAGGTCGGCCTGGCTGCCTGACGTCCCTCCGACACGCGACAGTCTTGTTCAGTCGCGATGTATCGCGTTAGTCTTCCCCCGGAAGGAGCGCGCCGCCGGGGCGCGCCTGCCGGCGGGAGGATGCATGCCCAGGTGGACCGTCGACCGCCCGCAGCGGCTCAGCCTCGACGAGCCGGTCACCGCCCTGCACGTCCGGCTGGTGACCGGGCGGCTCAACGTCGTCGCCGCGGACGGCCCGGCCCGGGTGGACGTCACCCGGGTCAGCAGCCGACCCGTGATCGTCGAGCAGCGCGATGGGGTGCTGACCGTCCGGCACGAATGCCACCCGAGGACGCCCGGGCTGCGCTGGTGGCTCGGCCGGCTCGGTCGCCGCTTCCGGGCCGACGTCTCGATCGCCGTACCCGCCGACGTGCTGGCCGACCTCCGGCTGGTTGACGGCCCGCTGGTCGCCTCGGGCCTGCGCCGGGAGACGCGCGCCGACGTCACGTCGGGCCGGATCACCCTGATGGGCGTGCGGGGACGCACCACCGCGAAGATCGTCTCCGGGCCGGTGGAGGCCCTGGGGGTGGCCGGGGACCTGAGCCTGGAGACCGTCTCCGGGGAGGTGGTCCTCGCCGACAGCACCGCCGGCACGGTGCGCGCGCACACCGTCTCCGGCGAGATCACCTGTGACCTGGACAACCTGCGCGGCGGCGAGATCCAGCTGAGCACGATCTCCGGCGCGATCACCGTCCGGGTCCGCGAGGACAGCGACCTCGCCGTCCGCCTGCACACCACCGCAGGCCGGATCACCAGCGGGTTTCCCCAGGTGCGCGGCGGGGGTGGCCTCGGCGGCGTACGGGACAGCGCGGGGGTCCTCGGCACCGGCGCGGGTAGGCTCTGGGCGTCCGCGACCTCCGGCAGCATCGCGCTGCTCGCCCGCCCGGTCGACGACGACGCCGAGGAGCTGCCGTGACCACCGTGTTCAGCCACGGGCGGCTCCGGCTCTACCTGCTCAAGCTCCTCGACGACGGCCCCAAGCACGGCTACGAGCTGATCCGGCTGCTGGAGGACCGCTTCCTCGGCCTGTACGCGCCGAGCGCCGGCACGATCTACCCCCGGCTCCAGCGGCTGGAGGCCGAGGGGCGGGTGACCCACACCGCCGCCGGTGGCCGCAAGGTCTACGACATCACCGAGGCGGGTCGGGCCGAGCTGCGCCAGCGGGCCGGCGAGCTGGCCACCCTGGAGTCCGACATCAGCTCCTCGGTGGCGGACCTGTCCGCCCTGGCCGGCGAGATCCGTTCCGAGGTACGCGGGTCGGTGCGCGACCTCAAGCGGGAGCTGCGCGAGGCGACCCGGCGGACGCGGCAGTTCCGGCGTACCCCGTGGGAGGCCGCGCCGCCCCCGGGCCCGGCGCGGTCCGCCGCCCCCACCGGCTCCTCGCCGCTGCTGGCCGAGCTGGACGACCGGTTGGCCGCGTTCACCGTCGAGGTCGACGCGTTGACGCGGGCCGGTCGGCTCGACGACGTCCAGCTCCGCGCGGCGATCCGGGTCCTCGACGGCGCCCTGGACGGGCTGCGCCGGCTGCTCCGCTAGGCAGGTGACCGGCCGCTCCGAGTTCTCAGGGAGTTTCCAGCAACCGCCCAGCGCCGACGCAGCGAGGTCACGGATGATGGTCGGCATGGCCGCTACCCAGACCGAGGCGCGACTGCTCGTCGTCGAGGACGATCCCAACATCCTCGAACTGCTCTCCGCGAGCCTCCGCTTCGCCGGCTTCGACGTGGCCACCGCGACCAGCGGGAGCGCCGCGCTGCACGCCGCGAAGGACCACCGCCCCGACCTGGTGGTCCTCGACGTGATGCTCCCCGACCTCGACGGCTTCGAGGTCATCCGGATGCTCCGCGAGGGCGGCACCCGCACCCCGGTGGTCTTCCTGACGGCCCGGGACGCGACCGACGACAAGATCCGCGGGCTGACCCTGGGCGGCGACGACTACGTCACCAAGCCGTTCAGCCTGGAGGAGCTTACGGCCCGCATCCGCGCCGTGCTGCGCCGCACGGCCAGCGGCGACCAGACGCCGTCCCGCCTCACCTTCGCCGACCTGGAGCTGGACGAGGAGACCCACGAGGTGCACCGGGCCGGGCAGCGCGTGCAGCTCTCGCCCACCGAGTTCAAGCTGCTGCGCTATCTGATGCTCAACGCCAACCGGGTGCTGTCCAAGGCGCAGATCCTCGACCACGTCTGGAACTACGACTTCCGGGGCGACGACAACATCGTCGAGTCCTACATCTCCTACCTGCGGCGCAAGGTCGACAACACCCAGCCCCGGCTGATCCACACCCTGCGCGGAGTGGGATACGTGCTGCGCAAGCCGGCGGCGTGAACGCCGTCGCGCTGGCGAAGGGGCGGCTGCGGAGCGTACCGCTGCGGGTGAAGCTGGTGGCGGCGGTGCTGACGCTGGTCGCCGCGGCCCTGCTGGTGATCAGCTCGCTGACCACCTATTTCCTGCGCAACTACCTGGTCGCCCAGGTCGACGTCGAGCTGAACGCCTCGGTGGACAACATCGAGACCACCCTGATCACGGCCCAGCCCACGCGGTCGGTCGTGCCCACCGACTACCTGGTGGTGGCCACTGACCGGCGTTCCGGGGCGGTGTCGGTCACCGAGTACGACCGGGGCCGGTTCCGCATCGAGGACCTGCCGTCCTGGCCGAGCGACGCGGCCGGCTTCGCGGCCAAGGTCGGCAAGCCGCGGACGGTTCCGGCCCGTGACAGCGGGGTGCGCTGGCGGATCATCTACGCCGAGCTGCCGAACGGGCAGATGGTGGCCATCGCGCAGAACCTCACCGACGTCGACCTGGCGGTCAAGCGGCTGGTCTGGATAGACCTGCTGGTCGGCGGGGCGGTGCTGATCCTGCTCGCGTCGATCGGCGCGGCGATCGTGCGGACCAGCCTCAAGCCGCTGGTGGAGATCGAGCGCACCGCCGCCGCCATCGCCGGCGGCGACCTGACCCGGCGGGTGCCCGACCCGGAGGAGGGCGAGCCCTGCCCGACCTCGGAGCTGGGACGGCTGTCCCGGGCGCTGAACACGATGCTGGCCCAGATCGAGGCCGCCTTCACCGCCCGCGCGGCCTCGGAGATCGCCGCCCGGTCGGCCGAGGCCGGCGCGCGGGACGCGGCCGCCGCCGCGCAGGCGTCCGAGGCGCGGGCCCGCCGCTCGGAGGAGCGGATGCGGCAGTTCGTCGCGGACGCCTCGCACGAGCTGCGCACCCCGCTGACCACCATCCGGGGTTTCGCCGAGCTGTACCGGCAGGGCGCGGCGCGGGCCCCGGAGGAGACCGCCGGCCTGCTGCGCCGCATCGAGGACGAGGCCGCCCGGATGGGGCTGCTGGTGGAGGACCTGCTGCTGCTCGCCCGGCTGGACCGGGAACGGCCCCTCGCGCTCGGCCCGGTGGAGCTGCCGTTGCTGGCCGGCGACGCCGTGCAGGCCGCCCGGGTGGTGGCCCCGGACCGGCGCATCGAGCTGGAGATCGAGCCGGGCTCCGGGCCGCTGGTGGTGCTCGGCGACGACGCCCGGCTGCGGCAGGTGATCGGCAACCTGATGACGAACGCGCTCACCCACACCCCACCGGACGCCTCGGTGACCCTGCGGCTGCGTACCGAGTCGGGGAACCTGGCGGTGGTGGAGGTGGCCGACACCGGCCCGGGGCTCTCCCCGGAGCAGGCGGAGCGGGTGTTCGAGCGGTTCTACCGGGCCGACGCCGCCCGCACCCGGCGGGCCGGCGGGATGACCAGCACCGGCCTGGGGCTGGCCATCGTGGCGGCGCTGGTCGCCGCGCACCACGGCACCGTCGAGGTCGGCGAGACGCCGGGCGGGGGAGCGACCTTCCGGGTCCGGGTGCCCCTGCTTCCCGACAGCGGGGACGACCCGGGCGAGTGACTTTCAGGGAACTTCCAGGCGGGTTCCAGGCTGGTCGCAGTGGCATGGGAGAAGGTGGATACATGACCGAGTACGAGACCGACCCGCAGCGGCGACCGGCGCCCTCCGACGCCGAGCCGTCGCACCCCACCGCCGAGCTGTCCCGCATCGAGACCGGGCAGTCCGACTCCCCGGCCGTCGAGCCCGCCGCTCCGGCCGCGCCCGCCGCCCACCCCACCTACCCCGGCCCCGCCGCGCCGGCCGCCGGGCAGCACACCCCCGCCGCCCCCGTCTCCGGGCCCGTCGCCCCGGGTTCCGGCCCGCAGCCGTACGCCGGCCCGGCCACCCCGTCCGCGTCGCCGTACCCGGTGTCGGGGCAGCCGCAGCCGGCCGGGCCGTACCCGAACAGCCCCTGGCAGCCCCAGCACGCCGGGCAGCACTCCGCCGGGCAGCACTCCGGCTGGGCCGCGGGGGGCCAGCACGGTCCGGCGGCCCCCGGGTACGCCCCGCACGCCGGTGGTCCCGCGTACCCGGGCGGCCCGGTGCCGCCCCAGCACCCCGGCCAGCCGGTGCCGGCGTGGGCACAGGCCCCGAAGCCGAGCCGCGTGGCCAAGCTGGCCGGTGCCGGGGTGGCGGTGTTCGCGCTGATGCTCGGCTCCGGCGTGGCCGGCGGCGCGCTCGCGCTCGCCATCGACGGCAACTCGGGCGGGATCACCCGCACCTACTCGGCCGCGCCGGTGCTCAACAGCGCCGACCTGCCGAAGATCGCCGCGTCCGTGCAGGACAGCGTGGTCTCGATCAGCACCGGTAGCGGCGAGGGCTCCGGGGTCATCCTCTCCGAGGACGGCTACGTGCTGACCAACAACCACGTGGTCGCCTCCGCCTCGGGCAAGACCGTCAAGGTGGTCTTCGCCGACGGCAAGTCCGCCGACGCCGAGATCGTCGGCACCGACCCGAAGACCGACCTGGCCGTGGTGAAGGCCGGCGGTGTCAGCGGGCTGAAGGCCGCCACGTTCGGCGACAGCGACGCGATGCAGGTCGGCGACCAGGTGCTCGCCCTGGGCAGCCCGCTGGGCCTGCAGGGTTCGGTCACCTCGGGCATCATCAGCGCCCGGGACCGCACCATCCAGGCCGGCGAGGGCCAGCAGCAGGACCCGCGCCAGGGGGTCAGCTCGATCGCCGGGCTGCTCCAGACCGACGCCCCGATCAACCCGGGCAACTCCGGCGGCGCGCTGGTCAACACGCGGGGCGAGGTGATCGGCATCAACACCGCCATCGCCACCTCCGGGCAGAGCACCGGCAACATCGGCGTCGGCTTCGCCATCCCGAGCAACAAGGCCAAGGACGTGGCCGGCAAGCTCCAGCGCGGCGAGAAGGTCAGCCACCCCTCGCTCGGGGTGAGCGTGAGCCCGGCCGAGAACGGCGGCGCGGTGGTCGCGTCCGTCACCCCCGGCAGCGCCGCCGAGAAGTCCGGCCTCCAGCGGGGCGACGTGATCACCAAGTTCGGCGACACCGTGATCAACGACTCCGACGACCTGGTGGGCGCCGTCCAGGCCCGCAAGGTCGGCGACCGGGTCGAGGTGCAGTACCAGCGAAACGGATCGGCGGCGACGGCAACCGTGACGCTCGCCGAGACGTCGTAACGACAACAGACCTGCCTCCTCGCGAAGGGCGGTGGGTGGCGGAGCCAAGGGGGTTGGCTTCGTCACCCGCCGCCCTTCCCCCTTCCCGGCCCCCGGAGCCGTCGCGAGCGCATGCCGTTCACCCGGACCGGGTGAGCCGCGCTCACCCCCCGGGCGTCCGGCCCCGCCGGTGCCGGGCCCGTGCCGTTTGGCCCGACCGGGGCCGGGAAAGCGCCGCAGATCACGCGCACTGGGACCACCGGGGAGGACTCGTGGCCGTGAACCACCTGCCGCTCGACCGCTCGGAGGAACGGCCGCTGCGGATCGCCATGGTGGTCCCGCCGTGGCTGACCGTGCCGCCACCCGGCTACGGCGGCCTGGAACAGGTCGTCGCCGGCCTGGTGGACGCGCTGGTCGACCGGGGGCACGCGGTGACCGTCTTCGGGGCGGGCCGGCGGCACGGCACCCGGGCCGGCTACGTCGCCACCTGCGACGACCTCCAGTACGACCGGCTCGGCGAGTCCCTGCCCGAACTGGCCCACCTGGCGCACGTCGGCCACCTCGTCTCCCCGGCCGACTTCGACGTCGTGCACGACCACACCACGATCGGTCCGCTGGTCGCCGGCCGCCGGGCGGTGCCCACGGTGGCCACCGTGCACGGCAACCCGGTCGGCGAGTACGGCACCGTGCTCAGCGACACCGACCGGGGGGTCGGCCTGGTCGCCATCTCGCACACCCAGCGGCGGCTGAACCCGGGGCTGCCGTGGGTCGGCACCGTGCACAACGCGCTCGACGTCGCCGACGTGCCGCACAAGACCGCGCCGGGGAGTGGACCGGTGCTCTGGCTGGCCCGGTTCAGCCCCGACAAGGGCCCGGACGTGGCGATCGGGGCCTGCCGGGCGGCGGGCCTGCCGCTGGTCCTCGCCGGCAAGTGCAACGAGCCCGCCGAGCGTCGCTACTACGAGCAGGTGGTGGAGCCGATGCTCGACGACGACGTGACCGTGGTGTTCAACGCCGACCGGGAGGCCGCGCTGCGGATGCTCGTCGACGCCCGCTGCCTGATCATGCCGATCCAGTGGGAGGAGCCGTTCGGGATGGTCATCCTGGAGGCGATGGCGACGGGCACGCCGGTGGTGGCGCTGCGCCGGGGGGCCGTGCCGGAGCTGGTCCGCCCCGGCATCACCGGGCTGGTCTGCGACCGCCCCGACGACCTGCCCGGTGCGCTGCGGGAGGCCGACCGGCTGGACCCGGCCGACTGCGTGGCGCACGTCGCGGAGAACTTCTCCACGACCCGCATGGCGCAGGGCTACGAGGCGGTCTACCGCGACTTCCTGCACGGGCTCGCGCCCGCCCCGCCGGGCCGGCCGATTCCTGTGCCGGCCCGCTGACCCCCGCCCCGGCGGGGGCCGGTCACAGCCGGGCCGCCCCGAGCCGCTGGAACGCGGTGTCGAGCTGGCGGGCGTACGCGGGGGTGATGCTGCCCTCGCGCTGCCGTTCGGCGACCTTGTCGCGGGCCCGCTGCACCGCGGCGGCCAGGTCGCCCGCGCTGTTGGCCTCGACGGCGTGGCCGAGCAGGTTGCGGATGTCGGTGCCGACGTCGACCCGGATCCCGCCGTCGGCCACTCCCGTGTCGATGAGCTGCCGGATCTCGGTGGCCATCTCGGTCACGCTGCCGCCGGACGGGGCGGGCGGCGTGGTCGTCGCCGCGGCCGAGGGGGTGGCCCGGGGCCGGGCGGGCGGCCGGGTCGTGGTCGGCGGCGCGCTCGGCGACCGGGTCGGCGCCGCTCCCAACGACTCCCCAGCCGGCGACTCGGTCGGCAGGGCGCGGGGCGGCGGGTCGGGCTGCTCGTCGAGCCTGGGCCACAGCAGCACCCCCGCGGCCGCCACCGCGGCCCCCGCCGCCACCACGGGCACCGCCCAGCGGCGGCGGGACCGGCCCGGCGACCCGGCGGGCTGCGGGGGCGTCGCGGGGCCGGGCGTGTCCCCGGGCGGCGGGGCCGGGGCCGCGCCGGGCGCGCCCCCCGGCGGGGGAGGCGGTGCCGGGGCGGGCGGACCGGCCGGGACCGGCGGGGCGACGATCGACGGCAGGGTCATCGTCGGGGCGAGCATGGTGGCGGCCTGCGGGTCGGCCGGCAGGAGTTGGTCGCGCAGCGCGAGGGCCACCTGGTGCGCGGTGGGGCGGTCCCGTGGCTGCCGGGACAGGCAGCGCAGGCAGATCCGGACCACCTCGGAGGGCAGGCCCGGCACCTCCAGCGGCGGGGGTTCGTCGCCGCCCTCCAGCGCCGCGCCCAGCTGCTCCCAGGTGTCCGCCGGGTAGGGCACCTGCCCGGTCAGGGTCTCGTAGAGCAGCACGCCGAGCGAGTAGATGTCGGTGGCCGGCTGCGCCGGGGCCCCGTCCAGCCGCTCCGGCGCGACGTACGCGGGCGTGCCGAAGGTGCCGCCGTCCTCGTCCTCGTCCGGGGCGCCGACGTGGGTGGCGATGCCGAAGTCGAGGACCTTCGCGCCGACCGGGGTCATCATCACGTTGGCCGGTGTGATGTCCCGGTGCACGATGCCGAGCCGGTGCGCGGCGGCGAGCGCCTCCGCCACCTGGGCGCCGATCTCCACCGCCTCCGGCCAGGGCAGCGGGCCCTCGGTCAGCCGGTATTCCAGCTCCTCCCCGGCGAGCAGCTCCATCACCACGAACGAGGTGATGCTGCCGTCCGGGGCGAGCGTCTCGCCGTAGTCGTGCACCGCCGTCACGTGCGGGTGGACGAGCTGCGCGGCGGAGCGGGCCTCCTCGCGGACCATGTCGCGGAACCGGGCGTCCGCCGCGAGCGAGGGGGCGAGCACCTTCAGGGCGACCGTACGGTCGAGAACCTCGTCGCGGGCCCGCCAGATGACCGACATGCCACCTGCGCCGATCTGGTCGATGAGTCGGTACCTGCGGGCCAGCAGCCTGCCGGCGTGCAGTGTTGCCATGACGGATCGCACCTGCCTGAGGTCGGGGCGGTATCAGGTTGCGCGAATGTGTCCGGCATGTCAACGCCCGTCCGGTCTCACCCGACCGACGCCTGGACGGCCGCGCCCGGGCACCGGACGGCGGGCGTGACCACGCGTGCCAGGATGAACGGCATGGTCAGCGGTCCGGTGGCGTTCGTGCTCGGCGGCGGGGGAGTCCTCGGCGCGGTCGAGGTGGGCATGCTGCGCGCCCTGTTCCGCGCCAACGTCCGCCCCGACCTGGTGCTCGGCACCTCGATCGGCGCGGTCAACGGCGCGCTCGTCGCGGCCGACCCGACCGAGGCGGTCACCGACCGGCTGGTCCGGCTCTGGGCGTCCCCCGAGGCCAGCGAGGTGTACGGCGACTCCGTCGCCCGGCAGCTGCGCCGCTTCGCCGCCCGCACCCACCTGCACTCGCCCCGGCCGCTGCGCCGGCTGCTGGAGGCCGAGCTGGGTGAGGAGACCACCTTCGCCGACCTGCGGGTGCCGTTCCGCTGCTGCGCGGCGCACATCGAGCGGGCCGCCGAGCACTGGTTCGACGCCGGCCCGCTGGTGCCGGCGGTGCTCGCCTCCGCCTCGGTGCCGGGGCTGCTGCCGCCGACCGAGATCGACGGGCAGCACTTCATCGACGGCGGGATCGTCAACTCCATCCCGATCGGCGCGGCGGTCGAGGCCGGGGCGCGGGAGATCTTCGTACTCCAGGTGGGCCGCATCGAGCGGGAGCTGACGCCGCCCCGACGGCCCTGGGAGATCGCCCAGGTCGCGTTCGAGATCGCCCGCCGGCACCGGTTCTCCCGGGAGATGGCGGCGCTGCCCGACGGGGTGCGGGTGCACGTGCTGCCCACCGGGGGGCCGGGCCCGCGCGAGGACAGCCCGTGGGCCTACCGGGACATGGCGGCGGTGGGGCGGCGGATCAGCCGCGCGTACACGGCCTCCCGCCGCTACCTGGCGACCCACCTGGACCGCTGATGCCGCTGCCGCCCCGATGGGTCCGCCGGCTGCTGCTGGCGCCCGGTGTGGTGCTGCTCGCCGTGGCCGTGGTGACCACGCTGCCGGTCTGGGCGTTCGCCGCCCTGGCGCTGTCCCCGCTGGTCCCCGGCCGGCTGCGACCGCTGCGCCTGCTCTGGATCGGCTGCCTCTACCTGGTCTGGGACGCGGCGGCGCTGCTGGCCCTGTTCGCGCTCTGGCTGGCCTCCGGCTTCGGGGTGTGGAAGCGGACGCCGCCGTTCCAGCGGGCCCACTACGTGCTCGCCGGCCACTTTCTCCAGGTGTTCTTCTGGCAGGCCCGGTGGACGCTGCGGCTGCGCATCGACGTGGTCGGCACCGACCCCGACACGGCGCTGCCCGGCCGCCCGGAGCTGGTGCTCTGCCGGCACGCCGGGCCGGGCGACTCGTTCATCCTGATCCACGCGCTGGTCAACTGGTTCCACCGGGAGCCCCGGATCGTGCTCAAGGAGAGCCTCCAGTGGGACCCGGCGATCGACGTGCTGCTCAACCGGCTGCCCAACCGGTTCCTCGCCCCGGCGGCCGACCGTCGGGGGTCGGTGACCGAGCAGATCGGCCACCTGGCGACCGGCCTGGACGACGACGACGCCTTCGTGATCTTCCCCGAGGGGGGCAACTTCACCCCGCGTCGCCGGCTGCGCGCCATCGCCCGGCTGCGGTCGCGCGGCCTGGAGCGGATGGCGCTGCGGGCGGAACGCATGCGGCACGTGCTCGCCCCGCAGCCGGGCGGGCTGCTCGCCGCGCTGGACGCCGCCCCCGACGCCGGGGTGATCTTCGTGGCGCACACCGGCCTCGACCGGATGCTCACCGTCGCCGACGTGTGGCGGGAACTGCCGATGGACAAGCGGATCATCATGCGGTTCTGGTCGGTGCCCCCGGAGGAGATCCCCGCCGGCCGGCAGGAGCGCATCGACTGGCTGTTCGACTGGTGGTCACGCATCGACGAATGGATCGCGGCGCACCACGACGGGGGCGTCGACGGCGCGTAGGGTGCGCTGGTGGAGCAGATCAGCGTGGTGACGACCGTGGTGGACAGCCGCTCGGTCGCGGACGTGCTCGCGGCGGCCGCGGTCGCCGGTCGGCTGGCCGCCTGCGCGCAGGTGGGCGGCCAGGTGGACAGCACCTACTGGTGGCGGTCCGCGGTGGAGACGACCACCGAGTGGTCGGTGCTGTTCAAGACCGCCCCGGACCGGGTTCCGGCGCTGGTCGACCACATCCGCCTCAGCCATCCGTACGAAGTTCCGGAGGTGCTGGTGACCCGGGTCGACAGCGGCAACCCCGACTACACGGCCTGGGTGCACGAGCAGACCCGGCCCTGAGTACGCGCACTCTGGGTGGGGCTTGACCAGGGCACCATGATGGCCGGGTGGACACGAGTGGCTACCCCTGCCCGGCGTGCGGTGCCCCGGCCGACCTGAGCGTCGGCTGCCGGCGCTGCGGGCGGGCCCCCGACCCGACCGCGGCCGAGGTGATCCGGCTCGACCGGGAGATCGTCGTGCTCTCCGGGCGGGCGGAGCAGGCCCGGCGGGCGTACCTCGAACTGGTCGAGGCGGTGCGGTCGGCGCAGGTCCGCCGGGCGGACCTGGCGGCCCGGGTCCGGGCGGCGACCCCGGTCGGTGCCCCGCGCCCGGCCGGGCCGGTTCCCGCCCCGCCGCCCCTCGTCGCGCCGGCTCCCGTGCCGGCGGCCGGGCAGCAGGTGCGGCCGTCCGGCCCGGCGCTGCCGGTGCCCGGCCAACAGACGCAGCCGCCGGGTCCGGCCGTGCGGCTGCCCGGCCCGGCGCTGCCCGCGCCGGTCGGGGCGGTGCCGTCCGCGCCGTTCGGGGCGGTGCCGGCGCAGGTCGGCGGGGCGGAGACCTCCACCCGCACGGTGCAGGGGCTGCTCTTCGTGCTCGGCGGCCTGCTGCTGGGCACGGCGGCGGTGGTCTTCACGGCGGTCGCCTGGGCCACGGTGGGCGTCGCCGGCCGGGCGCTGATCCTGCTCGCGTTCACCGCGCTCGCCCTGGCCGTCCCGCCGGTCGCGGCGCGGCGCGGGCTGCGCGGCACGGCGGAGACGTTCGCCGCCGTGGGGCTGCTGCTGGTGGTGCTCGACGGGTACGCCGCCTGGTCGGTGGACCTGTTCGGGGTGGCCGGCTGGCCCGGTGCCCGCTACGCCGCGCTGGTCGGGGGGGTCAGCGCGGCGCTGGCGGCGGGCTACGGCCGGCTGACCCGGCTGACGGTGCCGTGGTTCGCGGCGTTGTTCACCGTGCAGCCGGTGCTGCCGCTGCTGGCCGGCCCGGCCCACCCGTCGGCCGCCGGCTGGACGGTGGTGTTCGTCGGCGTCGCGGCGCTGAACCTCGTCGTGGTCGCCGCCCTGCGCGACCGGGGCCCGGCCCTGGCCCCGGTCCCGCCGGGGTCGCCGGCCCCGCCGGCAGCGGCGTCGGCGTCAGCGCCGGTAGGGGGAGCGCCGCTCGGGGGAGCGCCGGCCGGGGAAGCGCCGGCCGGGGGAGCGCCGGCCGGGGGAGCGCCGGTCGGGGCGGGGGCCGCCGGGGGGTCGGCCCCCGCCGCCGGCCGGGTGCTGGCCTGGCTCGGCTACGGCGGCGCGCTCCTCGTCGCGGCCGGCTGCGCGCTGGTGCCGCTCGCCGTGGGCCGGGCCGCCGGGTCGCCGCTGCTGGCCGGCGGGCCCCTGCTCCTGGTCAGCCTGGCCCTGCTCGGCGCGGCGCTGGTCGCCGGCGGCCGGTTGTTCCGCGCCGCCGCGGCCGGGGCGCTGGTCCCGGTGCTCGGCCTCGCGCTGCTGCGCCCGGTGGCGGAGCTGCGCTCCGGACTGCTGACGCTGGCCACGGCGCTCGTCGCGCTGGCGCTGGCCGGGGCGGTCCGGGCGCTGCCCCGCCGGGTCGGCACCGGGCCGAGGGCCGGTGCCCTGGTGGTCGCCGCCGGGGCGGCGCAGGTCGGCGCGCTGCTCGCCGTGCTGCTCGGCGCGGTCGCGGTGGGTCGGGTGCTGCCGCCCTGGTCGGGTGTCGGCCCGGGTCCGCACCTGCCCTGGGGGTGGCAGGTGCCGGTGGCCGTGGCGCTGGCGGCGGTCGCCCTGGCGGCGCTGCTGCCCCGGGTGGCCTGGCCGGTGATCGGGGTGGTCGCGGTCGCGTTCGCCACCCTCGGGGTGTCGGGCGTCGGGCCGCTGCCGTGGCCGGCGGTGCCGGCCGCCGGCCTGGTCGTCGGCGCGGGGCTGCTGCTGTTCGCCGTCACCCGGGCCCGGCCCTGGTGGGGCGTGCTGGCGGCGGCGGTCGCCGGTGCGGCGCTGGTCGGGCACGCGCTCCTGGTCGGGCTGGCCTACCCGGCCGGGGAGGCGGCGCTGCTCGGCGCGGTCGTCCCGCTCGGGCTGGCCGTCGCCGCCCTGGGCCGGCGGGCCGCCGGCGTCCGGCGGGGCGTCGCGGGGGCCGCCCTGGCCGCCGCGCTGCTGGCGGTGCCGGCGACGGTCACCGTCGCGCTCTTCGCCGCCGCGGTGCCGCCCTGGTGGCAGGCACGGGCCGCCCTCGCCGCCGTCGGGCTGCCGCTGGTCGCGCTGGTCGCCGTCCGCCGCCGGTGGCCCGAGCTGACCGGGTACGCCTCCGTCGCCTTCGCCGCCGGGTCCGCGCTGGTGGCGCTGGCTCCCCTGGCCGTACGGGTCGACGAGCCGGTGGCGCTCTACGCCGCGGTGGTGGTCCTGCTGACCGTGCTCGCCGGGCCGGGCACCCGGCCGACGGGAGCGCCGCTGGTCAGCGGCCTCGGCCTGCTCGCGGTGGCGCTGTTCGCCGCCGCCGGGGTGCTCGCGCGGGTGCTCGTCGCCCCGTACGGGGAGGTGGCCGCGCCGTGGTCCGGCGCGCCCACCGGCGGCCCGGTCCCGGGGGCCACCCCGGCCGGCGTGGCCCTGCTCGTGCTGACCCTGGCCGCCGCGCTGGCGGGCCGCACGCCCGGCCCGGGGCGTTCTGCGACTCCGGTCGGCGGGGAGGACGGCTTCCCGCCCGGGGCGGGGCTGCCCACGTCGTCCGGCGGGCAGCCGCCCCGGGCGGCGGGGTGGGCCGACGCGGCGCTGTCCGCGCTGCCGTTCGCCGCGGCGGCGCTGCCGGTGCTGCTCGCCGCCGCCGGCACGCCGTGGCCGGTGGTGCCGGCGGTGCTGCTGACGACCGGGGTGGCCGCCCTGCTGGCCGCCGCCCTGGCCCGGCCCCGGCCGCTGCTCGTCGCGGTCACCGTGCCGGTGGGGCTGGTGGCCACCGTGACCGGGCTGGGCGGGCTGCTCGCCACCCGGGCCGGCACCCTCGCCGGCCTCGGGGCGCTGGTGGTGGCTGGCGTGGTGGCCGCCGTCGCGGGCCGGACGGGCGCGGCCCGGCTGGCCGCCGCCCTGACGGCGGTCGGGTCGGCGACCGGGTTCGCGGTCACCGCCGCGCTGGCGGCGAGCCTGCCGCTGCGTACGGCCTCCTTCGCCGTGCTGGCGGTGGCGGTGCTGGCCCTGGCCGCCGCCGCCCTCCCGTCCGGCGTCGACCCGATCCGGGGCCGGGTGCTCGACGTGGCCGCCCAGGCGGTGGCCCTGCTGGCGGTGCTGCTGGCCGCCGGGTCACCCCGGTACGCCGCCGCGGTCTGCGTGCTCTGGGGGGCCGCCGTGGGGCTGCGGCTGCTGCGCCGGGGCGAGCCGGTCGGGTGGCGTTGGGCGTTCGCGGGCGTCGCCGGGGGCAGCGAGCTGCTCGGCGCGTGGCTGCTGCTGATCGCGGGCGGGGTGGTGCTGCTGGAGGCGTACACCCTGCCGGCGGCGGGCCTGGCCCTGGCCGCGGGCGCGGTGGCCCTGCGCACCCGGCCGGGCCTGAACAGCTGGCTCGCGCTCGGGCCGGGGCTGGTCGCCGCGCTGCTGCCCAGCGGGGTGTCGGTGCTCTTCGCGCCCGACCCGCAGCCCTGGCGGCGGCTGCTGCTCGGGGCCGGCGCGCTGGCCGTGGTGCTGGCCGGCGCGGCCCGCCGCTGGCAGGCCCCGGTGCTGCTCGGCGGGGCCACCCTCGTCCTGCTCGCGCTGCACGAGCTGGCCCGCGGCTGGGACCTGCTGCCCCGGTGGATCTTCCTCGCGGTCGGCGGGCTGGCCCTGATCGGCCTGGCCGCGACGTACGAGCGACGCCGGCGCGACCTGGCCCGGTTCCGCGCGGCGGTGGGACGGATGAGCTGACGGTGGGGTCGGCGGGAACGAGTGAAAGGGTGGGGTCGTGGGGCTGACGGGCCGACCGGGCGGGGCTGGTGGGGCCGTTGGGTCCGCCCGGTCGGCCCGCGTCCGGGGTAGGGCAAACCCCACCTGGGAAGCTGGTGCTGCCCGGGTTACCCAGAGCTACTGTTGCCGCGAGACTCGACATCAGGGCACGCCGTCCGGCGTGGCCCGGGTGCCGAGATGCGGGGAGCTCAGATGGTGCTTGCAGCGACAGCGGACCCGCCAGCCCGACGGGGCAGCGATTTCGCACAACTTTCCCGCAGGATCAGCGGGGCGGGCCTGCTCGACCGCCGGCCCGCCGGGTACGCCGTCCGGATCGCCCTGACCCTGGCGGCCTTCGTGGCCGGCTGGGTGGCGGTGCCGCTGGTCGGCGACTCCTGGTGGCAACTGCTGGTGGCGGCCGGCCTGGCCGTGGCCACCACCCAGGTGGCGTTCCTCGGGCACGACGCCGGCCACCGGCAGATGTTCCGCCGACGCGCGGCGAGCGAGGCGGCCGGGCTGCTCGCCGGCAACCTGGCCGTCGGGCTCAGCTACGGCTGGTGGGTCGACAAGCACAACCGCCACCACGCCAACCCCAACCACCACGACGAGGACCCGGACGTCGGGGCCGGGGCGCTGGTCTGGTCGTACGAGCAGGCCGCCGCGACCCGGGGGATCGGGCGGCGGCTGGCCCGGCGGCAGGCGTGGCTGTTCTTCCCGATGCTGCTGCTGGAGGGGCTGGCCCTGCACGTGGCGAGCGTGCGGGCGCTGCTCGGGCGCACCCCCGACGGCCGGTACGCCACCCCGATGCGGCACCGGGCCGTCGAGGGGCTGCTGCTCGTACTGCACGCGGCCGGCTACCTCGGCCTGCTGTTCGCGGTGCTGTCGCCGGGGAAGGCGCTGGCCTTCATCGCCGTGCACCAGGGGCTGTGGGGGCTCTACATGGGGTGCGCGTTCGCCCCGAACCACAAGGGCATGCCGATGCCGACGGCCGACGAGGACCTCGACTTCCTGCGCAAGCAGGTGCTCACCTCACGCAACGTGCGGGGCGGCTGGTTCGTCGACGTCGCGCTGGGCGGGCTCAACTACCAGATCGAGCACCACCTGTTCCCCAACATGCCCCGGGGCAACCTGCGTCGGGCTCGGCCGATCGTGCGGGCGTACTGCGCCGAGCACGGGGTGCCGTACGTCGAGACCGGGCTGGTCGAGTCGTACCGGCAGGCGCTGGCCCACCTGCACGAGGTGGGCCGCCCGCTGCGGGGCTGAGCGGGACGCGGGCCGGGGCCGGGCCGGGACAGCACGCCCGTCCCGGCCCGGTGGGCAGGCGTCGGTCAGGTGCCGGCCCCGGTCAGCCCCGTCGGCGCCTCGACGACCTGGCTGGCCGGTGGCCGGGACACGGACACGGGCGTGCCCCAGTCGGAGTAGATGACGCTCATCGGTCCGAGCAGCGGGCTGACCACCGTGGTGTCGACCCCGAGCTTCTTCAACCGGCCCTGCTCGTCCACGGTGGCGGTGAACGGCACGGCCTTGGCCTTGTCGCTCAGGTCCGCCAGGGTCTTGCTGTTGGCCATGCTCTTCGAGTAGTCGAGGGTGCCCACGAAGGTGCCCGGACCGATGCGCCGCACCTCGACCACGGCGTCGAGCATCTTCCTGACGCCCACCGGGTCGTCGGCGGGCATCAGCCCGAGCTGCCCGCCCGAGCCGAGGTTGCGGGTGTCCAGGTGCAGCCACTTCCCGGACCCGCCGGTCGCGGCGCCGAGCTGGCCGCCCATCTTGACGTACGCGTCCCGGCCGATCATCAGGACGCGGGTCTCGCCGGCCGTGCCCAGCTCCATCGTCATGTCCATGGCCGGCACCTTCGGGTCGGACAGCCCGGTCCCGCGCAACCCCGTCGAGCTGACGTAGATCCGCATGCTCTCCTCGTTGAGCCTGCGCACGGCGGCCCGCAGCTCGTCGGCCGGATCCGCGGTGGTCGCGCCCGCCGGGGCCGCGCTCGCGGCGTCGCCGTTCGCAGCCGGGGCGTCGGTCGTGGCCGGGTTGCCGCAACCGGCCACCGCGAGGCCGAGGACGGCGACGTACGCGACCCCCGTGGTCGCCAGCCGTCGGAGTTTCGTCAACACGCGCTCCTCGCCAGGTTGAGGTGGGCCGGCCGGGCGTCACTGCCTCCCGCCGGCCCGAGTCGGCGCTCAGCCTAGCGGCCGGCACCGACCGGCGGGCGTCGATGCCGGCGCACGTCGGACCGGCCCGTCGGTCCCCTGGCGGTAGGGTCTGGCCATGGCAGACGTGCTCACCGCCGAGGCGGTGCGAGACGGGCTGGGCGGCCTGGCCGGCTGGACGGGTGATCCCACCGGGATCAGCCGCACCGCCGAGCTGGGGAGCTTCCCGGCGGCCGTCGCGGTGGTCGACCGGGTCGCCGAGGTGGCCGAGGAGCTCGACCATCACCCCGACATCGACATCCGGTGGCGGACCCTCACCTTCCGCTGCGTCACCCACTCGGCCGGCGGGGTCACCCACCGGGACCTGGAGCTGGCGCGGCGCATCGACGACATTCTCCGGAGTGCCCGATGAGATTCGAGATCAGCAAGGTGCTCGACGCCATCGAGGGGCGGGTCTGCACCGACCCGTCGCTGGCGCGGGCCGTCCTCGACCTGGCCGAGGTGATCCGCTACCAGGACCTCGACGGCGGCCGGCCGGCGAACCTGCTCCGGCTCGGCATGGTGATCGACGCGCTCGCCCGCGACCTGGAGGAGGACAGCGTCCCGGTGTACGCGATCGTGCACCGGGCCCTGCTCTCCGACGCCGACCTCACCTCCAACGAGCGGATGGTGGTGCGCCGCTGGGCCGACGACGGCCTGGTGGAGGTGCTCGACCACCCGGGCGACCGGATGCTGGAGGTCGCCGACCTGCTGGGGCTGCCGGTGCTCAGCCGGGCCCGCTTCGACGGCCTGCGCGGCCGGTTCCCCTGGACCGTCGAGCAGCCCGGCCGGGTGCTCGCCCCGGTGCCCGGCGCGGGCGGGCCGGTGTTCATCGCCCACGTCGGCGGCGGCAACGTGCCGGTCGCCGGCACCCGCTCGGCGACGGGGGAGAAGCTGCTCGCCCGGCAGTGGCGCTGCCCCGAGCCGGGCTGCGCGCTGTTCGGCGGCGGCGGGGGTGGCGGCGCGTTCGCCGACCTGGCCCGGGTCGAGCGGGCCCCGGCCGGGCAGCCGCCGCCCTCCCTGCGCGGCGGCGTGCCGACCTGCCCCCGGCACGGCGCGCGGCTCGGCGACGCCGGGCCCCGGCCCCGCACGGAGGTGCTGGCCGTACGCATCGGCGGGCTGATCCGCCGCCGGTTCGTGCTCACCGAGGAGCAGCCGGTGCTGGTCGGGCGCGCGCCGGAGCAGCAGGGCGGGATCGTGCTCGGCCAGTGGCTCAACGACGAGGCGCGCCGCTGGATCAGCCGCGGCCACGTCCGCTTCGAGCTTCGCGTCGGCGAGGTGATCGTCACCGACGTGAGCACCAACGGGTCGGGGATCCGCCCCGGCGGCTCGATGACGGAGGCGGACCGGATCGCGCTCAAGCCGCAGCAGTCGCGGGTGTTGTCCGCCGGGGACATGGTCGAGCTGTATCCGGGGGTGCAGGTCGGCCGCGCCGACGAGCTGCCCTCGGGCGCGCCGTTCACCCCGACCTCGGTGATGGCCGAGGCCCCGACGATGGCGATGCGCCTGCCCCGGCCCTGAGCCGGGTGCGTCGGCGGGCGCCGGGCCGTGGCCCGACGCCCGCCGACGTCGTACGGTCAGTCGGCCAGCACGGCGGCGAGCTGGGCGACCGCGTGGTCGATCTCCTCGGCGGTGATGACCAGCGGCGGGGCGAGCCGGATCGTGGAGCCGTGGGTGTCCTTGGCCAGCACGCCACGGGCCATCAGCCGCTCGCACGCCTGCCGGCCGGTCATCAGCGCCGGGTCGATGTCGAGGCCGGCCCAGAGCCCCCGGCCCCGCACGGCGACGAGGCCCCGGCCGACGAGGCCGCGCAGCCCGGCGTGCAGCCGCTCGCCCAGCTCCGCCGACTGGCGCTGGAACTCGCCGGTGGCCAGCAGCCGGACGACCTCGGTGGCCACCGCGCAGGCCAGCGGGTTGCCGCCGAACGTCGAGCCGTGCTGGCCGGGCTGGAGCACCCCGAGCACGTCGGCGTTCGCGGCGACCGCGGAGACGGGCACGATGCCGCCGCCCAGCGCCTTGCCCAGCAGGTACATGTCGGGCACGACGTCCTCGTGGTCGCAGGCGAACGTCGCCCCGGTGCGACCCAGGCCGGACTGGATCTCGTCGGCGACGAACAGCACGTTGCGCTCGGTGCAGACCCGCCGTACGCCCGGCAGGTAGCCGGCTGGCGGCACCACGACGCCCTGCTCGCCCTGGATCGGCTCCAGCAGCACAGCCACGGTGTCGTCGTCGATCGCCGCCTCCAGCGCCGCCAGGTCGCCGTAGGGGACCACGGTGAAGCCCGGCGTGTACGGCCCGAAGTCGGCGCGCGCGTCCTCATCCGTGGAGAAGCTCACGATGGTGGTGGTACGCCCGTGGAAGTTGCCCTCGGCCACCACGATGTTCGCCTGCCCGGCCGGGACGCCCTTGACCCGGTAGCCCCACTTGCGGGCCACCTTGATCCCGGTCTCGACGGCCTCCGCGCCGGTGTTCATCGGCAGGACCATGTCCTTGCCGCACAGCTCGGCCAGCTCCCGGCAGAAGTCGGCGAACTGGTCGTGGATGAACGCCCGGCTGGTGAGGGTCAGCCGGTCGAGCTGCGCGTGCGCGGCGGCGATCAGCCGGGGGTGCCGGTGACCGAAGTTGAGCGCCGAGTATCCGGCGAGGCAGTCCAGGTAGCGCCGCCCGTCGACGTCGGTGAGCCAGGCGCCCTCGGCGGAGCTGACCACCACCGGCAGCGGGTGGTAGTTGTGCGCGGTGTGGCGCTCGGCGTCCCGGACCGCCCCCGGCGTCCGCAGCATGTCTTCCACGATCACTTGCTCGCCTTTCCCTGACGGAGTCGCAACGTGCAGCACTTCGGTCCGCCGCCGGCCTTGCGCAGCTCGGACAGGTCCACCCCGATGGTCTCGTAGCCCCGGTCGCGCAGTTGCGCGGCCAGGCCGGTGGCCTGCTCGGGCAGCACCACGTGCCGGCCGTCGCTGACGGCGTTGAGGCCGAGCACCTCGGCGTCGGCGGCGGTGGCGTGGACGGCGTCGGGGAAGAGGCGGCGCAGCGCGGCCCGGCTGCCGGGCGAGAACGCCTCCGGCAGGTACGCCACGGTGCGCTCGTCGAGCACGGTGAGCGCGGTGTCCAGGTGGTAGAAGCGGGGGTCGACCAGCTGGAGGGTGATCACCGGGTAGCCGAAGACCTCCTGGAGCTGGGCGTGCGAGGCGTGCGCCGTGCGGAACCCGGTGCCGGCGAGCAGCACGTCCCCGGCGAGCAGGACGTCGCCCTCGCCCTCGTTGACGTGCTTCGGGTCGTGCAGCTCGAAGCCGGCGGCGGCGAACCAGGCCCGGTAGGCGGGGGCCTCGTCGGCGCGCTGCGGGTCGCGGAACTGCACGGACATCGCGTGGCCGTCGATCACGGTGCCGCCGTTGGCGGCGAAGACCATGTCGGGCAGGCCGGGGACGGGCACGATCTCCTCGACGGTGTGGCCCAGCTCGCGGTAGACCTGCCGGAGCCGCTCCCACTGCCGCACGGCCAGCCCGGCGTCGACGGGGGCGGTGGGGTCCATCCAGGGGTTGATCGCGTAGTCGACGGCGAAGTACGTCGGCCGGCACATCAGAAAGCGCTGGCTGGTGGCGTCCATCGTCACTGTCCTGCTCCCATGGGTCGGGCGCGCCCGGCCACCTTCGGCCCACGGGCTGGCGCCGTTGCCCAACGGTATGCGGGCGCAGCGACGACATCCACCGCCGGAAGTTGCGTCGCCCGACGATTCGTTGCGTCTCGGACGCCGACAGCGGCGATCCGTTGCGCCTACGCTGGTCCCGCCCTGTCGCCACCCGCCACCCCGCCACCCGCCCCGCCCCGCCCGCCGCCGCTCCGCCGCTCCGCCTCGCCTGGGCGGGGCGAGCCGCCCGAACGTGGACACTTCGCGTTCGCTCCCGACAACAGCTGTCCAAGATCGCCGCAGGGCGAGCGGGAGCGGAGCGAGCGGGGTCTAGGGGGTGGGTGGGGTCGTGCCTGCTACGCCCAGGTGCACGTGGTGGTGGCGGGGCGCGTCGATCTCGTCGAGCAGGGCGAGGGCGAGGTCCGGGTAGGTGATGCGGCTGCCGGCGTCCGCCGTGGCGAACCGGTAGCCCCCGGCGGGCTGGCCGGTGTGGTCGAAGTCCCCGGCCGGGCTGAGCACCAGCCAGTCCGGAGCGCCCTCCGCCCGGCGCAGCGCCTCGTTGCCGGCACCGTGCCCCAGGCAGAACGCCCGGTACTCCTGCGGGTAGCCGGGGGTGTCCAGCAGCAGGGCCCCGGCCTCGGTGGGCAGGACGGCGGCCAGCCCCACGACCACCAGCCGGCCCACCCCGGCCCGCCCCAGCCCGGACGCGAGCGCGCGGGCGGCGGCCGGGAAGAACACGTCGGCCGGTACGCCCAGGTCGGCGGCGGTGTGCACCGCCGCGTCGTGTCCGGCCGCCAGTTCGGCGACCCGCCCCGCGTCGGTGACGTCACCGGAGGCGACCCGGACGCCCCGCTCGGCCGCCAGGGCGGGGTGGCGGGCCGGGTCCCGCACGACGGCGGTCACCTCGTGACCACGCGCCCGTGCCTCGGCCACCACGGCCCGGCCGGCCCGGCCACCGGCCCCGAAGACGACGATCCCACTCATCGACGTACCCCCTCGCTCCGGTCGCCCCGCCGGCGACCTCGCAGCGACGCTAGCCGGGGGGCCGGTTACCGCCCGGATACCGATTACGGTGAGTGTCATGGCGACGCCACTGGACCCGGAGATGTTCGACCCGCTCTGCCCGTCGGACCTGTCGCCGTTCCGGTTCGGCGACAAGTGGGGCGGCATGGTGATCCGCTGCCTGGAGGGCGGCCCCCGACGCTTCTCCGAGCTGCGGGTGCCCCTGCGCGGGGTCAGCGCCAAGGCCCTCACCGCCTCGCTGCGCCGGCTGGAGGCCAGCGGCCTGGTGCGCCGCTCGGAGCAGCCCGGCCCGCCGCGCCGGGTCGAGTACGCCCTCACCGCGCTCGGCCGCAGCATGCTCGGCCCGATCGAGGCCGTCTGCGCGTGGAACCGCGAGCACTGGGACGAGCTTCTCGACGCCCGGGAGGGCGTCGCCCACCCGGACTGAGGCGGCGACCGGGGGCGGGGCCCGCCCTGGGGGTGCCACCCGGAACATGCTCGCCGGACATGCTTCGGGGGCGGCGAATCGCCGCCCCCGAAAAGGGTGTGCCCGGCCGGTGAACCACCGGAGAAGTCGGGCTGCCGGCGAGTCGCCGGGTCGCACAGTCCCGGTGCACCACCGGGTCCCACAGTCCCGGCGCACCGCCGGGGTCGAGCATCCCCGGTGCACCACCGGGTCGATCAGGGCCGGCGCATCGCCGGGTCGAACTGTGCCGGCGCACCGCCGGCGGGGTCCAATGTGCCCGTCAGAGGCGATCGACAAACTGTGAGTCGAGCCACTCGCGCAGCCGCTGCACCCAGTCGCCGTCCGTGGTGGGCCAGACGAACTGCCCGGTCATCGCCAGCACCCCGAGCACCACGGCGGCCACGCCGAAGGCCATGCCCAGCAGCGCGTCCGTCTTGCCCGCGATGTGCCGGCGGCGGGTGGCGAGCAGGCCGAACACCGACAGCACCGCCCCCAGCGCGCCGACCGCGATGCCGTACCCGGCGAGGGTGCCGGTCAGCACGGCGGCCAGCCCGGCGACGCCGACGACCAGGCCGAGGGTGGCGAGCAGGCTGGCCCTCGGCTTCGGCCCGGCCACCACCGGCACCGGCTCCCGCCGGGTCTCGGCGTCGGCGTCGACCCGGTCGGCCGGCAGCGGCCGTTCGGTGGTGCGGTCCGTCGCCGGTGCGGCCGTGGGAGCCGCCGGCAGGGTCCGGGTGACGCCGCGTTCCCGGTCGGCGGTCCGCTCCGGGTCCGGGGAGTCCACCGTGGGCGCGGCGGTGGTCGGGCGGCGCAGCTCGCCGTCCGGGGTGCGGGCGGTGGCCGCGCGGGCGGTGGCGGCCCGGGCCAGGGCCCCCCGCTCGGCGGCCCGTCGCTCCACGTCGGAGGCCCGCTCGCCGTCGGTGGCGGTCGCGCTGCTGCGGTACGTCGTCTGCTCCCCGCCCCGGTCGGTGACCACCGGCTGCCCGTCGGGGCGGCCGTCGGTGCCGGACGCGACAACTCCGTCGCGCTCGTCGACCCGGCCGTCGCCGTTGCTGTCGTACGTCGTCGCCGGCTCGTTCCGGCGGGACAACAGCGAAGGAATCTTCACCTCATCACCTCCTGATGAACGCGTGGAGACCTCGGAAGCGCCGGTGGCAGCCACGCGGTAACGCCACCGAGGTACCCAGCCGCCGATCCGGCGACACCCGGTTCACCCGATCGGGGCGCGCGGCCCCCGCCGAGTCCGCCGTGGCGCCAAGATCTTGGTGAGAAATGGCCCCTCTGGGGGCCGAAACTTACCAAGATCTGCTTCGGCTGCGTGTGCGTGGGTGCAGGTGGTCAGCGGCGGCCTGCCGCGCGTCCGACCGGCATGTCGGCAAGGCGGTGACCTTGGCCCGGCCTCGGGGCGGCAGCCGGCCGTATCGGCCTGCGCGGGGTTGGTGCAGGGCACTGCGGCCTCAGCCCGGCCGGCTGGACGAAGATCGACCGACGAGCGCCCCCTGTACGTGCAGCTCGCCGACCTGATCGCCAAGCGCATCGAGTCGGGGGAGTTGCAGCCGCTCAAGCCGCTGCCGAGCGAGCTCCGGCTTCAGCAGGAGTACGGCGTGGCACGAGGCACGGTCCGTGCCGCGATCGCTCTGCTGCGCGAGCGCGGGCTGGTCATGACCATGCCGCAGCGCGGGACGTACGTCACCGAGGGCCGCTGACCCCACTGCTGACTATGCTGGCGGCCGTGCCAGAGGGACATACCATCCACCGCCTCGCCGCCCGGCACGCCGAGTTGTTCGCCGGGGCCGAGGTGCGGGCCACCAGCCCGCAGGGCCGCTTCGCCGACGGCGCGGCCCTGCTCTCCGGCACCGTCCTGGAGGGCACCGAGGCGTACGGCAAGCACCTGCTGCACCACCACGCGAACGGGCTGACCCTGCACGTGCACCTCGGCCTGTACGGCAAGTTCGCCGACGGGTCGGGCGAGCCCCCGCCGCCCGTCGGTCAGGTGCGGCTGCGGCTGACCGGCGACGGTTCGCGTACGCGCTCCGGGCCGGCGGCGTCGGACGGCGGGCACTGGCTGGACCTGCGCGGCCCGAACGCCTGCGAGCTGCTCACCCCGCCCGAGGTGGCGGCGCTGCGCGACCGCCTCGGCCCCGACCCGCTGCGCGCCGACGCCGACCCGGCCCGCGCGTACGCCCGGATCTCCCGCAGCGCGACCCCGCTCGCGGCGCTGCTGCTCGACCAGTCGGTGGTGGCCGGCACCGGCCTGATCTTCGTCACGGAGGCGTTGTTCCGGGCGGGCCTGTCGCCGCTGCTGCCCGGCCGGGAGCTGACCCCGGCCCGGTGGCGGGAGCTGTGGGCGGACCTGGTGCACCTGATGACCCGGGCCGTCGAGGCGGGCCGGATCGACACCGTGCGGGACGCCCACCTGCCGGAGGCCACCGGTCGCGCGCCCCGGGTGGACCGGCACGGCGGCGAGGTCTACGTCTACCGCCGTCCCGGCCAGCCGTGTCACGTCTGCGGCGACGAGGTGCGCCGGGGCGAGCTGGCGGGCCGCAACCTCTACTGGTGCCCCACCTGCCAGCCCGGCCGGCCCTGACCCGCCGCCGCTCAGGCGAGGTCGAGCAGCCAGCGGACGATCTCGGCGTGCTCGGTGAACACGACGTCATCGGTCATGCTCCAGGCCAGCGTGTGCCCGATCGCCCAGCCCAGCACCCGCTCGCGGTCCAGGCCCAGGTCGCCGGTCAGTTTGTCCAGCCGCCGCCGCACCGCCGCCGGGGAGTGGCCCAGCTCCTGGCCCCGGACGATCGCCACCACGCCGAACTCGCGCTCCCCGGCCAGCGGCTTCGGGTCGATCACCAGCCACGGCTCGCGGGTGGCCCGCAGGATGTTGCCGGCGTGCAGGTCCTGGTTGACCAGCACCTGCTCGCCCTGCGTGTCGACCAGCTCGGCGAGCCGGCCGAGCGCGGCGTCGAGCAGCCGGCGCTCGAACGGCCGGCCGAGCCGCTCCCAGCGCACCGGCAGCTGCTCCGACCAGCCCGCCGCCTCCTCGGCCAGCGGCGTGAACGGCGCGCCGACGGGTCGCCACAGCCGGGGCAGCAGCCCGGCGACGACGTCCAGCGCCTCGTCGAGCGTCACCTGCGGCGCTCCGTCCCGACCGACGGCGTGCAGCTGCGTGCCCGGGTCGCAGCGCTCCACCAGCAGCGCCCGCCGACCCGGGTCGTGGGCCAGCAGCCGGGCCGCCCCGTCACCCGCCCAGCATGCCAGGGCCGTGGCCTCGTGCACGCTGTCGGCGTCGGGAAGCTGGAGCTTGAGCACCGCCCGGGTGCCGTCGGGCAGCTCGACCGGCCGCGCCAGGGAGGCGAACGCGTACGGAAACGGCGGGCCGGTGAGCCGCAGCCCCCACTGCTCGACGCAGTCGGCGAGCCGGCCCGGCAGCGCCGCCAGCCAGGCCCGGCCGAAAGGCGTCCGCCGCAACCAGCTCAGCCGCTCGGGGATCTCCAGCTCCGTCTCCATCGGACCATCCTGCCCCACCGCCGCTGCGCGCCGGGGACCGCTCAGCGCAGCCGGTGGATGTCGCCGTACGCCCGGTAGAAGCCGCCCCGGCCCGCCTCGCGGACCTCGGTGACCAGGTAGCGCGCGCCCGGCTCGCGGATGCCCTTGGGAAACTGCACCGACCAGTCCCGTCGGTAGCCGTCGGAGAGCACGTGGACGCGCAGCCGGCCGCCGTCGTCGACGCACTGCACCACCACGCCGCCCCGGTCGTCGGTGACCACCTCCACGGTGGTCCACGCCGCCGGCTCGGGCTGCCGGGCGGGGGCCTTGACGTCCACCACCTCCGGCACGGTGCCCGCCTCGGCGGCCCGGATCGCCGGCTCGCTGGCGTCGACGCAGGCCAGATAGCCGCTGGTGGTGACCACGTAGAGCCGGTCATCGTGGAATTGCATCGAGTAGGCCGAGCCGCAGCCGGTGCCGAGCTTCCACAGCCGGTTGCCGGCCGCGTCGAAGCAGTAGATCGACGACTGGTTGTCGCCGGCGAAGACGTACCGGCCGTCCTCGGCGGTGGCGCACGAGAAGACCGGGGCGTCGCAGCGGTACGTCTGCTCGGCCCGCCCGTCCTTGCGCAGCCGCACCACCTCGCGGGTGCCGGTGCCGGCGAACACGGCGTCGCGCTCCTGCCAGCCGAACAGCACCGACCCGGTGCGGGTGTGCCACAGCTCCCGGCCGGTGCGCCAGTCGTAGCCGGTGACCCCCTGCGAGTGGCCGTGGTAGAGCGCGTCGGCGTCGCAGCGCACCATCCACGCCGCCCGGCCGCGCCCCGGTCGCCGCCACAGGAACTCGTCCTCGTGGTCGATCGCGGCGATGCCGCCGTCGGCGTCGGCGACGCCCAGCACCCCGTCGTGGATGTCCAGCCAGTAGATGTCGATGTCGGGGGCGATCGCGTACGCCACCCGGGGCACCTTGCCCGACAGGTCGTAGACGTTGCCGTCGTCGCAGCCCGCGTAGAGCCAGGCGTCGTCGGCGACGATGCACTTCACCCCGTCGGGCAGGCGGACCTGGTCGAGCACCCGGGCGTCGTGGTCGAGGGTGGTGATCACCCCGTGCTCGTTGCCGACCATGCAGTGCTGCCCGTCGACGAAGATGCCGAACGCGGGCGCGCCCGAGGCGTACCGCCACAGCACGGGGGCGGTGCGGGCCGTCGAGCGGGTGCTGACGATCTGCCGCCGCGACACGGGCCGCTTCTGGCGGACGCCGGGCACCGCCGGGGCGTACCCCTTGCGGACCTTCTCGCCGATCTTCTTCGCGGCGGCGGCGCGGGCGCGCGCGTTGTCCGGGTAGGTCGTGGTCTTCACCTGACCCTGGTCGCCGATCCGGCCGTAGCGCAGCGTCAGCGCGGTGTCGTCCACCACCACCTCGTAGAACTTGTGCGCCGCACCGTCCGCTTCGGACAGTTCGAGGTAGGTCGTCTCCTGCGACATGGTGATGCCTTTCGAGGGGGTGGGGCGCCGGACCCGGCACCACGGCTGCGCCAACACGCTAACCGCGCCCCCCGACACTTACACCTGGTGCAGGGCGTCGACCGCCTTGCGGGCCGCGATCAGCACCGGGTCCCACACCGGCGCGTACGGCGGGGCGTAGCCGAGGTCGAGGGCGGTCATCTCGTCCACCGTCATCTCGTTCCACAGCGCCACGGCCAGCGTGTCGATCCGCTTCGCCGCCTCGGACCAGCCGACGATCTGCGCCCCGAGCAGCCGCCCGCTGGACCGCTCGGCGATCAGCTTCACCGTCATCGTCCGCGCCCCCGGGTAGTAGCCGGCCCGGTTCGTCGACTCGGCCCGCACCGACACGAACTCGAACCCGCTGGCCGCGGCGTCCCGCTCGCGCAGGCCGGTGCGCCCCACCTCCAGCTCGCAGACCTTCGTCACGGCCGTGCCGATGACGCCGGGGAAGGTGGCGTACCCGCCGCCGAGGTTGATCCCCGCGACCCGGCCCTGCTTGTTGGCGTGGGTGCCCAGCGGCACGTGCACGGGCAGCCCGCTGACCCGGTGCAGGGTCTCGACGCAGTCGCCCGCCGCCCACACCCCCGGCACCCCGGGCACCCGCATCCGCCGGTCCACCCGGATCCCCCCGGAGAGGCCGATGGGCAGGCCGGCGGCCTCGGCGAGGGCGGTGTCGGGGCGTACCCCCAGGCCCAGGACCACGACGTCGGCCGGCAGCGGCCCGTCCGCGGTGACCACCGCGGACACCCGCCCGTCACGCTCGTCGAGCCCGGTCACCTCGACTCCGGTACGGATGTCGATGCCGATGCCGCGCATCGCGTCGGCGACCAGCGCCGCCATGTCGGGGTCGACGGTCGCCATCGGCTGGTCGGCCTGCTCGACGAGGGTGACCGACAGCCCGCGCTGGATCAGCGCCTCGGCCATCTCCACCCCGATGTAGCCGCCGCCCACCACCACCGCGCGGCGCGGCGCGGGCTCGGCGTCCAGCCACGCGCGCAGCGCCGAGGCGTCGTCGAGGGTCTGCACGCCGAAGACGCCCCGCACGCCCGCGTCGGCCCAGTCGGGCCGCTTCGGCACCGCCCCGGTGGCGTACACCAGCTCGTCGAAGGGCTCGCGGACCTCGCCGCCGCCGTCGAGGTCGCGGGCGACGACCTCCCGGCGGGCCAGGTCGATCGCGGTGACCTCGTGCCGCAGCCGGACGTCGATGTCGAAGTCGGCGCGGAAGGTCGCCGGGTCGCGGGCGATGAGCTGGTCCCGCTCCGGGACCACCCCGCTGATCCAGTACGGGATGCCGCACGCCGAGTACGACGTGAAGTGCCCCCGCTCGAACGCCACGATCTCCAGGTCGGACCGGTCGCGGCGGCGGCGCGCCTGGGAGGCCGCCGCCATGCCGGCGGCGTCCCCGCCGACGACGATCAGCCGTTGCGCCACGACGACCATCCTGTCACGCCGCGCCCCGCCCCGGGCCGGTCCCGGCGGCGCGGGCGTTCGTCCCGGCCCGGTGCGGGAGCCCGGCCGCCACGCTCAGCCACGGGTCTGCCGGGCCACGTCCCGCACCACGTCGACCAGGCTCCCGGTGCGCGCGAAGACGGCCCGCTGCCGCGCCGCCCCGGTGCCGTGCCGGCGCAGCCCGCCCAGCAGGTCGGTCACCTCGGCCAGGTCGCCGTGCCGGTCCAGCGCGGGGGCGAGCCGCTCGACGAGGGAGTCCAGCAGCTCCCACGCGGGGCGCAGCTCGCCGTCGGTCAGGTCGACGCCCCGGCCCTCCAGGCCGTCGTGGGCGGCCCGCCAGTGCGCGGCCACCAGCAGGTGGTGGTCGGTGCGGATGGGCGGTCGGCCCTCGGCGATGTCGGTCATCGCGGTCGCCACCAGGGCCCGGACCAGGGCGGCGACCAGCACCGCGTCGTCCACCGAGGGGCAGACGTCGCCGATGCGCAGCTCCACCGTCGGATACTTCGCCGACAGCCGGGCATACCAGTAGAGCATCCCCTCGTCGAGCATCACCCCGCTGGCGATGAGCTGCCGGATCAGCCGCTCGTAGTGCTCGTGCGACTCCAGGTACGGCGTCGGCGCCACCGACGGCCAGCGTTCCCACTCCACCGAACGCCAGCTCGCGTAGCCGGTGTCCACCCCGCCGGAGAACGGCGAGTTCGCGGTGGCCGCGTGCAGGATCGGCAGCCAGGGCCGGACGTGGTTGAGCACCTGCACCCCGGTCTCCGCGTCCGGCACCCCGACGTGCACGTGCATGCCGTTGTTGCCGGGCCCCGGCACCAGCAGCCGGAACCGCTCGATCATCCGGTCGAAGCGGGGCTTGTCGACCACCGGCGGGACGGGACCCTCGACCGGGCCCGTGCCGATCGCCAGCACCCGTACGCCGGCGCGCTCGGCGGCGTCGGCCAGCGCCCGGCGCAGCACCCCGAGGGAGTGCCGGATCGACGACAGCTCCAGCCCCGGCGGGCTGCCGATCTCGATCTGGCTGGTCTGGAACTCCCGCTCCACCTGCCCGCGCAGCTCCGCCGGCACCTGCTCCATGACCAGGTCGACGGCCGGCACGGCGGTGCCGGTGTGCGGGTCGACGAGCAGGAACTCCTCCTCCACGCCGACGGTGAGCAGGTCGGTCCCGCCCTGGGCGGCGTCCCGTTCCCGCTCGGCCACTGACCCGCTCATCGCACTCACCGTCCGTTCCGTGCCGGTCGCGGTACCGCGCCGCGACGTCGACGGCGCATTACCCACCGTGTCGGCGCGGGGAAACGCCCCACCCGCGTGTCGGGTCGGGCGTTTCCTTCGCCGGGGGACGGTGGACGGCGTCTCCTACCCTGGCCGGCGTGACGGGGCTGCTGCTGGCGGTGACGGGGACGTGGGCGTACGCGCTCACCCACCTGACCCTGCTCGCGGACCGCCCCGCCGAGCTGCTCGCCGGGGCGGCCGTCGCCGCCGTCGTGCTGCTCACCGTGCTGCTCGCCGGGCGGCCCTCCGCGGCGGCCGGCCCGCCGGGGCGGGGCGTCGGCCGGGGCGTGGGCCTGCGCGAACGCGCCCGCCGCCGGGGCGTGCCCCGGCAGGTCGACCCGGACGCCGCCGGTCGTCCCCGCCCCCGCGCACCAAGCCCGGCCCTCTCGGCCGGGTAGCGCCCCCGGACGGCGTCTGCCCCCGCCCCGCCCGCCGGCTGGGCCACCGGGCGGCAGCCCGTCGTCGCCGTGCGCCACCCGGCCGGTTCCGTCGTCGTCCGTCCCGCCGCGCCCGTTCCCGGGCCGGCCGGACACCACCGGAAACCGGACCGAGGGGTCACCCCATGCTCGCCTTCGCACCACTGCACGCCGCCGTCGGCGTCGCCGCCGACACCGTCACCTGGCTCGCCGGCACGCTGCACCCGCTGACCGGCGGGGCCGCCACGGCCGCCGCCATCGTCCTGTTCACGATCGCCGTCCGCCTGCTGGTCTCACCGCTCACCCTGGCCCAGGTCCGTGGGGAGCGGCGCCGCGCGGCCCTCGCCCCGCAGGTCCGCGACCTGCAACGCCGGTACGCCGACGACCCCGCCCGCCTGCAGAGCGAGCTGTTCGGGTTGTACCGGTCGGCCGGGGCGAGCCCCGTCGCGGGCTGCCTGCCGGCGTTGCTCCAGGCCCCGTTCTTTTTGGTGATGTACCGGCTGTTCAGCACCGGCGAGGGCAGCACGGGCGGCGGGACCGGCGACGCCGGTGGCGGGCTGTTGGCCGAGCGGCTGGCCGGGGTGCCGCTGGGCTGGCACCTCTCCGACGGGCTGGCCGGTGCGG
Source organism: Micromonospora sp. NBRC 110038 (assembly GCF_020884815.1). Lineage (NCBI taxonomy): Bacteria > Bacillati > Actinomycetota > Actinomycetes > Micromonosporales > Micromonosporaceae > Micromonospora > Micromonospora sp. NBRC 110038. The sequence goes on along the minus strand of NZ_BBOL01000002.1, from coordinate 73,665 downwards.
CGGGCCCGCTGTTCGGGGCGCTGCTGGCGGCGCTGGTGGCGCTGGCCTGGTGGTCGTCGCGGCGGGCCCGGCGCGCGGCGGCGGCCGGCACCACCATGACCGGGGGCACGGGCACGGCCGGCGGCGGCACCCCGGCCGACGGGGCGGTGCCGGCCGTGCTCGGCCGGGTGCTGCCGCTGCTGCCGTACCTGACCGTGGTGGCGGCGCTGGTGGTGCCGCTGGCGGCGGTGCTCTACCTGGTCACCACGACGGCGTGGACGGCCCTCGAACAGGCGGTGCTGCGTCGCCCGCAGGTTTCCGCCGGCCAGCCCCTGGACAGAAACAGTTAACAGTCCTAATAATAAGCGCCAACGTTGACGGATATGAATTCCGTCCGGGCGTGGAGGGCTGCATGAGGCGTACCCGAACACTGATTCTGACCCTGGTTACCGCGTGCGCGGCGACCGTCGGGGCGGCCTGGGTGGCCCTGCCGGCGTTCGCCGCCGGGGCCACCGCGACCTTCGTCAAGACCGCCGACTGGGGCACCGGCTGGGAGGGCAAGTACACGATCACCAACGGCGGGGCCAGCACCCTCTCCGGCTGGGCGGTCACCTTCGACCTGCCGGCGGGCACCACCCTCGGCAGCTACTGGGACGCCCTGCTGACCTCCTCCGGCCAGCGGCACACCTTCACCAACCGGTCCTGGAACGGCACCCTCGCCCCCGGGGCGAGCACCTCGTTCGGCTTCCTCGCCACCGGTTCCGGCAGCCCGGCCAACTGCCAGCTCGACGGCGCCCCCTGCGGCGGCGGCCCCACCCCGACCCCGACCGGCACCACCCCGCCGGCCACCACCGCGCCCCCGACGACCCCGCCGGCCACCACCCCGCCGGCCACGACACCCCCGCCCACCACCGCCCCGCCCACCACCGCCCCGCCCACCGGTGACCTGCCGAAGCACCTGCTCACCGGCTACTGGCACAACTTCGACAACCCGGCCGTCGAGCTGCGGCTGCGCGACGTACCCGCCGAGTACGACCTCGTCGCGGTCGCCTTCGCCGAGGCCACCGCCACCCCCGGGGCGGTCACCTTCGCCGTCGACCCCGGCCTGTCCGCCGCCCTCGGCGGCTACTCCGACGCCGAGTTCACCGCCGACGTGCAGGCGCTGCGCTCGCGCGGCAGGAAGGTGATCCTCTCCGTCGGCGGCGAGACCGGTCGGGTCGCCGTGAACGACGCCGCCTCGGCCACCGCGTTCGCCGACAGCACGTACGCGCTGCTGCGGCGGTACGGCTTCGACGGCGTCGACATCGACCTGGAGAACGGGCTCAACCCGACGTACATGGGCCAGGCGCTGCGCGCCCTGCGGGCCAAGGCCGGCCCGTCCCTGATCATCGCCATGGCGCCGCAGACCATCGACATGCAGTCGCCGGCCGCCGGCTACTTCAAGCTGGCCCTCGACATCCGGGACATCCTCACCGTCGTCAACACCCAGTTCTACAACTCGGGGGCGATGCTCGGCTGCGACCAGAACGCCGCCTACCCCCAGGGCAGCGTGAACTTCATCGTCGCGCTCGCCTGCATCCAGCTGGAGGCCGGGCTGCGCCCCGACCAGGTCGGCCTCGGCCTGCCCGCCGGGCCCGGCGCGGCCGGCGGCGGCATCGTCGCCCCGAGCGTCGTCAACGCCGCCCTCGACTGCCTGGCCAGGGGCACCAACTGCGGCAGCTTCCGCCCGCCGCGCACCTACCCGGGCATCCGGGGCGCGATGACCTGGTCGATCAACTGGGACGTCAGCAACGGCAACGGCTTCGCCCGCACCGTCAAGCCGCACCTGTCCACCCTGCCCTGACCTGCTGCCCCACCCCCACCCCACCCCCGGTCCCTGGAGGCCACCGTGAAACTGCGCGCCCCGACACTGCGTACCCCCCGCGCGGCGACGTTCGCCGCCGCGCTCGCCGCCGCCGTCGTCGCGGCCACCCTCGCGGCCCCGCCGGCCGCGTCGGCGGCCACCGCCGCGTTCGTCCGCACCGCGAGCTGGAGCAGCGGGTACGAGGCGAAGTTCACCGTCACCAACGACACCTCGGCGAGCATCGGCTCCTGGAACGTCCAGTTCGACCTGCCCGCCGGCACCACCCTCGGCTCCTTCTGGGACGCCACGATGACCACCTCCGGCCAGCACGTCACCGCCGTCAACGCGTCCTGGAACGGCACCCTCGCCCCGGGGGCGAGCACCTCGTTCGGCTTCGTCGTCGCCGGCACCGGCGACCCGACCAACTGCACCGTCAACGGCGGCTCCTGCACCGGTGGCGGCACCCCGTCCGGCCCGGCCACCCCGGGCGGGCTGCGGGTCACCGGCACCACCGCCTCGTCGGTGTCGCTGGCCTGGAACGCCGTCTCCGGCGTGACCGGCTACCGGGTGTACGAGGGCAGCGCCGTGCGGGCCACCGTCACCGGTACCTCGGCGACGGTCTCCGGGCTGGCCACCTGCTCCGCGCACAGCTACACCGTCGCGGCGTACAACTCCTCGGGCGAGTCGGCGAAGTCGGCGGCCGCGTCCGCCACCACCTCCGGCTGCACGGGCGGGAACGGGCCGATGGCCGCCGCGCCGTACCTCTACCCGGGCTGGGGCGACCCGCCCGCACCGGCGACGGTCATGGGCGCGACCGGCGTCAAGTGGTTCACCATCGCGTTCGTCCTCTCCGGCGGCGGCTGCACCCCGGCGTGGGACGGCACGGGCCCGCTGACCGGCGGCGCGCACGCCGCCACCATCGCCGCGATCCGGGCGGCCGGCGGCGACGTCATCCCGTCCTTCGGCGGCTGGAGCGGCAACAAGCTGGGCCCGAACTGCTCCTCGGCCAGCGCGCTCGCCGGGGCGTACCAGCAGGTCATTAACGCGTACGGGCTCAAGGCCATCGACATCGACATCGAGAACAGCGACGAGTTCGAGAACGAGGCGGTGCAGGACCGCATCCTCGGCGCGCTGAAGATCGTCAAGCAGAACAACCCGGGGATCAAGACGATCGTCACGTTCGGCACCTCGACCACCGGCCCGTCGTACTACGGCACCCGGCTGATCAACCAGGCCGCCGCGCTCGGGGCGAACATCGACACGTTCACGATCATGCCGTTCGACTTCGGCGGCGGCGCGAACATGTACCAGAACACCGTCAACGCGTCCGAGGGGCTGAAGACCGCGCTGAAGAACGCGTTCGGCTGGTCCGACGCGACCGCGTATGCGCACATGGGCATCTCCGGCATGAACGGACTGTCCGACCAGCAGGAGCTGACCTCCCCGGCCACCTGGACGCAGATCCGCGACTGGGCGAAGGCCCGCGGCCTGTCCCGCTTCACCTTCTGGTCGGTCAACCGCGACCGGCCGTGCCCCGGCGGGGGAGTGGTCGCCAACTGCTCCGGCATCGCCCAGGACACCTGGGAGTTCACGAACATCACGGCCCGGTACTGAGCCGGGACGGCAACCGCGGACCCGCGCGCGGTCAGCGGCCGGCGGTCACCGACTGCCGGTCGCGCCGCGCGCGGCGGCGGCGCACCTTCTTCGCCGCCCAGCTCACGACCATCACCCCGAAGACGGCGAAGATCGCGTAGTTGAACCAGCTGCTGTAGCGGTCCACCTCTTCCCAGCGGGACCCGAGCGCGAAGCCGGCCCCCACGATCAGCGCGTTCCACACCCCGCTGCCCAGCGTGGTCAGCAGCACGAACTCGCCCAGCGGCATCCGGTTGGCCCCGGCCGGGACCGACACCAGGCTGCGGACCACCGGGACCACCCGCCCGATCAGCACCGCCCACCGGCCGTGCCGTTCGAACCAACGGTCGGCCTTCTCCAGGTCGTCGCGGTCGACCAGCGGGATGTGGTCCAGCCACCGCTTCAACCGCTCCTCGCCCAGGGCCGCGCCGAGCCAGTAGAGCACCAGCGCCCCGAGCAGCGAGCCGACCGTCGCGGCGACGACGATCAGCACCACGTTGAACTGCCCCTGCGAGGCGAGGTAGCCGGCCATGGCCAGCACGATCTCGCTCGGGATCGGCGGGATGATGCTCTCCAGGGCCACCAGCAGGGCCACCCCGACCGCGCCGAGCGCCCCGATGACGTCGGCCACCCACCCGGTCAGCCCGGTGAACTGCGACGGTTCGACGTCCTGGGCGAGGGCCATGGGTGTCCTTCCGTGGAGCCGCGGGGAGCGGACCTGGGTGGGCCGCCGGGGGGATCGGGAGGTGTTACCCAGTCTGCGGGCGATCACACCCCCCGGTGACCGGGCCCACCCGAGGGGCTCAGTGCAGGGCGGCGTCCGCCGGGCCCCGCCGCCAGCCGGTGAACGTCACGGCCAGTCCGCCCCGCGTCGGCGAGCAGCAGAACGGCCCGGCGGACGCCTCGGCGTCCGGCGCGAGCGGGGCCACCCGGACCAGCCGCCACGGCTCGTCGCCCGCGCGGGCCCGCACGGTCAGCGCGTCGCCGGCCCGGCTCACCCGCACGCTCACCGTCCGTCCCGACCACTGCGGCACCGGGGCCACCGACCAGTCGGAGACCTCCCGGGTGACCACCGCGCCGACCTGCTCCTCGCCGTCGCTGACCTCCACCCCGGCCTTGACCCAGGTGCGCTCGTCCACCCGGACCAGCACGCCCGCCTGGTCGAACTGCTCGGTGAAGTCGAGCCGGAAGTCGACCTCCACGGCGCTGCCGGCGGGCAGCGGGGCGAGCAGGGCCGGGCCGTCGTCGTGCACGAAGCCGTAGCTGGTGTGCCGCCAGAAGTCGCTGCCCGCGCCCGGCTCGACGACCAGCCCGCCGTCGGGCGTCGGCTCGGCCCGCACCGGCCGGTGCAGCCACTCGCCCTGCGCCCAGTCGACGTCGCGCAACCCCGTACCCGATCCGCTGCTCATGCCGGAAACGCTACCGCCCCTCCGACGCGGGCGGCGTTCGCGTTTGCCGGCGGGCCGAATCGGAGAAGGTACGCCGGCATGGGTGACAGGTGGTACTCCGAGGCCGTCGTCTACTGCCTCGACATCGACACGTACGCGGACTCCGACGGCGACGGGGTCGGCGACATCCGGGGCCTCATCGGCCGGCTGGACTACCTGGCCCGGCTCGGGGTGACCTGCCTGTGGCTGCACCCGATCCACCCGTCGCCCAACCGGGACGACGGCTACGACGTCACCGACTTCTACAACGTGGACCCGCGCTTCGGCACCCTCGGCGACTTCGCGGAGCTGCTGCACCAGGCGCAGAACCGGGGCATCCGCGTCATCATCGACCTGGTGGTCAACCACACCTCCGACCAGCACCCGTGGTTTCAGTCCGCCCGGTCCTCGCCCGACTCGCCCTACCGCGACTGGTACGTCTGGGCCGACCACGAGCCCGCCGACCGGCACCAGGGCATGGTCTTCCCGGGCGAGCAGAACGAGACATGGACGTACGACCGGACGGCGAAGGCGTGGTACTACCACCGGTTCTACAAGTACCAACCGGACCTCAACTTCGCGAACCTGCAGGTGCGCGCCGAGGTCAAGAAGATCGTCTCGTTCTGGCTCCAGCTCGGCGTCTCCGGCTTCCGGATGGACGCCGTCCCGTTCATCATCGAGCTGACCGAGCCGGGCAACCCCGACTCCCCGAAGGATTTCGAGTTCCTCACCGAGCTGCGCCAGCACGTCCAGTGGCGGCGCGGCGACGCCGTCCTGCTCGCCGAGGCCAACGTGGAGCCCGACGAGCTGCCCACGTTCTTCGGCGACGGCAGCGGCTCCGGCAACCGGATCCACATGCTGTTCGACTTCATGCTCAACGGCCGGCTCATGCTCGCCCTGGCCCGGCGGGACCCGGAGCCGGTCATCGAGGCGCTGCGCGACACCCCGACGCTGCCCACCGGCGGTCAGTGGGCCACCTTCCTGCGCAACCACGACGAGATCGACCTGTCGCGGCTCACCGCCGCGCAGCGCGACCAGGTGTACGCCGAGTTCGGCCCCGAGGAGCACATGCGCATCTACGACCGGGGCATCCGCCGCCGGCTCGCCCCGATGCTCGGCAACGACCGCCGCCGCGTCGAGCTGGCGTACGCGCTCCAGTTCTCGCTGCGCGGCACGCCGGTGCTGCGCTACGGCGAGGAGATCGGCATGGGCGAGGACCTGTCGCTGCCGGGGCGGGAGGCGATCCGTACCCCGATGCAGTGGTCGTTCAAGCCGAACGCCGGCTTCTCCACGGCGGATCCGGAGAAGCTGGTCCGCCCCGTGATCGACTCGGGCGACTACTCGTACGAGAAGGTCAACGTGACCGCCCAGCGCGGTGACCCGCGCTCGCTGCTGTCGTGGTTCGAGCGGATGATCCGGACGCTGCGCGAGGCCCCGGAGATCGGCTCCGGGTCGACCACCCACATCGACGTGCCGATGCCGGCCGGGGTGCTGGCGCACCGGGCCGACGGTCCGACCGGGACGATGGTCTTCCTGCACAACCTCGGCACCGACGACGTGGAGGTCGACCTGGGCATGCTCGCCGCCGAGGCGGACCTGCCGCTGGACGTGCTCACCGACCGCAACTACGGCGAGGTGGGCAAGCTCGACTCGCTGAAGCTCGCCGGCTACGGCTACCGCTGGATCCGGCTCTGCCGCGGCGACACGTTCTGACCTCCGGCCGGTGGGTTACGCTCCCCGGGTCGCCATAGGTTACCGGGAGGTAGGCATGTCGGAGGAGCAGCGGGTCGCCATCGTGACCGGGGCCGCGCGGGGGATCGGGGCGGCCACCGCCCGCCGGCTGGCCGCCGACGGCCTGGCCGTCGCCGTGGTCGACATCGACGAGGCGGCCACCGCCGACACCGTCGACGCGATCGTGGCGGCCGGCGGCCGGGCGATCGGCGTCGGCGCGGACGTCGCCGACCGGCCGCAGGTCACCGCCGCCGTCGAGCGGGTCGCCGCCGAGCTGGGCGCACCCACCGTGCTGGTCAACAACGCCGGCGTGCTCCGCGACAACCTGCTGTTCAAGATGACCGACGCCGACTGGGACACCGTCATGGGCGTGCACCTGCGCGGCGCGTTCCTGTTCAGTCAGGCCGCCCAGCAGCACATGGTCGAGCGGCGCTGGGGCCGGATCGTCAACCTCTCCAGCACCTCCGCGCTGGGCAACCGGGGCCAGGCCAACTACGCGGCGGCGAAGGCTGGCCTGCAGGGCTTCACGAAGACCCTCGCCATCGAGCTGGGCCCGTTCGGGGTGACCGTCAACGCGGTCGCGCCCGGGTTCATCGTCACCGACATGACCGCCGCCACCGCCGCCCGGATGAAGGTGGACTTCGAGGCGCTCCAGAAGCACGCCGAGTCGGAGATCCCGGTGCGCCGCGTCGGCCGCCCGGAGGACGTGGCGCACACCATCTCGTTCCTGGTCAGCGAGGGCGCGTCCTTCGTCTCCGGCCAGGTCGTCTACGTAGCCGGCGGCCCGAAGGACTGAGGGCGGGGCGTCAGCGGGTGCGGGTGCGCCAGAGCCAGAGCAGGCCGAGCACCGGCAGCACCAGCGGCACGTAGCCGTACCCGCTGCCGAACCCGGACCAGACCGTCTCGTCGGGGAACAGCTCCGGGTCGGCGAGGCTGAGCAGGCCCACGCCGACCACCCCGACCAGCTCCACCGAGCAGCAGGCCAGCGCGACCCGTCGGCCCGCGTGCCCGGCGCGGGCCAGCCCCACGGCGGCGACGATGTAGACCAGCGCGGCCAGTGCCGACAGCAGGTACGCCACCGGCGCCTCGGCGAACCGCGTGGCGATCTGCAGGCCCGCCCGGGAGGTCGCGGCGATGGCGAACAGCAGGTACACGGCGATCAGCAGCCGGCCCGGCCCGGTGTTGGTGGCGGGCCTGGGTGCCTCGGTCTCAACCACCGACGACCTCCCAGGTCTGCTGGAGCCGGACCACCACGACCGGCGTGACCACGCAGATCGCGCAGACGATCGCCGAGCCCCACCGGGTCGGCTCCATCCGGGCCAGCACCCAGGCCAGCGGCGGCAGGCAGACCAGCGTCACCAGGTAGCCGAAGAACGCGCCCGGCTCGCCCGGCCGCTCGCCGCCGCCGAGGGCGACCAGCGCCACCACGGCCAGCGCGAGCAGCGCCAGCTCCAGCACGGCCAGGCCGGCGAGCTGCACCCGGTCCGGCGGCCGGTTGCGCACCGCCGCCACCAGCGCCCACCCGGCGAGTACGAGCGACAGCACGATCGTCGCCGTCGCCAGCACCCCGTCCACCGGCGAGCCGGCCGCCGCGCTGGTCATCGACGCCAACGGCGTCGCAGTCTCGGTCACCGGGACAGCCTACTAACCGGCGTAGTACACGCCCCCGGCCCGGTCCGCCCGCAGCCCCGCCCCACGCCTGTCCGCCTCCCGGGCCGGGGTCCGCGTTCCCGTGCCCGACGCGTCGGCTGCGCCAAGGCGGGGCGGGCGGCTAGCGTGGATCACGGCTCCGGGCTCGCCGGCGCCGACGACGGACACCGGGGGTGGACCGTGCTGCGGTTCGGCTTGTTCGGCACCGGCCACTGGGCGGCCGAGACGCACGCGGCGGGCATCGGCGCGCACCCCCGCGCAGAGTTGGCCGGCGTCTGGGGCCGCAACCCCGACCGCGCCGCCGAGCTGGCCGCCCGGCACGGGGTGCCCGCGTTCACCGAGGTCGACGCGCTGCTCGACGCCTGCGACGCGGTCGCCGTGGCGCTGCCGCCGGACGTCCAGGCCGACGTCGCCGTCCGGGCCGCCACGGCCGGCCGGCACCTGCTGCTGGACAAGCCGCTGGCGCTGACCGTCGCCGACGCCGACCGGGTGGTCGCTGCCGCCGCGCAGTCCGGCGTCGCTTCCGTGGTCTTCTTCACCAGCCGCTTCCAGCCGAACATCGCCGGGTTCCTCGCCTCCACCGCCGCCGCGGGCGGCTGGCACACCGCCAGGGCGGTCCGGTTCGCCTCGATCTTCCAGCCCGGCAGCCCGTACGGCGGCTCGCAGTGGCGTCGCGACCGGGGCGCGCTGTGGGACATCGGCCCGCACGCCCTGTCGATCATCCTGCCGGTGCTCGGCCCGGTGACCCGGGTCGCCGCGATGGACGGCCCGCGCGGCCTGGTCCACCTGCTGCTCACCCACTCCGGCGGCGCGACGAGCACGGTTTCGCTGACTCTCGACGCCCCGCCCGAGGCCGTCGCGGCCGAGTTCGCCTTCTACGGCGACAGCGGCGTCGAGCCGGTCCCGCCCGGCGACGGCAGCTCGCTGACCGCGTTCGGGGTGGCGATCGACCAGCTTTTGGAGGAGATCGACGCCGGCACCCGGGACCACCGGTGCGACGTGCGGTTCGGCCGCGACGTGGTGGCCGTCCTCGCCGCCGCCGAGGCCGCCCGCGCCGAGGGCCGCACCGTCACCGTGCCCGACTGAGACCGCACCGCCGGGTGTGCGACAGCCCGGTGCGTCACAGGACGTCGTAGACGTCGCTCCGGTGGCCGAGGTGGACCACGAGCACGATCAGCTCATCGTCGCGGACGGTGTAGACGATCCGGTAACTACCCGAGCGGATGCGCAGCAGGCCGGGGTGTCCGGTCAACGCCTTGACCCCGGCGGGCCGGGGCTGGATGGCGAGTCCGGCGATGGCGGCAAGAAGACGGGCCTGCACCGGGCGGTCGAGTTTGCGCAGCAGCTTGGCGGCTACCCGGTCGACCTGGACGGTGTAGACCTGCGGCGGGGTCGGTGCGCTCACAGCCCGAGTTCGCTCCGCAGCTCGGCCAGCGCGATCGGCGTGTCGCCGGCGTCGATGCGGTCCAGCGCCTCGCGCGCGGCTGCCACGTCGGCGGCGTCCTCGGCCCGCTCGATCGCCTCGGCCAACTCGACCGGCACGATCGCCGCCAGTCGTTGGCCACGTCGCGTGATGTAGGTGATGCGCCCGGCGTAATGGGCGCGGGACACCACATCCGCGAGGCTTTCGCGGGCTTCGGAGATCGGCAGCTCCGCTGCGGATTCGCTCATGCCCCCAGCGTACGACTTGTACAACTCGTACGACAGAGTTGTGCCTGGGTGGCCGGCAAATCGGTCGCGTGAGCGGGGTCGCCCGGCCTACTCTGCCCGCATGTTCACGCACGCCCTGATCGACGTGGCCGCTTCGCCGGCCGCGTGGGCCCCGCTGCTGGTGGCCCGCCCGCGAGTCCGGCGTCCGGCCCCGGCCGGCCGGGACGCCACCCGCGCCTGATCGCCGCCGGGCGGTGAACGCCGCCCGCGTCCCCCGCGCCGAGGGCCGTCCGAGTCCCCATCCGACCGGACAGGCCCACCCGCCGGCTGCCCGCCGGCCGCCTGTCCGTGCCCGTCGCCGCCGGCGACAGACAGGACGACGACCCATGGCGCCCCGCCGTACCCGTGCCACCGAACGCGACCGGTCCCGTCGCGTACTGTCCCAGAACTTCCTCGCCGACCCGGCCGCCGTCGCGCGGATCGTCGCGGCGGCCCGCCCCGGCCCCGGCGACCTGCTGCTGGAGGTGGGTGCCGGCCGGGGCCGGCTGACCCGCGCGCTGGCCGCCCGGTGCGGGCGGCTCGTCGCGTACGAGATTGACCCGGTCGCCGCCGCGGACCTTGCCGTGACCTGCGCCGACCTGCCCGGCGTGACCCTGCGCCGGGCCGACTTCCTGGCGGCGGACCCGCCCGCCGAGCCGTTCGCGGTCGTCGGCAACATCCCCTGGTCGCTCACGGCGGCCGTGGTCCGCTGGTGCCTGGCCGCCGACCGGCTGCGCTCGGCGACCCTGCTCACCCAACTGGAGTACGCCCGCAAGCGCACCGGTCACGCCGGCCGGTGGAGCCGGCTGACGGTGCTGACCTGGCCCGGGTACGCGTGGCGGCTCGCCGGCACCGTGCCCCGCACCGCGTTCCGCCCGGTGCCCCGCGTCGACGCCGGCATCCTGCGCCTCGACCGGCGGGCCGAGCCGCTGCTGCCGCCCGGCGAGTGGCCCGCGTACCGCCGGTTGGTGGAGGTCGGGTTCGGCGGGGTCGGCGGCGGCGTCGCGGCCTCGCTGAGCCGGCACCGCCCCCGCGCCCGGGTCGACGCGGCGCTGCGCGCGGTGCGCCTCGACCGGGACGCCCTGCCCGGCGAGGTCTGGCCGGAGCAGTGGCTCGCCCTGCACCGCCTGCTCCGCTGAGGTCACACCCCCGCCGGGTACGTCTCCATCTCGCCGAACGAGGTGAGCGCCGGCAGCGGGCGCACGCCGCGGGTCTCGTCGCACCAGACGAACGCGTCGTAGCGCTCGCCCAGCCGGGTCGGCACGTAGTTGCCCCACGACTCGAAGCTCGGGTCGTACACGACGCCGACCGCCCGGTGGTCGTGCTCCTCGGTGACCCAGCCGGGCTGGTCGGGGCCGCCGAAGACCAGCACCGCCCGCTCCGGCAGCAGCTCGTGCAGCCGCCGCTCGACCGAGCCGGGGCGGGCGGGCGGCACCACCATCTCCTCGGCCGGCGAGCCCCAGCGCGGCGCGGCGACGACCGTGCCCCGGTAGCTGCCGAAGCCGACGAGCACCACGGCGTCCGCGCCGTGCCGTTCGCGGGCGAGCTGGCCGATGTTGACCATCCCGTCGGCGGCCATGTCGGTGGCCCGGGCGTCGCCGACGTGGGTGTTGTGCGCCCACACGATCCCCCGCGAGCCGGGGCCGTGGAAGTCCAGCAGCCGGTCCAGGGTGTCCGCCATGTGGATGTCCCGGACGTTCCACGAGTGCGGCCCGCCGCCCATCATCGCCCGGTAGTAGCGCTCCGCACCGGCCACCACCTCCGCGTTCTGCCAGGCCGAGAAGCGGTCCGGGCCGTCCGCGGCGGCCTGTTCCCGGGTACGCGCCAACAGCCGCACCACCTCCTCCTCGCAGCGGGCCGAGACGAACCGGCTGGCCGCGCCGTACTCCTCGATCCGCCGTCCGTACGGCTCGAAGCACCGGTACGCCTCCTGCGCGGCCTCCAGCGAGGCGGGCTCCTCCTCGCCCAGGTAGTCGAAGATCGCCTGCATGGACTCCCAGAGGCTGTAGACGTCCAGCCCGTGGAAGCCGGCGCGCTGCTGCGGGGGGCGCTCCTGGTTCCAGGCGCGCAGCCAGCGGCAGAAGCGCGCCACCTCGGCGTTGGACCACATCCAGGTCGGCCAGCGGGTGAAGCGCTCCAGCGCGGCCTGCGGGTCGGCGAGCCCGCCGGGGGCGGCGGTGACCGACCGGTGTACGCGCTCGCAGTCCGGCCAGTCCCCCTCGACGGCGACGAAGCGGAAGCCCTGCTCGGCGATGAGCCGCCGGGTGAGCTGCTCGCGGAGGCGGTAGTAGTCGTGGGTGCCGTGCGTCGCCTCGCCGATCATGACGATCCGGGCGCCCCGGATCCGGTCCAGCAGGGGATCGAAGTCGCTCGGCGCGCCGAGCCGCTGTACCAGCATGTCCGCGGCTACCCGGCCCCCGCCGGGACAAACCGCCCGCCGCTCGCGCCCGGCCGGGGGCGCGCGGGGGCATGGAGACGGGCCGAACGGGTAGCCGGCCGGCATGACCGTCAGTGGAGTGGAGTTGCAGGAGTACCTGGCCGGGCTCGACTACCCGGTCTCCCGGGAGGACCTGGTCCGCTGGGGGCAGGAGAACGGGGCCAGCACCGAGGTGTTGCAGATGCTGCACGCGCTGCCGGCGGAGGAGTTCTCCTCCCCGGCGGAGCTGACCGAGGCGCTCACCACGCTCGCCTGAGCGCGTGCGCGGGCGGCGGCACGCAGGTGTCTGCAGGGGCCCCCTGTACGACAGAATGCGTCAACAGGGGACCCCTCCTTGCACCGCTCAGACCCCGGCCGGTTCCTTGTCGGCCAGGTGGGCGCGCAGGCCCTCGCCCTCGACGTCCACGTTGGGCAGGATCCTGTCCAGCCAGCGCGGGATCCACCACGCCGCCGTGTTGAGCAGCGACATCACCGCCGGCACGATGGTCATCCGCACCACGAAGGCGTCGATCGCGACCCCAGCGGCGAGCGCGAAGCCCATCGACTTGATCACCGGGTCGTCGAGGAACACGAACCCGCCGAAGACCGAGATCATGATCAGCGCGGCGGCGGTGACGACGCGCGCGCCGTGGCCCATGCCGTTGATCGTGGCTTGGCGTGCGGTGTCGCCGTGCACGTAGTCCTCCCGCATCCGGGAGACCAGGAAGACCTCGTAGTCCATGGCCAGGCCGAACAGGATGCCGATGAGCAGGATCGGCAGGAAGCTGACCAGCGGCCCGGGGGTGTCGAGGCCGACGAGCCCGGCCAGCGTCCCCTCCTGGAACACCGCCACCGTGATGCCGAACGTCGCGGCGACCGTGAGCAGGAAGCCCAGCGCCGCCTTGACCGGCACCAGGATCGACCGGAACACCAGCATCAGCAGCAGGATCGACAGGCCGACGACCAGCAGCAGGTAGACCGGCAGCGCGTCCGAGAGCTTCTCCGACACGTCGATGCCGATCGCGGTCGCGCCGGTCAGCAGCACGTCCGCCCCGTCGACGCCGGCGACCTGGCGGCGGATGTCGTGCACCAGCTCCTCGGTGGCCTCGTCGGTCGGGCCGCTGCGGGGGATCACCCCGAGCAGCGCGGTCCGCCCGGTCGGGTCGGTCTGCGGCGGGGCCACCGCGAGCACCCCGTCCGTGGCCTGGACCAGCTTGGCGACCTGCGGGGCCGCGGCGGCGGTGGCCTGCGGGGAGTCGGACGTGACGACCACCGCGAGGCGGCCGGTGAAGCCGGGGCCGAAGCCCTCCCGGACCAGGTCGTTGTTCAGCCGGGCCGGCGAGCCCGCGGCGGCGGTGCTGGCGTCCGGCAGGGCCAGCCGCATGTCGGGGGCGGGCACCGCGAGCAGGCCCAGGCCGAGCAGGGCCACCAGGATCACCGGTACGCGCAGCCGGGTGACCAGGTGCGCCCAGCGGAAGCCGAAGCCGGACCGGTCCTCGGCGGTTCCCGAACCTGTCTGCTCCTCGGCCGGTGCCGTCCCGTTCGCCGGCGCGGTGCCTGCGCTGTTGCCGGCCCGGCGCAGCCGGCGGGGGAGGACCCGGTGACCGGCGAAGCCGAGCAGCGCGGGGGCGAGGGTGATGGCGACCAGCACGGCGACGGTCACCGTGCCGGCGGCGGCCAGGCCCATGACGGTGAGGAACGGGATGTCCACCACGGCGAGACCGGCCAGCGCGATGACCACGGTGGCCCCGGCGAACACCACGGCGGAGCCGGCGGTGCCGACGGCGCGGCCGACCGCCTCCTCCGGGGAGAGCCCCTCGATCAGGTGCTGGCGGTGGCGGGAGGTGATGAACAGCGAGTAGTCGATGCCGACCGCGAGGCCGAGCATCAGCGCCAGGATCGGCGCGGTGCTGGTCAGCTCGATGGTGCCGGAGAGCGCGTACAGGCCGGCCATGCCGACGCCGACGCCGATCAGCGCGTTGAGCATGGTCATCCCGGCCGCGACCAGCGACCCGAACGTGATGACCAGGACGATCGCCGCCACGAGGACGCCCAGCGCCTCGGTGGAGCCGACCTCCGGCTCGCCGCCGAGCACCTCGCCGCCCGGGGCGATCTGCCAGCCCTGCGCCTCGGCCTGCTCGCCCACCTTCTCGTACGCGTCGCGCTGGGCGTCGGTGACGTCGTCGGCGCGGCCGGCGAACTGCACCTGGATCAGCGCGTACCGGCCGTTGGGGGAGATCGCCTGGGACTGGTACGGGTCCACCGCGCCGACCACCCCGGGCAGGGTGGCCGCCTCCTGGGTCACCTGCTTGACCAGGGCCTGCCCCTCGGGCGTGGCGAGCTGGCCGTCCGCCGGTGCCTTGACGGCGATGGTGCCGGTGGCCCCGCTGGCCGCCGGGAACCGCTCGGCGAGCAGGTCGATCGCGCGCTGGGACTCGGTGCCGGGCATGGTGAAGTTGCTCGCCGTCGGGCCGCGCAGCGTCGCCGCGGCGATGCCGAGGCCGACGAGCACGACGAGCCAGACGACGGCGACGAGCCGCCGGTGGCGTAGTGAGGCCCGGCCGAGCCGGTACAACAGGGTCGCCATCAGATCCTTGTCCTCGATCGTGGGTGGAGTCGTCGTGGGGTCAAACCGTGGTGGTGGAGCCGTCGTGGGTGGAGCCGCCGGGCGGCGGGCCGGGCCGGCCGGGCGGCGGCGGGTCGGCCGGGGGCACCAGCGCGCGCCGGACGAGGCCGAGCAGCGCGTCGCGCAGCTCGTCGTCGTCGAGGTCGTCGAACTCGCCGCAGGTCTCGGCGATCCCCGCGAGCACGACCAGGGCCGCGACCCGGGCGGCCGGGCGCGGCGAGTGGCCGGCGAACGCCGCGACCAGCCGTTCGGAGATCTGCTGCACGTGCGCGAAGGCCGGCTGCTGGAGCAGCACGGGGAACTCGCCGCGCAGCAGCGCGATCTGCCGGCGGAAGCGCACCGCGAGGTCGACGAAGCCCTCGGCGGCCACCCGCTGGGCCCGGTCGCCGCCGAGCCCCGCTATCCGCTCGTCGAGCTCGACCACCGCCGCCAGCTCCGGGGCCATCAGCTCGCTGAGCAGGGCCTCCTTGTTGGCGAAGTGGTAGAGCACGGTGGCCTTCGAGACGCCGACCTCGCGGGCGATGTCCTGCAGCGAGGTGCCCTTGTAGCCGGTGACGGCGAACCGCCGCCCCGCCGCCGCGAGGATCTCCGCGTGTGTCTCCGGTACCGCCCGTGCCATGCCGGCCACCTCCCGCCCACCAGCATGCCTGACCGATCGGTCAGACCCTGACCGATCGGTCAGAGGAATCGGGTGGCGTTGGCCACAGCGCTGCCCGCCTTCGCGACAGGACCAGGAGCCGGCCGGGGCCGGACCAGGAACCGACCGGGAGCGACGCCGGACACGGCCCGCTCGAAGAACCGGTACCGCCCCCCGGGTGCCATGATGCGGGGATGACCGAGAACCCATCGACCTCCGTCGAGCACGCGGACGCGCTGCGCGCCCTGCACAAGTCCGGCGACCCGCTGGTGCTGCCCAACGCCTGGGACGCCGGCTCCGCCCGGGCGGTCGTCGCGGCCGGCTTCGCGGCCGTCGCCACCAGCAGCGCCGCCGTCGCCGAGTCCCTCGGGTACGCCGACGGCGAGGACACCCCGGTCGAGGAGATGTTCGCCGCCGTCGCCCGGATGGTGCGCGCGGTGCCCGTCCCGGTCACCGCCGACCTGGAGCGGGGGTACGGCCTGAGCCCCGCCGAGCTGGTCGAGCGGATGCTCGCCGCCGGGGTCGTCGGGTGCAACCTGGAGGACTCCGACCCGCGCACCGGCGCGCTGTACGACGCCGAGGAGCAGGCCGAACTGCTGGCCGCCGTGCGGGCGGCGGCCGACGCGGCCGGGGTGCCGCTGGTGCTCAACGCCCGCATCGACCTCTACCTGCGCGGGGCCGGCGACCCGGACGGCCGCACCGCCGAGGCGATCCGCCGGGGGCGGCTCTACCGGGCTGCGGGGGCGGACTGCGTCTACCCGATCTTCCTCGCCGAGCCGGAGCGGATCGCGGAACTCGTGTCAGCCGTGGACGCCCCGGTGAACGTCGGCTTCAAGCCGGGCGGGCCGAGCCTGGCCGAGCTGGCCGGGCTGGGCGTGGCCCGGGTCAGCTTCGGCCCCGGCCCGTACCGGGTCAGTCAGGCGCGGATCGCCGGCCTGCTCGACGCCGTCCGCTCCGGCGCCAACCCGTACGCGTGAGGAAGGGCCCCTGGTTAAGGCTTCCGGTACAGGAAGGGCCCCTTCCTAACCAGCCGGCCCAGCCAGCCGACCCGGTGGGCCCG
The DNA here is from genome assembly GCF_020884815.1 of Micromonospora sp. NBRC 110038. Lineage (NCBI taxonomy): Bacteria > Bacillati > Actinomycetota > Actinomycetes > Micromonosporales > Micromonosporaceae > Micromonospora > Micromonospora sp. NBRC 110038. Next base: position 56,975 of record NZ_BBOL01000002.1, on the reverse strand, counting down.
TTCCGGTTGCCCGCCGGCGGGCGGGGCGCGAGGGTGGGGTGATGAGCAGCGCGGAGCAGACCCGCGACGGGGTGTCGCTGACCAACCTCGACCAGCCCCTCGCCCCCGACGCCGGGGCGAGCAAGCGGGACCTGGTCAACTACCTCGACGCCGTCCACGGACGGCTGCTGCCCTGGCTGCGGGGTCGGCCGCTGTCGGTGGTCCGGGTGCTGCGCGGGCAGGCGCCGTTCATGCAGAAGAACCTGCCGAAGTACACCCCCGACTGGGTACGCCGAACGTCGGTCTGGGCCGAAGCGTCCCACCGCGACGTGTCGTACGCCCTCTGCGACGACCGGCGGACGCTGCTGTGGTTCGCCAACCAGCGCGCGGTGGAATACCACCCGACCCTGTCCACGGTCGACCGCCCGGGGCACCCGACCGACCTGGTGCTCGACCTGGATCCGCCGGAGGGGGCGGACTTCGGGGTGGCCGTGGCCGCCGCCCGGCTGGTGCGGCAGGCGCTCGCCGACGTCGGGCTCGCCGGGGCGGTCAAGACCAGCGGGGCCAAGGGGCTGCACGTCCTCGTCCCGGTCGACGGGGCGACGAGCGCCGAGGAGGCCGCCGCTGCCACCCGCGCCCTCGCCGTACGGGCCGAGCGGCTCGACCCGGCGCTGGCCACCACCGCCTTCATCCGCGAGGACCGGGGCGGGCGGGTGTTCGTCGACTCGACCCGGGCGGGCGGGGCGAGCCTGGTGGCCGCCTTCAGCCCCCGGCTGCGCCCGGGGCTGCCCGTGTCGTACCCCGTGGGGTGGGACGACCTCGACGCGGTCGTCCCCGCCGACTTCACCGTGCGGACCGTCCCCGCGCTGGTCGCCGACCGCGACCCGTGGGCGGGGCTGCTGCCGCCGCCGCAGCCTCTCCCCGCCGACCTGGTCGAGCAGGGGCGGGGCATCCCGGTCGCCCGCGTGCAGGCGATGCACGAGGGCCGCCGGCGGGCGCGGGCCCGCCGCGCCGCGCAGTCGCCGTAGCGGCCGGGCGACCGCTTCGCCGCGTACACCGATCGCCGCCGGAGCCCCGGCGTGCGCGGAGCAGCCGTCAGCGGGCCTCGGCGTACGCGGCGAAGCGGTCGACGAGGCCGTGCGGTGCGTCGTCGCGGAAGCAGATCTCCAGGTTCGCGGCGGCCTCCCGGGCGGCTGTCTCGGCGCGCGGGAACAGCGCCCGCTCGTACGCGGCCAGCGCGGTCTCGACGTCGTCGGGGTGGGCGGCGAGGGCCCGGCCGAGTTCGGCTCCGTCGAGCATGGCGAGGTTGGCGCCCTCCCCGGCGAAGGGCGACATGAGGTGGGCGGCGTCGCCGAGCAGGGTGACGCCGGGCACCCGGTCCCAGCGGTGCCCGACCGGCAGCGCGTGGATGGCGCGCGGGACCAGGGGGCCGTCGGCGTCGGCGATCAGTGCCCGCAGCTCGGGCGCCCAGCCGGCGAACTGGTCGAGCAGGAAGGACCGGGCGGGGTCGTCGCCCGGCCGCTCGTGCCCCGGGACCGCGCAGGCTGGGTCGACGCCGGCGAGCCGGTCCTCGGGCAGCCGCAGGGCGACGTAGACGTGCAGGCTGCCGTCGGTCTCCCGGTGGGCCAGGAAGCCCTTGCCGGGGCCGAGGGCGAACAGCATGCCGGACCCGACGAGCGCGGCCTGCGCGGGGTGCCGGCGGTCGGCGTCGAGCAGGGTGGCCTCGACGAACGACAACCCGCAGTAGGCGGGCGCGGCGGCGGAGACCAGCGGTCGGATCCGGGACCAGGCGCCGTCGGCGCCCACGAGCAGGTCGGTGGTGGCGGTGCCGCCGCCGGCGAGGGTCAGCTCGTGCCGCCCGTCGCCGAGGGCGCGGGCGGCCGTGATCCCGCCGCCCCAGCGGACGGTGCCCTCGGGCAGGGAGTCCAACAGCAGCCGGCGCAGGTGGCCCCGGTTGACCTCGGGGCGGTCGCCGTCGCCCTCGTCGGCCTCGTCCAGGTGCGCGGTGCCGTGCCGGTCGAGCACCCGCACGGCCTGCCCGCCGGGGTGGACGAGGCGCAGGAACTGCTCGTGCAGGCCGGCGGCCCGCAGGGCGACCTGGCCGTTGTGCTGGTGGATGTCGAGCATGCCGCCCTGGGTGCGGGCGTCCGGTGCGGCGTCCCGCTCGTAGACGGTGGCGGGGATGCCGTGGACGTGCAGGACGCGGGCGAGCGTGAGGCCGCCCAGTCCGCCGCCGACGATGCCGATCGCTGGTGTGCGCACAGGTCTCCTTCGGGTGTGGGTGTTGCTGGTTCCGGGTGACGAACAGGTTCTTGACGAACGCGTTCGACGCGGCATGGAAAGCCGCCGTGCGGCCGGGGAGGGTCAGTCGCCGCCCCGGCCGGCGGCGAGGCCGTCGAGCAGGGTGCTGAACGCCCATCGCGCCCGCTGTTCGCCGGTGCCGGAGAACAGCTCGTCGCGGGCGCGGTGCAGGTGGGGGTGGTCGCCCGGATCGGCGTCGCGCACGGCCGACACCTGCTGGCGTACCTCGCCGTCGGCGTCGGCCGACCCGTCCCGGGTGCCCTGTTCGGCGGCCGTGGCCGTGGCGTGCTGCAGCAGCAGGTCGACGCCCCACGCCGCCTGCCGCACGGGGATGCCGCCCGCGTGCAGCAGGCCCAGCACCGCATCGACCAGCCGCAGGTAGTGCGGCCCGGAGGGGCGCAGCACCAGCGCCGACCGGGCCAGGCCCGGATGACCCATCAAGATCCGGGTGTACGCGTCGAGCAGGCCGATCACGTCCTCGCGCCAGCATCCGGCGTCGTCGCCGGACGGCAGCGGAAGGTCCGCGATCAGCGCGTCGAGCAGGGCGGCGTGCATCTCGGCCAAGTTGTCGACGTAGACGTACAGGGACGCCGGGCCGGTGTCGAGCTCCGCCGCCAGCCGGCGCATGGTGACCCGCTCCAGGCCCTCCTCGCGCATGACACGCAGGGCGACGCTCATCACGCCGTCCCTGCTCAGCGGCGGCTTGGCGGGGCGGTCGCGGCGACTCACGGGAACGCGCCGAGGGCTCATGAACGCGATCGTAACGAACATGTTCGTCAACTGGCAAGGGCCCCCGCGACGGGTTGTCCATGCCGGTCCGCGACGGCGCGGGCGTGCGGGCCGGGAGCCTTGCTTTCATTGATGGGCTTTGGCATCCTCCATGTGGAAAGCGCTTTCCAAGCTGGTGTCTCCGGGCGACGCCGGCACCGGCCACGCCTGCGCCCCGGCCGCGCGCTGTCGATCGACGGCGCGCCGGCCGTGCGCCCGGCCGGCCGATTACGGGCATCCCGTCCCGCGACCAGTTCGATCCCCTGGAGACCCCCATGCGCGTCAGCTCCATGATCGCCGCGACCGGCCTGCTGGCCGGCGCGCTCGTCGTGCTACCCCAGGCGGCGCAGGCCGCCCCCGTCCGGTACGAGGCCGAGACCTCCCCGGCGGTGTGCACCGGCACCGTCGACGCGGACTGGGCCGGCTACTCCGGCAGCGGCTTCTGCAACGCCACCAACGCCGTCGGCGCGTACGCCCAGTTCACGGTGACCGCCGCCGCTGCCGGCGCGGCGACGGTGCAGATCCGGTTCGCCAACGGCGCCACGACGGTCCGGTCGGCGGACCTGGTCGTCAACGGCTCGACCGTGCAGAACCTCGCGTTCGAGGGCACCGGCGCCTGGAGCACGTGGGTGACCAGGACGGTGTCGGTGAACCTGACCGCCGGCAGCAACACCGTCCGGCTCACCCCGACCGTCTCGGTAGGCCTGCCCAACGTGGACTACCTCGACGTCGACGCGGGCACCACCACGCCGCCCCCGGCGACGAACGCGCTCTACGTGGCCACCAACGGCGACGACGGCAACCCGGGCACCCTGGCCGCCCCGCTGCGCAGCATCCAGCGCGCGGTCGACCTCGCCCAACCCGGCCACACCATCTACCTGCGCGGCGGCACGTACGCCCCGAGCACCAACCTCCAGCTGCTCAAGAACGGCACGTCGAGCCAGCCGATCACCATGCGCAACTACGGCACCGAGCGGGTGGTCATCGACGGCGAGAACATGCCGCACACCCCCGCGCCGGTGGGCGGCAGCATCCCCCGCGCCGAGCGGGGCGCGATCCACATCGAGGGCGACTGGTGGCGCCTCGTCGGGCTGGAGATCGTCCACGGCCCGTACGCGGTGTTCGCGCTCGACGTCAACAACACCATCTTCGACCGTTTGGTGACCCGGGACAACTACGAGTCGGGCATCCAGATCCAGGGCGCGTCGAGCAACAACCAGGTCGTCAACCTCGACTCGTACGGCAACCGCGACCCCCGCAAGAACGGGGAGAGCGCCGACGGCCTGGCCATCAAGGAGGGCTCCGGCACCGGCAACGTGGTGCGGGGCGCCCGGCTGTGGAACAACTCCGACGACGGGCTGGACTTCTGGATGTTCGAGTCGCCCATCCTGCTGGAGAACAGCCTGGCCTGGGGCAACGGCTTCAACCGCTGGAACCTGCCGGACTACACCGGCGACGGCAACGGCTTCAAGCTGGGCGGCAACGGCGTGGCGGCCAACCACACCGTGCGCAACAGCATGGCGTGGGGCAACGCGGTCGGCGGCTTCATCGACAACAACAACCCCGGCCGGCACACCATCGACCACTGCACCGCGTGGGACAACCCGGGGACCGGCTTCAAGTTCGACCGGTCCACCAGCACGCTGACGAAGAACCTCGCCGTGGCCAACGGCACCGCCGCGTCGCTGGGCTCGACCTCCACCGGCAGCGGCAACTCGTGGAACATCGGCGGCACCTGGTCGCTGGCCAGCACCGATCCGGGCACGATCACCGGGCCGCGCACTGCCGACGGCTCGATCCCGTCGTCGACCTTCCTGCGCCCGTCCAACGGCGCCGACGTGGGCGCCCGCTTCTAGCCGATAGGCCGGAGACACGACGAAGGCCGCTGACCTGATCGATCCTGGTCAGCGGCCTTTCGTGTTGCTCATCCGAGGTGCCCCCGGCAGGATTCGAACCTGCGCCCCCGCCTCCGGAGGGCGGTGCTCTATCCCCTGAGCTACGGGGGCTCAGCGACGGGAGAAGACTAGCAAACGTCCCCACCGAACGCCGAATCGGTATCCGGCCCGGCGGGTCAGGCCGCGATCGCCCGTCCGCAGCTCGGCAGCGGGTGCAGGACGATCCGCCGGGGCAGCCGGCGCGGCCACTCGTTCTTCGGCCAGGAGCCGTCGACGATGACGTGCACCGGGTTCTCCTCGGCCCCGCTGAGCCGCAGCACGAAGTCGCGGGGCAGCGGCGGGTCGACCGACGGGGTGGTGATCATGAAGCGGACCCGGCCCCGGGACGACACGGCGGAGACCACGTCGGCCGCCGGCATCGTGCCGCGCAGCCGCACCCGGCCGAGCCAGTAGACCTCGGCGAGGTGCTCCTGGGCGGCCCGGGTGATCGCCGGGTACTCCAGGCGTACCCAGCGCTCGACCGCGCCGACGCAGAGCCCGCAGGCGCGCTCGCGCGGCTCGCGCGGACCCAACCCCCAGGCCCGCAGGTACGCCCCGACGGCGCCCGCGTCGGCCCGGGGATCGAAGCGGCGCTGGACGAGCGTGGTGAGGCTCTGCCGCGTCCACAGTTCCTCGTCCAGGCCGAACTCGTCGGGGTGGACGCCGCGCAGGACGTCGATCAGCTCCAGTTCCTGTTCGCGGCTGAGGGCTCCCGGCTCGCCCTGCCGCTGTCCGCGACGGACGGCTGCCACCGTCCCGTCACCACCGATGGTGTGGCGTCGGCACCAGCTGGTGACCGACCGCCGTGCGTCTCTGAGTGCAACCCCCACGTCCTGCGCAACGAGCCCGAATCGCAACTGGTCACGATATGTGGGTAGAAAACTCTCTCAAGCTGGCCAAAGGGTCGGATAGCTTCTAAACGGACATGGCCCGCCGGCGGAACGGGAGCGGACACGGAAAAGGCCCGCGCCGTCGCCGGGGTCGGCGGGGCGCGGGCCTTTTCGTGCTGAGGCCCGGCGGGTCAGCCCTTCGCGAGCCGGTCGCGCGCGGCCGTGAGGTTGGTGAGGTCGGTCTGCTGCGTGTTCTTCATCGTCTGGGCCACCCGCACGACCTCGGGGTCGTCGCTGGCGTCCAGGATGCCGTCGATCATGTGGACGCCGCCCAGGTGGTGCTGGATCATCATCTCCAGGAAGAGGACGTCCTTCTCCCGGCCCCGGGGGGTGTCCCGCAGCTTCGCCATCTGCTCCGGGGTGGCCATTCCCGGCATCAGGCCGTTCTTCATCGACGCCGCGCCGTCGGGCATCCACGCCATCCGCGGCTGCGACCCGGTCGGGTCGAGGCCCCAGGAGCGCAGCCACGTCTGCATGGTGCCGATCTCGCCCTGCTGGCCGGTGGCGATGTCGCCGCCGATGCTGACCACCTCGGCGTCGGTGCCCTGCTGGAACGCGATCAGCCCCATCTCCACCGCCTGGGCGTGGTGGGTGGTCATGTCCCGGGCGAAGCCCGCCTCGGCCGAGGCGTCACCTGGGCGGGTGAGCTTCGGCGTGAGCAGGCCGCCCGCGTACCCCAGGAGGAGGCCGACCACGACGGCGGCGACCACCGCCAGCGTGCCGAAACGGCGCGCGCCCGTCGCCCCACCGTCGTCGCCGGTCTCCGGGGCCTCGACCGTGCCGGGCTCCGTCGTCGTGGGTGCGGTCATCGGCGTCCTCGTCCTCGGTGGTCTCGGTCCCGGGTCACTGGGTGGGCATCGCGGCGCCGTCACGCGGCGTGGTGCCGGTGGCGGTGATGCCCGGCTCGCCGCAGTTGGCGGTGGGGCCCTCGATCGAGGCGTTCACCCGCAGCGTCTTGATGAACTCGTCGATCCGGCTGTCGTCGGCGTTGTCGACCTTGAGCTGGTAGCCCCAGGCCTGGAGGGAGATCGGCTTGTCCTGCCCCTCGAACGGGCTGAGCATCAGCTTCTCCTGGCCCTCGACCTTGCTCTTGAGCTTGGCCACCTGGTCGGCCGGCAGATCCGGGCGGTAGGTGATCCACACCGCGCCGTGCTCCAGGCTGTGCACCGCGTGCTCGTTGGCGATCGGGGCGTCGTAGACGTTGCCCATGCAGTTCTGCCAGGTCGCGTTGTGCGGACCGGCCACCGGCGGGGACTGCGCGTACTTGATCGAGCCCTGCTGGTGGTTGCTGCCCTTGACCAGCTCCGGGTCCGACTTGCGGAAGTTGACGATGCCGCTGATGTCGGCGGCCCGGTCCTCCCACGGCTTGGAGCCCTGGAACGTCGCCCAGGCGCCGAAGCCGATGATGCCGACGGCGAGCACACCGACTGCGGTGAACAGCGCGATCGGGCCCCACGAGCGGCCCTGGCTCACCTTCACCGGTGCGATCGGCTTGCGGGGGCCCTTGCCCTTGCCGCCCGCCGAGGGGCGTGGGGCGTCGCCCGTCGACTTGCCGGCCCCGGCCTTGGCGCCGGCCGCCGGCCGGCCCGCCGCCGGCTTCTTGCCGGTGGTGACCACGGTCGGACGGCGCTCCGGGCCGCCCGGGGTGCTGATGCTCATCGTGCCTCGTCAGGTCGGTCGGTCAGAGTGGGTGGCGGACGGTGTTCACGCGCAGGGTGGCCGCCGAGTGACCGAGTCTACCCCCGATAACATGGTTCGGTGACTCCCGCAGAACTGGCCGAGGTCGTCCTCTCCGCAGCCCACGCAGTCTTCGCCGACCGGGGCCTGGACAGCTCCGCGCTCCCGGGGCGCACCGCCGTCGAGCGACCGCGCAACCCGGAGCACGGCGACTACGCCTCGACGCTCGCCCTCCAGCTGAGCAAGAAGGTGGGCGTGCCGCCGCGCGAGCTGGCCACGGCGCTGGCCGAGCAGCTCGGCCGGGCCCCCGGGGTCAAGTCGGTGGAGATCGCGGGGCCGGGCTTCCTCAACATCCGGCTCGACGCCGCCGCCGCCGGCCAGCTCGCCCGGTCGATCGTCGAGGCCGGCCCGGCGTACGGCACCGGCACGGCCCTCGCCGGCCAGAAGATCAACCTGGAGTTCGTCTCGGCCAACCCGACCGGCCCGGTGCACATCGGCGGGGTCCGCTGGGCCGCCGTCGGCGACGCGCTGAGCCGGCTGCTGCGCGCGACCGGCGCCGACGTGGGCACGGAATACTACTTCAACGACGCCGGCTCCCAGATCGACCGGTTCGCCCGGTCCCTGCTGGCCGCCGCGAAGGGCGAGCCCGCCCCGGAGGACGGCTACGGCGGCGCGTACATCGCGGAGATCGCCACCGAGGTCCGCAGCCGCCGGCCCGACGTGCTGGAGCTGGGCGACGCCGCCGCCCAGGAGGTGTTCCGGGTCGAGGGCGTCGAGCTGATGTTCGAGGAGATCAGGTCCTCGCTGCGCGACTTCGGGGTGGAGTTCGACACCTACTTCAACGAGAAGGACCTGCACGACCGGGGCGAGCTGGACCACGCCCTGGCCCGGCTGCGCGAGCAGGGCCACCTCTACGAGGCCGACGGGGCCACCTGGCTGCGCACCACCGACTTCGGCGACGACAAGGACCGGGTGCTGCGCAAGTCCAACGGCGAGTGGACGTACTTCGCCGCCGACTGCGCGTACTACCTCGACAAGCGCGAGCGCGGCTTCGACCGCGTGGTGATCATGCTGGGCGCCGACCACCACGGCTACATCGGCCGGATGAAGGCGATGTCCGCCTGCTTCGGTGACGACCCCGCCGTCAACCTGGAGATCCTGATCGGCCAGCTCGTCAACCTGGTCCGTGACGGGCAGCCGGTGCGGATGAGCAAGCGGGCCGGCACCGTGGTCACCCTGGAGGACCTGGTCGACGCGATCGGCGTGGACGCCTCCCGGTACGCGCTGGCCCGCTACTCCAGCGACTCCCCGATCGACATCGACGTGGAGCTGTGGACCCGGGCCACCCGCGACAACCCGGTCTACTACGTGCAGTACGTGGCGGCGCGCACCGCCAGCGTGGGCCGCAACGCGGCCGAGGTGGGGCTGACCCGGGGCGACGGCGAGGCGTTCCGCCCCGAGCTGCTCTCCCACGACAAGGAGAACGACCTGCTCAAGGCGCTCGCCGAGTTCCCGGCCGTGGTCGCCACCGCCGCCGAGCTGCGGGAGCCGCACCGGGTGGCCCGCTACCTGGAGGAGCTGGCCGGGGCGTACCACCGGTTCTACGACAACTGCCGGATCCTGCCGCGCGGCGAGGAGGAGGTCACCGACCTGCACCGGGCCCGGCTCTGGCTCAACGACGCCACCCGCACGGTGATCGCCAACGGGCTGCGCCTGCTCGGCGTGTCCGCCCCGGAGAGGATGTGATCGCGTGCGAGCGCGAGGAGTGAGCCTGCGAGCCCCGCAGTCGCGAAGCGGAGACCGCTGATGCGGGCTCACGAGGCCGGCGCGCTGCACGGCGACATCGGCAGCCGGGGGCCGGCGTGGCTGCGTACCCCGGTCGACGTCAACGCCTTGGTGCCGCCGCTCTGGCCGCGCACGGTGACCCGGGCCGCCGACGGCGCGCTCGCCGTCGGCGGGCTCGGCGTGCGCGAGATCGCGGCCGAGTTCGGCACCCCGGTGTACGTGCTCGACGAGGACGACCTGCGCTCGCGCTGCCGCGACTTCCGGGCGGCCTTCCCCGACGCCGACGTCTACTACGCGGGCAAGGCGTTCCTGTGCCGGGCCGTGGTGCGGATGATCGCCGAGGAGGGGCTCTTCCTCGACGTGTGCACCGGCGGCGAGCTGGCCACCGCGCTGTCGGCCGGGATGCCGGCGGAGCGGATCGGCTTCCACGGCAACAACAAGTCGGTGGCGGAGCTGACCCGGGCGCTGGACGCGGGGGTGGGGCGGATCGTCCTCGACTCGTTCACCGAGATCGACCGGCTCACCGCGCTGGCCCGCGAGCGCGGGGTCCGCCCCGGCGTGCTGATCCGGGTCACCGTCGGCGTGGAGGCGCACACCCACGAGTTCATCGCCACCGCGCACGAGGACCAGAAGTTCGGCTTCTCGCTGGCCGGCGGGGCGGCTGCCGCCGCCGCGTTCAAGGTCATCGACGAGGGCGTGCTGGACCTGCGCGGCCTGCACTCGCACATCGGCTCGCAGATCTTCGACGCCAGCGGGTTCGAGGTCTCCGCCCGCCGGGTGCTCGCCCTGCAGGCGCAGATCCGCGACGCCCGGGGCGTCGAGCTGCCCGAGCTGGACCTGGGTGGCGGCTTCGGCATCGCGTACACGACCCAGGACGACCCGGCGACCCCGCAGGAGCTGGCCAAGCGGCTGCGCAAGATCGTCGACGGGGAGTGCGCCGCCGAGCGGCTGGCCGTGCCGCGCCTGTCCATCGAACCCGGCCGGGCCATCGTCGGCCCGGCGGTGTTCACGCTCTACGAGGTCGGCACGGTCAAGAACGTCGACGGCATCCGCACCTACGTGAGCGTGGACGGGGGGATGAGCGACAACATCCGCACCGCCCTCTACGACGCGTCGTACTCGGCGACGCTGGCCTCCCGGGCCTCGACCGCCGAGCCGCTGCTCGCCCGCGTGGTGGGAAAGCACTGTGAGTCCGGGGACATCGTGGTGAAGGATGAATTCCTGCCCGCTGACGTGCAGGCCGGAGATCTTGTCGCGGTGCCCGGGACGGGTGCCTACTGCCGGAGCATGGCCAGCAACTACAACCACGTGCCCCGCCCCGCGGTGGTGGCGGTGCGCGCCGGCCGGGCGCGACTGATCGTCCGGCGGGAGACGGAAGAGGACCTGCTCGCATTGGATGTCGGATGACCTCACCTGTGCGCTTGGCGCTGCTCGGCTGCGGAACGGTCGGCAGCGAGGTGGTGCGGCTGCTGCACGAGCAGTCGGCCGACCTCGCGGCCCGCATCGGCGCGCCCCTGGAGATCGCCGGCATCGCCGTGCGCCGGCTCGGCCGGGACCGGGGCGACCTGCCGGTCGACGAGGCGCTGTTCACCACCGACCCGCTCGGCCTGATCAAGCGGGACGACGTCGACGTGGTGATCGAGGTCGTCGGCGGCATCGAGCCGGCCCGGGGCTGGCTCGTCGAGGCGCTGCGGGCGGGCAAGAGCGTGGTCACCGCCAACAAGGCGCTGCTCGCCGAGGACGGCCCGGCCCTGCACGACGCGGCGGCCGAGGGCGGTGCCGACCTCTACTACGAGGCGTCGGTCGCCGGGGCCATCCCGCTGCTGCGCCCGCTGCGCGACTCGCTGCACGGCGACCGGGTCAACCGGGTCACCGGCATCGTCAACGGCACCACCAACTTCATCCTCTCCGCGATGGACGCCACCGGCGCAGGCTTCGCCGAGGCCCTGGAGGAGGCCACCGAGCTGGGCTACGCGGAGGCCGACCCGACCGCCGACGTGGAGGGCTTCGACGCGGCGGCCAAGGCGGCGATCCTCGCCTCGCTGGCGTTCCACACCCGGGTCACCGCCGCCGACGTGCACCGCGAGGGGATCACCGAGGTCACCGCCGCCGACGTGGCCAGCGCCAAGGCGATGGGCTGCACGATCAAGCTGCTCTGCATCGCCGCCCGGGGCCGCGACGCCGCCGGCCGGGAGACGGTCAGCGTGCGGGTGCACCCGGCGATGATCCCCCTGACCCACCCGCTGGCCAGCGTCGGCGATGCGTTCAACGCGGTCTTCGTCGAGGCCGAGGCGGCCGGGCAGCTCATGTTCTACGGCCGGGGCGCGGGCGGTGCGCCGACCGCCAGCGCCGTGCTCGGCGACGTGGTGGCGGTGGCCCGCAACCGCCTCGCCGGGGTGCGCGCGCCCAGCGAGTCGGCGTACGCGGATCTCGCGGTGCGGCCGATGGGGGAGGCCCTGACGCGCTACCACATCAGCCTCGACGTGGCCGACCGTCCGGGCGTGCTCGCGGCGGTGGCCGGGGTGTTCGCCCGGCACGACGTGTCCATCGCCACGGTCCGGCAGGGCTCGGCGGACGGCCCGGCCGGCTCCGGCGACGCGGAGCTGGTCATCGTCACCCACGTCGCGCCGGACGCCGCGCTCGCCGCCACCGTGGAGGAGCTGCGCGGGCTGGACATCGTGCGGTCGGTGGCGAGCGTGCTGCGGGTCGAGGGCGGGGCCTGACGCGGCTGGTCCGCCGGCCCCCGTCGGCCCCCGCCGCGGCGGCGCACCCGCCACGGCGCGCGCGTCCGCGTCTCGCCTGGTGGTTACGCTCAGGTGCGGCGTGCGCCGGTCGGCGAGGCTGGTCCACGCTGGGTGTGCCCGGCCTGTCGGCGGGGCGGTAGAGGTGAGGAGAGCGACATGTGGCGGGGTCTGATCGAGACGTACCGGGACCGGCTGCCCGTCACCGACGCCACCCCGGTCGTCACCCTGCACGAGGGGAACACCCCGCTGCTGCCCGCGCCGGTGCTCTCCGCCCGGCTCGGCTGTGACGTCTACCTCAAGGTCGAGGGGGCCAACCCGACCGGCTCGTTCAAGGACCGGGGCATGACGCTCGCGGTCTCCAAGGCCGTCGAGCACGGCGACAAGGCGATCATCTGCGCCTCGACCGGCAACACGAGCGCCTCCGCCGCCGCGTACGCGGCCCGCGCCGGGATCACCTGCGCGGTGCTGGTGCCGCAGGGCAAGATCGCGCTGGGCAAGCTGGCCCAGGCGCTGGTGCACGGCGCGCGGCTGCTCCAGGTCACCGGCAACTTCGACGACTGCCTGGCGCTGGCCGCCAAGCTCGCCCAGGACTACCCGGTCGCGTTGGTCAACTCGGTCAACCCCGACCGCCTGCACGGGCAGAAGACGGCCGCGTTCGAGATCGTCGAGGCGCTCGGCGACGCGCCCGACATCCACTGCCTGCCGGTCGGCAACGCAGGCAACATCTCCGCCTACTGGATGGGCTACTCGGAGGACCTGCGCGACGGCAACGCCACGAAGGCCCCGAAGATGTACGGCTTCCAGGCCGCCGGCGCCGCCCCGATCGTCACCGGCCAGGTGGTGCACGAGCCGTCGACCATCGCCACCGCGATCCGGATCGGCAACCCGGCGAGCTGGACGAAGGCCGTCGACGCCCGGGACGCCTCCGGCGGCCTGATCGCCGCCGTCAGCGACCGGGAGATCCTGGCCGCCTACCGGCTGCTGGCCCGCGAGGTCGGCGCGTTCGTCGAGCTGGGCAGCGCGGCCAGCGTCGCCGGGCTGCTCCAGCAGGCCGCCGCCGGCAAGGTGCCGGCCGGCTCGACGGTCGTCTGCACGGTCACCGGGCATGGCCTGAAGGACCCGGAGTGGGCCATCTCCACGGCTCCCGCCCCGATCACCATCGGCAACGACGCCCTCGCCGCCGCCCGCTCCCTCGACCTGGCCTGAGCCCGCGCCGGGCGCGGCCCGCGCACGTGCGGCGACGGGCGTGACACGCCGCCGGGGCGGGGCGGCGCGACCCCGGCCCGGCCGGGATGATTGCGTCGGGCACACTCTTTGTTACCGAGCTGTCCCGCCCTTCTCTTCCCAGGAGTGAGCCACGCCGATGTCGCTGCTCGCCAGATTCAGCCTCGCCAACCGAGGGCTGGTCGCCCTCATCGCCGTGGTCACGACGCTGTTCGGTCTGTTCGCCGTGCCGTCGTTGAAGCAGCAACTCCTGCCGTCGCTGGAGTTCCCGGGCGCGTTCGTCGTGGCGGTCTACCCCGGCGCCGCGCCCGAGATCGTCGAGTCGCAGGTCACCGAGCCGATCGAGAACAGCATCCAGGGCATCCCCGGGCTGGAGAAGGTCACCTCCACCTCCCGCGAGGGCTCGGCCACCGTCCAGGTGGAGTTCACGTTCGGCACCGACCTGGACAACGTGGTCAACAAGATGGAGACCGCGCTGAACCGGATCGACAGCCAGCTCCCCGAGGGCGTCGACCCGCAGGTCCTCACCGGCACCACCGACGACCTCCCGGCCGTGGTGATCGCCGCGTCCGGCGGCGGCGACGAGCGGGCGCTGGCCGACCGGCTGCGCGACAACGTGGTGCCGGAGCTGGAGGGGATCGACGGGGTCCGCACCGTCGCCGTGACCGGCACCCGGGAGCAGGTCGTCACCGTCACCCCGGACCCGGCGAAGCTGGCCGCCGCGAAGCTCGCGCCGACCGCGATCGGCACGGCCCTGAAGACCAACGGCGTCGCCGTGCCGGCCGGCGCGGTCAGCGACGGGTCGCGGGCCCTCACCGTCCAGGTGGGTACGCCGATCCGCTCCGTCGACGACCTCAAGGGCATCGTGCTCACCTCGACCGCGCCGAAGGCGGCCCCGGTGAAGCTCGGCGACGTGGCGGCCGTGGAGCAGCAGCTCGCCCCGGCCACCTCGTTCACCCGCACCAACGGCCGGGACAGCCTCGGCATCGCCGTCACGGCCGCACCGGACGGCAACGCCGTCGAGATCTCCCACGAGATCCGCGACCGCCTCGCCGACCTGCGTTCGGCCTCCGGCGCGGACCTGACCGTCGTGTTCGACCAGGCCCCGTTCGTGGAGAAGTCCATCGAGAGCCTCACCACCGAGGGCCTGCTGGGCCTGGTCATGGCGGTCGTGGTGATCCTGGTCTTCCTGCTGTCGGTGCGCTCCACCGTGGTCACCGCCGTCTCGATCCCGCTGTCGGTGCTGGTGGCGCTCATCGCGCTCTGGATCGGCGACTACTCGCTCAACCTGCTCACCCTCGGCGCGTTGACCATCGCGGTCGGCCGGGTGGTCGACGACTCGATCGTCGTGCTGGAGAACATCAAACGCCACCTGGAATACGGCGAGCCGAAGCGGCAGGCGATCCTCACGGCGGTCCGCGAGGTGGCCGGCGCGGTGACCGCGTCGACGCTGACCACGGTGGCCGTGTTCGCCCCGATCGCGCTGGTCGGCGGCTTCGTCGGGCAGCTCTTCGCGCCGTTCGCGATCACCGTGACGGTGGCCCTGCTCGCCTCGCTGCTGGTCTCGCTCACGGTGATCCCGGTGCTGGCCTACTGGTTCCTCAAGCCCGGGCGGGTCGCCGACGAGGCCGCCCGCCGGGCCGCCGAGGAGAAGGAGCTGCGCAGCCCGCTCCAGCGGGGCTACCTGCCGGTGATCGGGTTCGCCACCCGCAGCCGGGGAACCCGCTGGATCACCGTCGGGCTGGGGCTGGTGGTGCTGCTCGGCACCTTCGTCCTGTCCGGCGCGCTCAAGACCAACTTCCTGGACGACTCCGGCCAGGACACCCTGACCATCACCCAGCAGCTCCCGGCGGGCAGCGGGCTGGCCGCCACCGACCAGGCGGCCCGCCAGGTCGAGTCGGTGCTCGACCGGGCCGAAGGCGTCGAGACGTACCAGGTGAGCGCCGGGGGCAGCGACCAGCCGTGGGCGGGCGGCGGCGGCAACAACGCCGCCACCTTCTCCGTGACGCTCGACGGCGAGACCGACGTGGCCGAGGTGAAGCGGGCGCTGCGCCGCGAGTTCGACTCCCTCGGCGCCTCCGTCGGCGAGCTGAGCTTCGGCGGCGCCGAGGCCGGCGGGTCGACCAACCAGCTCGAGGTCGTCGTGCAGGCGGCCGACACCGAGGTGCTGGCCCGGGCGGCCGAGCAGGCGCGGGCCGCCATGGCCGGCACGGCCGACGTCGAGGACGTCTCGACCAGCCTGGCCGAGCGGGTGCCGCGGGTGGACGTGACCGTGGACCGGCTGGCCGCGGCGCGGGCGGGGCTCACCGAGGCCGCCGTCGGGCAGCTCGTCGCCCAGGTCTACCGGGGCACCCCGCTGGGGCAGGTCACCTTCGACGGCGGCCAGCAGGACGTGGTGCTGCGCTCCGGCGGGCAGCCGCCGCTGACGGTGGAGGAGCTGCGGGCACTGCGGGTCGGCCCGGTCAAGCTGGACGACATCGCCGACATCACCCAGGCCGAGGGGCCGCAGCAGGTGACCCGCATCGACGGGGAGCGCAGCGTCACGGTCACCGGCACGGCGACCGGCGCCAACCTCGGCGCGACCACCGAGGAGCTCCAGCAGAAGCTGGACGACATCGACGTACCCGGCGCGACCATCAGCATCGGCGGCGTCAGCGCCGACCAGGCGGACGCGTTCGCCGACCTGGGGCTGGCCGTGCTCGCGGCCATCGCGATCGTGTTCCTGATCATGGTGGCGACGTTCCGCAGCCTGACCCAGGCGCTGATCCTGCTGATCTCCGTGCCGTTCGCGGCGACCGGCGCGATCGGCCTGCTGCTGGTCACCGGCACCCCGCTGGGCGTGCCGGCGCTGATCGGCGTGCTCATGCTGGTCGGCATCGTGGTGACCAACGCCATCGTGCTGCTGGATCTGATCAACCAGTACCGGGCGCAGGGCATGGGCGTCGGCGAGGCGGTGGTCGAGGGCGGCCGGCGTCGGTTGCGCCCGATCCTGATGACCGCCGTTGCGACGATCTTCGCACTGCTGCCGATGGCGTTCGGCCTGACCGGGGAGGGCGGCTTCATCTCCAAGCCGCTGGCGATCGTGGTGATCGGTGGCCTGCTCAGCTCCACCCTGCTCACCCTGATCCTGGTCCCGACCCTGTACACGATGGTGGAGAACACCAAGGAGTCGCTGCGGGCCCGTCGGCAGCGTCGCCGGGGCGTACCGCCGGCGGAGTCCACGGGCGACGGCCCGGCGCCGGCCGACGAGCCCGTGCCCGCCGCCGCGCCGGCCGCTCCCGCCCGGCCCGCGCCGTCGGCGGCCCTGGTGGACGGCACCGACCAGTTCGAGGTGCTGCGCCTGCCGAAGAGCCGGCAGTCGCCGTTGCCGCCGCCGGCCGAGTAGCCGACGCGACCGCCCACGCCCCCGCCGGGTCCCACTCCGGCGGGGGCGTTCGCGTGTCCGGCCGCGTCGCGCATCCGACCGGGTACGGTGAGTCAGAGGTCGCATACTGACGGTATCGGGTCGCGCCGGGTGACCTGCTGTTGCGCGGGAGCGGGCCATGGCGGACGGCGCTGGCCGGTGGGGGCGGCGGACGGTGCTGCGCCGTGCCGGGCTGCTCGCCGGGGGCGCGCTCGTCGGGGCCGGCGCCACGGTGCAGACCACCTGGATCGCCGACCGGCGGCTGCCCCTGGCCGGCGGCCCGGCCAGCGCCACCGTCGGCGGCGACCTGCAGGAGGTCGGCGACGGCGCGGTGTCGGTCGTCTGGGGGGCCCGCACCGGCCAGCGGCTGGTGGCGCTCACCTTCGACGACGGCCCCCGCCCACAGTGGACCCCGATGGTGCTCGACACCCTGGAGCGGTATGCCGTGCCGGCCACGTTCTTCCTGGTCGGGCAGCACGTCCGGCAGCACGCGGACCTGCTGCGCGGCCGGCTCGGCCGGCACGAGGTGGGCAACCACAGCTGGGCGCACCACGACCTGGCCCGGCACGACGCCGCCGAGGTCCACGACGACCTGAGCCGGGCGCACGACGCGATCGCCGAGGGCGTCGGGGTCGCCCCCCGGCTGCTGCGCCCCCCGTACGGGCACCTCGGCGGGGCGGTGCTGCACGCCGCCGCCCGGCTCGACTACCGGCTCGTGCTCTGGTCGTTCCAGATGGCCGAGGCACGCTTCCCCGACGACCCGGCCGGGCACGCCCGGCGGATCGTGGCCGGGGTGCGGCCGGGCACGATCCTGCTCGCCCACGACGTCGGGGACGCCCGCCGGCTGGTCGCCCTGCGCGGCCTGCCCGACATGATCACCGGGCTGCGGGGCCGGGGGTTCACCTTCGTCACCGTCTCCGAGCTGCTGCGGCAGGCGGGCGCGCCGCAGCCCGGCGGGTAGGCTTCCCCTACGTGTCTCCCACCCTCTCGGTCCTGGTCCGCAACCGCAGCTTCCGCAACCTCTTCCTCGCCGAGCTGGTGGTCTTCGGCGCGGACTGGTTCGTCATGGTGCCGCTGCTCGTCCTGCTGCCGAAGCTGACCGGCAGCGGGGTGTGGGGGGCCCTCGTGCTGGCCCTCGACACCGGCGTGGTGGCGCTGCTGCTGCCGTACACGGGGACGATCGCGGACCGGTTCGACCGCAAGAAGATCATGATGGCGGCCAACGTCGCCGCGCTGCTCGGCGTGCTGCTGCTGCTCGGCGTCCGGGGCGCGGGCACGGCCTGGCTGGCGATGGTGGCGATCGCCGTGGTGGCGGTGGCGAAGGCGTTCTACTCGCCGGCCGCCCAGGCCGCCCTGCCCAACGTCCTCGACCCCGAGGACCTGGCCGCCGGCAACGCGATCGCCGGCTCGGCCTGGGGCACCATGACCGTCGTCGGCGCGTCGCTGGGCGGCGTGCTCAGCGCCGCCGCCGGGCCGTACGCCTGCTTCTGGGTCGCCGCCGGCGGCCTGACGCTGGCGGCGGGCCTGGCCGGGCTGATCCGCCGCCCCCTGCAGGCCCCGCGCGATGCGGCCGTGCCGGCGCAGCGCACCTGGGCGGCGATCCGGGAGGCCCTCGGCTACATCGGGCACCGGCCCCGGGTGCTCGGCCTGGTCACGGTGAAGTCGGCGGTCGGCCTGGGCAACGGGGTGCTGACCGTCTTCCCGCTGCTCGCCGGCGTGTACGGGGTGGGCGCGATCGGCGCCGGCCTGCTCTTCGCGGTGCGCGGCGCGGGCGCGCTGGTCGGACCGATCCTGATGCGACGGGTGCTGACCAACCGCGCCTGGCTGCTGCCCGGCCTCGCGCTGTCGATGTCGCTGTACGGCCTGGCCTACCTCGGCACGTCGGTGGTGAACTGGTTCCCGCTGGTGCTGGCGCTGGTGTTCGTGGCGCACTTCGCGGGCGGCAGCAACTGGGTGATGTCGAACTACGCCCTGCAGGGCGAGGTGCCGGACCGGCTGCGCGGGCGCGTCTTCGCCACCGACATGATGCTGGCCACCCTCGCGATCTCGGTGAGCCAGCTGGTGGTGGCCGGGGTGGTGGACCTGGTCGACGAGCGGGTGGTGCTGGCCGGCTGCGGCCTGGTCACCCTGGTCTACGCGCTGGGCTGGCGGGTCGCCACCCGGCGGCTGTCGCTGACCGACCCGGTCGCCGAGCCCACCCCGGCGGGGGCGTGAGGGGCGCGCCCGGTCAGCGCCCCGGCGATCACCAGGCCCAGCCCGGCGGGGTGCAGCAGGGAGAAGAGCAGGCCGACCGCCGCGCTGTAGCGGGCCACCGTGCCGGCGGGCAGCGACGACCACGCCGAGGAGTAGAGCCGGGGCAGGGCGACCAGCCAGGCGATGTTGAGCAGCGCGGTGACCAGCAGGATCCCGACGCCGGCCAGCAGCAGGGCCCGGGAGGGGCCGCGGAGGCGGTGGCGGCTCACGGCGGCCAGGACCAGGCCGGTCACCAGCACCAGCACGGTGGGCAGCTGCGTGGCCGTCTGCACGGCCGCGTACCCCAGGAATTCCACGCCGTCCCCCTCCCTGCGGACCCGTCGGCCGTCAGGCTAGCGAAGGGGGTCACGTCCCACGGGCCGGGCGGGACGCCGCAGGGCCCGTCCGGCGGCCTAGCATGAGCGTCGTGCCGACGACATTCGTGGCCGGGCCGGTGAAGGTCCGGGTCCCCGCCACCAGCGCCAACCTCGGGCCGGGGTTCGACGCGCTGGGGCTGGCGCTCGGCCTGCACGACGACGTGGCCGCCGAGGTGGTGCCCGACGGCGTCCGGGTCACGGTGTCCGGGCAGGGCGCGGGCGAGCTGCCCGGCGACGAGACGCACCTGGTCGTCCAGGCCATGCAGGCCACCTTCGACGCGCTGGGCGGGCAGCCGCCGGGCCTCGCGGTGGAGTGCGTCAACCGGATCCCGCAGGCCCGTGGGCTGGGCTCCTCGTCGGCCGCCATCGTGGCCGGCGTGCAGCTGGCCCGGGCCCTGGTCGTCGACGGCGCAACCCGGTTGGACGACGCGGGCGCGCTGCGGCTGGCGGCCGAGATCGAGGGGCACCCCGACAACGTCGCGCCCTGCCTGCTCGGCGGCTTCACGATCGCCTGGACGGAGCCGACCGGCGCCCGGGCGGTCTCGCTGGCCGTGGCCGAGGAGGTGCGGCCGATCGTCTTCGTGCCCGCCGAGCGCGGGCTGACCGCCGTGGCCCGCGCCGCGTTGCCGGCGGCGGTCCCGCACGGCGACGCCGCGCTCAACGCCGGCCGGGCGGCGCTGCTGGTGCACGCCCTGACCGCCGAGCCCTCGCTGCTGCTGCCCGCCACGGTCGACCGGCTGCACCAGGACTACCGTGCCGCCGGCATGCCGGACTCGTCGGCGCTGGTGGAAGCGCTGCGTGCGGCCGGTGTGGCCGCCGTGATCAGTGGGGCCGGGCCCACCGTGCTGGCGCTGACCGAGCCCTCGGAACATTTCGCGCCCGGGGCCGGTTGGCAGGTGTGGTCGTTGGGTATAGACAGCCGCGGAGCGCGTGTCGCACGGGGTACACTTGAACACGCCGAGCGGGACCCTGTTGCCGCAGGTCGGAAGAGTTGATTACGCTCTAGACTTAGCACAGCCGCGAAGCATGCGATCCTCCTGCGGGTCGGCGCACCCCCGAAGCTGTCGGCGGTCAGCCCGTCACCCCTGCCTAAGGCCCACGCCGCACCGCAGTTTCCGCAGGTCGCCGCAGACGGCGAGACCTGCTCACCGAGGTTGGTGAGTCGGGGAAACCGACCGGCTGCTGTGTCACAGTCTCCCGCGACGCGTCATGCGAGGCGGGTGCACCGAGGCCGCCCGGCCACCTGCTTGTCGACTCCGGGCAGTCCCGGCCTATCGAGGGAAGGAATCCATTGAGCGACACCACCGACGTGACGTCGGATGTTTCCAACGTCGCTGGCGATGCCACCGCCGCTGCCCCCACCCGTCGTCGGCGTAGCGGCACCGGGCTGTCGGCGATGCTGCTGCCGGAGCTCCAGAGCCTGGCCGCGTCGCTCGGCATCTCCGGCACGGCTCGCATGCGCAAGGGCGAGCTGATCAGCGCGATCTCCGAGCGGCAGGGCGGCGCCGCCGCCGGGACCCCTCGTCCACGGGCCGAGGCCACGGCCGCCGCCGCTCCCGCCCGCGAGGAGGTGCGCGCCGAGGTCACCCAGGCCCCGTCGGGCACCGACCAGAACCGGGCCCCGGCCGAGCCGGCCGCCGCCCCGGCCGAGGGCCGGACCCGGACCCGGCGCAGCAGGGCCGTCGCGGCGGCCGAGTCCCGGCCCGCCGAGGCCGAGACCCGGCCGGCGGAGACCCGGGCCGAGGAGCCGCCGGCCGCCGCCACTCCCGCCACCGGTGCCGCCGAGCCCGCCGAGCGGGTCGAGGGGCGCCGGGAGCGGGGCGGCCGGGAGCAGGCCGACCGTGCCGAGCGCGGTGACCGTGCCGAGCGGGCCGAGCGCGGTGAGCGTGCCGAGCGGGCCGACCGCGGCGAGCGGGCCGAGCGCACCGACCGTTCCGAGCGGGTCGACCGCGGCGGTGACCGCAACGAGCGGGGCGAGCGGGCCGACCGTGCCGAGCGGGGCGAGCGCGACCGCAACGACCGCAACGACCGTGGCGAGCGGGCCGAGCGCGAGCGGGGCGACCGCAACGAGCGGGCCGACCGTGGCGACCGCAACGACCGCAACGACCGGGGTCAGCGCGCCGAGCGGGACAACGGCGGCGACGATGACGACGAGGGCGGCGGCCGGCGGGGCCGGCGCAGCCGCTTCCGCGACCGCCGCCGGGGCCGGGGCGAGCGCGGTGAGGGCGACGGCGCCACCGGTGGTGGCGGCGGCGGCCGCGAACCGCAGGTGAGCGAGGACGACGTGCTCGTCCCGGTCGCCGGCATCATCGACGTGCTCGACAACTATGCCTTCGTCCGGACCACCGGCTACCTGGCCGGCCCGAACGACGTCTACGTGTCGATGTCCCAGATCAAGAAGTACGGCCTGCGCCGGGGTGACGCGATCACCGGCGCGGTGCGGGCGGCCCGGGACGGCGAGCAGCGGCGGGACAAGTACAACCCGCTGGTGCGGCTCGACACGATCAACGGGATGGAGCCGGAGGAGGCCCGGCGGCGGCCGGAGTTCTACAAGCTCACCCCGCTCTACCCGCAGGAGCGGCTGCGGCTGGAGACCGAGCCGCACATCCTGACGACGCGGGTGATCGACCTGGTCATGCCGATCGGCAAGGGCCAGCGGGCGCTGATCGTCTCGCCCCCGAAGGCGGGCAAGACGATGGTGCTCCAGGCGATCGCGAACGCCATCACGCACAACAACCCGGAGTGCCACCTGATGGTGGTGCTGGTGGACGAGCGGCCCGAAGAGGTCACCGACATGCAGCGGTCGGTGAAGGGCGAGGTCATCGCGGCCACGTTCGACCGCCCGCCGCAGGACCACACGACGGTGGCGGAGCTGGCGATCGAGCGGGCGAAGCGGCTGGTCGAGCTGGGGCACGACGTGGTCGTGCTGCTCGACTCGGTGACCCGGCTCGGTCGGTCGTACAACCTGGCGGCGCCGGCCTCCGGCCGGATCATGTCGGGTGGTATCGACTCCACCGCGCTCTACCCGCCGAAGCGCTTCCTGGGTGCGGCCCGCAACATCGAGAACGGCGGCTCGCTGACCATCCTCGCCACCGCGCTGGTGGAGACCGGTTCCATGGCGGACACGGTCATCTTCGAGGAGTTCAAGGGCACCGGCAACGCGGAGCTGAAGCTCGACCGGAAGATCGCTGACAAGCGCACCTTCCCGGCCGTGGACGTCAGCGCGTCCGGCACGCGCAAGGAGGAGATCCTGCTCGCGCCGGAGGAGCTGGCCATCATCCACAAGCTCCGCAAGGTGCTGCACTCGCTGGACTCGCAGGCGGCGCTCGACCTCCTGCTGGACCGGCTCAAGCAGTCCCGCACCAACATCGAGTTCCTGATGCAGATCGCGAAGTCCACACCGGGCGAGTGATCCGGTAGGCAGTACGCGCGGAAGGGCACGGCCGTGAGCGGCCGTGCCCTTCCGCGCGGTGTGCGCCCCGCGCGCCCCGTGCCCCCTCCGCGCCCCCGCGCCCCTGACCGGGTGGTGAGAGGGGGACCCTTCTCTACCGGATGCGTTGACAAGGTGCCCTTCCTTGCACCCGGGGAATGCGGGAGGGGACCGGCACGTTGACGAAGCCGGACCTGCTGTGCGGCCCGCCCGAAGGGCCGGCTCACGCCCATGGCACACTGGTCAATCGGCCACCGGTTCCGGTTCACGCCCGATCCCGACACGCGACGCGTCGGGGCCGCACGGGCGACCCGGCGACCACCAAGCGAGAGGACCGAGGCGACATGAAGCCCAACATCCACCCGGAGTACACGACCACCGAGGTCACCTGCTCCTGCGGCAGCACCTTCACGACCCGCAGCACCGCCAAGGGCGGTTCCATCCACGTCGAGACCTGCAGCGCCTGCCACCCGTTCTACACCGGTAAGCAGCGCGTTCTCGACACGGCCGGCCGGGTCGCCAAGTTCCAGCAGAAGTACGCCAAGGTTCAGGCCAAGAAGGCCAAGTAGCTCCACGATCGGCGCCCGCGTCCGGCTTCCCGCCGGGCGCGGGCGCTGTCCGTATTGCCCCCTTCCGTCCGGATGTCGCCGGCCGGTAGTCGTCGTCGAAGGAGCACCCGAGCATGAGCAGCGAGCGGCTGGCGGCCCTCCTCGACGAGTACGCCGAGCTGGAGAAGCGCCTCGCGGACCCGGCGATCCACGCGGACCAGAGCGTCGCCCGCCGGGTCGGCCGCCGCTACGCCGAGCTGTCGCCCCTGCACAAGGCGGCCGGCGAGCTGGAGCAGGCCCGCGCCGACCTGGCCGCGGCCCGGGAGCTGGCCGCCGAGGACCCGTCCTTCGCCGGCGAGGCGGAGTCGATCGCCGCCGGGCTGCCCGCCCTGGAGGAGCGCCTCGCCGAGCTGCTGATCCCGCGCGACCCGCACGACGCCAAGGACGTCATCGTCGAGATCAAGGCCGGCGAGGGCGGCGAGGAGTCCGCCCTGTTCGCCGGGGACCTGCTGCGGATGTACACCCGGTACGCCGAGCGCCGCGGCTGGCTCACCGAGGTCATCGACGCGCAGGACTCCGACCTGGGCGGGGTCAAGGACGTCTCGCTGGCGATCAAGACCAAGGGCGTCCCGGAGGGCGGCAACGGGGTGTGGTCGCGGCTCAAGTGGGAGGGCGGGGTGCACCGGGTGCAGCGCGTACCCGTCACCGAGTCGCAGGGGCGCATCCACACCAGCGCCGCCGGCGTGCTGGTGCTGCCCGAGGCCGAGGACGTCGACGTCACCATCGACCCCAACGACCTGCGGATCGACGTGTTTCGCTCGTCGGGCCCGGGCGGCCAGTCGGTGAACACCACCGACTCGGCGGTGCGGATCACCCACGTGCCGACCGGGATCGTCGTCTCCTGCCAGAACGAGAAGTCGCAGCTGCAGAACCGGGAGCAGGCGATGCGCATCCTGCGGGCGCGGCTGCTGGCCGCCGCCCAGGAGCAGGCCGACGCCGCCGCCTCGGACGCCCGCAAGGCCCAGGTGCGCACCGTGGACCGCTCGGAGCGCATCCGCACGTACAACTTCCCGCAGAACCGGATCACCGACCACCGGATCGGCTACACGGCGTACAACCTCGACCTGGCCCTCGCCGGCGAGCTGGACGGCGTGCTCGACGCCCTGGCCGACGCGGACCGCGCGGCGCGGCTGGCCGGCGACCCGGAGCTGACCCGCCGCTGAGGCGGGCCGGCGGGGCTGTCGCCGCTGCGCCGCCCCCGGGCCGTGCCGTCGGCGCGGGGCGGCCCGGACAGGGGCTCAGCCGGCGCGGAGGCGGCTCTTCGCGGCGAGCATCTCCCGGTCGGCGGTCTCGAACGCCGCGCCGATCGCGCCGCGCAGCCCGGGGCCGTTGGCCTCGACCTCGGCGAAGCCGATGGTCACCCCGACCGGGGTGCCGGGCACCAGCGCCTCCCAGTCCTCCGTGCGCACCGCCGCCTCGATCCGGCGGGCCACGTCGGCCGCCTCGGCCATGCCCGCGCCGGACAGCACCACCACGAACTCGTCGCCGCCGTAGCGGGCCACGAAGTCGCCCCGGCGCATGACCCGGTTGATCACCCCGGCGATGCGCTGGAGGACCAGGTCGCCGGAGTGGTGGCCGTGGCGGGTGTTGACCGCCTTGAAGCCGTCGAGGTCGCACACCCCGATCACCACCCGCTCCCCGCCGGCCACGACGGCCGCGATGTAGCGCTCCAGCCGGCGGCGGTTGGGCAGGCCGGTCAGCGGGTCGGTGAGCGCCTCGCCCTCGAACCGGGCCGCCTCCCGCCGCATCTCCTCGTGGTCGATCCGGGCGGCGATGCCGTCGATGTAGACGTCCCGCAGCCGGTCGTTGCGCTGCGCGGCGAGGCGGAACGCGTGCCGGTCGGCCCGGTGGGCCGCTGCGTGGTCGCCCGCCCGGGCGTACGCGATGCTGCGCAGCCGGGCCGGCTCCGCCGCGCCGAGGGTCTCGTTGGAGACCCGGGCGGTGTCGAGCCGGGTGATCGCCTCGATCGGGTTGCCCGCCGCGATCGCCAGGCAGACCTGGCCGAGTTGGCGCATGTCCCGGGCGCGGGCGCTGTCCGCGCCGTGGCCGAGCAGCCGGTTCGGGTCGGCGTCGGGGGCGGCCTCCACCCGGTCGCCGAGGGCGGCCCGGCGGGCGGCGGCGTAGCCGTACGCGGCCAGGCTGCTCGGGCGCAGCTCCTCGGCGCGCCCCCCGCGCAGGAACCGCCCCAGGTCGGCGGCGACGTCCCGCAGCACCCGCAGGCAGCCGTCGCTGTCGCCGTTGTGGTCGAGGGCGACCGCGTTGCGCAGCCGGATGCCGGGTGCGGCGAACGTCTCCTCGGGGATGCCGGCGGCCAGCCCGAGCTGGCGGGCGCGCTCGATCGCGCCGAGCGCGTACCCGTGGAAGCTGAGGTAGGAGTAGGCCATCGCCAGGTCGTGCCAGCCCCAGGCGGTGTCCCGGTCCGGGTCCTCGACCGCGCCCAGCGCCCGGGCCGCCTTCACCAGGTGGGTGACGCACCGGTCGAGCGCCCCCTGGTGGTGGGCGGCGAGCGCG
Source organism: Micromonospora sp. NBRC 110038 (assembly GCF_020884815.1). Lineage (NCBI taxonomy): Bacteria > Bacillati > Actinomycetota > Actinomycetes > Micromonosporales > Micromonosporaceae > Micromonospora > Micromonospora sp. NBRC 110038. The sequence goes on along the minus strand of NZ_BBOL01000002.1, from coordinate 31,112 downwards.
GCCAGCGCGTTGAGGTGCCCGTGCAGGTAGGGCTCGGCGAGGTCCCGTACGGCGGCGGACGCCTCCTCGATGGCCCGCGTGTATTCGGCGGTGCGCCCGAGATTGATCAACGCGGAGAGGCGCTGCACGAGGGCGTCGGCCCGGGCGTACGGGTCGTCGGTGCTGCGGATCACGCCGTCGAGCAGGAGACACGACTCGGCGGAGCGACTCACCTCCTGCAGGGCGCGCGCCCGTGTCAGGACGTCAACCTGGTCGTTGACCCGGTTGAGCCACCCCACGCGCGACCTCCCTGTCGGTGTGTGCACACGGAGGCACCAACTCGTGGCGCGGGCCCGCGACGCTTCATGATTATGTCGTGACCTCCCTTCCGCAACACCCGTCCGAAGGGTCAGAACGCCTCAGGCCCACGGTGGCGGTGGCCCGCGCCGCCCGCGTCCTCGCCGCGGCGGGGATCGATGCCCCGCGCGTCGAGGCCGAGCTGCTCGCCGCGCACGTGCTGGGCGTACCCCGGGGGCGGCTGGCGCTGGCCGACGGCCTCACCACCGACCAGCTCGACCGCTACGACGCCCTGGTCGCCCGGCGGGCCGCCCGGGAGCCGTTGCAGCACCTCACCGGCTCGGCCGCCTTCCGGCACCTGGAGCTGGCGGTCGGCCCGGGTGTCTTCGTGCCCCGCCCGGAGACGGAGCTGCTTGCCGGCTGGGGCGTCGACCAGGCCCGGCTGCGGACCGTCGGCGGGCAGCCGGTCACGGGCGGAACCCCGGCTCCGGGCGGGGCGCCGGCCACGGGCGGGCTTCCGGCCGCCGGTCCCGTGCCGGCGGGCGTGCCCACGGCCGTCGGCGGGCCGCTGGTCGTCGACCTGTGCAGCGGCTCGGGGGCGATCGCCCTCGCGGTGGCCCAGGAGGCGCCCGCCGCCCGGGTGGTGGCCGTGGAGCGGTCCCCGGCGGCGCTGGCGTGGCTGCGGCGCAACGCCGCCGACCGGGCCGCCGCCGGGGACCGGCCGGTGGAGGTGGTCGCCGCCGACGTCACCGACCCTGGCCTGCTGGGCGACCTGGAAGGGCGGGTGGACGTGCTGCTGTGCAACCCGCCGTACGTGCCCAGGGCCGTCGAGGTGCCCCCGGAGGTGGCGGCGCACGACCCGGACGAGGCGGTCTTCGGCGGGGCGGACGGGCTGGACGTGATCCGCCCGGTGCTCGCCCGGGCTGCGCGGCTGCTCCGCCCCGGCGGGGTGCTCGGCGTCGAACACGACGACACGCACGGCGCGGCGGTGCCCGAGCTGCTGGCCGCCGACGGCCGGTACGAGGCGGTCGAGGAGCACCGGGACCTGGCCGGGCGGCCCCGGTTCGCCACCGCCCGCCGCCGCTGACCGCCCGCCCGTCGGTGACCGTCCGCCCGCCGCGCCCCGCCGGAGGCGGCCGCATCCGGACCTGTGGGACCCGCTCACGCCGAGGACGCCGACCGGGCCGGGGCGTGGCAGACTGACTTCTCGTGATGCTCTACGACTGTCGGTCGCTCGCCGACCGGGACCGCGGCATCGCCGCTGCCATCGAGGCCGTCAAGAACGGCGAGCTGGTCGTCCTGCCGACGGACACGGTCTACGGGATCGGCGCGGACGCGTTCACCCCGTACGCGGTGAAGGCGCTCTCGGACGCCAAGGGTGGCACCCGGCAGGCGCCCCCGGTGCTGATCGGGTCCCGGCACACCCTCGACGGCCTGGTCTTCACGCTGCCCCGGTCGGCCCGCGACCTGGTCGAGGCGTTCTGGCCGGGCGCGCTCACGATCATCGTGGAGCACTCGCCGAGCCTGTCGTGGGACCTCGGCGACGAGACCGGCAGCGGCGTGGTCGCGGTGCGGATGCCGCTGCACCCGGTCGCCCTGGAGGTGCTGCGCGAGACCGGCCCGATGGCGGTGGCGTCGGCCAACAAGGTGGGCCAGCCGGCTGCGGTGACCGCCGAGGCGGCCCGGGAGCAGCTCGGCTACACGGTGCGGGCCTACCTGGAGGCGGGGGAGTGCCCCGACCCGGTGCCGAGCACCATCGTCGACCTCACCGGCGAGGCGCCGACGCTGGTGCGCGCCGGGGCGATCCCGGTGGAGCAGCTGCGCGACGTCGTGCCGGACCTCGTCGAGAGCCGGGTGGGCTGAGTGCCGCCGTTCACCGTCCTGCACGTCTGCATGGGAAACATCTGCCGCTCGCCGATGGCGGAGCGGCTGCTGGCGCTGGCCGTCCGCGAGCGGCTGACGCGGCGCGGCGGCGACCCGGCCGACGCCGACGCGCTGCTGCACAGCCACAGCGCCGGCACCGGCGGCTGGCACGCGGGGGAGGAGATGAACCCGCCCGCCGCCCGCCAGGTGACCGCCCGGGGCGGCGACGTGGCCGGCTTCGCTGCCCGCAAGCTGCGTTCCGACCTCATCGACGCGGCCGACCTGGTGCTCACCGCCACCGCCGACCAGCAGGAGTACGTGGTGGCGCTGCGCCCCGACGCCGCGTCCCGCACGTTCGTGCTCGGCGAGTTCGGCCGGCTGCTGGCGGCCGTGGACGCCGCCGGGCTGCCCCCGGCCGACGCCACCGGCGACGCCGTGTACGCCCGGGGCGTGGCTTTGGTCGCCGCCGTGCACGCCGCCCGGGAGGGCGCGACCCCGCTGCACACCGACGACCTCGACGACCCGTGGGGGCGCGGCGACCAGTGCTTCAGCCGGGTCGCCGACGAGATCGAGGAGACGGTCCACCCGCTGGCCGCCACGCTGCTGCCCTGAGGCGGCTGCGGGGCCTGCGGCCCTGAGGCGGCGCGGCCGTCGTCGGCCAGCGGCCGGCGACGGCCGCGTCGCGTCGCGTGTCTTTCTCGCGAAATTCGTACCCCTTTGGGGAAAAGCGGCGGGGTTCGCCGCCGTCCGGGTCATTCTGAACGGGTCCGCACCTGACCGGCTCCTGCGGGGAGAGCTGATGATCCGGGCCCGTCGTCTCCACAAGCTCATGACCATCGTGCTCGCCGGCGTGCTCGCCGGGCTGGCGCTCGCCGTGGCGGCGCTGCCGGCCGCCCTGGTCTTCGGGATCGGCGTCCGGGGGATCACCGAGCCGTGGTCGGAGCTGCCGGCGTCGCTGCTCACGCCGCCCACGGCGCAACGGTCCACCCTCTACGCCAACGACGGCCGCACCCTGATCACGTCCTTCTACACCGAGGACCGGGTCGACGTGCCGCTGGCCCAGGTGGCAGCGACCATGCGCCAGGCCGTCGTCGCCGCCGAGGACGTCCGCTTCTACGAGCACAAGGGCGTGGACCCGCGCGGCGTCATCCGGGCGTTCACCGCCAACCGGCGCGACGGCGCGCCCCGGCAGGGCGCGTCGACCCTGACCATGCAGTACGTGCGCAACGTGCTCGCCGGCGACCCCAACCTCACCGAGGAGCAGCGGGCCAAGGCCACCGAGGTCACCCTCACCCGCAAGATCAAGGAAATGCGGTACGCCCTGGCGGTCGAGCGCGAGCTGAGCAAGGACCAGATCCTCGCCGGCTACCTCAACATCGCCTACTTCGGTGCCGGCGCGTACGGGGTGGGCGCCGCCAGCAAGCGCTACTTCTCGAAGTCGCCGGCGAAGCTCACCCTGGCCGAGTCGGCCCTGCTGGCCGGGCTGGTCCGCTCGCCGGACACCGACGACCCGATCAACGGCGACGCCGACGCGGCGCTGGCCCGCCGGGCGTACGTGCTGGACCGGATGGTCGAGACCGGCCAGGTCACGCCCGAGGCGGCCGAGGCGGCGAAGGCCGAGCCGCTCACGCTGAAGCCCAGCGCCACGCCGAACGACTGCACGGCGGTCCCGCAGGACCACAACGACTGGGGCTTCTTCTGCGACTGGTTCACCCGCTGGTGGAGCGAGCAGCCGGCGTTCGGCGCCACCGCAGACGAGCGGCAGCGCACCCTGCGCCGGGGCGGTTTCCGGATCGTCACCTCGCTCGACCCGGCCGTGCAGCGGACCGCCACCGAGCAGGTGCTCGACGTCTACGACGTCGACGACCCCCGTGCCGCGCCGACCGCCGTGGTGCAGCCCGGCACGGGCCGCGTGCTCGCCCTCGCGGTGAACCGCAACTACAGCGTCGAGGAGAACCCGCAGGGGTGGCGCAACCGGCCGAACACCGTCAACCAGCTCGTCGCCGGGGGCGGGGCCATCACCGGGTACCAGGCCGGGTCGACGTTCAAGATCTTCGCGGTGCTCGCCGCGCTGGAGGCGGGCCTGCCCCTGGACACCCTCTTCGACGCCCCGCCCCGCATCGTCACCCGCTTCCCCGTGACCGGCGGCCCCGCCGACTGCCGGGGCCGCTGGTGCCCGGTCAACGCCGACCCGGTCGGGATGGACGGCTACCGGACCATGTGGGACGCGTTCGGCCGGTCGGTGAACACCTACTTCGCCTGGCTGACCGAGCGGGTCGGCGCGGACCGGGTGGTGGAGATGGCCGAGCGGCTCGGCATCCGGCTGCGCGCCGAGTCCGACGCCAAGATGGCCCGCTACGGCGCGCGGGACTGGGGCCCGTTCACGCTGGGCGTCGCCGCCACCACCCCGCTCGACCTCGCCGGGGCGTACGCGGCGGTGGCCGCCGAGGGAATCTGGTGCGCGCCCACGCCGGTGGTGCGGATCCTCGACGCCGCCGGGCGGGAGGTCGCCGCCGGGCGCCCGGACTGCCGGCAGGTGCTCGACACGGACGTGGCCCGGGGCGCGGCCGACGCGGCCCGGTGCCCGGTCGGCGACCAGTCGATGTACGGCGGCTGCGCCGGCGGCACCGCCCAGGACCTGCGCGGTCGGCTGGGTCGACCGGTGGCCGGCAAGACCGGCAGCTCGGAGGGGAACGGCACGGAGACCGTCGTCGCGTTCACCCCGCAGCTCGCCGTCGCCTCGATCGCCGCCAACCCGGACGATCCCCGCGACGCGGTGGGCCGGGAGGTCCAGGCCCGACTGGTCGACCTGGTGGGCCGCACCCTCTACGACACCCTCCAGGGCCAGCCGGTGCGCGACTTCGTCCCGCCGAGCGAGTCGGTGGCCCGGCACGCCACGGCCCCCCGCGCCGGCAACTGACCCGGTCACCCGTCGCCGCCCGCCGTCCGCCCCGCCCGCCCGCGCGGCACCGGAACTCGCCAGGACTTGGACGCTTACTGTCCACAGTGAACGGTAACTGTCCAAGATCCTGGCCCGGTCTCACCGGCCGGTCAGTCCGATGGTGGCGGCGAGGCGGGTGACGTCAGCGGGGGTGGGGCCGGTGCGGAGGACGACGGCCAGCGCGGCCCGTGCGGCGGGGCGGGTGCGGGTCTCGGCGGGGGCGATCTGGTCTGCGGTGATCAGGGCTCGGCGCCTTCCTTGATCCTGCGCCTGAGTTCGGCGGCGAAGCTCTCGGCGGTGTGCTTCTTTGGGCCGCTCGCGTCGTTCATCCGATTCTCCAACTGTCGCCTGACAGCAGGCTACTTCCAGGACGCTTGCCCTATCCGGCCAACCCGGCCCCCATGATTGTCCCGAATCTTATCGATTGTCTTCGGACAAAGCGAATGTGCAACCGAAAGTGATTGCCTCAAGGCTTTGCGTTGGCGATGCCTGCCTGGCTCATGAACTGCGGAAATGGGAGATCTTGGAAACAAGGGGCCCCTCAAGGGGCCGAAATCTTCCAAGATCTGCCCGACCTCTGCGCCCGGCTCCCGGGCGCGGCGACGCGACGACGCGCGGGGGCGATGTCGTATTCGACTCAGCTGCGTAGGGCGCGCGAGGGGGCGGTGGCTGCCGACGGGAGGGCTTCCGCGCCGCGGGCGATGTTCCTCGCCATGCCACCGAAGACGATCGCGTGGAAGGGCAACACCGCGCCCCAGTAGGCGTGCCCGGGCAGGCCCCTCGGCAGGAAGACCGCGCGTTGGACGTACCGGCTGGTGCCGTCGCCGGTCGGCTCGGCGCGCATCTCCAGCCAGGCCCGGCCGGGCAGCCGCATCTCGGCGCGCAGCCGCAGCAGTTCGCCCGGGACGATCTCCTCGACCCGCCAGAAGTCCAGCGCCTCGCCGACGCGCAGCCGGTGCGGGTCGCGCCGGCCCCGGCGCAGCCCCACCCCGCCGGCCAGCCGGTCCAGCCAGCCGCGCACCGCCCAGGCCAGCGGGAACGAGTACCAGCCGTTCTCGCCGCCGACGCCCTCGATCACCCGCCACAGCGCGTCGGCCGGGGCGCGCACGGCCCGCTCCCGCACGTCCGTGTAGGCGGTGCCGCCGGACCACTTCGGGTCGCTGGGCAGCGGCTCGGCCGGGGCGTCCGGCCCGCTCGCGGTGGACCAGCGGGTCTCCACCTGCGCGTCGCGGACCCGCGCGAGCGCCAGCTCGACCGCCCGGTCGAAGCCGGTCAGCCCGCCGGGCGGGTCCGGCACGTACGCCGCGATGTCGTGCTCACCGGCGACCGCCTCGTGGACCAGGCTCTCCACCAGCGGCCGGGCGATCGCGTTGGGCACCGGGGTGATCAGGCCGACCCAGTGCGACGACAGCGACGGGGTCAGCGGCCGGACCGGCAGGATGAGCCGCCGGCGCAGCCCGGCCACCCGGGCGTAGCGCTGCATCATGTCGCCGAAGGTGAGCACGTCGGGGCCGCCGATGTCGAACGCCCGGTTGACCTGCGGCGGCAGCGCGGCGCAGCCGACCAGGTAGTGCAGCACGTCCCGCACGGCGATCGGCTGGATCCGGTTGCGCACCCAGCGCGGGGTGACCATGGCGGGCAGCCGCTCGGTGAGGTGGCGCAGCATCTCGAACGACGCCGAGCCGGACCCGATGATGATCGCCGCGCGGAGCACCGCCGTGGGCACCCCGCTGTCGAGCAGGATCCGGCCGACCTCGGCCCGGGACCGCAGGTGCGCCGACGGGAGGCCGTCGTCGGCCTTCGGCTCGGGGCCGCCGAGGTAGACGATCCGGCGTACGCCCGCGGCGCGCGCCGCGTCGGCGAAGGCGACCGCCGCCTCCCGGTCGGCGGCCTCGAAGCCGGCCTGCCCGAGCGAGTGCACCAGGTAGTAGGCGACGTCCACGTCCGCGAACGCGGCCGGCAGGGTCTCCGGCTTGCGCAGGTCGCCCTCGGCGATCTCGGCCCGCGCCGCCCACGGCACGTCGCGCAGCCGGCCGGCGTGCCGGGCCAGGCAGCGCACCTGGTGCCCCTCGGCGAGCAGCAGGGGCGCGAGCCGTCCGCCGATGTATCCGGTCGCGCCGGTGACGAGGCATCTCACGGCCTCCAGTGTGCGGCTCCGTAGACTCGTTCGCTGTGGAGAACGCGAGGAGCACCTTCTGGGGGCCGGACTTCGAGCAGCTCAGCGCCACCGATCCGGAGATCGCCGGGGTGGTGCTCGGCGAGCTGGACCGGCTGCGCGGCGGCCTGCAACTGATCGCCAGCGAGAACCTGACCTCCCCGGCGGTGCTGGCGGCGCTCGGCTCGACGCTGACCAACAAGTACGCCGAGGGGTATCCGGGCCGGCGCTACTACGGCGGCTGCGCCGAGGTGGACCGGGCCGAGGAGATCGGCGTCGCCCGGGCGAAGGAGCTGTTCGACGCCGAGCACGCCAACCTCCAGCCGCACTCGGGGGCGAGCGCCAACCTGGCCGCGTACGCCGCGCTGGTGCAGCCGGGGGACACGGTGCTGGCGATGGACCTGCCGCACGGCGGTCACCTGACCCACGGCAGCCGGGTGAACTTCTCCGGCAAGTGGTTCCACACGGTCGGCTACCGCGTGCGCAAGGACACCGAGCTGATCGACTACGACGAGGTGCGGGACCTCGCCCGCGCCCACCGGCCCAAGATGATCATCTGCGGGGCGACGGCGTACCCCCGTCTGATCGACTTCGCCCGGTTCCGGGAGATCGCCGACGAGGTGGGCGCGTACCTGATGGTGGACGCCGCGCACTTCATCGGCCTGGTCGCCGGCCGGGCCGTGCCCTCGCCGGTGCCCCACGCCGACGTCGTCTGCGCCACCACCCACAAGGTGCTGCGCGGCCCGCGCGGCGGCATGATCCTGTGCCGGGAGTCGCTGGCCCAGCGCATCGACAAGGCCGTCTTCCCGTTCACCCAGGGCGGGCCGCTGATGCACGCCGTCGCGGCCAAGGCGGTGGCCCTGCGCGAGGCCGCCCAGCCCGAGTTCCGGGCGTACGCCGCGCAGGTGGTCGCCAACGCCCGCGCGCTCGCCGCCGGGCTCGCGGCCGAGGGGATGCGGCCGGTCTCCGGCGGCACCGACACCCACCTCGCGCTGCTCGACCTGCGCGCCGCCGGGGTGAGCGGGGCCGAGGCCGAGGCGCGCTGCGACGCCGCCGCCATCACCCTGAACAAGAACGCCATCCCGTACGACCCGCAGCCGCCGATGGTCGCGTCGGGCATCCGGGTGGGCACGCCCAGCGTCACCACGCAGGGCATGGGCGAGGAGGAGATGCGCCGGGTCGCGGCGCTGATCGCCCGCGCGGTGCGCACCGATCCGGGCGAGCCCGGGGGCGCCGACGCCCTCACCCGCGTCGCCGCCGACGTGGCCGAGCTGGTCGCCGCCTTCCCGGCGTACCCCCGTGGCTGAGCCCGGGGTGGCCGCGGAGCCGGCGGCGGACGACCGGAGCTGGCGGCTGCGCCACCTGCCGGTGCTGGTGGCCGTCTCCGCCGTGGTGGCGGCGCTGGGCGCGGCGGCCGGCGGGGTCCTCGGCGGGGCCGACGCGGCGCTCGGCGTGGCGGCCGGTGTCGCCGTCACCGTAGCCAGCTACGTCCTCACCACCGTGGTCCTGGCCTGGGCGGACGCGCGCAACCCGCAGCTCGTGCTGCCGTTCGGGGTGGGTCTGTACGTCGCGAAGTTCACCCTCCTGGGCGGCGTGATGGTGGCGGTCGCCTCGACGGGCTGGGCAGGGGTCGTCCCGCTCTGCCTCGGCATCGCCGTCGGCGTGGTCGTCTGGACCGGCGCGCACATCTGGTGGCTCAGCACGGTGCACGCGCGCCGGACCAGGGGCTGAAGCTCCAGCGTCCCACGTTTCGGTACGACGCGCGATTGTGTCCGACACCGGTCATTCATTCGGTGGCGCAAGGGGAGTAGCGTGCCCACAGACGACGCGCCCGCCCGACGCCCACACAACCACGGTTGTGCGGGGGGTGAGGCACAGCCTCGTTTCTCCGACTGATATCGTTCGCCCCGTCATGGCTGGTGACCAAACCCCCCGACCCAGCGGCGGCCCGGACGACAATCCGACCGGTGCCGGCCAGGGTTGGACCGCGCTCTCGTACCTCATCGGGGGCATGCTCGTCTGGGGTTTCATCGGCTGGCTGGTCGACCAGTGGCTCGACACCGGCGGCATCGCCACCGGGATCGGCGTCGTGCTCGGCATGGCCGGGGGGATCATCCTGGTCGTCCGCCGACTCGGCACGCCTACTTAGGAAGGGACGCGGTGTTCGGACAGGCGAACGTCCTGGCAGCGGGCCAGGCGGCATTCCCACCCAGCGTGGAGGACTTCTACCTGCCCAGCATCCTGCCCTGGGGTGCGCACGACTCCTACTGGTTCACCAAGATCACGGCCATGGTCTGGATCGCCGTCGGCGTCCTGATCATCTTCTTCCTGGCGACCTACCGGAAGCCGCAGCTCGTGCCGACGAAGAAGCAGTGGCTCGCCGAGTCCATCTACGGCTTCGTGCGCAACAACATCGCCGTCGAGATGATCGGGCACGCGGGGGTGCGGTTCGCGCCGTACTTCACGACGCTGTTCTGCTTCATCCTGCTGACGAACTTCTTCGCGATCGTGCCGCTGTTCCAGATCTCGCCGAACTCGCACATCGCCTTCCCGGCCTTCCTCGCCGTGATCAGCTACGTGATGTTCATCTGGGTGGGCATCCGGCACCACGGTTTCGGCAAGTTCTTCAAGAACTCCCTGATCCCGCCGGCGCCGTGGTACATCCTGCCGCTGCTGATCCCGATCGAGTTCTTCTCGACCTTCCTGGTCCGGCCGTTCTCGCTGGCCGTCCGTCTCTTCGCGAACATGTTCGCCGGCCACATGCTCCTGCTGGTCTTCACGCTCGGCGGGTTCGCGATGCTCAGCGCCAACGCCTGGCTGGCCCCGGTCTCGGTGCTGTCCTGGGTGATGACCATCGCGCTCACCTTCCTCGAGTTCCTGGTCATCTGCCTGCAGGCATACGTCTTCACGGTGCTCACCGCCAGCTACGTCCAGGGCGCGCTCGCCGACGAGCACTGATCCACCTCGCACCACCCGTTGTCGTCCCGCGTGAGAGTCACGCGTGATAACCAGGAGGAACCCACTAATGGACATCTACGCCGCGGTAGAGGGCAGCACCGCCGCCATCGGCTACGGTCTCGCGGCCATCGGCCCGGGCATCGGTGTCGGCCTGGTCTTCGCCGCCTACATCCAGTCGACGGCCCGCCAGCCGGAGTCGTCCCGGATGACCCTGCCGTACGTCTGGATCGGCTTCGCCGTCATCGAGGCGCTCGCGCTGCTCGGCATCGCGTTCGGCTTCATCTGGCAGGGCCAGCTCTAATCCCGCCCCCCTTCGACCGGGAGGTCTCCCATGTACCTGCTCGCCGCAGAGGGTGGTGAGTCGACCCACAACCCGATCATCCCGATCTGGCAGGAGATCGTGGTCGGTGGCATCGCCTTCATCCTGCTCTGCATCGTGCTGATGAAGTTCGTCTTCCCGCGCATGGAGCAGACGTTCCAGGCCCGGGTCGACGCGATCGAGGGTGGCATCAAGCGCGCCGAGGCCGCCCAGGCCGAGGCCAACCAGCTCCTTGAGCAGTACCGCGCGCAGCTCGCCGAGGCGCGCACCGACGCCGCGAAGATCCGGGACGACGCCCGGGCCGACGCGGAGGGCATCCGGCAGGACATCCTCGCCAAGGCGCGGGAGGAGTCCGACCGCATCATCGCGGCCGGCAAGGAGCAGCTCGCCGCCGAGCGGGCCACCATCGTGCGCGAGCTGCGTACCGAGGTCGGCACGATCGCGGTCGACCTGGCCAGCAAGATCGTCGGTGAGTCGCTGGCCGACGAGGCCCGCCGCAAGGGCACCGTCGACCGCTTCCTGAGCGACCTCGAGAGCGCGGGGGCCCGCTGATGCAGGCCGCCAGCCGGGAGTCGTACCAGGCCGCGACCGAGCGCCTGGCGGCGTACGCGCGGGGTGCGGAGCCGTCGGCGGTGGCCGCCACCGCCGACGACCTGCTCGCCGTCGCCGGCCTGCTGCGGCGCGAGCCGCGGCTGCGCCGGGCGCTGTCCGACCCGGCCCGTCCGGGCGCTGACCGCGCCGGGCTGCTCGGGGACATGCTCCGGGGCAAGGTCGGCGCGGACGCGCTCGACCTGCTCACCGGGCTGGTCTCCGGCCGGTGGTCGGCGCCGTCCGAGCTGCTCGACGGCACCGAGCGCCTCGGCGTGGAGGCGCTGTTGGCCAGCGCCGACGCCGCCGGTGACCTGGGCGAGGTCGAGGACGAGCTGTTCCGCTTCGGTCAGGTGGTCGCCGGCCAGCCCGCGCTGTCGGCGGCGCTGTCCGACCCGGTCGGCCCGGCCGAGCGGCGGGCCGAGCTGGCCCGCGAGCTGCTCGCCGGTAAGGCCCGCCCGGTCACCGTCCGCCTCGTCGAGGTGGCGCTGAACGGGTTCGGCGGGCGCTCCTTCACCGGCTCGCTGACCCGGCTGGTCGAGCTGACCGCCGACCGGCGGGACCGGCAGGTCGCGTACGTGACCGTGGCGGCTCCGTTGAGCGACGAGGACGAGCGCCGGCTCGGTGCCCGCCTCTCCGCGATGTACGGTCGGGAGGTCTCCGTCAAGCAGACGGTGGACCCCTCGGTCCTCGGCGGCGTCAGCGTCCGGGTCGGGTCCGACCTGTACGACGGCACCGTCCTGCGCCGCCTCAACGAGACCCGCAACGCGCTCGTGCAGCGCTGACCGGCATCCCGCTGGCGCACCGCGAAAACGCCTGGATTGACAGACGCCATTCGGACCGGTCGGTACTAGGTATCCCGGGCCCCTGATACTTAAGGAAGCAGAGGATGGCCGAGCTGACCATCTCGACGGAGGAGATCCGCGGCGCCCTGGAGCGCTACGTCTCCTCCTACTCGCCCGACGTCTCCCGCGAGGAGGTCGGCACCGTCGCCGACACCGGCGACGGCATCGCCCACGTCGAGGGCCTGCCCTCGACCATGACCAACGAGCTCCTGGAGTTCGAGGACGGCACGCTCGGCCTGGCGCTGAACCTCGACGTCCGGGAGATCGGCGTCGTCGTTCTCGGTGACTCCGCCAAGCTCGAAGAGGGCCAGCGCGTCAAGCGCACCGGCCGGGTGCTCTCGGTGCCGGTCGGCGACGCCTTCCTCGGCCGCGTGGTCAACCCGCTCGGCCAGCCGATCGACGGCCTCGGCGACATCGCCAACGAGGGCTTCCGCGAGCTGGAGCTCCAGGCCCCGAACGTGATGTCCCGGCAGTCCGTCGACGAGCCGCTGCAGACCGGCATCAAGGCGATCGACGCCATGACCCCGGTCGGCCGGGGCCAGCGGCAGCTGATCATCGGTGACCGCAAGACCGGCAAGACCACGGTCGCCCTGGACACCATCCTCAACCAGCGGGACAACTGGCGCTCCGGCGACCCGAAGAAGCAGGTCCGCTGCATCTACGTCGCCATCGGCCAGAAGGCCTCCACGATCGCCTCGATCAAGGGCATCCTGGAGGAGGCGGGCGCGATGGAGTACACCACCATCGTGGCCTCCCCGGCGTCCGACCCGGCCGGCTTCAAGTACCTGGCGCCCTACACCGGCTCCTCCATCGGCCAGCACTGGATGTACGGCGGCAAGCACGTCCTGATCGTCTTCGACGACCTGAGCAAGCAGGCCGAGGCGTACCGGGCCGTGTCGCTGCTGCTGCGCCGCCCGCCGGGCCGTGAGGCGTACCCGGGCGACGTCTTCTACCTGCACTCCCGGCTGCTGGAGCGCTGCGCGAAGCTCTCCGACGAGCTGGGCGGCGGCTCGATGACCGGCCTGCCGATCATCGAGACGAAGGCCAACGACATCTCGGCCTTCATCCCGACCAACGTCATCTCCATCACCGACGGCCAGATCTTCCTGGAGACGGACCTGTTCAACCAGGGCGTCCGGCCGGCCATCAACGTCGGCACCTCGGTCTCCCGGGTCGGCGGCGCCGCCCAGGTGAAGCCGATGAAGAAGGTCTCCGGCTCGCTGCGGCTCAACCTCGCCCAGTTCCGCGAGCTGGAGGCGTTCGCCGCCTTCGCCTCCGACCTGGACAAGGCCTCCCGCGCCCAGCTGGAGCGCGGCTCCCGCCTGGTCGAGCTGCTCAAGCAGCCGAACTACTCGCCGTACCCGGTGCAGGAGCAGGTCGTCTCCGTCTGGGCCGGCACCGAGGGCAAGCTCGACGACATCCCCGTCGGCGAGATCCGCCGGTTCGAGGCGGAGTTCCTCCAGTACCTGCGGCACAAGCACGAGGGCACCCTCGCGGCGATCGCCGACAACAAGTGGGACGACGAGGTGATCTCCTCCCTCGACCAGGCCATCGCGAGCTTCAAGCAGACGTTCCTCGGCAAGGAGGACGAGCCCCGGATCAACGAGGCCCCCGCCGCGCCGCTGGAGGGCGACGAGAACCGCGAGACGGTGACCCGCTACCGCGACAACGCCGAGAAGCAGTAGGGCTGACTCATGGCGGCCCAGGTACGCGTTCTTCGTCAACGGATCCGCTCGGCGAAGGGGATGAAGAAGATCACCAAGGCGATGGAGCTCGTGGCGACGAGCCGGATCGCCAAGGCCCAGGCCCGGGTGCAGGCGTCCCTGCCGTACGCCCAGGCCATCACCGGCGTGCTCACGGCGCTGGCGTCCAACGCCCGGATCGACCACCCGCTGCTCACCCCGCGCGAGCAGGTGCGGCGGGCGGGTGTCCTGCTGGTGACCGCCGACCGGGGCCTGGCCGGCGGTTACAGCTCCAACGCGATCAAGACCGCGCAGTCGCTGATCGCCCGGCTGCGCGCCGAGGGCAAGGAGCCCGTGCTCTACGTCATCGGCCGCAAGGGCGTCGGGTTCTACCGGTTCCGGGACTGGCCGATCGAGGCGAACTGGACGGGCTTCTCGGAGCAGCCGACGTTCGCCGACGCCCGCGAGGTCGGTGAGACGCTGATCAAGGCGTTCACCGCCGGCGCGGACGACACCGACGGCTCCGCCGGGGCGGACGGGGTGCTCGGGATCGACGAGCTGCACATCGTCTACACCGAGTTCCACTCCCTGATGACCCAGACCCCGGTCGCCAAGGTCATCGGCCCGATGCAGGTCGAGGACCGACCCAAGTCCGAGGGCCTGCTCCCGGCGTACGAGTTCGAGCCGGAGGCGGAGGCGCTGCTCGACGCGCTCCTGCCGAAGTACATCAACACGCGGATCTACGCGGCGTTGCTGGAGTCGGCGGCGAGCGAGTCGGCGTCGCGTCGGCGGGCGATGAAGAGCGCCACCGACAACGCCGAAGAGATGATCGAGAAGTACACGCGTGAGATGAACTCGGCCCGCCAGGCCGGGATCACCCAGGAGATCAGCGAGATCGTCGGCGGCGCGAACGCGCTCGCCGCGTCGGGAAGTGAAGTGTGATGACTGCCCCAGTACAGACCAAGACGGCCACCGGTCGCGTGGTCCGGGTCATCGGCCCGGTCGTCGATGCCGAGTTCCCGCGCGACGCCATGCCGGCCCTGTTCAACGCCCTGAACGTGGACGTGAGCCTCTCCGGTGGCGAGAAGACGCTGACCCTGGAGGTCGCCCAGCACCTGGGCGACAACCTGATCCGCGCCATCTCGATGCAGCCGACCGACGGCCTGGTGCGCGGCGCCGAGGTGCGCGACACCGGCTCGCCGATCACCGTGCCGGTGGGCGACACCGTCAAGGGCCACGTCTTCAACGCCATCGGCGAGTGCCTCAACCTCACCGAGGGCGAGACGCTGAGCCCCGACGACCACTGGGGCATCCACCGCAAGGCCCCGGCCTTCGCGGACCTGGAGCCGAAGACCGAGATGCTGGAGACCGGCATCAAGGTCATCGACCTGCTCGCCCCGTACGTCAAGGGCGGCAAGATCGGCCTGTTCGGCGGCGCGGGCGTGGGCAAGACGGTGCTCATCCAGGAGATGATCACCCGGGTGGCCCGGAACTTCGGTGGTACGTCGGTGTTCGCCGGCGTGGGTGAGCGCACCCGTGAGGGCAACGACCTCATCGCCGAGATGACCGAGTCCGGCGTCATCGACAAGACCGCGCTGGTCTACGGCCAGATGGACGAGCCGCCGGGCACCCGGCTGCGCGTCGCCCTGTCCGCGCTGACCATGGCGGAGTACTTCCGCGACGTGAAGAAGCAGGAGGTGCTGCTCTTCATCGACAACATCTTCCGCTTCACCCAGGCCGGTTCCGAGGTGTCCACCCTGCTCGGCCGGATGCCGAGCGCCGTGGGTTACCAGCCGACCCTGGCCGACGAGATGGGCGAGCTCCAGGAGCGGATCACCTCCGTCCGGGGCCAGGCCATCACCTCGCTCCAGGCGATCTACGTGCCGGCGGACGACTACACCGACCCCGCCCCGGCCACCACGTTCGCCCACCTCGACGCGACCACCAACCTGGAGCGGTCGATCTCCGACAAGGGCATCTACCCGGCCGTGGACCCGCTGGCGTCCTCGTCCCGGATCCTCGCCCCGGAGTTCGTCGGCGAGGAGCACTTCGCGGTGGCCACCGAGGTCAAGCGGATCCTGCAGAAGTACAAGGACCTGCAGGACATCATCGCCATCCTCGGCATCGAGGAGCTCTCCGAGGAAGACAAGATCACCGTGCAGCGCGCGCGGCGCATCGAGCGCTTCCTGTCGCAGAACACCTACGCCGCCGAGCAGTTCACCGGCGTGCCGGGCTCGACGGTCCCGATCGCCGAGACCATCGAGGCGTTCAAGAAGATCAGCGAGGGTGAGTACGACCACTTCCCCGAGCAGGCCTTCTTCATGTGCGGTGGCCTGGAGGACCTGGAGCGCAAGGCCGCGGAGCTGATGAAGAGCTAGACGCACGTCACACTGTCGAGGGCCGTCCCGGAAACATCCGGGGCGGCCCTTGTTCATCTACAGGCCCTATGATCTCCGCTGTCCGGTTGCTGATCGGCGGCTCCGTCGAACGCGAGGTACCGTCGACTCACGCCGTCCCCCGGACGAGTGAACATCGTTGCAACTTTTCGGCTGCGTACGCCCGTCTCCAAGTCGTGGGCGTGACGAACGGAGATGCTCGTGGGTAAGGCCGGCAAGGGCGGCAGGAAGAAACCGTCGGCGTGGTCGAGGGTGCCCCGCTGGGCCCGGGTGTGCACGGTCTTCGGATCCGTGCTCATGCTGCTCAGCGGCGCGGTGCTGGTCGGCTACGAGGCGCTGATGGCCCGCTACGAGGGCGCGGTGGGCAAGGGCGACCTGTTCGGCGACCAGGCCGCCGGCGCCCAGGAGCGCAAGAGCGACATCAAGGGCCCGCTCAACATCCTGCTGGTCGGCATCGACCCGCGCGACGTGAAGACCCCGCCGCTGGCCGACTCGATCATGGTGCTGCACATCCCGGCCGAGCTGGACCGGGCGTACCTCTTCTCCCTGCCCCGGGATCTGCGGGTCGAGATCCCGAGGTTCAGCAAGGCGGACTTCAACGGCGGCACCGACAAGCTCAACGCCGCCATGTCGTACGGCAGCCGGGTGCCGGGGCAGAACCCCGACGCGGCCCGGGGCTTCGAGCTGCTGGCCAAGACCGTGCAGCAGGTCACCGGGATCGACCGCTTCGACGCGGGCGCGATCATCAACTTCACCGGCTTCCAGAAGATCGTCGACGCGATGGGCGGCGTCGACATGTACATCGAGCGCGAGGTGCGCTCCGAGCACCGCGAGCCGAGCGGGGTGCACCGCAAGGGCAACCCGTACGGCGAGGGCTACATCGGCCCCCAGGCGGTCTACAAGAAGGGCAACCAGCACCTCAGCGGCTGGCAGGCGCTGGACTACGTCCGGCAGCGGTACCCGAAGAACGGCGTCCCGGACGCCGACTACGGCCGGCAGCGGCACCAGCAGCAGTTCATCAAGGCGATGGTCGACCAGGCGTTCAGCGCCGACGTGGTGACCAACCCGATCAAGCTGGACAAGGTGATCCGGGCCGCCGGGCAGTCGCTGATCTTCAACGGCCGGGGCAACAGCGTGGTCGACTTCGCGATCGCCCTCAAGGGGATCCGCTCGAACAACGTCGAGCTGATCAAGTTGCCGGGGGAGAACATCGGCACCGGGTCGGCGTACCGGGGGGAGCGGCTGCGGCCCGAGGCCGAGGACTTCTTCACCGCCCTGAAGAAGGAACAGCTCGACGCCTTCCTGCTGGAGCATCCGGACTTCCGGAACAAGACGAAGTAGCGTTTCCCCGGCGGGTGGCGCAGCTTACGCCACCCGCGTTGGGGGCCCGCGACGGGCGCGACTAGACTTTCGGCAATCCGCCGCCGCAGCAAGGAGACAGCGTGGCACAGCAGCTTCACGTCGAGCTCGTAGCCGTCGAGGAGAAGGTCTGGTCCGGCGAGGCCGAGATGGTCGTCGCCCGCACGACCGAGGGTGAGCTGGGTGTGCTGCCGGGGCACGCGCCCCTGCTGGGGCAGCTCGCCGAGCCCGGCCAGGTCCGCATCAAGCTGCCCGGCGGCGAGCAGGTCTCGTACGAGGTGGCCGGTGGCTTCCTCTCGGTGAGCCGCGAGGGCGTCACCGTACTGGCCGAGAGCGCCACCCCGGTCACCGCCGCGCAGAGCCGCTGAGCCGCCCCGCCGATGGAGATCGTGGAAGGGATCGGAATCGGCGTCGCCGCGGTGCTCGTGGCCCTGTTCGTCCTCTTCCTCCGGCGCGCGCTGGTCACCCGCAGCGGCGGGATCATCCGGCTCAGCGTCCGGGTGACCACCGTGCTCGACGGGCGGGGCTGGTCGCCCGGTTTCGGCCGGTTCGCCGGTGACGAACTCCGGTGGTACCGGATGTTCAGCTTCGCCCTGCGCCCCAAGCGGGTGCTCTCCCGCAAGACTCTGGTCGTGGAACGCCGCCGGCTGCCCGAGGGCCAGGAGCGCCTCTCCATGCCCGCCGACTGGGTGATCCTGCGCTGTGCCAGTCGCCACGTGCCGGTGGAGATCGCCATGGCCCGCTCCACCGTCACGGGCTTCCTGTCCTGGCTAGAGGCCGCCCCGCCCGGGGCGGCCTCGCCGCGTCTGGCCCCCCAGGACTGGCCCGCCGCCTGACGCCGTCCCGATCTCCGGGGCTTTCGGGGGAGCCCTCCGAGTGCGTCAGCGCACCGGGCGGCGGCAGTGGTAGACCAGCGCCGGCGGCACGTTGCGCCAGACCGTCCGACCCACCACCACCTCCTCGAACCGGCCCTCCAACAGCCGACGGAACCGCCGTGCCGGCGGGGTGGGCAGCGTGTGCCGGTAGGCGAACGTGGTGAACACCCCCGCCGGGCCCAGCCCGGCGAGCACGCCGTCCAGCACGGCCCGCTGCCGTTCGGCCGCGAACGCCGCCCATGGCAGGCCGCTGACCACCACGTCGGCGTACGGGTGTCCCCGGTCCGCCAGCAGGCTGCCGAGCGTTGCGGCGTCGCCGCGTACCACCTCCACCTCCGGGTGTCGCCGGGCGAGCCGGTCGGCGAACTCCAGGTTCAGCTCGATCGCCAGGTGGTGGCCCCGTCCGTCCAGCCGCCGCTGCACCGCCCGGGTGAACGCCCCGGTGCCGGGCCCCAGTTCGGCCACCACCGGGTGCCCCGTCCGGGGCACCGGCGCGGTGACGTCCCGGGCCAGGGACGGCCCGCTGGGGAGTATCGCCCCCACGAGGCGTGGGTGCCGGACGAACTGGCTCAAGAAGGTGGGCGTGTCGGTCATGACGCCCGAGGCTAGGGCGGGACCCCGTCGGCGACGTCCTGCCTGCGGTCGCCGCGACGGCCGGGCGGAGGAGCGGGGCCGGCCAATGCGCCGGCCACCCGGAGGAGGCCGGCGGCCACCGGGAGGAGCTGCGGTGCGGTTCGGCTCCGTATGGTGGCCGAGTGGAGGACCAACGCGGCTGGTGGCCGGAGCTGCTGCTCGGTCTGGCCGTGGCCGGGATGGGGCTGGCGGGCACGTGGTTCAACTCGCAGGGCGTGGCGCACGGGGGGTGGACCGTCCTGATCGCCGTCCTGGCCGGGCTGGGCCTGATCGGCGTGCGCCGCCTGCCGTGGCTGGCCCTGCTCGGCGAGTGCGCTCTGATGGTCGCGTCCGACGCGGTCACCGCCAACGGCTCCGGCATCGCGCAGCTGGCGGCGGCGATCGCGCTCGGTTTCGTCGCCTACCAGGCCGGTTGGGCGGCCACCGCCGCCGCGTTCACGCTCCTCCTCGCGGCCACCGTGGCCGACGTCCGTGACCTCGGTGGCTCCGCGGCGCTCGCCGGCGGTCTGGGCGTGCTGCGGCTGGCCATGCTGGCCGGTGCGGTCGCCGCGCCGGTCGCCTTCGGCCGGTACCTGCGTGGCGTGCGGGGCGCGGCCCGGATCGCCGAGGAGCGTGCCCGGGACGCCGAGGCGCGGCAGGACATCCAGACCCGGGCGGCCCGGCTGGCCGAGCGGGCCAGCATCGCGCGCGACCTGCACGACATCGTCGCCCACCACGTCGCCGCCATCGCGCTGCGCGCGGGGTCGGCCCGCTACGCCGTGCAGCAGACCGGCGGCACGGACGAGGCGGTGCTTGCCCTCGGCGAGCTGCGGGACACCGCCGGGCAGGTGCTGGCCGAGCTGCGGGAGCTGCTGGAGGTGTTGCGTGACCCGGAGGCCGTCGACGTCGAGCCGGGTGGCGCACAGGTGGAGCCCGAGCAGATGATCCGCGATGCCGAGCGGCGGGTGCGGGAGGCCGGGATCGCGGTCCGGGTGACCGTCTCGGCCGCGCTCGCCGCCGCGCCGCTGGTGGTCCGCACGACGGCCGCCCGGGTCGTGCGGGAGTCGCTGACCAACACGCTCAAGCACGCCGGGTCGGGCGCGATCGCCTCGGTCGACGTCCGCGCCAGCGACGGAGCCCTGCTCATCGTGGTACGGGACAGCGGACCCGTCCGGCCCCGGCCTGCCCTGCCCCCTTCCGGCTACGGGCTGAGCGGCATGCGGGAACGGGTCGGCCTGCTCGGAGGCACGCTCACCGCGGCGGCCACGGCGGGCGGAGGATGGCAGGTTCGGGTCGCGTTGCCGATCAGGGAGAACGGATGATCAGAGTGCTCGTCGTGGACGACCAGGCGTTGGTGCGGGCCGGGGTCGGCCTGCTGCTGCGTACGGCGGAGGGCTTCGAGGTGGTCGGCGAGGCGGGCGACGGCCTGGAGGCGGTCCGGCTCGCCGAGCGGCTTCGCCCGGACGTGGTGCTGATGGACCTGCGGATGCCGCGCGTCGACGGCATCGAAGCGACCCGCCGGATCGTGGACCGGCAACCGGGCGTGCGGGTGCTGGCGCTCACCACCTTCGCAGACGACGCGAACGTCTACGGCGTGCTGGGTGCCGGCGCGATCGGCTACCTGGTCAAGGACGGCGAGCCGGAGGAGCTGATCGACGCGGTGCGGCGGGCCGTGCGGGGCGAGCCGCTGCTCGCCCCGCCGGTGCTGGCGCGGATCGTCCGGCGGGCGATTGCCGCCCACGACCAGGAGCGTCGTCCTGCGGTCCGCTCGCCGGGACCGGCGCTGCGGCTGCTCAGTCACCGGGAGCGCGAGGTTCTCGCGCTCGTCGGGGCCGGGCTGTCGAACGCCGAGATCGCGACCCGGCTGCACCTGGGGATCACCACGGTCAAGACCCATGTCTCGGCCGCGATGGAGAAGCTCGACCTGCGCAACCGGGTGCAGGCCGCGGTGGTCGCCCACCGCCTCGGCCTGGTCGACGACGACTTCAACCCCGTCGCGGACCCCGAAGTCCGCTGAGCCGGCCTTCTCCCGAGCCAGCCCGCGGGGCGGCCCGCCACGGGGCGTTGTGGTTGGCCGGCGGCGCGCGGCGACCGGTGTCCGGATCGGGGCGGTCCCTAGGGGGCGGACCGACCAGCAGGAGGATCGGGAACGGCCGCTGGTAGGACGACCGGTCGGCGTCGTCGGGCGACAGTGGCTCCGTGGACATCTCCGACGTGCTGCGCGACCGTATCGCCGAGTTGCCGCCCGGGCAGGTGCTGGCGGTCGCGGCCGTCGTGCTCGCCGCCGAGGTGGGGCTGCTCGTGGGGGTGGTCCTGCCTGCGGCCACCACCATGCTCACCGTGGGGCTGCTGGCCCGGATGGGGCGGTTGGACCTGGGCACCACGCTTGCGGTGACGACGCTGGCCGCGTTCGTCGGCGACCAGCTGGGCTACCTGGAGGGGCGGCTGCTCGGCCGGCGGATCCGCGACGGCGTGATCGGGCGGCGCATCGGGGCGGACCGGTGGCGGCGGGCCGAGGCACTGGTCGTAGCCCGGGGCGGTCCGGCCGTCCTGGTCGGGCGGTGGACCGCGTTCGCCCGGACCCTGGTGCCCCGGGTCGCCGGGGCGGCCGGCCTGCCGTACCGGCGGTTCGTGCTCTTCGAGGGGCTGGCCGTGTTGGTCTGGGTGCCGGGGACGGTGCTGGTCGGGTACACCGCCGGGGCTGCCTCGGCCGGCATGCTGACGACCATCGCGGGCGGGCTGGTCGTGGCGGTCGCCGTGGGGGTGCTGCTGCGCCGGCTCCGGGTACGCCGTTCCGCCGCCCGCCGTCGCCCCTGCGCCGGCTCGACCCGCGCCCGCCGTGCCCCCGCTGCCCGGCGGAGGTTGACCGGTCAGGCTCCGAACCCGCGCCGCCCGGGCCCCGGCCTGACCGCCCCCGCCACCCGCAACACCCCCCACCCCCACCCCTGCCCCCGCTGACCCTCCCGCGCTCCCCGCCCCCGCGATCTTGCACTTTCGGCCCGGCCATAACGGGACGAGAGGTGCTTTCCCGGGGCCCGAACTGCAAGATCGCGGGGGAGCACGGGGGCCGGCGCCGCCGCGACCAGCCGGTCCACGTCGGCTGGCCGGCCCGCGTGGAATCCCAGGTGGTGCAGGCCGGGGGCGAGCCGGTCGTGGTTTCGCCCGGTCATTGCCGGGGACTCCTCCAGCACGAGGTACGTCGGGCCGAGCCGCCAGGACCGGCCGGCGGACCAGTCCTGGAACGGCTGCCAGCCCAGCTCGTTGAGCAGCCAGCCCCAGCAACGGACGGCCTCGGCGAGCTCCGGCACCCAGACCTCGACGTGGTGCAGGGTGCCGACGGGGACGCTCAGCGCTGGCCGCCCGGGACCCATAGCACGTCGCCCGCCGGATTCGCCGTTCTTGACAGGATGAAGAGCAGATCGGAGAGCCGGTTGAGATACTTTGCCGGGAGGGTGCTGGTCCGGTCGGGGTCGTGCGCGACCAGCGTCCACGCCGCCCGCTCGGCCCGCCGGGCGATCGTCCGTGCCACGTGCAGCAGCGCCGCTCCCGCGGTGCCGCCGGGGAGGATGAAGGAGTCGAGCTTGCCCAGGCGTGCGTTGAACTCGTCGCACCATCCTTCGAGGCGCTCCACGTACTCCTCGGTGACCCGCAGCGGCGGATACTTCGGGTCCGGCTCCACCGGCGTGGACAGGTCGGCGCCCACGTCGAACATGTCGTTCTGGATCGACCCGAGCACCGCCCGCAGCTCGTCGTCGAGCTGGCCGAGGGCGAGCGCGACGCCGATCGCGGCGTTGCACTCGTCCACGTCCGCGTACGCGGCGATCCGCGGATCGGTCTTCGGCACCTGCTCGTTGTTGCTCAGCCTGGTCATGCCGGCGTCGCCGGCCTTGGTGTAGATGCGCGTGAGGTGGACGGCCATGACGCACAGCCTACGGATACCGGACCTGACGATCCCCGCCCGACCGGCCCCGGCGCGCCCCGCCGGGCTCGGCCCCGGTGACGCCGGCGACCCGGCGGTCAACGACGTCGACGTCATCCGCGTCGCCGGCGACGCCCGCCTCGCCGGAACGGTGCACGTGGTCGGGGCGAAGAACTCGGCCCTCAAGCTGATGGCCGCCGCGCTGCTCGCCCCCGGCCGCAGCGTGATCACCAACGTCCCGCGCATCACCGACATCGCCATCATGGGCGAGGTGCTGCGCCGGCTGGGCTGCGGCGTCCGCTTCGACGCCGACGAACCGGTCGACCCGATGGTGGCCCGGGGCGGCGTGGCGCGGTCCCGGTCGGTCACCATCGACGTGCCCGAGCGGCCCGGCGCGGAGGCCGACTACGACCTGGTCCGCCGGCTGCGCGCGTCCATCTGCGTGCTGGGCCCGCTGCTGGCCCGCCGGGGGTACGTCCGGGTGGCCCACCCTGGCGGGGACGCCATCGGCTCCCGGGGGCTGGACATGCACATCGCCGGGTTGACCCGGATGGGCGCGGACATCTCCGGCGAGCACGGCTTCGTCATCGCCGCCGCCCCGGACGGCCTGCACGGTGCGGACATCGTCCTCGACTTCCCCAGCGTCGGGGCCACCGAGAACCTGGTGATGGCCGCCGTGCTGGCCCAGGGCACGACGGTGATCGACAACGCGGCCCGGGAGCCGGAGATCGTCGACATCTGCTCGATGTTGATCCGGATGGGCGCGCGCATCGAGGGGGAGGGCACCTCCACCCTGCACATCGACGGGGTGCCCGAGCTGCGGCCGGTGCGGCATGCCACGGTGGGGGACCGGATCGTCGCCGGGACCTGGGCGTTCGCCGCCGCGATGACCCGGGGGGACGTCACCGTCACCGGCATCGACCCGGGCTTCCTGGAGGTCGCGCTGGACAAGCTGGTCTGCGCGGGCGGCCTGGTGGAGACCCGGGGCGACGCCTTCCGGGTACGGATGGCCGACCGGCCCACGTCCGTCGACGTGGTCACCCTGCCCTACCCGGGCTTCGCCACGGACCTGCTGCCGATGGCGATCGGCCTCGCGGCGGTGAGCGACGGCGCGTCCCTGATCACCGAGAACATCTTCGACGGCCGGTTCATGTTCGCCAACGAGATGATGCGGCTCGGCGCGGACATCAAGACCGACGGGCACCACGCCGTCGTGCGGGGCCGGGACCGGCTCTCCGGCGCACCCGTGCGGGCCACGGACATCCGGGCCGGCGCGGGGCTGATCATCGCCGGGCTCTGCGCGGACGGGGTCACCGAGGTCTCCCACGTGCACCACGTCGACCGCGGCTACCCGGACTTCGTCGCCGACCTGCGGGCGCTCGGCGTGGAGGTCGAGCGGGGCAGCGTACCGGAGGAACCGGCCCTGGAGATCTGAGCGCGCGGGCGGGCCCGGCGCGCACCGCGCGGCCTGTGCCCCGGCGGATCGGGTGGCCCTCGTCCCAGCCTGTGCACCGCGCAGCCCTGGGCTTAGTCTTCGTTCAGTCTCGCCGCTAGGGTGCTGACAGACACTCAATCAGGCGAGGGAGAAGCAGATGGCGGGTCGACTCGCGGTCGTCGGGGCCGGGCTGATGGGCTCGGGCATCGCCCAGGTGGCGGCGCAGGCGGGATGGCAGGTGACGCTGCGGGACCTGGACGACGCGGCCACCGGGCGCGGACTGGCCGGCATCCGGAAGTCGCTGGAGAAGTTCGCCGAGAAGGGCAAGATCGAGCCGGGCGAGGTGGACGCCGCGCTGGGCCGGATCACCCCGACGACGGACCTGGAGGCGGTGGCCGACGCGGACATCGTCGTCGAGGCGGTCTTCGAGCGGCTGGAGATCAAGCAGGAGGTCTTCCGGGCCCTGGACAAGCTCTGCAGGGCCGACGCGGTGCTCGCCACCAACACCTCGGCCATCCCGGTCACCCAGATCGCCGCCGTCACCGAGCGCCCCGAGTCGGTCGTCGGCACGCACTTCTTCTCGCCGGTGCCGATGATGAAGCTGTGCGAGCTGGTCCGGGGCTACAAGACCAGCGACGAGACCCTGGCCACCGCGAGGGCGTTCGCCGAGGAGATCGGCAAGACCGTCGTCGTGGTGAACCGGGACATCGCCGGCTTCGTCACCACCCGGCTGATCGCCGCGCTGGTCGTCGAGGCCGTCAAGCTGGTCGAGTCCGGCGTGGTGTCGGCCGAGGACCTGGACACTGCCTGCAAGCTCGGCTTCGGCCACGCGATGGGGCCGCTGGCGACCACCGACCTGACCGGCGTCGACGTGCTCATGCACGCCTCGAAGAACATCTACACCGACACGGCCGACGAGAAGTTCTTCCCGCCGGAGCTGCTGCAGCGGATGGTCACCGCCGGCGACCTGGGCCGCAAGACGGGCAAGGGCTTCTACACGTACTGACGGGCGTGCCGCGGCCCGCAGGTGCGCTCGCCTGCGGGCCGCGCCGCCGTGATCCAGGCGGCGTCAGGGCCCGGCGAGGGCGGCGCCGAGCAGGGCGAAGGCGTCCGGGACGACGCGCCCCCAGTAGGTGAAGTCGTGCCGGCCGTCGGCGTACTCGGCCCGGACCGGGTCAGCCGTCGCGCCTCGTCGTCCAGCGGAAGGTGGTCAGGCACAGGACCAGGCCGATCACGCACCACAGGCCCAGCACGAGGGCGACCCGGCCCAGCTCGAACGAGCCGCCCGGCTCCTGCGCGCCGAAGCCGTCCGGCAGGAAGACCGAGCGCAGGCCCTGGCACATCCACTTCAGCGGGAACAGCGCCGCCACCTGCTGCATCCAGGTCGGCAGGTTGGTGAAGACGAAGAAGACGCCGGAGATGAACTGGAGGACGAGGGCGACCGGGGTGACCACGGCCGAGCCGCTGCGCGCCGTGCGGGCCAGCGACGAGATCGCGATGCCGCACAGGGTGCACGCGGTCACCCCGAGGACGGAGACCCAGCCGAAGGTGAGCCACCTGCCGGCCGTGCCGGGCAGCTCCAGGTCGAACAGGGCGACCGAGACGGCGAGCAGCAGGGCGGTCTCGGCGACGCCGACCGCCACCACCATGATCACCTTGCCGGCGAACCACACCCACTTCGGCATCGGCGTGCCCCGGTACCGCTTGAGCACCCCCCGGTCCCGCTCGATCGGGATCCAGATGCCCAGGTTCTGGAAGCTGACCGTCATCAGGCCGGTCGCGATCATGCCGGTGATGAAGTACTGCGTGTAGCTCACCCCGGGGGCGATCTCGTCGCTGAAGATCGCCGCGAAGATCAGGATCATGATGATCGGGAAGCCCATCGTGAACACGACGGACTCCCGGCTGCGCAGGAACTGGGTGATCTCCAGCCGGCCCTGGCGCAGGGCGAGCGCGCCCGCGCCCGGCCGGCGGGCGGGCGCGGCGGCGGTGGCCGGGGCCGCCGGCTTCGTCGTGGTCGTCATCGGTGTCCGATCATGGTCAGGTAGACGTCTTCCAGGGTCGGCCGGGTCACCGTGAGGCCGGGGACCTCGCCGCCGTAGCGCGCGGCCAGCTCGGCGACCAGGGCCGTCGGCGTCGCGCTCTGCTCGCTCTCCAGCACCCCCTCGGGGGTACGCCAGGAGACCGTCGCCAGGGACTCCTGGCGGTTGCCCAGCAGCTTCGGCGGGGCCACCTCGATCACCCGCCCGGCGGCGATCACCCCGACCCGGTCGGCGAGCGCCTCGGCCTCGTCGAGGTAGTGGGTGGTCAGCACGATGGTGGTGCCGGCGGCGGCCAGGTCCCGGATCAGCTCCCAGAACTCGCGCCGCGCCTCCGGGTCGAAGCCGGTGGTCGGCTCGTCGAGGAAGAGCAGCTCGGGGCGGCCGATGATGCCCAACGCCACGTCGAGGCGGCGCTTCTGCCCGCCGGAGAGGGTGTGCGTGCGGGCCTTCGCCTTCGCGCCGAGGCCGACCCGCTCGACCACCTTCGCCGGGTCGTCGGCGTCGGGATAGAAGCCCGAGAAGTGCCGGACCACCTCGCCGACGGTCAGCTCGTCGAACTCGCCGGTGCCCTGGAGCACGATGCCGACCCGGGAGCGCCAGTCCGGGGTGGGGTCGGCGGGGTCGCTGCCCAGCACCCGGACCTCGCCGGAGTCGCGCCGCCGGTAGCCCTCCAGGATCTCCACCGTGGTGGTCTTGCCCGCCCCGTTCGGGCCGAGCAGCGCGAACACCTCGCCCCGCCGGACGTCGAGGTCCACGCCCGCCACCGCGACGTTGTCGCCGTACGCCTTGCGCAGCCCCCGGACGGAGATCGCCAGCTCGTCATCCATGCGGTCAAGTGTGCGACCTGGGCGGGGCCGATGTGGAGGCGGGGCTGTGTGGTTTGGCACAGCCCGTTTTACTGAACGGCAACTTAAACTCCGGAAATGGACGAGAAGGCCCCCGCCGGCCGGCTGCCCGAGCGCGACCGCCCCTGGGTGATGCGCACCTACGCCGGCCACTCCTCGGCCGCCGCGAGCAACGCCCTGTTCCGCCGCAACCTGGCCAAGGGGCAGACCGGCCTGTCGGTCGCCTTCGACCTGCCCACCCAGACCGGGTACGACCCCGACCACGAGCTGGCGGCCGGCGAGGTCGGCCGGGTCGGGGTGCCCGTGGCCCACCTCGGCGACATGCGGGCCCTCTTCGACGGCATCCCGCTGGCCGACATGAACACGTCCATGACGATCAACGCGCCGGCCATGTGGCTGCTCGCCCTCTACGGCACGGTCGCCGCCGAGCAGGGGGCGGAGCTGGCCCGCTGCGCCGGCACCACGCAGAACGACATCATCAAGGAGTACCTGTCCCGGGGGACGTACATCTT
The DNA here is from genome assembly GCF_020884815.1 of Micromonospora sp. NBRC 110038. Classification (NCBI taxonomy): domain Bacteria; kingdom Bacillati; phylum Actinomycetota; class Actinomycetes; order Micromonosporales; family Micromonosporaceae; genus Micromonospora; species Micromonospora sp. NBRC 110038. The sequence continues at coordinate 3,490 of NZ_BBOL01000002.1, read as the reverse complement.
CCCGCCGGCGGCGTCGCTGCGGCTCACCGCCGACCTCGTCGCGTACACGCTGCTCCGGATGCCCCGGTGGAACCCGGTGAACGTCTGCTCGTACCACCTCCAGGAGGCCGGGGCGACGCCCGTGCAGGAGGTCGGCTTCGCCCTCGCCACCGCCGTCGCCGTCCTCGACGCGGTGCGCGACTGCGGCCAGGTGCCGCCCGGGCGGATGGGCGACGTCGTCGCCCGGATCTCGTTCTTCGTCAACGCCGGGGTGCGGTTCGTCGAGGAGGCCGCCAAGATGCGCGCGTTCGGCGTGCTCTGGGACGAGATCGCCCGCGACCGGTACGGCGTGACCGACCCCAGGCAGCGCCGCTTCCGGTACGGGGTGCAGGTCAACTCGCTCGGGCTGACCGAGGCCCAACCGGAGAACAACATCCAGCGCATCGTGCTGGAGATGCTCGGCGTCACCCTGTCCCGGGACGCCCGCGCCCGCGCCGTGCAGCTCCCGGCCTGGAACGAGGCGCTGGGCCTGCCCCGCCCCTTCGACCAGCAGTGGTCGCTGCGGATGCAGCAGGTCCTCGCGTACGAGTCGGACCTGCTGGAATATCCCGACCTGTTCGCCGGCTCGCACGTGATGACCGCGCTGGTCGACGGGATCGTCACCGGGGCGCGGGCCGAACTGGAGAAGGTGCTGGAGATGGGCGGCGTGGTGGCCGCCGTCGAGTCCGGGTACCTCAAGAGCGCGCTGGTCGCCTCGCTGGCCGAGCGCCGCCGCCGGCTGGAGTCCGGCGCGGACACGGTGGTGGGCGTCAACCGGTTCACCGAGACCGAGCCGTCGCCGCTGACCACGGCCGGCGCCGCGTCGATCGAGCAGGTCGACCCGGCGGTGGAGGCGGCGGCCGTGGCCGCCGTACGCGAATGGCGGGCCGGCCGCGACGGCGCGGCGGTCGACGCGGCACTGGAGCGGCTGCGCGCGGACGCCGCGACCACCACGAACCTGATGCCGGCGACCCTGGAGTGCGTGCGGGCCGGGGTGACCACCGGCGAGTGGGCCGGCGCGTTGCGGCGGGTCTTCGGCGAGTACCGGGCGCCGACCGGCCTGGCCGGTGGCACCGGGGCGGGCGGCGACGCGACCCTGGCCGCCGTGCGGGAGCACGTCGCCGCGACCGCCCGGGAGCTGGGCAGTGGCCGGCTGCGGCTGCTGGTCGGCAAGCCCGGCCTCGACGGGCACTCCAACGGGGCCGAGCAGATTGCCGTGCGCGCCCGTGACGCCGGCTTCGAGGTGATCTACCAGGGGATCCGGCTGACCGCCGGCCAGATCGTCGCCGCCGCCGTGGAGGAGGACGTCGACCTCGTCGGCCTGTCGGTGCTCTCCGGTTCGCACCTGGCCGTCGTGCCGGCTGTGCTGGACGGCCTGCGCGCCGCCGGCCGGGGTGACCTGCCGGTGGTGGTCGGCGGCATCATCCCGGCCGGCGACGCCGACGCGCTGCGGGCGGCGGGCGTCGCCCGGGTCTTCACGCCGAAGGACTTCGCCCTCACCGGCATCGTCGACGACCTGGTGACGGTGGTCCGCCACGCCAACGGCCTGTAGGAAAGGCCCCCTGTCAACGCATTCCGTTGTACAGGGGGCCCTGTCAACGCCTGCCGACGGTGGTCAGCGGCTGGCGTAGGTCATGCAGTCGGCCATGTCGTTGTCCGGCCCGACGCGGATCGCCGGGGCGTGACACTCCAGGTCGGCGTTGTGCCGGCAGTCCGAGCGCTGACAGGCGCCGACCTGGGCGATCATCGTGTCGATGCCGCCCCGGACGGGCATCTCGACGAACGTGTGGCAGTGCGCGTGATCGGTGCTGCCGATCGTGATGGCGAACGCGTGGCAGTCGCCGGTGTGGTTGTAGGCGCAGGCCGCGACCACGCATTCCTGGACGCGGGGCATCTCCATCGCCGTAGTCATGACGACCTCCTCTGGGTTCTCGAATCTCCTCCCATATTAGGTTTTTGTCGGTTTTGTCGTCGGCGATCGGCCATCCCCGGTCAGTCGGCATCCCGGCTTGGCCGGCATCAGCCGGCATCCCCGGTCGGTCGGCGTCCCCGCTTGGTTGGCATCCCGGTCGGTCGGCGTCCCCGGCCGGCAGGGATCGGGCCGCCGGTCGTGATCGGGCACCGGGTCACCCGACCGGTCTCGCCCCCAGCACCTCGGAGAGCGGGGCCGGCCGCAGGCCCAGCTCGGCGAGTCCGGCCAGGATGCGCGGCAGCGCCTCGTCGGTCATCGGGGCGTTCGCCTCGGTGACGTGCAGGACGACGACCGAGCCGGGGCGTACCCGGGACAGCACCGCGTCGACGACCGGCCGCCAGGACTTCGCGAACGGGTCGCCGCTGATGACGTCCCCGTCCACCACGGTCACGCCCAGCGGGGCGAGCTCGGTCAGCGCGGCTCGGTCGTGGCACAGCCCGGGGAAGCGGAAGTAGCGGGTCTGCCTGCCGCCGTACGGGGCGATCACGTCGAACGTCCGGGCCACGTCGGCGGCCATCCGCTGCCGGGGGATCGTCGGCAGCTGATAGCAGTCGGCGGTGAAGGCGAGATGGCCGTACGTGTGGTTGGCCAGCTCGAAGCGGGGATTGCCGGCCAGGCGGCGGGTCACCCCGGGATACTCCTCGACCCACTTGCCGGTAAGGAAGAAGGTGGCCGGCACCCGCTCCCGTTCCAGCAGGTCGATGATCGTTAGGTTCGCGTACGACCGCACCGCCCCGCTGCGCAGTTGATACCGCATGGCGTCCGTCATGTCCGCGTCGAAGGTCAGCGCCACCAGGTCACCGGTGCGTGGTCCGTGGTCGACCACCGGGGGTCGCCGGTCGGTGCGGCTCGCGCCGGGGAGGGCCGTGGTCGGGGGCCCCGCGCTGGGCTCGTCGGTCGGTCCGCCCTGGCCGGGCCGTGACGGTGCCCCGGGTCGCCCGGATGCGGATGCCGGCGGGGTCGGGCGGTTCGTTCCCTGCGGTGTCCCGTCCCTTCCGCTGGCGGGCGGCGTCACGGCCGTGGGCACCCGTCCGATTGCGGCGCGGCCGGGCGCGTCCGACGGCGCGGGCGCGACGAGGAGGGCGGCGACGCCCGCCAGGGCGGCGACCGTCGCGATCAGGGGTACGCGAGAGTTCTTTGCGGGCACCGGGAGATGATCTCTCGGCGGGTGTCCGCCCGGCTGCCCCGCCCCACGCGGGATCTCCCGGCGGGGTGTCGGGAAGATGGCGGTATCCCGCGCTACTGATACCCCCACCTGCCCGACGTCCCGTCACCTGTCCGCCCGGGCCTGGGGGTGTGGGCGGGTTTGGCGTGGGCGGCCCGGGGATCATCGGCGGGCCCCGGGCCCGGAATGGCGGCCGGGTCGGTCCGAGGTGGGTGGGCCGGCCTGGGGTCGGGCTGGATCGGGGTGGGCCGGCTGGATCGGGGTGGGCCGGGCTGGGCTGGGGCGGGGCGGGGCGGGCCGAGGCGGGCGCGGGGTGGGCCGGGGCTGGGCGGGGC
>NZ_BBOL01000001.1:1685081-1963314 GCF_020884815.1 Micromonospora sp. NBRC 110038 | reverse complement strand
TTCGGCGGGGTGGTGGTGGGGTTCGGCGGGGTGGTCGTCGGGTTGGGGATGCCGGTGCCCGCGTTGAGGGCGTTGAGGACGGAGTCGTACGCCGGCTTCTTGTTGCCGTTGCAGTCGAACAGCAGGGCGTTGTCGGACCCGCGCCACGAGTCGCAGTCCCGCACGCCCCACACCGTGATGCCAGTGCAGCGCGACACGTTCATGCAGGCCCGGGTCACCGCGCCGAAGATGTTGGCCTGGTTGCCGCCGGTCATGACGTCCAGCTCGGTGATCTGCACGTCGACGCCGAGGTCGGCGAAGCGCTGGAGGTTGGCCTGGTAGTCGCTGGCCAGGGTGGTGCCCAGGTGGGACTGGAAGCCGACGCAGTCGATCGGCACGCCCCGGGACTTGAAGTCGCGCACCATGTTGTAGATGCCGGTCGACTTCGCGTTGACCCCGTCGGTGTTGTAGTCGTTGTAGCAGAGCTTCGCGCCGGGGTCAGCGGCCCGCGCGGCGCGGAACGCCGCCTCGATCCAGTCGTTGCCGGTGCGCTGCAGGTTGGAGTCACGCCGGCCGCCGCTGCCACCGTCGGCGAACGCCTCGTTCACCACGTCCCAGGCGTAGATCTGCCCCTTGAAGTGGGTGGCGACCTGGGTGACGTGGTTGATCATCGCGCTGCGCAGGGCGCTGCCGGACATGCCCTGCGCCCAGCCCGGCTCCTGCTGGTGCCAGAGCAGGGCGTGGCCCCGCACGCTCATCCCGTTGGCCCGGGCGTGGCTGACGAGGCGGTCACCGCCGCTGTAGTTGAACACCCCCTGCTGCGGCTCGGTGGCGTCCCACTTCATCTCGTTCTCGGCCACGACGCTGTTGAACTCGCGGTTGAGAATCGTCGTGTACGTGCTGTTGGAGAGCTTGCCCGTCGCGACCGCGGCGCCGAAGTAGCGGCCCTTCTCGGCCGCGGCGGCCCGCAGGGTCGTGCCGGCGCTGGCGGCGGGGGCCATCGTCACCAGCACGCCGGCGGTGAGTGCGCCGGTGACCGCGAGGGTCACCGTCGTCAGGAGGACTCTCTTGCGTCTCATGTCGATTCCTTCTCCGGGTGGATTGCAGCGGTGGTGGTGCGCCCGGATTCGCTTCGCAGAGGAGATCCGGGCGGATGATCCTGGAGGGTCACTGTTGCCGCACGAGGCCCGTCCCGCCGTCGCCGGCGGCGCTGTGGGGGTGCTGACACGACGCCCGCATGCCCTGTCGGGAAGTCGCGATCCCGAGGTTCGACCAGCAGGCCCGCCCGGTGGACCATCGACGCTGGTTATCCTCGGCATCGACTGTGAACGATAACAAGGTCGTTCGTCAAGTCCTGCCGAATCGCGCCAGTTCGAGCCGCCGCTCGGGGGCAGCCGAACTGCCCGCGCCGGGTGCGGGCCGCCGGCCGCCACGCCGACGCCGCCGGCCGCCGCACAGTAGGATCCGGCGGTGGTCGGTCGTCGGCGCCGCGTCCTCCGCCGGGCCCTGGCGGCCGGGCTCCTGGTCGTCGCCGCCGCGCTGCCCGCCGCCGCGCCGGCGTCCCCCGTCACGTCCACGACGCTCACGGTGCTCCAGCTGAACCTCTGCAACAGCGGCCGGGCCGGCTGCTACACCGGCCGGGCGGTGCCCCGGGCCGCCGAGGTGATCCGCGCCGAGGCACCGCAGCTGGTGTCCCTGAACGAGGTCTGCCAGGGCGACGTGCCCGAACTCGGGCGGGCGTTCGCGCGGGTCCACCACGGCGGCACGGTGGTGGCGGAGTTCAGGGCCGCCGACGACCGCCCGAGCGGCGGCGTCACCCGGTGCCGCGACGGCCAGCCGTACGGCATCGGCCTGCTGGTCCGGCTGCCCGTGCCGCACCGGGGACACACGGTGCACAGCGGGATCTACCCGGTGCAGGACCTCGCGGACCCGGAGCTGCGGGCCTGGCTCTGCGTCCACGTCCCCGGCGTCGTCAACGCCTGCACCACCCACCTCGCGGCGTTCAGCGCCCGCACGGCGCTCGCCCAGTGCGGCCACCTGTTCGACGCGGTCGTGCCGGCGGTCCTCGGCCGCGCCGGGTACGCGCCGACCGTGCTGGGCGGCGACCTCAACCTCCGCTCCGGCGGCTCACCCGACCTGCGGTCGTGCGTGCCGCCGGAGCGTCCCCGGGTCGACGACGGCTCCGTGCAGCAGATCGTGGCCACGGCGGGCGTCACCGTCGCCGCCGGCCGGTCGGTGGACATGCGCGCCGCCACCGACCACCCGGGACTGCTGGCCACGCTCACGATCGAGCACGGCCGGCCGCCCCCGGTCAGGAGACCGCGGCCGTGACCAGCTCGACGACCTTCCGCTCGACGGCGGGGCTCCACGCCCGCAGCGCGTACGCCACCGGCCACAGGTCCCCGTCGTCGAGGTTGGCCGCGTCCTGGAAGCCGAGGGTCGAGTAGCGGTAGTTGAACTTGCCCGAGTCCTGGAAGAAGACGACGATCTTGCCGTCCGCGTTGGCGTAGGCGGGCATCCCGTACCAGGTCTTGGGTGACAGCTGCGGGGCGGCGGCGGTCACCGCCACGTGCACGCGCTCGGCGAGCGCGCGGTCCTCCGGCGCCATCTGCGCGATCCGGTCGAGGACCGCCTGGATCCCGTCGGCCTTCTTGGCGCCCTTCCTGCCCTCGGCGCGCAGCTCGGCGGCGCGCTCCTTCATCGCGGCACGCTCCTCGGGGGTGAAGCCGTCGGACGTGGTCGTGGACTCCGTGGCGGACATGCGGGGCTCCCTTGCGCCGTTGCGGGCCGGGCGGAGTGCCGGCTACCTGGCAAAAGGCTAGGCCCGGCGGCGTGGCCGTGCTTCTCGATTCCTGATCTCCTCCGCCGGGTGGGCGGACGCCTTCGCCGCGCGTCCCCGCGACGGCGGGGAGGTCACGGCGCGGGCGGAGCGGCGCCGCATTCGCCGGCGAGGAGGTCGGCGGTGGTGTGGGCGGCGATGCCGGGCTGCGCGCCGTCGGCGAACCGCGCGACGACCGCTCGGACGTGCCGCTCGGCGGGTGCGGCGAGGCCGTCGTAGACCGCCGCGAACAACTCCCGGGCCCGCTGCCTGGGCCACCCCTGCGGCAGCAGTTCCAGGGGCAACTGCGGATCGAGGACGGGAAAGCGCCGGTAGGTGTCCATGACCTCGGTGCGCGCCCGCACCGCCGCCGCGCCGTCGATCCGTCCGGACCTCACCCGGGGCAGCAGCGGGGTCCACCGCCGCAGGAACGCCTGGTAGTGCCGGCTGATCACGTCGATGTCCCAGGCGTCGACGGGAGCCCGGTGGCCGATCGCGTCGAGCGCGGCCTGCCGACCACGGAACACCGTGACGGCACCGGGGGTGAGCTCGGCGAGGTGCGCCCGCGCCTTGGGCGTCAGGTCGTGCGGCGAGATCCACAACCCGTCGTACAGCGGCGCGTAGCCGAGCCAGCGGAGCTGGCCGCGCAGGGCCCGCCGCTGTGCGCTGCGCTCCTGCGGCAGCGAGAAGGCCACGATCGTCCAGCGCCCGTCCCACGGCACCGCCGTGGTGGTGGAGGCCACGATCCAGTTCCCTCCGGCGGCCAGGTTCGCGGCGGCGAGGCGGCTGAGCCGGTAGGCGCTGCGCCGGCCCTGGCGGCTGCCCTCCAGCACGCCCCGGCGGGCCAGCCGGCTGATCGCGGTCCGCGCGCCGGCCGTGGACACCCCGGCCTCGGCGAGCAGCGCGACGATCGCGGCGGACGGGAGCGCGGCCCGGGCCCGCAGGGTGTAGTCCGCCAGGAGGGTCACCGCGACCCCCTGGGGTGAGTTGCCGGCCTGCCTCCGGGGCAGCCGCAGCGGGCGCCCGTCGTCCGGATAGATCTCCTCGATGCTGAACGGGCTTGCCACAGGCGCTCCGGGCTCGAAGTCTCGGGGACAACCCACGACTGTAGACGGATCTCCCGGCGGGCCGGCTCGCCGTGGGGGCCCACCGGGGCGGCCGGGTCGACGATCCGCAATGATCGAGCTACATCGATTGACACTTGTGTGCCCCGGGGGAACACTAACTGCTACGCGATGCCCTACGGAGCCGGGCGGGCGAGCACACGCAGTGGGCGACACGCATCCCACGGGGCCGGGCAACCCCGACCGGGACGCGCGTGGCCCGACCCAGCCCGCACACCCGCACAGGTGACCGAAGGAGTCGTCCCCGTGAGAATCAGAAGGAAACTGCTGCTCGGCCTGGCCACGACCCTGGTGGCGGCCGGCCTGGTGGCGCCGACGTTCCAGCCCGCGTACGCGGCGTCGCTGGTCGAGGTGACCAGCTTCGGCAACAACCCGGGCCGGATGCGCATGCACGTCTACGTGCCGGACAACCGCCCGGCCCACCCGGCGACGGTGATCGCCATGCACGGCTGCGGCGGCTCGGGCCCCGCCTTCTATTCCGGCAGCGAGTTCGCTTCCCTCGCCGACCGGTACGGGTTCATCGTGATCTACCCGACCGCGACCCAGCAGGCCGGCTTCGGCAACTGCTTCGACACCTGGTCGGACGCCGCCAAGCGCCACGACGGCGGCAGCGACCCGGTGTCGCTCGTGTCGATGGTCCGCTACGCGCAGCAGCAGTACGGCGCGGACCCCGAGCGGGTCTACGCCACCGGCAGCTCGTCCGGCGGCATGATGACCAACCACATGCTGGCCGTCTACCCCGAGGTGTTCAAGGCCGGCGCGGCGTTCATGGGGGTGCCCTACAACTGCTTCGCCGGCGCGGCGGACTACCCGCCCGGCAGCAGCCAGTGCACGGGCGGCAGCATGAACCGGACCCCGCAGCAGTGGGGCGACGCGGTCCGCCAGCAGGCGTACCCCGGCTACTCCGGCCCGCGCCCGCGCGTGCAGGTGTGGCACGGCACCGCCGACACGCTCGTGCCGTACAGCCTGCTCCAGGAGTCGATCGAGCAGTGGACGAACGTGTTCGGCCTCAGCCAGACCCCCACGTCCAGCGACACCCCGCAGGCCGGCTGGAACCGCCGCCGCTACGCCGACGGCAGCGGCACCGTCCAGGTCGAGGCGTACAGCATCCAGGGCGCCGGGCACAGCCTGCCCTCCGGCGGCATGGCCGCGGCCGCCATCGCGTTCTTCGGCCTGACCAGCACGCCGAGCCCGACCACCACCCCCAGCCCCACCGTGACGCCCACCCCCACCACGACCCCCAGCCCGACCCTGCCCCCCACCACGCCGCCGGCTTCCGGAGCCTGTCGCGTGACCGTCGCCGTCAACGCCTGGAACACGGGGCTGACCGCGAACCTCACCATCACCAACACCGGCGCCAGTGCCGTCAACGGCTGGTCCCTGGTGTTCGGTCTGCCCGCCGGGCAGACCATCACCTCCGGCTGGAACGCCACCTACTCCCCCACCACGGGGCAGGTGACGGCCAGGAACCTCGCCTACAACGCGGCCATCCCCGCCAACGGATCGATCGACATCGGCTTCCAGGTCACCCACGGCGGCAACGCCGCCAAGCCGACCTCGTTCGCCCTCAACGGCGCGTCCTGCACGGTCGCCTGACAAGGCCGCGCTCCGGGGAGGCGTGCCCCGGCATGTCTCCCCGGAGCACCGGCGGGTGTCACCACCGCCGCGCGAACGAACCGGCGGGCCGCGCCCGCCCCCTGTGCCATCTCCATCATATGGGTCGGTCAAGCCGCCCGAATCGTCCGGGATGCCGATCTTCTGTCCCCGGCCGACGCATAGTGTCGACACGTCCGCGCCGGCCGCGCGCCCCGTGAGGCGCGCGGGCCGCAGCCGCCGCGCGCCTGTCGACCCGACACGCGCACGCCGAGGCGCCCGGCCAGGGCCGCGCGGAGCGACGCACGCAGGAATCGGGGGGGCACCGTGTCGGAAGCAGCACACCAGATCGCCGTCGAGCAGCAGGTGGTCGACCGGGTGTACGCGCGCCTGGAGGTCATGCGCGAGCAGACGAGGCAGCTGAGCGCGGAGGGACACCGCCGCGCCGGCTCCGGGCCGGTCACCGGCCTGGTCGAGCGGGACGCCATGGTCCTGGGCGCCGCCGCCAGGCTCGCCGAGCTCGACGGCCAGGAGGAGGGCATCGTCTTCGGCCGGCTGGACTTCGACGACGGCTACACCTACCGCATCGGCCGGCTCGGCGTACGCGACGAGGACCGGGAGCCGCTCGTGGTGGACTGGCGCGCGCCCGCCGCCGCGCCGTTCTACCGCGCCACCCCGGGCGAGCCGCTCGGGGTGGCACGCCGCCGCGTCATCACCTGCGCGGGTGACCGGGTCGTCGGCCTCGACGACGAGGTCCTCACCACGCGGGACGTCGACGGCGTGGTCGGCGAGGGAGCCCTGCTCACGTCGCTGACCCGGGCGCGCGGCGAACACATGCGCGACATCGTCGCCACGATCCAACGCGAGCAGGACGAGGCGATCCGCGCGCCCGCGCACGGCGTCACGCTGATCACCGGCGGCCCGGGCACCGGCAAGACGCAGGTGGCCCTGCACCGCGCGGCCTACCTGCTCTACACCGACCGGGGCAGGTTCACCGACGGGCGGGTGCTGGTGGTCGGCCCGTCGACGGTGTTCACGGAGTACATCGGCAAGGTGCTTCCCGGGCTCGGCGAGGACAGCGTCCACCTGCGCGCGATCGGTGAGCTGTTCGACGGCGTCGTCGCCACCCGGCGGGACCCCGCCGCCGTGGCCCGGTCCAAGGGCGACCTGACGATGGTCCGGGTGCTGGCCGACCTGGCCTGGGACACCCCGCCCCACGCGCCGGACCACCTGCGCGGCCTCACCGCCGACGACCTGGCGAAGGCCCGCGTCGAGATCCGGCGCAGGTGCGAGGCCAGGGGCGTCACGGTCAACGGCGCGCGGGCCGAGGCCGCGCGGGTGCTCGCCGAACTGCTGGACGGCAGGGAGGCGCCGGAGGCCTTCCTGAACGCGTGGTGGCCGCCGCTGACCCCGCAGGACGTCCTGCCCGCGCAGGACGGGCAGTGGTCGGTCGACGACGTCCCGCTGCTCGACGAGCTGGCCGAGATCCTGGGCAGGCCGCCGGAGCCGACCCGGGCCAAGCCGGAGTGGCAGCTCCGTGAGCTGCGCAGCGGCGCCCGCCTCGCGGAGACCTTCGTGCTGAGCTGGAGCCTCAACGACGGCTGGCAGCTCTTCGCGCCCGGCCTGGCCACGCCGATGGCGTCGTCCGGCCAGTCCATCGACCACAACGGCTACTGGGCGGCGCAGCGGTGGGCCGCCGCGATCGTCCTGCGCGAGGGCCACCAGGTGGTGAGCTGGGTCGACGGCTTCGACCCGTACGGCGAGGAGGGCTACGTGCCGGTGCTGGCCGAGCCGTTGCCGGTGGCCGAGACCGAGGAACCCGTCGGCGACGCCTACCTGCACGTCATCCTCGACGAGGCGCAGGACCTGTCGCCGATGGAGTGCCGGATGATCGCCCGCCGCGCCGCGCACGCCTCGATGACCATCGTGGGCGACCTCGGCCAGGCCACCCACCCGCTGGCCGCCGACTCCTGGCCGGAGCTGGTGCGGCGGCTGGGCAAGCGCGAGGCCAGGACCCTCGACCTGCCCACCGGCTACCGGGTGCCGCAGGTCATCGCCGACTTCGCCGCCCGTGCCCTCGCGCCGGGGATCCCGCCCACCCGGTCCTTCCGGCCCGGCGGCAGCCTGGAGATCCGACAGGTCGACGACCTGGCCGAGGCCGTCGCCCGCGAGACGGGCACCGTCATCGCCCCCGACCACCTGGCCGCCGCCCTGGGCGCCGTGCCGGTCAGCCAGGTCAAGGGCCTGGAGTACGACCGCGTGGTGCTGGTGGAGCCGGCCGACATCGTCGCCGCCGAGCCCCGCGGGATGAACCGCCTCTACGTCGCCCTCACCCGGGCCGTCGCGGAGCTGGTCGTCCTGCACACCAGGCCGCTGCCGGAGAACCTCACCGGCGGCGGGCCGCAGGCAGGATGACCCGGCCCGTCCGGCGCTCAGAAGACGGACATGAACTCGATCGGCCCCATCCTGGCCGAGGCTAGGCGGCGGACCGACTCCGCCCCGTCCCGCACGGCCGCCACGAACAGCTCCTCCAACCGCCGGGCGTCGCCCTCGGCGAACACCGCCGGGTCGACGTGCACCTGCCGCAGCTCGCCCAGCCCGGACAGGGTCACCGTCACCAGTCCCCCGCCGGCCCGGCCCGTCACCGACGTGCGGTCCAGCTCCTCCTGGACGCTGGCCATCCGCTGCCGCAGCCGCTCGGCGCGGTCCAGCACGGCCCTGACCTCAGCTTGCACGCTCGCCTCCTGCGGGTTGCCGGGTGATCTGTTCCGCCGCCGCGGCCCGGCTCAGCCGGGGGCCCTGCGGCAGCACCGCCAGCAGCTGGCGGGGAAAGGGGACGGGCGGTCGCCCGCCGAGTTGGAGCGCCGCCACCGCCTGCGCGTCGGCGAGCGGGAACGCGACGCCGCCGTCGGAGATCAGCGACATCCCGGGCGCGGGGCCCGTCCCGTCGCCCGGGACGGCGACGACGAGCATGCCGGAGGCGGGTCCCGCGTGCACGAAGCCCCGCCCCCGGGCGTCGACCGCGGCCTCCTCGCGCGGGGCCAGGACGACGGTGCTGGCGTACGTGCTGGCCGAGGTGGGCTGCTGCCGCAGGCACAGCACCCGGCCGCCCGGGTCCTGCCACCCGGCCGCCGACAGGTCGGGCAGGCGGGACAGCAGCGAACGGTCCGCCGACCTGGGCGCCCCGGCCAGCGCGGCGGTGTCCAGCTCGATCGCGGCCCCGGCCGGCCCCGCCTCCAGGAACAGGGCCTCGGTGCGGTTCACCGGGGCGAGGCCGTCGGCGCGCAGCACGAAGTAGCGCCGCTCGCCGGAGGCCAGCTCCTGCCGGTACAGGGTGCCGATCGGGCGGCTGCGCCCGCCGACCTGCGGGCCCGCCGCGCCGGCCCCCGCGATGGTGGCCGCCCGCAGCGCCGGGCCGTCCGGGAGCCAGTCGAGCCACCGCTGCGGCGCCCGGACCGGGCGGGCGTCGAGGGCGCCGAGCGCGACCGGGACCGCGTCGTCGAGCACCCGGTGCTTCACGCCGGCGTGGATCAGGAACCGCGCCCCGTCCGGCCCCCGCACCAGCAGGAACCGCCCGGCGGGCAGCGGCTCGGCGACGGCGCGTGGGTCGAGGTTGACGCCGAGGGACTCGCCGGGGGTGTCGACGACAGAGCCGGGCAGGCAGGCCAGCCACGGACCGGTGGTCAGCTCGGCCGGCGACGGCACGAGCTGCGGGGCGTCCGCGATCCCCAGGGCCGGGCCGCGCGGGACGTCCCGCAGCGAGTTGCGGGAGATCAACTTGACCTTCGCCTGGCCGCCCTGCAGCAGCATCGCCGACGCCAGGTTCGGGGTGGGGTGCAGCACCCCGTCGAGATAGACGTACCGCGTGCCGGACTCCTTCTCGACGAGGATCGCGCCCTTCTCCCGGAAGGCCGCGCTGCCGCCCGGGACGATCCAGCCGTAGACGCCGAACCCGGCCGCGACGAGCACCGCGACCAGGATGCCGAAGCCGAGACCGGTCAGGGCCCGCCGGGCCGGGAACACCGCCGTGCCGGGGTCGCCGAGCACGAGGGCGCAGCTGAGCCGGTCCATCATGAACTGGTACGCGTGGACGTGGTCCCGCTGGGTCTGCATCCCCGCCCCTAACCGAACAGGCCCCGGGCCCAGGCGTACCCGCCCAGGACGTGCGTCAGCAGCGGAAGCACCGCCAGCCCGGTCGTGACGTCGAAGAACGTCGCCAGGTACTCCCAGATCGGGAGCATCCGGCGCGGCCACGGCCGGATCGCCGCGAGCACCAGCGCCACGACGAGGCAGGCCAGGGCGACGAGCAGGCCCAGCCGTGCCCCCGGCGTGGCCCGGGCGGCGAACGTCGTGACCACCAGCAGGAGTCCGGATCCTCCGGCGGCCACCAGCGCCACCCGCTGCCACAGGCCCGTGAACGTCCGGGCCCGCAGCAGGACCGCGCTGGCCAGGACCGTCACGAGGGTCCAGCCGACCCAGCCCGGCGTCGCCATGACGAACAGGAAGAGCACCGGCAGCAGCAGCGCCGCGACGACCATCGTCACGGTCAGGTAGGTGTCGGCCAGGTAGGTGCGGTCCCGGACCTCGTCCGACGGCGCGGGCTCGATGTCGACGGTCATGTCGGCGCCCGTCTTGGGCAGCTGCGGCCCCCGCAGCCCGGACATCCGGATCGCCGCCCTGGGTGCCAGCACCACGGCGACGACCACCGCCGTGGCCGCCACCGCCGCGGCCCGCTCGGCGCTCATGCCCATCGTGGCGTGCAGCGAGATCACGCAGACCACGACCAGCGCGGCGACGATCACCACGAGGAACGGCGCGAGCGGCAGCGCCGGGGCGACCGTACGCTGGGCGACGATCAACAGCACGGCCACGGCGGTGGCGGCCACCGCGGCGGCGCTGCCGGCCTCCGCCGTGACCGCGATCCGCTCCGGCGCGCCGTCGACGGCCGCGGCGGCGGCCAGGGCCGCGAAGGCCGCGGACGCCACGGCGAACACCAGCGACAGCGCCGAGTCGGCCATCCGCCGGGCGATCCGCAACGCGGCGGCGCCACAGGCGACGGCCAGCACGGCGGTGCCGGCCACCTGGGTCGGCAGCGGCCCGCGCGCCGCCGACGCGTACCCGAGCAGGCCGAGCGCCACGGCGGCGAGCGCGAGGAAGAGCCGGCGGCGGTGGTGCGGCTGCCAGCGGTCCGCGCGGCGGTTGACGCTGGTGGCGATGCCGTCGGCCAGGTCGTCGAAGTCCAGTTCCGGCAGCGGGTCCTCGGCCGGGCGCAGCACGACTTCCTCGCCCTCCAGCCAGTCGAGGCTCTCCGGCGTGCCGGCCAGGTCGAACGGGGCCTCGCCGACCCGCTGCAACACCCACCCGGCCGCGCCGGCCGCGCCGGTGGGTGGGCCCGCCGTCGCCGTGTGTCGCAGCAGGATCGGCAGCAGCGTCGCGACCGGGGTGCCCGACGGCACGGCCAGGTCCACCTTCCGCCGGGGGCCGGTCACGGTGATCCGGCAGAGGTCGTTGTCCAGTGTGCTGCTCACGTCATCTCCCGGTGGTCACGAAGCCGGTCTGGACCAGGCGTACGCCGCGCCGGGTCACCAGTTGGGCGCGGCCGGCCGGCAACTGTCGCGGCGTGGCCTCGCCGAGGAACCTGCCCTCCTCCTTGGGGTAGGAGAACAGCAGGGCGGGGCTGCCGAGCTCCCACAGCCGGCGGATGACCGGGTCCATCATCGCCCGCATCGCCCCCGACGTGCTCCGGGCGACGATCAGGTGCAGGCCGATGTAGGCGCCCTGGGCCAGCAGCGGCAGCAGCGGGTCGAGGGTCGAGCCGGCACCGACGCCCCTGGTCATCAGGTCGTAGTCGTCGACGACGACGAACAGCTCCGGGCCCTGCCACCAGTCCCGGCGGCGCATCCGCTCCGACGAGACGTCCGGGCCGGGGATGCGGCGGCTCATCGACACCGCCGCCTGGCCCGCCAGCTCGAACAGCTTGTCGCCGGTGAGGCCGGTGCCGACCTGGTACTCGGCCGGCAGGGCGGTGTCCAGGTCCCGCCGGGTGTCGCCCAGCACGACCTTCGCCTCGTCCGGGCCGTAGCGGCGGCGGACCGCGTCCAGCACCAGGCGCAGCGCGTTGGACTTCCCGGTCTCGGCGTCGCCGAACACCAGCAGGTGCGGGGTGGTCAGGAAGTCGTGCCACACCGGGGCGAGGCGCTGCTCGTCGCGGCCCACGCACACCCTGAACTCGGGCTCCGGCGGCGGCAGCTGGGCGACGGGCAGCCGGGTGGGCAGCAGCCGCACCTCGGGGGCGAGGCGACCCGGCCAGAACACCCGGATCTCCTCGGTCACCGCCTTGGTGGCCTCCGCCAGGTCGTCGACCGCCGAGCTGCCGTCCATCCGGGGCAGGGCGGTCAGGAAGTGCAGCCCGTCCGCGGTGATGCCGCGGCCCGGCTGGTTCGGCACGGTGGCCGCCTTGCGCGAGCCCACCTCCGACTCCATCGAGTCGCCGAGACGCAGCTCGACCTTCGTGCCCAGCAGGTCCCGCAGCCAGGTCCGCAGCTCCGACCAGCGGGTCGCGGTGACGACGAGGTGGATGCCGAACGACAGGCCACGGGAGGCCAGCTCGCCGATCCGCTGCTCCAGGTCGGGGTAGTCCTGCTTCACCGTGTACCAGCCGTCGACGACGAGGAACACGTGCCCGAACGGGTCGTCGATCGCACCCGCCGCCCGCTGCGCCAGATAGGTGGCCATGGAGTCGATGCCGCGCTCGACGAACTCGGCCTCCCGCCGCTCCAGGACCTGCCGGACCTCCTCGACGGTGCGGACCACCCGGTCGCGTTCCAGCCGGGTCGCGACGGAGCCGACGTGCGGCAGCCCGGCCACCGCCGCCAGGCCACCGCCGCTGAAGTCGAGGCCGTAGATCTGCGCCTCCTCGGGGGTGTGGGTCACCGCCAGCGACAGGATCAGGGTGCGCAGCAGGGTCGACTTGCCGCTCTGCGGCGCACCGGCGACGCCGACGTGCCCGTCGGCCCCGGACAGGTCCGCGACGAACAGCTCGCGGAGCTGGTCCTGCGGCCGGTCGACGATTCCGACCGGCACCCGCAGGCGTCCGCGCAGCGCCGGGTCCCCTACGGTCGCGCCCCGCGCCGGGTCGGGAACGACGCTGGGCAGCAGCGTGTCCAGGCTGGGCGGGTCGGACAGCGGCGGCAGCCACACCTGGCGGGCCGGCGGGCCCGACCCCGCCAGCCGGCCGACGAGGACGTCGACGAGGCTGGGGCCGGTGGCCTCCTCGTCGGGTCCCGCCCCGTCCGCCGGCTCGACCGCGGGGGCGTCCACCCGCGCCGGGTCGTGCCGGACGCGGGCCTGCCGGGTGCCGAACAGGACCACGTCGGCGGGCTCCCGTGCCTGCCGGCCGGGCTCGTCCGCGACCGGTCGCCCGCCGCTGTACGGGCCGGACACGTACGCCGACTTGAACCGGACCAGGTTGCTGGTGTCGACCTTCAGGTAGCCGTTGCCCGGCTCGGACGGCAGCTCGTAGGCGGAGCCCACGCCGATGACGGCGCGGGACTCCATGGTGGAGAACGTCCGCAGGGCCAGCCGGTAGGACAGGTGCCCCTCGACCCGGTTGATCCGGCCCTCGTCGAGCCGCTGCGAGGCGAGCAGCAGGTGGACGCCGAGGCTGCGGCCCAACCGGCCGATGGAGACGAAGAGGTCCATGAACTCGCTCTTGCTGGACAGCAGCTCGCTGAACTCGTCGACGACGACCAGCAGCACCGGGAACGGCACCAGCGGGGCGCCCGCCGCGCGGGCCTTCTCATAGTCGAACAGCGACGCGTGGCCGCTGGCCCGCAGCACCTCCTGCCGCCGCGTCAGCTCGCCGTTGAGCGCGTCCTGCATCCGGTCGACCAGGGGCAGCTCGTCGGCCAGGTTGGTGATGACGGCCGAGGTGTGTGGCAGCCGCTCCATGCCGAGGAACGTCGCGCCGCCCTTGAAGTCCACCAGGACGAGGTTGAGGATCTCGGAGGAGTGGGTGGCGGCGAGCGCGCAGACCAGGGTACGCAGCAGCTCGCTCTTGCCCGAGCCGGTGGCGCCGATGAGGAGCCCGTGCGGGCCCATCCCGCCCTGGGCGGACTCCTTCAGGTCGAGCTCGATGACCTCGCCGTCGGCGGTGACCCCGATCGGCACGGTGAGCCGGGAGCGCTGCGGCTGCCGGCCGCGCCACGACGCTTGCACGTCGAAGGTGTGCGCGTCGCGGATGCCGAGCAGGGTGGTCAGGTCGAAGCTCGACTCCAGGGGCTTCTCGACCGCTTCGAGGGTGCCGCTGGTCCGCTTCGGCGCGATGACGCGGGCCAGCGCCTCGGCCGGCACCACGCCGAGACCGTCGCGCTCGGCCGACCGCGTCTCGTCACCGGCGGGGAAGGCGACCTCGGTGTCCCGCACGTCGAGCCGGAGCACCCTCGGCCCGCCGGGCAGGGCCCCGGTCAGGTCGAGCAGCACGACGTTGCGCAGCCCCGCGCCGTACAGGCGGGAGCTGTCCGGAAGCCGCGCCAGGTAGGCCAGGATGACGACGAACGGCTCCGCCGAGCTGGGCCGGGCCGACTGGTCGTGGTCGCCGCGGTCGACCACCTCCTGCCCGAGCAGGTCCATCAGCTCGTCGTGGCCGGCGGCGAAGAGCCGCGCCGGGCCGGCGGCGTCGTGCGCGGTGGGGTGCGCGTTGTGCGGCAGCCACTTGATCCAGTCCCATTCGGCGCGGTGCTCCTCGGCGGCCAGCACCGCGATCCGCAGCTCGTCGGGGGCGTGGAAGGTGGCCAGCTGGGCGAGCATCGCCCGCGCCAGTTCGGCCGCCGGGCCGCCCTCACCCTCGAACTCGATGCTGGTGAAGCTGCGCAGACCGACGGCGATCGGCACGCCCGACACCGTGCGGTACGCCTCGGAGAAGCGGCGCAGGGAGATCGACGAGAGGGGTTCGAGATCCTCGATCGGCTTGGTGGTCGGGGGCAGGAACCGCATCATCGCGTTCTGCCGGCCCAGGCCGATCCGCACCTTGCCGAAGTCGTCGTGGCTCGGGCGGCGTTCCCAGAGGCGGCTGCTCATCGCCACCGACCAGAGCGTGTCCGGCTGGGGGTTGTCCCACAGCACGGCCTGCCGGTGCTGGTTGGCGGCCTTGCGGGCCTGCCGGCGGAGCTGGGTGACGTAGCGCAGGAAGTCCCGCCGTTCACCGCGCATCTTGCGCTTGCGGTCGGCGGCGGCCCGGCCGATCTGGACCAGCCCCATGAACAGCATCCCGGCGGCCATCGCGCCGCCCATGACGTACAGGATGGGGGTGCGGTTGAACAGGCCGAACATCATCATCATGCCGCCCATGCCCAGGCCCATCGGGACCATCATGGCGAACGACCGGAAGTCCAGCGGGGCCTCCTCGGCCATCAGCGGGGGCTCCTGGAGCTCGACCTCCCCGTCCGGGGCCTCCGGTCCGGCTGCACGCGGCGGCCGCTTCACGGTGATCGTGTTCACGTGCACCCTCCTCCGGTCCGGCTGCTCATCCGCCGCCCCAGGCGTCGTCCTCCCGCAGCAGCGTGACCGCGTACCGCGTGTCCTTCCCGGCGTCCTTCGCCGGCTCCTCGCCCATGGGGTCGTCGGCGGCGGCGACGTCGGCCGCGTCGGCGACGGGCCGGCGCCCGGCGCGTGCGCGCGAGGCCGCGCGGCGCTCCTCGGCCTCCGCCTCGGCCCGGGCCCGCTGCTCCGCCTCGGCCCGGGCCCGCAGCTCGGCCCGCTCGGCCGCGGTGTAGTCCGGCCCGCCGCAGCGCGGCGGCTGTTCCTCGGCGAGGGGCGTGCCCCGCCGGTCCCGCCGCCAGGTGCGGACCGGTTCCGGCCGGCTACGCATCCGTCCCCCGGTCCGCCCGGTCCGGGTCGGCGGCCGGCAGGTCCGCGCCGGCCAGCCACCACCGTTCGCCCGGCGCGTCCCAGGCGCTGGTGTCCTCGGGCTCGCCGGTCGGGCGTACCACCGGCACCCGGTCCGGAGCCGGCGCGTCGTCGGCGGCCCAGCTCGTCGGGGCCTCGATCAGCAGCTCGGCGGCCTCGGGCCGCTCGGCCTTCTCGCGTTCTCCGGGCCTGGGCACCGAACCGACCGGCGCTGCCGCCCACCCCGGCCGCACCGGCGCGGCGGGGCCGCCCGGTGGGTCGACGGCGCGCTCCGGGCCGGGCTCACGTTCCGGCCCAGGCACACGTTCCGTGCCGGGCACACGCTGCGGCTCGGGGTCACCCTGCGAGCCGGCGGCACGCTTCGGGCCGGGCTTGCGCTGCGGCTCGGGGTCACCCTGCGGGCCGGCGGCCCGCGACGGCACGGGCAGCGGCACCGGCACCGGCAGGTCCTGGTGCCAGCCCGGTTCGGGATCGAGCAGTTCGGCGGCGTCCGGCCGCTCCGGCGCGGCGCGCCCGTCGGGATCGGCCGGTGCGACCGGCGGCGCCACCACCGGTGGCAGGCCGGATCCACCGGGCGGCGCGCCCTGCGGGGCGTCCGGCGCGTCGACGCCGTCCGGCACCGGAGGCTGCCACGTCTGCGGCTCGCCCTCGACCAGGCCGGACGCGTCCGGGCGGTCGGGCGCACCGCCCCCCGCGCCACCGGGCGCACCCGACGGCGGCGGCAGGAACGGGGGCACGCCGCCGCTCCCCGCCGGGGCGGGCGACGCCGGGGACGCGCCGAGCCCGCTGCCCCCGGCCTCCGTGCCGCCCGGCGAGTACGGCACGTCGACGCCGCCCGAGAGCGGCGGGTCCCAGGTCTGCGGCTCCCCCTCGACCAGGCCGGACGCGTCCGGACGGTCGGGCGCACCGCCCCCCGCGCCACCCGGCGCACCCGACGGCGGCGGCAGGAACGGGGGTGCCCCGGAGGTGCCGTCCGGCCTGCCGCCACCGGTCGCATCGGGCGGATCCACGCCACCGAGCACCGGCGGGGCGAGCCCACCGGGCCCGTCCACGCCGGGCGGCCCGACCGTCGGCGGAGCGTCGACGCCCGGCGCCTCGAACCCCGGGAGCCCGCCGCCGTTCTGGCCGCCCGGCACCCCGCCGCTGCGGGGCGGTGGCGTGCCGGTCGGTGCCGGCGGCGTACCGCCGGGCCGGTCCACGCGCGGCGGGGGCGTGGTCACCGGCGGCGTGCCGACGGGCGGTCGCGGGGAGCCGACCGGCAGGGGCGTCGGCGGCCTCGGCGGCGGCGTCACCACCGGAGGGGACGTCACCGGCGGCCGCGTCGTCACCGGCGGCGTCACGACCGGGGCCGTCACCGTGGGCTTCGGCGGCGACGTCACCACCGGGGACCTCGACGGCGGCCTCGTCACCGGCGGCGTCACCACGGGCGCGGAGGTCGACAACGGCGGCCTCGTCACCGGCGGCGTCACCACCGGGGGGACCGTCGCCGACGGCCGCGTCGCCACCGGCGGCGTCACCACCGGGGCCGTCAACGACGGCTTCGTCACCGGCGGCGTGACCGTCGGCGGCTTCGCGGTGGTCGCCGGCGGCTTGGTCGAGGTGGGAGGCGGCGTGCCGGTCGGCGGCGTGCCGGTCGGCGGCTTCGTGGGCGAGGGTTTCGGGGGCGGCGGCTTCGTGGTCGTCGTCGGCGGCTTCGTCGTGGTGGTGGGCGGTGGCTTCGTGGTCGTCGTCGGCGGCTTGGTGGTGGTGGTGGTGGCCGGCGGCGTCGTCGTGGGCCTGGTCGTGGTCGTCGGCGGCGTCGTCTGGAAGCTCTGGCTCGGGGTCGGTGGGACCACCCGGCCGTACGTGAGCTGGTACTGACCGGCGAGCGTGTCCACCACCTCGAACATCTGGGCGGTCATCGGCTTGACGTACTCGGTCGAGCTGATCGCGACGAGCCCGGTGTCGGTCACTCCCGCGCCGTTCGCCTTGGCGATCTCCGCCCAGCCGACGTCGATCGTCTCCATGGCGTTCTGCGCCCAGGCGAGGTAGTTGGCGCTGTTCCAGAGCTGGTCGGGAACCGATCCGGTGCCCCCGCTGCCGCCCCCGCCGGCGATCCGTTCGGCGTTGGCCCCGAGGTAGTCGGCGAACAACTGCATCTTGGCGAGGAACGCCTCGGCGGCCACTCCCGCCCACGCCCGGTCCTCGCCCGCGATCGCGTGCGCCTGGTCGTAGATGAACGACTCCAGCCAGGACAGCAGCTCGTACGCGTACTGGAAGGCGCCGTAGGCGTCGGCGAGGGACTGCGCATCGACGATGCCGCTGGCGATCGCCGTCTTCTCCGCCCCGGAAATGGCGGTGGCCGACACCCCGACGACCGATGCCTTCAGCTTCTTCCACTGCGGCGGGTCGCTGTTGGCCCAGTCGACGTAGTCGTTGAGATCCTTGGCGGTGGCCGCCGTGCTGCCGAAGACGGCGTCCGGATCGATGTTCGGACGCTTCCAGTCGGCATCGGGGTCGGAGTTGTTGTCCGCCACGGTTCATCCTCGATCCATCTGAAGTACGACCGGCTGGCAACGGCCGGCTCTCCCCTACGGCTGGGCGGTGGTGCCCTCGTCGTCGCCACCGGTCGAGCCGCCCGGCACGCCCGAACTGCTGTTGCCGTAGTCCTTGAACATGCCGATCTTGGACCAGGTGTCCCGCATGGCGTTGTCGAACGTGGCGGCGGTCAGCTTGTTGAGGTCCTCGGCGCTCTCGTATTCCCGCAGCATCGCGCGCAGGTTCTTGGCGAGGCCGACGAGTGCCTGGTCGACCGCGTTGAGGAAGCCGATGGTGTCGCCCTTGAGGCCGTAGTTGGTGGTGGAGCCGCTGGGCCCGGTGATCACCTCGCGCAGGGCGACGGCGTGACCGAAGGTGCCCGGTTTGATGTCCAGCACCGACAGTTTCCGCACCGCCTGGGTGAGCGACCCGTCCTCGGTGATGCTCTCGATCTGTCGGCAGAAGTAATCGATGGCCGCCGAGCTGATGACGACCTCGCCCCGGTCGCCCGACCTTCCGTGCACGCCCGTCGGCGGCTCGAATTCGATGGGCGGCTTGTCCGTGTAGTGGCGCTCCGGGTCGTAGTCGCCGGGGTCGGGGGCCGGATTCTCGACGAGCTTCTCCCACTTGTCCTGCGGGAGGATGTGGTCCCGGTAGTAGATCCAGATGTTGGTCTCGTACTGGGTGTACTCGTTGTCCGCGTAGTTGTCTGCGAAGTCCTCCCGCATACGCACCATGGTGTCGAACGCCCAGCCCGGATAGTGATCGCCGTCGAAGCGGTCGAGCAGCCCCAGGCTCTTGATGGCTTCGTCGTTCGGCGTGCTGTAGTCGACCATCTGACCTCCAGAACACGATGACCAGGAATGGCGTCGGCCGGGTGGGTGTCGAGGCCGCCGTCGCGCAGCAGCCCCGACGCGCGGTCACCCGCCCCGGACGTCGTTCCAGATCTTGGCCGCGTTCTGTTCGGTGGTGCCGTAGTTGTCCGCGATGCTGAGCAGCGTCTGCCGCGCCGAATCCAGCGCGACCGTCATCTGGGCGGCCGCCGCGTTCCAGGCCGCCTTCGACACCTGGTACTGCTCCTGCGCCGCGCCGGTCCATTCGGCGAGCGTCCGCTCGACGTTGCCCTCCATCTCGGCCAGCGCGGAGGTGATACGCCCGTTGATCCCGTTCATGTCGGTCAGCGTGGCGTCGGCCTGGGTGAAGCTGAAACGGTAGTTCGACATCGGTCAGATCCTTTCTCGACGGTTCGGTCAAAAGCCCGGCAGCGCCTGCGCGAAGGACGCCGCCGTGGAGGACGCCTCGTCCTCGGCGGCCGAGTAGGACCGGGTGTTGACACCCATGGCCTCCATGATGGTCAGCAGCTCGTTGATCACCTTCTGGAACGCGTTCTCCCAGGCGTCCATGGCCGAGTTGAACTGAGCCGACGCCTCACCGGTCCAGGACGCCTGCAGCATTCCCATCTGGTCGTTGACGTTGCGCAGGTGAGTGGTGAACTCCTCTGCGCGGCTGGCGAACTCCTGGGCCGCCTGCTGCATGCCCGGTTCGTTGGTCTGCACCACTGGCATCGTCACAGCGAATCTCCTCCGAACGGTCGCTCCGCGATGACGCCGCGCGGTCGGCGATCCGGTTCCGTCGGCGTCGGCGACAGTTTTGCCAATCGACGTGCCCGTCGGGAGGCTTCCGCCGGCGGGACTGCCCGTTCGACGCCCCGGATTGCCTCCCGGTGCCCTGGCGGCACACTCGGGAAGATCCGCTGCCTGTTCCGCCCTGATCGGTCGTCGGCGCCTTGGCCACGGCCGCCGCCGGTCCTGTACTGGGGGCCGCGTCCGGCGAAGGAGGAGCGCGTGGAGTTCAGCGAGCGCATCGAGAGCCTGTTCCAGCGGTACCAGCAGCAACGCGACGGCCTCGGCGCCCTGCGGCGGCGGATGCGGTCGATCGCCGTCACCCGCACGTCGCCCCGGCGCGAGGTGTCCGTGACCGTGGGGCACAACGGCGTCGTCTCGGACATCACCTTCCCCACCAACGCCTACCGCCGGCTCGCGCCGGCCGAGCTGCGCACCCTGCTCATGCAGGCCATCGGGGAGGCGCGGGAGGAGGCCCAGTCACAGGCCGCGGCGGTCATCGCGCCCCTGCTGCCGGACGGGCTGAACGCCCGGGACCTGATCAGCGGCGACGTGGACACCGACACGCTGCTGCCGCCGCAGCCGCGGATGGTCAACAGCGTCCGGCAGCAGTTGGGGCTGGGGCGGGTGTCCGGATGAGCGGCGACCTCTTCGTCGACCCGGAGGGCCTGGGCCGCCTCGGGGACCAGTACCGCGGCCGGGCGGACGCGTTCCGCCAGCTCCAGGCGTACATCGAGGCCCTGCGCCACACGTACGGGACCAGCTGGGGCAACGACGACCTGGGCCAGCAGTTCGCCGCGAAGTTCGTCGCCGGGCTGCTCGCGCTGGAGAACATCGTCGGCGCGGCGGCCGACACGCTCGACTACACGGCCGACGGCCTGACCGTCTCCGGCACGACCTTCCGGGGCGCCGACGACGACGCGTACGGCGCCGGCCGCAAGCTCGGGACCGTCTTCGGGAACCTCCGCCCAAACTCCGACACCAGCCCCGTCAGGGACAACCGCCGCTACGAGAAGCTGCGGCCGGCGCTGCTGCGTACCGTGCCGGACCGACTGGAGCCGGAACGGCTGAGGCCGGGGCTGGTCTTCACCGTGCCGGCGGGCACGCTCAGCTCCTCGGTCCTCGCCCCGGCGCTGCCTCCGGGCGCCGAGGTCCTGGTCGGCGGCGTGCCGGTGGACGACCAGCAGCAGGTGGTGTACTTCCGGGAGGTCGCGCCGGGCACCGTGCGGGTGGACACCAACCACTACCGCACGATCACCCCCCTGCCGCCCGGGACGGACGTGCGGCTGGGCGGCACGCCGTTCGAAGCGAAGGACGGCTACCAGCTGTTCCTGGTGGAACGGGCGCCGGCCGACGGTCCGCCCGCCGGGCCCACGTACGTCGACTACCACCCCGACGGCACGTCCGAGCCGTACGGCACGGCTCAGGGATAGCGCCCGATGCCCGACCTGCACATCTCGACCGACCCGGAATGGCAGTGGGTCTACGACGCCATCCTCTACGGCGTCGGCGAGGAGTATCCGGAGGCCGACCCGACCGCCCTGCGCCAGATGGGTGACGAGCTGCTCGCCTTCACCAACACCCTCAACGAGGAGGTGGCCGGGACCGCCGGCCTCGCGGGCAACATGCCCGCGCTCCTGAGCGGCGACGCGGCGCAGGCGTTCGAGCACTTCGCGCAGAGCCTCACCACGAACGTGCCGGTCGCCGGCGACATCTCCACCGCCCTCGGGCAGAGCGCCTACGACTTCGCCCTCGACGCGGAGCAGACGCAGTACAACATCGCCATCGCGATGTTCACCACGCTGTGGGACGTCTTCCTGGCCCTGTCCGGCGGAGCGAGCGCCTTCATGGTGCCGGCCCTGATCCGGACCGGCAGCGAGATCGTCAGCACCCTGATCGCGCAGTTGCGCAGCCGCATCCTGCAACGCATCGCCAACCTGACGTTCGACGCCATCGGCGAGGGTTTCGAGGAGCTGTGGCAGGGCCTGGCCGCCCAGGGCCTGCAGATGGCCGAGGGTAACCGGGACAAGATCGACGGCAACGACGTGCTGCTGGACTTCCTCGCCGGCATGCTGATCGGGGCGACGGCGAGCGGCGTGATGCAGGCCGGCGCGAAGTGGTTCCCCAAGGTCGGCACCCACCGGTACGGCCAGGAGATCTTCGCCGCAGCCGGCGAACTCCTCGGCGAGACCTTCCTCTGGGGGATCCTCGGCGGCGACTTCAACCCGGGTGCCACGGTGACCTCGTCCGTCATCACCGGCTTCACCCAGCAGTGGGCCGAGGACCTCGGCCAGCACGTCCGCCCCGGGCCGCAGTCCGGGCCCGGCGGCCACGGCCAGGGCGGGAACGGCATCGGGGACCCGGCCGGCCTGGACGGCCCGAAGACCGACCGGTCCGGCCCCGGGCAGGACCCGTGGCGGCCGGGCGACGACTCCCCGGCAGGGAAGTCCGGCGCCGACGGGCCGGGCGGCGACCCGCCCCCGTACGAGCAGCCGCCCTCGCACGACGACGTGACCGGGGGCCCGTTGCCGGTGACGGACGGTGGGCTGCCCGGCGGGCCGGAGCGCGAGCCCGGCGCGCAGCGCCCCGGCCCGCCGACGAACGTCGACGACGAGCCGGAGCCGCGCTCGTCCACGGGCGGCTCGACGGACCCCACCGACCGGCGCGAACCCCCGCCCGTGACCCGGGACCCCGCCGCCGAGGCCGGGCCCCGCACCCGCGACGAGACGCCGCCGACCCGCGACGGCGCGCCAGGCGACCCCGCGCCCCTGGACCCCTCGCCTGTCACCGGCCCACCCGCCACCCACGAGTCCGTCACCCGCCCGCCCACCGGCCCGGGTGACCTGCCCGCCGGCGGGGACGCGCCGCCCCTGGACCCGCCCACCGACGGGGACACGCCGCCCGTCGACCCGCCCACCGACGGGGAGACGCCGCCCCTCGACCGGGACGGCCCCTCCCGCGGTCCCGAGCACGCGCCGCAGCGGCCCGGTGAGCAGCCGTCCACCCTCGACCCCGGGCGCGCCGACCCTGGCGAGACGCCGTCCCCGGTGGGCGACACACCCGGTCCGGCCGACCCGGAACACCGTGTCGGCGACCCGGAGCACCGCCCTGCCGGCCCCGAGAACCGTCTCGACGGCCCGGAGCACCGCTCCCCGGACCCGGAGAGCCACCTCGGCGGCCCGGAGAGCCACCTCGGCGACCCGGCGACCCGGCCCGGCGACCCGGAGGCACGCCCGCACGGCCCCGGCGGCCACCTGCCCCCGCCCGTGGACACCGGCCTGCGGGGCGGCCCGTTCCCCCAGGACGCCGAGGGCGTCACCGCCGGGCCCACCGGCAACCCGCGCGGCCTCGACGGCCCGGCTCCCCTCGGCGGCCCGCCCGTGCCGACGGGCCCGGCCGACGAACGGCCCGACGGCACCGGCCTGCCCGGCGTGGTGACCCAGTTGACGCCCACCGGCCCGACCCCGCCGGGCGGCCCGGCGGCCGTGCCGGAGGCCGCCACCACGGCCACCGCGCCGGCCACGACCGCCCCGGCCACCGGCACCACCGCCCCGGCCACCGGCACCATGCGCCCGACCACCGGCGCCGAGGGCCCGACCACCGCGCCGACCGGCCCGGCCCGCGACGGCACCACCGCACCCCCGCGCGGAGCCACCACCAGTCCGCCTCGGCGGCGCGGACACCCCCCTCGCGACGCCGACCCGCGCACCGCCGCCGGCCCGCCACCACAGGTCGCCGACAGCATCGTCCGGCCGGTCGAGCCGCCGGTCGGGACCGCCCCGCCCGGGCCCGTCGCCCCTCCGGCCGAGGCGACCCGGTTGACCAAGCCGGCCCAGTCGACCGAGGCGGCCCAGTCCAGTGAGACGGCCCGGTCGACCGAGCCGGTGCGGGCCACCGCCGAGCCGCCCCCGCCGACGGGGCCGGCGGGCGGCGAGGTCAGGCCGGCCCCGACCGACGGGCCACCGCAGGCCCCGGCCGACGGGCCACAGCCGGTCCCGGCCGGGTGGGCGCTCGTCGACCCGTACGACACGACCGACGCCGAGGCCGCCCGCTCGTTCCCCGCCCGCGACGGCGAGCTCGTCGTCTTCGCGCACGGCACCCCCGACCACCTGGTGCTCGGCGACCGGCGGGTCACGCCCGAACAGCTCGCCGAGCTGCTCGGGGCGGACCGTCCACAGCGGATCGTCCTGATGTCCTGCGACACGGGTGCGGACGCCGACGGCTTCGCGGCCAAGCTGTCGCGGCTGTTGCCCGGCACCTCGGTCACCGCCCCCACCGGCACGGTCTGGACGACCCCCGGCGGGCACGCGTTCGTCGCGGGCACCGCCTACGGCCCCGACGGACGCCCCCGCCCGGCCGAGCCGGACGCCGGCCACGGGTGGCGGACGTTCACCAGCGACGCCCCCGGCGACACCCACGTGCAGGAGGCCGGCGCCGACCTGCCGGGCACCCCGCCCCGCCCGGTCGCGGACGCGGTCGGGGACGCGGTCGCGTGGAAGGGCAACGGCCGGCCGTACACCAACCGGCCGGTCCTGGAGACCACCGAGCACCTGATCTTCGCGACCCACCTGGAGGAGCAGCTCGGGGCGTACCTGTACCGGCTGCCCCGGGTGCGGCGGGCGGCGCAGGCCACCGTGGCGCGGCTCCGGGAGGTGCTGGACACCTTCGACGGTCGTCCCGGCGGCGTGTGGCGCTCTTTCATCAAGGACGACCCGACCAGCGCCGGGCAGGTGGGTGACCAGCTCACCGCCGTGCAGGTCGACGAGCTGCTGGACGACGGCAACCTGCGCGAGCTGATGACGGCCTTCTACAACGCCGCCTACTTCCACCACGCCTCGCCCGACCCGACGCTGAAGACCGTCGTCCAGGAGCTGTTCGCCGACACGGACTGGGACCGGGCGGCGCAGCTCGGCCTGGACGTGCCGGCCCTGCAACGCCAGCACGAGCAGCTCGACACGCTCTCCGGTGCGCTGATCGGTGGGCTGGCCAAGCTGGTCGGCCGGGGGCACACCTTCGGCGAGGGCGACCCGTTCGCCCTCGGCCGGGTGGCCGGGCAGTCGGAGAAACCGCTGACCGACCTGATCGCGCTCGGCGGCAGCCAGGCCAACCGGATCGCCCGCCACGACGACCAGGCGAACCGTGGCGGGCCCGGCAAGTTCACCCCCACCCACCTGGCTTCGCTCGGCGCGCCGCTGAGCGACCGGGAGAAGAGGTACCTCGCCGGCCGGGGACGTCGGCCCTTCACCGTCGTCGGGACGGACGGCACCGAGACGGTCCACGCCGAGCCCGACACCTCGTGGACCGCCGAGGGTTCGCTGGGCGTCGAGATGCCCCTGCCCTGGGTCGGCGGCCGG
Organism: Micromonospora sp. NBRC 110038; assembly: GCF_020884815.1. Lineage (NCBI taxonomy): Bacteria > Bacillati > Actinomycetota > Actinomycetes > Micromonosporales > Micromonosporaceae > Micromonospora > Micromonospora sp. NBRC 110038. The sequence continues at coordinate 1,938,401 of NZ_BBOL01000001.1, read as the reverse complement.
GCCGGCGTCGTGCTGGACACCGGTTCCCGGCTGGCGTCGGTCTGGTACCGCCGGACCCACCACGAGGCAGGCCTGCCGGTGACGGCCGGCATCTCCGGCACCACGGCCCGGCTCATGATGGCGTTCGAGTGGCTGAACGTGCCGGGGGTCAGCCGCGAGGACTTCCTGCTGGCCGTCATCGCGTGGATGCTCACCTTCCAGGACCACTCGCTGTACGAGATCCTGCGCGGCGCCGAGATCGTGGGCAGCGGCCCTCCGGTGTCCACCATGGCCGCCGACGAGGTGTACGAAGCGCTCGCCGCCCTCGGCGTTCCGGCCCCCGTCCTGCGCCAGGTCGGCGATCCGGAGCACCGGTTGCCGGCGGCCGGTCCCGAGGGAATGCCTCCGGCGGTCGACCTGGACGACACGGCGCTCCTGGAGCAGCTGCTGCCGCACGAGGCCGCCTACTTCGCCAAGGCCCGGGCCGCGCACACCGCGCACGGCTACGCCGCGGTGACGTCCGACGAGTTGGACGGGTCCCTGGAGGTGGCCGACGAGTTGGCCAACGCCGCCTACGACGTGGCGACGGCCAAGCAGCTCACCCAGGAGTGGCTCAACTTCAACTCCGTGGACCCGAAGGCCCTGGCCAACCGGCTCACCCGGGCCCACCTGCTCGCCCTGCAGGTGTGGACCGGCTCCAACCACAGCCTGCTCAACGCGGTCGCCCCCGCCGGCCCGTTCACCGACCTCGCCTCCGAGCTGGTGCTGGAGCACAAGATCCGGGAGGCCGTCGACCTGCTCGTCGACCTCGTTCCGGCCGAGATCCCGTCCATCCTCGCCAACGACCCGATCCTGCGTGGCCTGCACGACGAGATGGCCACCGACCCCGACCGGACGCCGGAGCGGATCGCCGCCGTGCGGGAGCAGGCGCAGGACCGGGGCCGGGAGATCCGGGACGCCGTCGAGGCCGAGCTACGGGCGCACTTCGACATGGTCGTCGACGCGCTGCGGCAGCTCCCCCCGGCCGACAAGGGCGTCGTGTGGCGCGCGGACTGGGCGGCCGGCGGCCTGACCAACCCGCTGGGGAAGATGTTCTCGGCCTACGGCGGGGACGACCTCACCCTCTCCGGCCTGAACAGCGCCAGCCGGGACGAGCGCGTCGCCCAGGGGATCCTGGCCAAGTACACCAACAGCGCCACCAGCCATCGGGTGCTGATCGGGATCGAGCTGGCCGGTCACGCCGGCCGGGACATCACCCCCTTCTCGGCAAAGCCCACCGAGCAGGAGGTGCTCTTCCTTCCGGGCGCCCGCTTCGTCGTCACGTCCCGCGAGATCGACGAGGCCGCCGGCATCGAAAAGATCATGATGAGGGAGGTGGAGCCCGAAGGGGTCGCCCGGGAGGCGCTCGTCGCCGAGGCCAAGCGGTCCATCGCGGAGGTGTCGGGGCTCGGCACCGCGGTCCGGAGTCTGGCCGAGGCCGTTCCCCCTCTGGCTGAGCAGGTGCGGGCGCTGACGCCGGAGTTGACCGCAGCCCTCGCGACGTTCCGTGACCTGCTCGACAGGTCCACGGCCTCGTCCGGCGCCGACGAGGCGGTGCGGGAGCGGCGGAGCAGGGTGCTGGCGGCGCAGCGGACGACCGCCGCCTACGAGAACACGATCGCGAACGCCTGGGCCGCCGTGCGGGACCTGGAGGACCGGGCGCAGGACCCGGGCAACGCCCGGGCGATCGTGACGGAGGCCGAACGGATCTGGGCCGACCTGCACCAGGCCGGCGAGGACGCCCACGACATCCTCGAGGCCATGGAGCACGAGGCCCTGGCCACCAGCCGGGCCCTCGGCCAGGCGCAGCACGTCCTCTTCACGGCCTTTCACGCTACCGAGTCGGGGCCGCGCACCATCGACGAGGCCGGGCGGGCCGTGGACACCATCGAGGACGGCGTCACGCAGCTCGCCGCAGCCGAGCAGGAGTCCGCCCGGCTCACCCACGGCCTGCCGGCCGACGACGACGATGGGCTGCTGGACCGGTCGGCGGCGCTGGCGCGCAACCGCGACGCCGCCACCCGGGCGATGCTGGAGGCCGAGGCGGCGCACGCCCACCTGCCGACGCAGATCCGTGGCCTGGCCGACGATCTCCGGCTGGTCGAGACGGCGGTCGCCAACGCGGAGTGGGAGATCGGCAGCGCCGACTCGGCCCTCGATGCGGTCCGGTCCCTGGCGGAGCGGATCGACGCCCGGTACGGCCAGTCGCAGGAGCTGGCCCGGTTGATCGACGAACTCCTCGACGACCTCGACGTGCTCGTGTTCGACGCCGCCAACACCTTCGGGCCGGCCGCCTCGCCGCTGGAGGGCGAGCTGACCATCGGCTGGGTCACCGACCCGGTCGTCGACGAGCAGGTCCCGGCCGGCCGGGTCCTGGTCACCGCGGCCGACGGGGCGAACATCGACGCCGCGCGTGCCTTCCCGGCCGACCCCGACCGATACGTGATCTTCGCGCACGGCACGCCACACGAACTCGACCTCGGCGGGGGGCGGGGCCGCAGCCCGGCGGACGTGGCCCGGTTGATCAGGGACGACCCCGGGTGGCAGGGCCGGCCGATCCTGCTGATGTCGTGTCACACCGCCGCCGACGCCGACACCGGCTTCGCCGCCGCGCTGGCCCGCCTGCTCGACGTGCCGGTGACCGCCCCGACCGGCACCGCCTGGAGCACCCCGGACGGTTCGGCGCTCGTCGCCGGCACCGTCCTCGACGCCGAGGGGCGGCCCCGGCCCGCGCAACCGGGCCCGGACGACGGGTGGCGCACCTTCACCCCCACGGCCGACGACCTCCTCGCCGTCGACGACCTGGGGCCCCGCCTCGCCGGGTCGGCTCCGCCCCACACCACCGCCTCCGCGCCGCCGCCGCACCCGGTCGCCTGGGGCCCCGACAGCCGCCCCTACGGCGCCCGGCCCATCCTCGACACCGCCGAGTACCGGGAACACGCCACCCGGTTCGAACGCGACCTCGGCGCCCATCTCTACCAGCTCCCCCACGTCCAGCACGCCGCGAAGGCCACCGTCGAACGGCTGCGTGAGGTCCTGGAGGCGTACGCGAACGACGGGCGTCCCGACGGCGTGCGCCGCTCGTTCGTCAAGGACGACCCGACCAGCGCCGGCCAGGTGGGCGACCACCTCACCGACGCGGAGGTCCGTGCGCTGCTGCGCGACGGCAACCTGCGTGAACTCATGACCGCCTTCTACAACGCGGCCTACTACAACGACGCCGGCCCCGAGGCCACCCTCAAGAAGGTCGTCCAGAGCATCGTCGCGGACCAGGACTGGACCCGGGCCGACGCGTTGGGCCTCGACAGCGCCGCGCTGCGGAAGCTGCGCCGGCAGTTGACCGGCTGGAACCGCACCGTCATGCAGGGCATCGCCGGCATCGTCGGCAAGGGCTACAACTACGCCTTCGACCCCTTCGCCCTCGGGAACATCACCGCCCTGTCGAAGAAGCCGGCCGCCGACACCACCGCCATCACCGCCAGCCAGGCGGGCCGCTCCAACCGGCTCGGCACGGCCGACTTCGCCAAGAACCTCGGCGTGCCCGGCAAGCTCACCCCACGGCAACTCGCCGCCCTCGGTGCCGCGCTCAGCGACCGGGAACGCCGCTACCTCACCGGCCCCGGGCGCAGGGCCTTCACCGTCACCACCGCCGACGGCACCGAGCAGCGCCATGCCCAGCCGGAGAGCAGCTGGACGGACGAGGGCGCCCTCGGGGTCGAGCTGCCCCTGCCCTGGGTCGGCGGACGCGCCTGGTTCGACAACGACACCACCTCGCTGTGGTACCGCCACACCCACACCAAGACCGGCCTGCCGGTCGTCGCCGGCATCTCCGGCACCACCGCCCGGCTGCTCGCCGCGTTCGCCTGGCTCAAGGTCCCGGGCGTCGCGCCGGAGCACTTCCTGCTGGCCATCGCCGCGTGGATGCTCACCTCCGAGGACCACTCGCTGTACGAGATCCTCCGCGGGGCCGAGATCGTCGACGTCGGGCCCATCGTGTCGGAGGCGACGAGCGCCGAGGACGTCTACCACGCGCTCGCCACGCTCGGCCTGCCGGTCACGACCCTGCGTGGCCTCGCCGACACCGGGATGCTCCCGCACGAGGCCGCCTACCAGGCCAAGGCGGAGGCACACGGGTTCAAGAGCCTCACACCGGGCGACCTGGCGCGCGCCGGCAGGAGGCGGTACGAGCTGTGGCAGGCGGCGGGCCAGCCGCAACGGGCGTCGACGGCCATGCTCGACTGGATCGCCACCAACGGGATGGACACCCGGGCGCTGACCCGGCAACTCACCCCGGCGCACTTCACCGCGCTCCAGGCGTACACGGGCAGCAACCACAGCCTGCTCAACGCCGTCGCGCCCGCCCCCGTCGTGGGCACCGTCGCGTCGGGCCTGCTCCTCGAACGTGCGGTGCGAAGGAGCGTCGACCGCCTCGTCGAGATGGTCCTCGGCGCTGCGCCCAACGAGATCCCCTCGGCGGTCAGCGCGGACCCGGCGGTCGTCGAGCTGCTCGGGCAGTTCCAGGCCGACCCGAAGAAACACGACAAGGCGGACTCCTACCGGCAGAAGCTGCGCGACCGGGCGCGCGCCCTGGCGGCCGAGCTCGAGGCGGAGATGCGGGTGCACTTCGACATGGCCATCGAGGCCATCCAGCTGCTCCCGCCCGCGACGGGCATGACGGTCTGGCGCAGTGACTGGGCCGCCGGGAAGCTGGGTGACCCGATGTCGGGGAAACTCGGCCAGTACGGCGGCACCGAGATCACCTTCGGATCGCTCAGCAGCGCGAGCCGGCGGAGCCGGGTCGCGGAGGAGTTCCTGGCGGGCCACACCGCCGACGGCACGAGCCATCCGGTGCTCCTGGAGATGCAGCTCGACGGCCATGCGGGACGGGACATCACGCCGTTGTCGGCCGAGCCCGACGAACAGGAGGTGCTCTTCCTGCCCGGCGCCCGCTTCGAGGTGGTCAGCCGCACGACCAACGACCAGTACGAACACATCGTCGTCCGGGAGGTCACGCCGGCCGCCATCGCCCTGCACACCTTCGACACCACCGCCGAGCACGCACTGTTCGAGCTGACGGGCATCGGCCGCAGCATCGAACGGACCGTCGACACGGTCACCGACCTGACCGCCGCAGCGACCCGGACGGCGGCGCAGGTCGACAAGGCCGCCGCCGACGTCGGCCCGCCGCACCGACGGGTGGCCGACCTCGCCCGGCAGGCCCGGACCACCCTCGGCGAGGCGAAGGCACTCGACGAGCAGGCCGGACGCGACCGGCAGGCCGCGCTGACCGCCGGCGAGCGGGCCCTCGCGGAGATCGCGCCCCTGGTCACCGACCGGCCGACGCCGGCGGCGCAGCGGGCCCGGCAACGGCGGGACGCGTTGACCCAGGCGCTGCGGGACGCGATCGCCGCCCGGTCCGCCGCCCAGCAGGCCCTGCAAGGCGCCCTGCACGCCACCCGACAGCTCGACCTGCTCGACCGGGCGACCCGCCACGCGGCCGACGTCGCCTCGCGGGCCGCCGCCTACACCGACGGCGTCGCCCGGCACGCCCGGCAGGCGGAGACGACAGCACAGGCCAGCGCCACCACGATCGCCACCGCCATCGCCGCCGCCTCCGATCTGGCGAAGCAGGCAACCGACGGGACGGCAACCGACCCGAGGACCACCGCGAGGCAGCTGGCCCGGCACCGGGACTCGGCCGGCCACGCGGCGGCGGACGCCGAGTCGGCCCGGTCCGCCACCGAGGCCGGGATGGCCCACGCCCCCCGCGCCCTCGCCGACGCCACCCGGGCCCTCGCCGGGGCGAGGGCCAACGCCGGCACGGCCGAGCAGCACGGCGGTCGGCTCGACGCCGAACGTCGACACGTCGAGCACCACACGAACGAGGTCGCGCGCCTGAACGCGCTCGTCGTGCAGGCCGCGGCGGACGCCGTCGACGCGGCCGAGATCGCCGGCATCGAGGACATGGCCGCCCTCGACGCCGCCCTCACCGACCTGAGCGCCGAGGTCACGGCCGCGTCGACCGAGACGGGCCGGCTCACCGGAGAGTCGCGGTCGCACCGCCGCACGACGGATCTCGACCGCGCGGCGACGGCCGGGATCGCCGCCGCAGAGGCCGCCCACGGGCAGGCGCGCACGGCGTACGACGACGCCCGCGCGGCCGTCGAGCTGGCGGCAGCGAAGGTCACCGAGCTCGCCGCCAAGGTGCCCGCCGCCAGGCTCCAGCCGGCGCGGGACGCCCAGTCGGCCGCGCAGGACGCCGTCAGCCGGACCGAGAAGGCGCTGGCCACCGCCGCCGGGTCGCTCGACGGGGCCCGGGAGACGGCCGAGCGCCTGCACGCGTACGCCGCGTCGGTCCACCCGGCCGTCGCGCAGCTCGACCAGGCCGCGAGGGACGTCACCGAGGCGACCGCCGAGGTCGCCAGGGCGCAGGCCGCGGCCCGGGACGGCGCGGCCCGGATCGCCGCCGCCGAGCCCCACTCGGCCGCCGCCCGCCTGGCCGCCCGCGAGGCATGGGCGGCGTACGCCGCGGCGAAGTCGGCCCACGGCCGGGCCCGGGCCGCGCTCACCGCTGCCGCCGACGGCCTCGCGCGGGCGGACGCGGCGGCGGGCAGCCCCGAGCAGTGGTCGGCCGCCCTCGACACGGCCCTGCCTGAGGTCACCCGGCAGCAGCGCAGCGCGACCCTGCTCGCCGGGGAGACGACCGAATTGGCGACCACGGTGACCACGGCCGCGCAGCAGGCGGCCCGGGAGCCCGTGCCGTGGGCGCGGGGGGACGCGCCCGGCGACGTGGTCGACCTGTCCGTGCCCGCCGGACGGGTGCTGGTGCCAGGGTCGGACCGGGCCAACCTCGACGCCGCCCGCGCCTTCGCGCCCGACCCCGACCGGTACGTCGTCTTCGCCCACGGCACGCCCGAGCACCTCGTCGTCGGCGACCGCCGGATCACGCCCGCGCAGCTCGCGCGGATGATCCAGGACGACCCCGCCTGGGGCGGCCGGCCGATCGTCCTGATGGCGTGCGACACGGCCGCGTCTCCGGCCGGGGCGGCGGCGCCGTCGGCGAGCTTCGCCGAAGCGCTGGCGGGCCTGCTGCCGGGGACTCCCGTCACCGCGCCGAACGGCACGGCGTGGCTGGCCGGGGACGGTCAGGCGTTCGTGGCGGGCACCGACTACGACGCCGACGGACGTCCCCGGCCGGCCCCCAGCACGGAGGCCGACCAGTGGCGGACCCTGACGGTGGATCCGGACACCGGTCAGGTCGACTCCCGTCCCGACGGGGCACGCCTGGGCGGGGCGGCGCACCCGGCGGTGGCCGGGCCGGTCAGCTGGGCGCCGTCACCGCCGCCGCCGTCCTGGGAGCAGCAGGCGTGGCAGGCCTTCCAGGACCTGCAGGAGGCCCGGGGCTCGGAGCGGCAGGCGGAGCGGGAGCAGCAGCTCCAAGCCCTCGCCGGCACCCCGGAGCAGCAGCAGAAGCTGCTGCTCATGGTGAGCGACCACGTGATCGAGACGACGAAGCGGCACCTCTACCGCGGCTCGGCGAACCAGGTCGACCACGTGGCCCGCACCGGCGGGCTGACCCACGAGTATCTCGGCAAGGTGCGCAGCGGCGACTACTTCACCCCGGACCAGGATCCGGCCGTGCGCCTGGCCCAGCAGGGCGTGGTCGCCACGCACCTGCACACCGGCAACTGCGGCGAGAACGCCGCGCTGGCGTTCTCGCTGCTCTGGCAGCTGCTGCCCGGGGTCCGGCTGACCCAGATCAACCACAGCCTCGACCACGCGTTCGTGGTCATCGGCGACCCCGACAGCGCCGACGCGGTGATCTGCGATCCCTGGCCGGTCCAGGCCACCGCGACGACCCGCCGCGACTACTTCATGTCCAACTACGACGGTCAGGACCGCTTCACGGCGGTCTCCGACGGCACGGACCTGCTGGCCCGCGCCGCGTCCACCGTCGACCTGGAGGCCCTGGGCGCGGTCATGGACATGGAACGGCCCAGCGTCGGACTCGACGAACTCACCAGCCAGTTCGGCGACACCCTTCCGCGGGGCCTGTACCGGCACCTGCACACCACCGCCAACCCGCCCCCGCCCGAGGCGGCGGCCACCGCGCCCGGCGACGGCGACGGCGACACCGGGGGCGGCGGCCGGGCCGATGCGGAGTCGGAGTCCGACGGCGGGGCCGACGCCATGGACACCGAAGACCTCGACGACGCCGCCTCGGACGACGACGCGACGACCGACGATGCCATGGACGATGCCATGGGCGATGCCATGGGCGATGCGATGGACGAGGCCCCGGACCCGGCCGACCCGGCCGGCTCGGACGGCTCGGACGACGACGAGGGGGGCGACGCCGGCGACGACATGGAGCTGGACGACGCCGACGGCGACGGGATGGACGTGGACGCGCCCGCCGCCGTCCGGTTCGCCCAGTCGCCGACCGCCGCCGGTCCGGGCCCGATCGTGTCCACACCCGTGCCCGCCGGGTTCGCCTGGCTGCCGGCCGCCGACACCGCCAACCTGGACCTCGCCGCCAGCCACCCGCACACCTCGGGCCGGTACCTCGTCTTCGCCCACGGCACCCCCACCCACCTCGCCGCCGCCGACGCCACGCTGACCGCCGCCGAGCTCGCCGCCCTCGTCCGCGCCGACCCGGCCTGGCGTCCCGGGCAGGCCGTCACCCTCGTCAGCTGCGACACCGCCGCCCGACCCGACGGGTTCGCCACCCAGCTCGCCCACCACCTCGGCGTGCCCGTCACCGCGCCGACGCACGCCGCCTGGACCACGCCCGACCACCACACCTTCACGGCACCCACCGTCTACACCGCGGACGGCCGCCCCCGACCCGGTGCCGCCGGCACCGCCGTTTGGCACCACATCACCCCCGGCGCCGGGGCCACCATCAGCGTCGGGCCCCACCTCGACCAGCCGGCGACGGCACCCGGCCCGATGGCGGTGCCGTGGGGCCCGGACACGGCACCGGTGGCCCCGCGACCGGTGCCGGCCGGGCTGCTGCTCGCCGACCCGGACGACACCGCCGCCCTCGACGCCGCGCGACGCTTCCCCGCCCGCGACGGCACGTTCGTCGTCTTCGCCGACGGCGACTCCGGCGGGATCGTCGTCGGCGACAGGCCGCTGTCACCCACGCAGCTCGCGGACGCGATCCGCGCGGACCCACGCTGGACGGGGCGGCCGGTGCTGCTCGTCGCCGGGCGCACGGCGGCCGAGTCGGGCTTCGCCGAGCAGCTCGCCCGGCTGCTGCCCGGCACAGCCGTCACCGCTCCGGAGGGTACGGCGTGGACCACGTCGGACGGCCGGGCGTTCGTCGCGCCCACCCGGCTCGACGACGGCCGGGGCCGACCGGCGGAGCCCACCACCGCCGACCGGTGGAGGACGTTCACCGTCGACCCGGCGACGGGCCTGACGAGCGAGGAGTTCCTCGCCGCCGCGCTGCTCCCGGCGCTCCCCGACGCCGTGCCGACCGGCGGGGAGGACCCGGTCTCCTGGGACGTGTCGGCGGCCGGACCGGGCGCGCCGGACCCCACCGGCGACACCGACCTGGGCATCGGCGACACCGAGAACATCGTGCTCACGGACAGCTCGGGGAAGGTGGTCGCCGTCGTCTTCCCCGTTCAGCCCCGCGACCGCGAGCACATGCCCGAGAGCGTGCTAGGGATCGATCAGGACGACGATCTGGGATCCTACACGCAGGCCACCAGCCTCCAACCGGACAGCGAGGAGCAGGAGCTGCCGATGCCCTTCGGCGGCCGTCGGGCGTTCGGCGGACGGCAACCGGTGTACGTCTACACCCAGGGAAACCCGACGAGGTTCGCGGTCGCGCTGCGCGGCGGCGGCACCAGACTGCTCACGGGCGGGGACTTCGCCGCCCTCGTCCGGCAGACGGGGGCGTTACGGCGGGCGCGTTCCGGTGCGCTGGCGCCGATCCTGTTCCTGACGCCCTCCAGCGCCCGCTACCCGGGCCCGGGCGGTGCCGCGCACGACTTCTTCCGGCAGGTGCAGGAGTGGGGACATCTCGGCGAGGCGTACGGGCCGACCCAGCGGCTCGTGCCGTCCATCTTCGAGAAGAACAGGATCACTGTCTCCGACATGGGGATGTACGTGCAGATCCCCCAGTCGCCGGGCGACCCCACCCCGGCGCCGCCGACGGCACCGGCCGTGCCCCTGGCCGTCACCGTACCGACCGCCGCGGACCAGCCGACCAGGCGGGGACAGCCCCTGACCATCGACGACGTCGAACACGTCGTCGTGCGCAAGGCGGGCCGGGTCGTCGGCATCGTCTTCCCGATCAAGGGCAGCACCAGGATCTGGTACGAGTTCCAGGAGGTCGCCGAGGACGACCCGCTGGACCACTACGCCCAGACCAGCGACGGCGACCCCGACAGTTTCCAGCAGGAGCTGCCGACCCCGTTCGGCGGTCGCGCGGGGCTCGGCCAGCGGCAACTGTTCTACATCAGCGCCCACGCCGACCCGACGAGCTTCCTCGTCCGGCTGTCGGCCAGCGGCGCGCACCGCAAGCTCAGGGGCAACGAGCTGGCGTTCCTGGTGTGGCAGTCCGGCGCCCTCCTCCGGGCGGCCTCCGGCCGGCAGGCGCCGCTGCTGTTCGTGTCGTGCAGCGGCGCCCGCTATCCCGGGCCGGGTGGGGCGGTGTACGAGTTCGTGCGCAGCGTCCAGGCGTGGGGACACGACGGCGAGGCGTACGGCGGCACGCAGACCACGTGGGTGTCGCTCACCGACAAGCACAAGATCACCGTGTCCGACATGGGGACGCTCGTGACGTTCCCGGGCTCCGGCCGGCCGGCCGGGGGGCCGCCGCCCTGACGTGACGCCCGGCCGAGGCGGCCTGCCCGGCCTGGGCGCGGTGCGGTCGGGCAGTCCACCGCGATGCCGGGGCAACGATGCGCGGGCACGGCTCGCGGGACGCCGCGCCGCCGTAGGTTGGGGCGCAACGACAGGACGGGAGGCAGGCGATGACCGAACCGACGACGCTCGGGCGTTACCACGAACTGCTGCTCAGGCTGGCCGGACGGGTGTCGGACGTGGTCGTCACGGGGGCCCGGCAACGGCTGTCCGAGGGGCGCGTCGAGGACGTGGCCCGGGCGCTGCGCGCCGCGGTCGGGTCGGGCCGGCTGACCGTCGACGCCGCCGAGGCGGCGCTGCTGGCCGCCGCCCTGCCGGACGTCGACGATCCCGCCCCGCCGAACGCCGGGCGGGCGGCTGCCCTGCCGGCGTACGCCTTCGCGCCGCTGCTGCCCGGGGCTTCCGCCACGATGGTGCCGGTGGTGCTGGACCTCACGTCGACCGTGGCCGCCGACAGCGGTCCGGACGCGGCGGCCGTCGCCGTGGCGGCCACCGCGCCGCGGGCCGTCGGCCTGTGGCGGGCGTGGCGGGCGCCCAACGCCACGAACCCGGGCCGGCCGGTGCCGGTCTACCTGCTGGAGACCACGGCCGATCCCGAGGAGCAGCCCGGCATCGCCGCCGCCGTGCAGGGCGCGCTGTGGTCCGCCGGGGTCGAACACCCGCAGGTCGAGGTGTGCGGTCCGGCGACCGCGCTGCCGCCGTACCAGCGGCTCGCGCGCGGCCGTTCGGCGCTGCTGTGGGCCGCGCGGCCCGCCGGCCCGGTCACGATCGCCCGGGTCTTCGACCGGGTCGACCCGGTCGCCGGGCCGCGCTTCGACCCCGGCCACGAGGTGCTGCCGGCCGGCGCGGAGCGGGACCGCGTCCTGTCCTACCTGCGCGCGGGGCACGTGCTGATGGCGACGACCGCCGGCGCGCCCGACGTCATCGAGCCGCGGCGCGGCGACGTGGTGCCGATGAGCTACCGCACCGACGGGGCCTGGATCTGGACCGACACCGTGGCGTACTACCTGGAGAACCACGGGCTGAGCCCCGACGTCGAGCTGATGGCGCACCTACGGTCGGCCGGTGACCGTCCCGTCGTCGACTCGGTGGCCGCGCACCGCGCGATGGTGGCGCTGACCGCTCCCGTCGAGCAGCCGCCCGCCTGGACCGTCGCCGCGGCTCCGGCCCGGTGAGGTCCGGTGCCCCCGACCCGAGAGGCCGCCGAGATGCAGCCTGAGCTGCCGCACGACGCCGCGCACTACTTCCTCCTGATGGACCCGGCCTGGGAGCCGGAGCCGGGCGAGGAGGTGCCGCCGCTGGAGGTGGTCGTCGGCGGGTGGCCGGTGACCGACGGCGGCGACATCGGGGCGTTCCGGGCGAACCCCGGTTACGTGCCGAGCGACGAGAACGCCCCGACGGATCCGCTGGACGCCGTGCTGCGGCTCGTCATGTCCCACCGGGCCGACGCGGAACAGTTGCAGCTCGTCCTCCGCGACTCTGCCCTCGACATCGGCATGGACGGCGACGGGCGGCCCCTGGTCGCCCGGTCCCCCGACGGCGTGCCCTGCGTGGTGGTGGCCACCGGGCCCGCGCACCGGGCCCGCAGCGCGCCGCCGGCGTGGCGGCGCGGGGACCTCGACGACCTGGTGACCCTGCTGGTCGACGGCGTCGACGTGCTGGTCAACCCGGGTGGCCCGGCCGCCACCCGGCTGACCGGCGAGTTCGTCCGCGAGACGGTGCTGATGACCGACGCGGAGGTGAGCGCCGCTGCCGGGCGCTGCCTGCGCGCCGACGACCGCGTCGCCGTCGTCCGGTGGGACACTCCCCCGGCCGACGGCGACGCGGCCCGCCCCGGCGGCGGCGCTCAACCGGCCGCGCCGACGCCCACCGGGGCCCCGGACGACGGCTCCACGCCCGAGCGGCACTCCGGCGAGCTGGTGCCCGACCGGAACCCGATCCCCGCGTACCGTTCGTAGCCGGCGACCGTGCGCGCGGGGCCGCACCCCCACGGGCCCGGCGTCGGGTTGCGCAGCATCGTCACGACCCGGCGGCGGCTCGCCCGGTCCCGCGCCCACCAGGGCTTTCCCGCCCCGGGCTCGGTGTGGTCGGTCCAGTGCTTCGCGCCCTCCTCACGGAGGTAGTAGTGCCAGGCCAGCAGGTCCGGCAGGTGGAACAGGTCGTAACCCCAGGTGTACGCGCGGACGGTCAGGCTGATCTCCTCGCCCATGAAGTAGACCCGCGGGTCGTACGGGACCTCGGTGACGAACGACCCGGGCGCGAAGAGGAAGTGCGCCGAGACGAACCGCGCCCGGGGCGGGGCGGCGAGCTGCTGCCAGCCGTCGATGGCCCGCTGGCCGAACAGCGGGATGCCGTCGTCGGTGAAGCTCTCGCACACCATCACGGTCGGCTCGCCCGTGCCGTCGCAGTCGGTGCCCGGCTCGTAGGCCGGCAGGTACGACGTGACGATCGGCTTCGCCGCGCCGGTGGCCGCCGCGTGCCGCAGCACCCTGCTGTCCCAGCCCGGCGCGAACCGGGTGTGACTGTCGATCTGGAGGAAGTGGTCCTCGCCGTCGTAGAGCCGCATGACCTCGGCGCGGGCCCAGCAGGCGCCCCGGCTCTCGGCCGCGTCGAACTCCACGATCCTGATCCGCGCGTCGCCGCGCAGCGCGGAGATGTCCTCTCCGTCGGCGTGCTGCCAGTTGACCCCGATGCGGAGGCTCTCGGGCCGGTCGGCCTTGGCCAGGCAGTCCTGGACCGTGGCGACGAGCTCCGGGTCGCGGTACGAGGCCACGGACACGAAGATCGTCCTGTTGGTGGCCGGTTCGGTCATTCCTGCTCCCTGGTTGGTCTGGCTTCCCGGTCAGGCCGTGCGCGCCGGGGCGGGGTCGTGCCGGAACGGGACCGGGTGGTCGCGGCCGTGGCCGCGCGCCGCCGACGCCGGGGCGGCCTCGGCCCGGCCCGGGGGACGCCCGCCCGCCGCCAGCACCCGGCGGTAGGCGGCGCGCAGGGCCGGACCGGGCTCGACGCCGAGTTCCTCCCGCAGGGTGCGCCGCAGCCGTCGGAACACCACGAGGGCGTCGGCGTGGCGGCCGGCCCGGTGCAGCGCCCGGATCAGCAGCTCGTGGACGGGTTCGTGCAGGCAGTTGGCGCGGGCCAGGCCCGCCAGCTCGGCCACCAGCCCGTCGTCGCGGCCACGGTCGAGCAGCAGCCGGGCCCACTGCTCGGCGGCGGCCAGCCGCAGCTCGGTCAACCGCTCCCGCTCCCACTCCAGGTGCGGCGCGCGGAGCCCGGCGTAGGGGTCGCCGTGCCACAACCGCAGCGCGTCGCCCAGCCGCCCGATGGCGCCCTCGGCGTCCCCGGCGGCCACCTTCGCCGCCGCCTCGGCCCGCCAGCGCTCGAAGACCGCCGCGTCCAGCGCGTCGCCGGGCAGCCGCAGCACGTAGCCGTGCGGCGTGGAGGTGAGCAGGTCGCCGGCCGGGGGGCGGGCCGGGTCCGGCTGGAGCCGGCGGCGCAGCCCGCAGACGTACGTGTAGACGCTGCCGACCGCCGTGGCCGGCGGGGAGGCGCCCCACACCGCCTCGACCAGCTCGTCCCGGCCGACCGCCCGGCCTGCCCGGGCGGCGAGCACCGCGAACACGGCCCGCTGCCGCGCCGGGCCGAGGTCGATCTCACTGCCGTGCACCCAGGCGCGGAGCCGGCCCAGGACCGACACCCGCAGGCGCACCGCGGCCGCTCCGCCGACGGCGACCCGTTCCATCTGTTCTGTCCCCACCATTGCTGACCGCCTTTGCGCAGCTTCGACGAACCGTCTTCCCGGCCGGTCGCCGGGTGGACGCCGGAAAACATAGGTCAGCGGTTTACGGCGACGATGGGTCCAAGTGCCCACCGCGGTCGTTGTGGGGGGCCCAATTCGCGGGCCCCGCCGTCGTTTCGCAATGGCGGCGCCGGATCGCCGGACGACAGTTTCCGGCGAGATCGCGCTGTTCGCATCCATGCTGGACACCGGACGGAAACACCGCGTCAATCTGCTCAGGCTCAACTTGCTCCGCTTCCGCCGCGGCCGGTATCGTGCCCGAATCATGGGGACGGGGGACGATGTGGGCGGGAAGGATTCGTCCACAGAGGACACCGCCGGGTCCGACCGGCACATTCTCCCCCGGGGCGAGGCCCAGCGTCGCGTCCAGCTCGGCGCGCTTCTCGTCGGCGTCGCCGTGGCGACGATCGCCCTGCCGTCTCTGATCATGGGGCCCGGCGACGACGACCCGCCGGCGACGAGCCCACCGGCGATGGCGGTGTCGGTTCCGGCGAGCACGCCCGTCGGCCCACCGGCCTCGTCCGGCTCGCCGACCCCGGTGCCGTCGTCGGCTGCCGCGTCGCCGAGGTCCGGCGCGGCCACGCCCTCCGGCGGCTCCGCGTCGCGTCCCGCTTCCGGGTCGACCGCGTCGGGCACGACGCCTCGCTGCGCCGCCGAACCCGAGGGGAACGACGTCACCCTCACCGCGGCGGTTTCCTGCGGCGTCTACAACGCTGGCTTCGGCAACGGCTGGCGGGCAACCGGCGACGGGCTGAAGCTCCTGCCCGGCTGGAAGGTCCCGGACACCGGCGAGGTCGGCCTGCGGGTGGAGCGCACCCGGCCGGGGCTGCCGCAGACCGAGATGGCGCTGATCGCGGCCCGGCCCGTCCGCATCGACGGTGACGACGTGCTGCGGTTCCGGGTGTGGGGCGGCCGGGACTACGGCACCGTCCTGCGGGTCTCCGTCTCCCCCGCCGGGCGCGGCATGGTCACCGTCAGCGCCGGCGCGGACCGGTGGACCAACTACTCGGTCCGGCTGGGTCAGCTGACCGGCGCCGCCTCGCTGACCCGCATCGACCTGGTGGTGGCCGCCGACGAGGTCCCACAAGTCAACCGGTTCTACCTCGATGACATCGCCATCGTCGGCTGACCGGATCCACTCGGCCACCCAGGTCGAGCGGCTGGCGGCGGTGGCGGCGCTGTGCCGCGCCGTCCTGCTCGGGCGGGCGGTCGTCACGGTCACCGCCTCGGCCGCCGGCCTGCTCATCGTCGAGCGCCCGGACCGGCTGCTGATGGTGATCGGCCTCGTCGTGCTGTCGACCGCCGTCGAGGTGACCGTGCTCTCCCGGCACCCCCACTGCGTGCGGTTCGTCGGCTCCGCCCTCACCATCGACGCGCTGCTGCTCGGCGCGGTGCTCGCCCTCCAGGCCGGCGGCGCGGCGTTCTTCCTGTTCGCCGCCGGCGGCGCCGCCCTGGCCGGGGTGCTGCTGGGCACCCGCGCCTGGCCGCTGTGGGCGGTGGACGCGCTCCTCGGGTTCATCGCCGCGGCGCGGATCCTGCGCGCCGACGACGTGCCGTCGGAGGTGTCCGCGTTCGTGGTGGCGTTCCCGATGGCGACCGTCGTGACGGGGATCGTCGCCGCGTGGGTGACGCAGGCGACCGTGCGGCACGTGGACATGCTGGTCGACATCATCGGGGTCGCGCAGCGGTCGGCGGCGGCCTCCGAGCGGGCTCGGCTGGCCCGGGAGCTGCACGACTCGGTGGCGAAGACGTTGCGGGGGGTCTCCTTCGCCGCCCTGGCCCTGCCGGCGTCGCTGCGCAGCGGCCCGGAGCTGGCCGAACAGCTCGCCAACGTCGTCGCGGCCGGCGCCGACGCCGCCGCCGGCGAGGCGCGCGACCTGATCGAGGGCCTCCGCCTCGACGACGCCGACCAGGACTTCGCCGCCAGCCTCGACCGGATCTGCCGGGAGTGGTCGGCGGCCACGGGGACGCCGGTGCGGCTGACCGCCGAGGACGTCGACCCGACGGCGGCCGTACGCTACGAACTGAGCCGGATCCTGCGGGAGGCGCTGCACAACGTCGAGCGGCACGCCGAGGCCGGCCGGGTGACGGTCGGCCTCGCGCACACCGGCACGGTGCTCCGGCTGACCATCGAGGACGACGGGAAGGGCTTCGACGTGCCGGCCGACCTCACCGAGCTGCGCGCCAGGGGCCACTACGGCCTGCTGGGGATCGCGGAGCGGGCCCGCACGGTCGGCGGCACGGCCACGGTGCGCTCCAGCCCGGGGCGCGGCCTGACGGTCGAGGTCGGCGTGCCGCGACCCGCGCCGGTCGCCGCGCACCGACCGGCATGATCGACCTCGTCGTCGTGGACGACAACCCGATCGTCCGGGCGGCCGTGCGGGGCTTCCTCGCCGCGGCGTCCGACGTGCGGATCGTCGGCGAGGCGTCGGACGGCCGGGAGGCGCTGCGGCTGGTGACCAGCCTGCGCCCGCACGTGACGCTGCTCGACTACCGCATGCCGGTCGCCGACGGGCTTTCGGTCGTCGGCGACCTGAGCGCGCACACCAGGATCCTGGCGTTGACCAGCGACACCGACCCCGGGACGGTCTCCGGGATGCTGCGCGGCGGGGCCGGCGGCTATCTGGTCTGGGGCCAGTTCCGGCCGGACGACCTGCTCGACGCCGTCCGGGAGGTCGCCGCCGGGGGAAGCTGGCTGTCGCCCACCGCGGCCTCCGTCGCGGTCACCGCGCTGCGCCGGCACGAGCCCTCGCCGGACGACACCCGGGACCGCGACCTGGCCCGGCGGTCGGCGCTGCGCAGGTACGGACTGTCCCGGCGCGAACAGGAGGTGCTCGACCTGCTGGGCACCGGCCTCACCAACGCCGCCATCGGCCGCCGGCTGGGGCTCACCGAGAAGACCGTGAAGAACCACCTCAACCACGTCTTCGCGAAGCTCGGCGTCCAGAACCGCACCGAGGCCGTCCTGCTCTGGCTGAACCACGACCACTGATCCACCCCGTCGCCCCCGCCGGTCTGATTCTGCACCGCCCCGAGGCCCGCACTCGTCCAGCCTGGCGCTCGCGTGCAGTCATGTTGCGCGCTCGTACCTCCCCGCCGCCGGGGCGCAGACCCGGCCGGGCCCCCGCTTGTACGGTCCGGTTGCCGCATGGCCCGCAGCGGGCGAGCCGCGCGGGTCGTGCGCCCGTCACCCGACCTCGACGGAAGGTGGAACGCCGTGGTATCCCTGCTCCGAGGCCGCTTCCGTGGTGACCGGGACCCCGGAGGCATCGTCCGGCACACCGTGGGCAACGCCGTGGTGCTGCACGCCGAGGGCGTGATCAGCCCGGAGGCCCAGTCGCTGGCGCTCTCCGTGGCCGAGGACCACGAGAACGACGTGGTCGTGCTGGACCTCGCCGACGGGATGCCGATCACGTCGTGGGAGTCGATGGCCGGGGCGCTGCCCCGCCGCCGCCGGGGCATCCGCCTGATGACCTGCGGTCGCCAGCACGGGCCGGCGGCGATGGCCGGGCAGTGGCTGTCCGAGCGGCTCAACCGCACGGTCGTCGCCCCCGACGGCACCCTCGTCCGGGGGGCGGCCGGATCGCTGTTCGTCCACTCCGCCTCCGACAGCGGCTGGATCCGGTTCCGGCCCGGCCGGGCACCGGAATGGGACTCGAAGCGCTATCCGGCGCCGTCCTGGGACGCCGCCGCCGTGCGGCGTCGCGCGTCCAGCTCGACGGGGGAGATCGAGCCGCTGCCGGGCGGCGTGTGGATCCACGACACCGGCGAGCCGGAGCTGATCGAGCGGCACCGCGACCGGCTGGTGAGCGGCGTGCCGTGCCACCACGAGACGATGACCGTGCTCCTCGGCTGCCCCGGCACCGCGCCGCTGTCGCTCGACGACGTGATGCGGTTCTGGCGCGATCTCGACGTGGACAGCCGCACCCGGGCCCGCTTCGTCCAGTACGGCACCGTCGACCTGCCCGACGGCGAGGCCCTCGGCCAGCGGCTCGCCGACCTCTTCCAGTCCACGGTGGTCTGCTACACCGGGGTGCCGATCGGCACCCCGGACCGGACCGAGTTCCGCACCGTACGCGCCGACGCGTCGCTGGGCTGGCCCGTCTTCGCCAGCGAGCTCGGATACGCGCCCCGGTCCCGCCCCCGGTCGGCGGCCCGGTGTCCCGTGGTGCTCAGCCACCGTGGCCCGCTGCGCTGGAGCGACGAGGTGGAGCCGCGCGTCTACTGGTACGCCGCGGACGCCGTGATCGAGGTCGTGCAGGCCGGGCTGTGGATCCGGCCGCCGCAGGTGCCCCCGAACGCCGAGCGGGTGCGCGCCGCGTTCGTCGACCCGGAGCACAGCACCCTGTTCTTCGACGACTCGGTCGAGGAGACCGCCGCCCGGATGCGGGAGCTCGCCGCGGACGTGCTGGCCCGGCTCGACGAGCGCACGGCGGCGGGCAACGTGCTGCTGCCCGCGTCGGCCCTGGCCCCGGAGCCACGGCCCGCCGGGCCGGCGCTCGGCGCGCTGAGCCCCGACGCGGATCGGCCGCCGGTCGCGGCGCTCTCGGCCGTCCCGGCGTCACCGGCCGTCGGAGTCCTGCCGCCCGCCCCCACCATCGGGACCGCCGCTGCCGTCGTGGGTGTCGCCGCCGAGGTCCTCGCCGCCGAGGTCGTCGCCGCGATCGAGCCGGTCACGGCCGTCGGGCCGGAGCCGGCCGCCGCCGTGCCGATCGCCGCCGTGCCGGAGCCGACCGCCGCGCCGACCGCAGCCGAGCCGGGACCGGCCACCACCGTGCCGATCGCCGCGCCGATCGTCCCGCCGATCGCCGCCGTGCCGGAGCCGATCGCGCTGGCGGTCGGGCTGGCGCCGGTGTCGCCCGGACCGACGTCCGCCCCGCCGCCCCCCACGCCGCGCCCGCACGGCACCGCCTCCGACGCGACCGGCACCGCCCCCACGCCGCGCCCGCCCGCGCCCGCACCGGCCCCGGTCCGCCGGCAACCCGTCCCCGCTCCGGCGGCGGCTGCGCTGCTGGTCGAGGGACGACCGCTGACCGACGAGCGGGCCTGGCTGCGGCGGACGCTGAGCCGCGAGTTCGACCAGCTGGCCAGCTCGGTGGCCCGGTTGCTGTCCGAGCATCCGGGGATGCAGCGCAGCGCCGGGCACGCCGTCGACGAGGTCCTGGCCGACTGGGTGGCCGTCCGCCTCTACCTGTCCCGGCGCGGCGCGGCCATCGACGCGGGCCTGCGCAGCGGGGAGCCCGGCCCGCACGTGCCCTTCGCCCGCTGCGCGGTCGCCGGCCTGTCCCGGCTGCCGTCGCACCGGGGCGCCACCGTCTACACGACCACGGCCTCCGACGCCCAGTGGGCGCTCTACCGCCGGGGCGGGCTGGTCACCGAGTGGGGCTTCGTCAACGCCCTCACCGCGCCGTGCGCCGGTCAGGACGGCGACGTGGACGTGCTGCTGTGGTCGATGACCGCGCGCCGGACCGCCCTGCTCGAACCCGGCGGCGAGGAACGCGCCGACGACCGGGTGCTGTTCGTGCCCGGCACCAGCTTCAAGATCCTTGAGGTACGCCGCCCTGAGGGCGGCCGGCGCGGTCACGTCATGATGCGGGAGCTCGGCACCAACGAGATCGACCCCGACGGGCGGGTCGACCCCCACCGGCTGTCCCTGGACGAGCTGGCCCTGACCACGCTGCGGCGCGGGATGGACCGGTGGGCCGAGGCCGAACCCGCCACGCGGGTGGGCCCCGGGGCGGCGGGCCGGTTCGCCGCGCTGCCCGGCCTCGTCGGCGGTGCGGCGCGATGAGCGGCGAGGTGCTGGTGGTCGGCGGCGGCCGCCCGAACGCGTACCCGACCATCGGCTCCGCGCTGTCGCGGGCCCGCCCGGGCACGACCATCGCAGTGCACGCCGGGCGCTACAGCGAGAGGCTCGTTGTCGGCAACAGCGTCACGATCGCCGCCGAGGACGGCGTCGGCACCGTCGAGGTGCACGTCGAGGAGGGCAGCGTCCTGGTCGGCAACGGCACGGGGGCGCAACTGCGCGGCATCGTGCTCTCCAGCGCGGACGACCGGCTCGCCGCCGTGGACGTGCACTCCGGGCAGGTCGCGCTGGACAACTGCACGGTCCGGGGTGCCGCGTGGGTGGCGTTGCTGGCCCGGCACGAGGGCTCCATCGCGCTGCACGGCTGCACGGTCGGCAGCACGGGCGGCGCCGGCATCGTGGTCACCTCGGACCGGCTCAGCACGGTCGAGGACACGGTGGTCACCGACGTCAGCTCGTCCGGCATCGTGGTCGCCGAGAAGGGCGTGCTCACCCTGCGGCGCAGCGCCGTGCGCAGCCCCGGCGACAACGGCATCTGCGTCAACGGCGACGCCCGCTGCGTCATCGAGGAGTGCGGGATCACCGGTGCGGGCAAGCCCGCGCTGGTGGTGGAGCAGCGCGGGCACGCCCGGGTCACCGGGCTCACCGTCCGCGACAGCCGCAACGTCGACCTCTACGTGCGCGGCGAGGTGGACGTGACGATCACGGGCTCCGAGTTCACCGGCGCCGAGGTGCAGGCGGCGCACGTGGCCGACGGCGCCACGCCGCACTTCCACGACTGCCTCTTCCGCTCGGCGGGCGGGGCCGCCGTGCACGTCACCGGCGGGGCCCGCCCCCGCTTCACCGACTGCACGGTCGCCGACTCCCCCGTCGGCGTCCAGGCCGACGGCGGGAGCCGGCCACGGTTCGACGGCCTGACCGTGCACGGCACCGGCGAGCACGTCGCCAGGGTCGTCGGCGGCGCCGGCGTCGAGCTGAGCCGGCTGCGCGCGGACCGGTTCGCCGGCGCCGGCCTGCTGGTGGACGGCGCGACGGTCGAGGGCACGGACCTGCGGGTGGACGGCGGCGCGGGGGTCGCCGTCGAGGTCCGGGGCGGGGGCGTCGCGACGGTGTGCGACGCGCGGCTCTCCGGCGGCGGCGAGCACGCCGTCACGGTCGGCGGCGGGTCCACCCTGGGGCTCGAATCGGCCCGGCTGCGGGGCGCCGGACTGCTCGCCGTGGACGCGGCGACCGTCACCGTCCGCGACTGCGAGATCGTGGCGGCATCGGGCACCGCGCTGACCGCCGGGGACGGGGTGCTGCTCACGGCCGCCCGTACCCGGATCCGCGACGCCGGCGGCACCGGCGTGCTGCTGGGCCCCGGCAGCAGCGGCACCCTCACCGAGTGCGAGGTGCTGGACAGCGCCGGCGACGGAGTCGGCGTCGACACCGGCCTGCCGGTCGAGCTGACCCGTTGCACGGTGCGGGGCAGCGCCGGGGAGGACCTGCGCCGCGGCGCGGACGCCCGGGTGGCGCTGCGGGACACGGAGGACCCCGTTCGCGCGCCGGGCCACTCCCCCCGCCCGCCCGACGCGTCCCCGGCCGACGACGGGCAGCCGACCCCACCGCCCGGCGCGGAGTCGCCGGCCGGGGCGCTGGGTGAACTCGCCGGCCTGATCGGGCTCAGGGGCGTCAAGCAGGAGGTCAGCGCCCTGGTCAACCTCATCCGGATGGCGCAGGCGCGGCAGCGGATGGGCCTGCCGATGCCGCCGATGAGCCGGCACCTCGTCTTCGCCGGCCCGCCGGGCACCGGCAAGACCACGGTGGCCCGGCTCTACGGCTCGGTCCTGGCCGAGCTCGGTGTCCTGACCAAGGGACACCTGGTCGAGGCGGCCCGGGCGGACCTGGTCGGGCAGTACATCGGATCGACCGCGATCAAGACCACCGAGCTGGTCACCAGGGCGCTGGGTGGGGTCCTGTTCGTCGACGAGGCGTACACGCTCTCCGCCGGCTCGGGTGGGTCCGGGCCGGACTTCGGCCAGGAGGCCATCGACGCGCTGATGAAGATGATGGAGGACCACCGCGACGAGCTGGTCGTGATCGTGGCCGGCTACTCGGAGCTGATGGGGCGGTTCCTCGACTCCAACCCCGGCCTGGCCTCCCGGTTCACCCGGACCGTCGAGTTCCCGAACTACTCGGTCGACGAGCTGGTCACGATCACGTCGAACCTGTGCGCCAAGCACTACTACGAGCTGACCGACGACGCCCACGACGCCGTGGCCCGCTACTTCGAGCGGGTGCCGAAGGGGCCGACGTTCGGCAACGGCCGGGTCGCCCGCAAGCTGTTCGAGGCGATGATCAACAACCAGGCGTCCCGGCTGGCGGCCCTGCCGCCGGGCCGGGACGTCGCCCTGAACCGCCTGACCGCTGCCGACCTGGGGCCGGAGCTGGCCCTGCTCGACGAGCTGCCGACACCGGCCGACGCCGCGCCCGACGCGGCGGCCGACCCGGCCGGCGCGGTCGACGCGACCCACGGCTGGCGGCGGATGGGCGAGCTGGTCGGCGGCGAGGCCGTGCGCGAGGCCGCCGCGGCGACCCTGGTGGAGCTCTGCCGGCTACGCGGCCGTCAACGGTCGATCGGCAGAGCCGGCAACGTCGTCATCACCGGCCGGCGGGGCGACGGCCGCACCGAGTACGCCCGGCACTACGCTGCGGCGCTGTCCGAGCTGGGCCTGGTGTCGACCGGCCAGCTGGTCCGGGTGTCGGTGGCCGGCGAGCTCGCGCCGCAGTGGCCCGGCCAGGCCCGCCACCTGGTCCGGGCGGCAGTCCGCGACGCGCGGGGCGGGGTGCTGGTCGTCGAGCACGCCCGCGCCGAGGGCGCCGCCGAGGTGTTGGAGGCGTTGGTCGACGAGATGCGCGACAACCCGGCCGACCCGCTGGTGGTCCTGATCGGCGAGGAACCGGTGACCGACGGGGTGCCGGGGCTGGCGGACGCCTTCGGCCGGCGCTGGCGGGTGCCGCCGCACTCGGCCGCCGAGCTGGGCGAGATCGCCGTACGGCAGCTGCTGCGCCGGGGACACGAGGTGCCCGACGACGTACGCGCGGCGATCGCGGAGCTGGCCGCGCGGCTGGCCGAGCCCACCGTACGCGGTGCGCACCTGCTCGCCGCCGGCCTGGCCCGCACCGCCGCGTCGCGTACCCTCGCCGTGGCCGACCTGGTCGGCGTGAGCTGGAGCCCGCAGCCGACGGGCGGCCTGGCCGCGGTCGGCTGAGGGCGGGCCCGTTGGACGCCGAGGACTTCGCCGGGGACCTGTTCCTCGCCCTGGCCACGCAGGGCCGCCTGGAGCTGGACGCGGCGGTGGCCGACGAGGCCGTCGCCGGGCTGCGGCGCACGCTGGACGTCGTCGTGGACCGGATGCGAATCCTGCGGGTGTGGGAGGGTGGGGCCCGCCCCGCCGTGTGCGACCTGCCGCCGGGGCTCGCCCAGGCCGTGGTGGACGTCGTCTTCGCCGAGCAGCTGACGCCCGGCCGGCTGGAGCACGCCGCCCGGGAGCTACCCAAGTACATCGAGGCCCTCCGGCTCGCCCGCCGGCCGCCGCGGTGAGCCGCCCGCCGGGATCGTGAAGGGTTCGTGAAGACGCCCTGCCGACACTTGGTCGCGTGCCGAGTCACCGGGAGGTTGTTGTGGAACAGGTCAGGGTCGCCGTGCACACGACGGATCCGCTGAGCCGGGCCGGCGTCGGCGACTACCTGCGGCATCGTACCGAGGTGACCCTGCTCGACGACGGGCGGCAGGGCGAGGCCGACGTGCTGCTCGTCGTCGCCGACCGGCTCACCACCGACGTCGTGGCGGTGCTGCGGCGCAACGCGGCCGCAACCGGCGCGCCCACCGTCCTGATCGCCAACGAGATCAGCCAGGCGGAGTTGATCACGGCGGTCGACTGCCGGGTGGTGGCGATCCAGCCCCGGGCGGCGATCACCACGGACCGGCTCGTCGACAGCCTGGTGGCGGCCCGCGACGGCGGCGGGGTGATGCCCCCGAACCTGGTCGGCGAGCTACTCAAGCACATCGAGCGGCTCCAGCGCGACGTGCTCACCCCGCACGGCCTGACCGCCTCGGGCCTGAACGCGCGGGAGATCGACGTGCTCCGGCTGATGGCCGAGGGCCTGGACACCAACGAGATCGCCAGCCGGCTCTGCTATTCCGAACGCACCGTCAAGAACGTCATCTACGGCTTCACGCACCGCCTCAAGCTGCGTAACCGCTCGCACGCCGTCGCGTACGCCCTCCGTGCCGGGATGATCTGACCGCTGCCGTCGGTTGCGGGTCGCCCCCGCGTCGCGGCTCGTGCGCAACGGCGCCGGGTCCCTGCTGCTCCCCGCACGAGCGGCGGGCCACCAGTGCCGGGTCAGAACCGTTCGAACCGGAACGCGGCCAGGGCGTCGTCCTGGTTCTCGCCGAGCGCCTCGGCGGCGACCAGGTCACCGGCGTGCACGCTCAGGGTCGCCCCGCTGTGTGAGACGGCGAAGTGGAAGTTGGGCAGGTCGACCACGCGGCCCAGCACCGGCAGGCCGTCACCGGGGATGGGGCGCTCGCCGACCCGCACGCTCTCCACGACCACGTCCCGCAGCCCCGGGTACAACGCGCGGCCGGCGGCGAGCACCCTGTCGACCGCCGGTTGGTCGACGCTGATCTCGCCACTGTCGTCGAGGTGCGCCGCGCCGTCGATCTCATGGGTGTGCAGCAGGAGCCGTCCGCCGCCGTCGGGGCGCAGGTGCACACCCGGTGCGTGGACGACGCGGGACACCGCGACCGCGGCCGGGGACGTGTAGACGAGCACGCCACGGGTGTTGCGCATCGGCAGCGTCAGCCCCGCCAGGCCGGCGATCCGGTCGGCCCCCGGCCCCGCGCAGTTCACGACCGCGTCCGTGACGATCTTCCGCCCCGAGGCGAGGTGCACGGACCGGACCAGGCCGTCCGCCACCTCGAGGCCGGTGACGGCGTCGTCGCGCACCAACTCCGCGCCGGCGACGACAGCGGTCGAGAGCAGGTGGCCGATCAGCCGGGTCGGCTCGATCCAGCCCTCCTGCGGGAAGTAGGCGATCCCGTCGTCGGGCAGCTCGGCGGGGTTCATGTCCGGTTCCAGGCGCAGCGCCTGCGCCCGGGTGAGCCAGCGCGCCTCGTACCCGTAGTCGAGGACGCCTTCGACCTTCCGGCGCAGTTTCGCGCGCCCGGCCTCGTCGTCGGCCCATTCCAGGTTGCCGCCCTCGTGGTACCAGTCGCTCAGTGGCACCTCGGCCGCCAGCCTGCGGTGTGCCGCCATGCCCGCGACGCTCAGGTCGTGGTACGGCCGGGGCTGCTTGCCGCAGGAGTTGGTCCAGGAGAACGTCGCGCCGGAGGTGCCGCCGGCCGGCGCCGCCGCGTCGACGACGGTGACGTGGGCACCGCGCCGGGTCAGCGCGGCGGTCACCGCCGCGCCATAGACGCCGGCGCCGATGACGACTACGTGCTCAGCCATGATGATCTGGGTTCCGTTTCTCTCCGGGGGCAGGTCGGGTCGCTGACGGGGTCAGCGAGACGGCGTGCACCTGTCGGGTCGTCCCGAACAGTCCGATGTAGAGCTCCGCCACGGACGCGTACGCCCGCCGGACCCGTTCCGTGTCCACCACCCCACCCTAAGGCGATTTGACACCCCCGATAGATAACAGTTATCTATTACCGGTCGACGGAGGGTGGGGCCGGGTGCAGGACGTGGTGCTGGCCATGCTGGCCAAGGAGCCGGCGTACGGCTACGACCTGCGCAGCCGGTTGCGGGCCGCGCTCGGCCCCCTCGGCGAGACGATGAACGCGGGGCAGATCTACGTGACGCTGACCCGGCTGGCCAAGGCGGGGCTGGTGACCTCGCAGCGCGTCGAGGGTCTGCCGGACCGGCCCGACCGCCGGGTCTACGCGTTGACCCCGGCCGGGCAGCAGCGGGTCGCCGCCTGGCTGGCCGAGGTGCACTGGCCGAGGCCCGACCTCACCGAGTTCCACCTCAAGCTGGTGGCCGCCGCTGCCGCCCGGCTCGCCGATCCGGTGGATCTGGTCGACGCGCAGCGGCGTGAGGTGCTGCGCCGCCTGCGCGACGCCCAGCGGGCCGCGTTGGACCGGGCGGTGGATCCCGTCGTCGGGTTGCTGTTGGAGGGGGTCGTGTTGCGGCTGCGGGCCGACCTGGAGTGGCTGGAAGCGTGCGAGCGGACCTGGACCGGGCATGACCAGGCCGGGCAGAAGGGAAAGCGATGACCGAGCGCAGCGGGGGCACGCCGGGTGGCGCCGCATGACCGGGCCGGCGCTGCTGCGGGCACGCGCGGTGAGCAGGTGGTACGGCCGCGACAGCGCCCTGGTGCGCGCGGTCGACGACGTCGACCTGGAGGTGCCGGCGGGGCAGACGCTTGCCATCATGGGTCCCAGCGGCTGCGGCAAGTCGACCCTGCTGCACCTGCTCGGCGGGCTGCAACGCCCCACCCACGGCGAGATCGTGCTGGCCGGGCACCGGATCGACGCCATGAGCGAACGCGCCCTCGCCCGGCTGCGGCGACAGCACATCGGCTTCGTCTTCCAGTCGTTCCACCTCATGGACGAGCTGACCGCCGTGGAGAACGTCGAGCTGGCCGCCTTGCTGGCCGGGCGGTCTCCCCGCCGGGCCCGGCAACGCGCCCTGCACCTGCTGGACCGGGTCGGGCTCGCCGACCGCGCCCGGCACCTGCCGTCGGCGTTGTCCGGCGGGCAGCGGCAGCGGGTCGCGATCGCCCGGGCGTTGAGCAACGAGCCGCTGGTCGTGCTGGCCGACGAGCCCACCGGAAACCTGGACAGCGCCGCCACCCTGGAGGTGCTGCGGCTGTTCGAGGAGCTGCGCGCGGCGGGGCAGACGCTGGTGGTGGTCACCCACGACGCGCGCATCGCCGCGGTCGCCGACCGGGTGATCTCGATGCGGGACGGGGCGTTCGCCGACGACAGCCGGTTCGCCGCCGGCACCGCCGGCCGCGCGGGCACCGGCACCGTCTACGGCGGGGGGCGCTGACATGACGGGGCGTCTGCTGCTCGTGTGTCGGCTGATGGCGCGGGACCTGCGCCGACGCCGCGTCGAGACCGCACTGCTGCTGCTCGCCATCAGCGCCGCGACCGCGACGCTGACCCTCGGCCTCACCCTGAACGACGCGCTCGCGAAGCCGTACGAGCGGACCCGGGCCGCCACCGCCGGCCCCGACGTGGTGGCGACGCCGGCCGCGTCGGGCCCGGCGGCCCTGGCCGCCCTCGCGCCGCTGGCCACCGCGCCCGGCGTCACCGCGCACAGCGGACCGTACCCGATCGGCTATCTGATGCTGACCGCCCGAGGACGGACCGTGCAGGCCGTCGTCCAGGGCCGCGACGACTCCCCGGCGGCCCTGGACCGGCCGGCGGTGACCGGCGGCACCTGGGTGCGCCCCGGCGGCGTGGTCGTCGAGCACGCCTTCGCCGCCGCCCTCGACATGCGCATCGGCGACACGGTCAGCATCGACCGCCACCCCCTGCGGGTGGTCGGGACCGCGGTGACCGCCGCCCGCGCCGTCTACCCGCGCGCCGACTGGCGCGCCGATGCGGGCAGCCCTCTGACGGAGAGCGCCGGCCTGGTCTGGGTCGATCGCGGCGAGATCGCGGCGCTGGCCGGCGCACGGCCGCTGTCGTACGCCCTGAACCTGAGATACGCGGACCCGCACGTCGGCACCTCCTTCACCCACAAGCGCGAAGACGGAATCGAGTACACGAGCTGGACAGGGATCGCCGAGGCGAACGGCAGGCTCGTCACGGGGGCGCGGCTGGCCCTGCTGGTCGGCAGCTGGCTGCTCACCGCCCTCGCGGTGGTCGGCGTCGCCAACATCGTCGCCGGCCGCATCGCCGACCAGCGTCGCCGGGTGGGGCTGCTCAAGGCCGTCGGCGCCGGACCGGCCATGGTCGCCGCCGTCCACCTCGCCGAACACCTCGTCGTCGGGCTCGCCGCCGCCGGCACCGGCATCGCCGCCGGCTGGCTCGCCGCGCCGGCGCTGACCGACCCCGGCGCCGGGCTCCTCGGCGCCACCGGCACCCCGCCACCCGGGCTGCGCGCCGTGGTCGCCGGCACCGCCCTCGCCCTCGCCATCGCCGCCGCGGCGACGCTGGCACCCGTGCTCCGCGCCGCCACCACCGACACCGTCCACGCGCTGGCCGACGCCGCCACGCCACCCCGGCGGCGCGGATGGCGCGTCTGGCTGTCCCGCCGGATGCCCACCGCCCTGCTGATCGGGGTACGCGTCAACGCCCGCCGCCCCCGCCGCGCCCGCCTCGTCATGGTGAACACCCTGATCACCACGACCGGCCTCGCCGCCCTGCTCATGGGCCTGCGGCAGGACCGGCAGGTCGGGCTCGGCGGGGCGGAGCTGGCCAACCCCCGCGACGCCCGGACCATCCAGGCCATGCTGCTCGTCATCGGCGTGCTGTGCGCCCTCGGGCTGGTCAACGCCATCGTGAGCACCTGGACCGCGGTCCTCGACGCCCGCCACCCCCTGGCCGTCGCCCGCACGCTCGGTGCCACGCCGGCGCAGGTGACCATGGGGATGGCGGTGGCGCAGCTCCTCCCCGCGACGCTCGGCGTCGCCGTCGGGGTCCCGGCCGGCATCGGCCTGTACCTGGTCGTCAGCGCGGGCGAGCAGCGGTACGCACCCGTCTCCTGGCTGCTCGCCATGGCCTGCGCGGTGCTGCTCGCCGTCGCCGCGCTCGCCGCCGTCCCCGCCCTGGCCGCCGCCCGGCGGCCCGTCGCCGACGTCCTGCGGTCCACCCCGGCCTGACCGGCCGTCGCGACCGCCCACCGCACCCGGTTGAGCTATAACGACCTGATGGGAACAAGGCCGACGCTCGTCGTCGTCAGCGGACCGTCGGGGGCGGGCAAGACGACACTCGCCCACCTGCTCGCCCGGCGGATCGGGTGCCCGGCGATCTGCCGGGACGAGATCAAGGAGGGCATGGTCCACGCGGCCGGCGACTTCGTCGCCGCACCGACCGACGAGCTGAGCCTCCGGACCCTGCCCACGTTCTTCGAGGTGCTGCGGCTGCTGTTGACCGCAGGCGTCACGACGGTCGCCGAGGCGGCCTTCCAGGACCGCCTCTGGCGCCCCGGCCTGCAGCCGTTGCTCGGGATCGCCGACGTCCGGGTGGTGCACTGCCAGGTCACCGCGCAGGCGGCCTTCGACCGCGTCCGGCGACGGCAGGACGAGAACGCGATCCGGCGGGCCCACGCCGACGCGTACCTCGGTGACCGGCAGACCCACGCCCTCGGCCACCGGGGCTTCCAACCCGTCCGGCTCGCCGTGCCCGAATTCGAGGTGGACACCAGCGACGGCTACCGCCCGGGGCTCGACGAGATCGCCGCCTTCGTGAACGCCGGCCGATGAGGCGCTGCCGCCCGCACGCCGCACGGAGGGGAGGTCACAGGTCGATGAGCCCCTCGGCCAGCAGATCGCCCCACAGGGCGTCGGGCACCGGCGTGGCGGCGAGCTGCACGTTGCGGTCGACCTGTTCGGCGTTGCCCGCGCCGAACAGCACGGAGACGACGGCGGGATGCCGCGCCACGAAGGCCATGGCCGCCTGCGGCAGGCTCACCCCGTGCGTGCGGCACACCTGCGCGATCCGCACCGCCCGGGCGTACGTCGCGTCCGGCACCGGCCCGTAGTCGTAGGTCCGGCCCGGTGGCTCGGTGGCGAGGATGCCGCTGTTGAAGACCCCGGCGACGAGCACACCCACCGCCCTTTCCCGGCACCGGGGAAGCAGCGTACGCGCCGCCGACTGGTCGAGCAGGGTGTAACGGCCGGCGAGCATCACGGCGTCGATGTCGGTGTCGGTGACGAACCGCTCCAGCATCTGCCACTGGTTCATCCCGACGCCGATCGCGCCCACCACGCCCTGGTCGCGCAGCTCGTGCAGGGCCGGGTACGCCTCGTCGACCGCCTGCCGCCAGTGCTCGTCCGGGTCGTGGATCAGCACGACGTCCACCCGGTCGAGGCCCAGCCGGGCGAGGCTGGACTCCAGCGACCGGCGTACCCCGTCGGCGCTGAAGTCCCAGCGACGCGCGTGGTCGGCGGGCACGTCGAACCCGCCGGCGTCGTCGCGCAGGTGCGCGGTCTGCGGCGACGGCACCAGGATCCGGCCGACCTTCGTGGAGACCGTGAACTCCGCGCGGGGCCGGCCCGCCAGCGCCGCGCCGAGCCGGCGCTCCGACAGGCCGAGGCCGTAGTGCGGGGCGGTGTCGTAGTAGCGGATGCCGGCCTGCCACGCGGCCTCGACCGCCCGGCGGGCCGTGTCGTCGTCGACCGCCCGGTACAGGTTGCCGATCCCGGCCGCGCCGAACCCCACTGCGGTGACCGGGGCCGACGAGCGCCCCAGGCGGGTGGTCCTCATGACGTCTCCTCGTTGCCGGGTCGGGGGTGGGTGCCCGGCGGGGGGCCTCCGGCGGCGGCCGGCCGGACGCGCAGACCGTGCACGCCGCCGTCGACGGCGAGCACGGTCCCGGTGGTGGAGGCGGCCAGCGGGCTGGCCAGGTAGGCGATCGCGGCGGCGACCTCGTCGGCGGCGACCAGCCGGCCCATGGGCTGGCGGGCCCGCAGGGCGGCGAGCTCGGCGGCCGGGTCGGCGGCGGAGTCGAGCAGCCGGCGCACCCAGGGGGTGTCGGCGGTGCCCGGGTTGACGCAGTTGACCCTGATCCCCTCCGCCACGTGGTCGGCGGCCATGGCGAGGGTCAACGCCTGCACGGCGCCCTTCGTGGCGCTGTAGAGCGCCCGGTCGGGCAGACCCACGGTCGCCGCGATGGAGCAGGTGTTGACGACGGCCGCGCAGGCGGAGGCCCGCAGGTGGGGCAGGGCCGCCCGGGTGACCCGGACGATGCCCACCACGTTGACGTCGAAGACCCGGTGCCACTCGTCGGACGGATTCGCCTCGACGGACCCCTGCGCGCCGACGCCGGCGTTGTTGACCAGGATGTCGATGCCGCCGAGGTGGTGGGCCGCGGCGGCGACGGCCCCGGTCACCGACGTGTCGCTCGTGACGTCGCAGCGCAGGCCGTGCAGCGGGGCCGGCACCCCGAACGGGTCCAGGTCGAGGCAGGCGACGGCCGCCCCCCGCCCCGCGAGCATGCGGGCGGTGGCCAGGCCGATGCCGGAGGCACCGCCGGTCACCACGGCGGTCAGTCCGGTGAACTCGCCGGTCATGACTCTCCCCACTCGGTCCGGACGCGGCCGTCCCGGCCGGCGTGGTCGCTCATCGTCTCCTGTCGAAGCATCGCACCGAAACCCCGGCGACGCAGTCACCACCGGTCGCCCATTTCCCATGCCCCAGGGGGGTTATCGTGGTGACGCCCTCCTCCCACCAGCGATGGAGACCCCGGTGTCCCTGCACAAGCTCGGCTTCCTCACGATCGGCCTCTTCGACGAGGCGGATCCCCTGGCGGGCCACGAGGCGACGCTGAGCCTCATCGAGCTCGGCGAGCAGCTCGGCTTCGACAGCGCCTGGGTGCGCCACCGCCACCTCCAGTTCGGCATCTCCTCGCCGGTGGCGGTGCTGGCGGCCGCCACGCAGCGCACCCGCCGCATCGAGCTCGGCACCGCGGTCATCCCGCTCGGCTGGGAGAACCCGCTCCGCCTCGCGGAGGACCTGGCCACGGTGGACGTCCTCTCCGGCGGCCGGTTGAACCCGGGGGTCAGCGTGGGCCCGCCGATGCACTACGACCGGGTGCGGCACGCACTGTATCCGGACACCGGCGACGCCGAGGACTTCGGCCACACCCGGGTCCGCCGGCTACTCGACCTCGTACGCGGGGAGCAGGCCAGCGACCTCGACGGCGTCGAGGGGTTCGAGGCGTACTCCCGCCGGGTGCAGCCGTACTCCCCCGGCCTGATCCACCGGATGTGGTACGGCGCCGGCAGCCTCCGGTCGGCGCGCTGGGCCGGCGAGCAGGGCATGAACCTGCTGACCAGCAGCGTGGTCAAGGCCGAGGAGGCCACCGACTTCGACGACATCCAGCTCGCGCACATCCGCGCGTACCGGGCCCACCACCCGGCCGGGCCCGCCGCCCGGGTGTCGCAGGGTCTGGTGGTCGTTCCCACCGACAGCGCCACCGCCGAGCAGCGCGCCCGCTACGAGGAGTACGTCCGCCGGCGCACCCCCCGGACGGCAGCGCCGCAGGGGCCGCAGCGGATGGTGTTCGCCCGCGACCTGATCGGGCCGTCCGACCGGATCGCCGAGGAACTGGCCTCCCTCGCCGCGTTCCGGGAGGTCGACGAGGTGGCCTTCGCCCTGCCCTTCACCTTCGACCACGCCGACTACGTGCAGCTGCTCACCGACATCGCGACCCGGCTGGGCCCCCTGCTCGGCTGGCACCCGGCGCGCTGACCGCCGCCCCCCGGGACAGGGCAGGCCCGTCGGGCGGCCTAGAGCGGGAAGCGGCCCTGGCGCCACTGCCAGTGGCGGCCGGCCGTCAGGTGGTCGACGACCGCGCGCTGGAGCGCGGTGCGGCGCGGCAGCCGGTCCAGCGGCGTGGTCAGGGTGCGGAACACGAACCGCAGCACCTCGACGTCGGCGTCGAGCCCTTCCGGCTCCTCGTAGGGCTCCAGCTCGAACCTCCGCTGGAACCGCACGATGTTGGAGCTCTCGGGCAGGTATTCCCGAAGCTGCGGGTCGAGCAGCCACGAGCCGCAGGCGAACGCCGTGTAGCGCTCGTCGGGGAAGTGGCGCGGGAAGAACGCGCGGGCCTCGTCGAGCGACACCGCGACCGCCTCCGGGGTCAACGGCCCCGAGTCGGGGATGTGCAGGCCGATCGCGCCGTCGCCCCGGTGGTGCTGCAACCGGCCCAGCTCGTAGAGGCCGCCGCGCACGTGCAGCGTCAGCCAGCTCTGCATCACCGGCCAGCCCTCGCCGCGCATCCGCCGGTCGACCGCGAGATTGCGGCCCAGGTCCGCGAGGGTCGTCCACGACACGGCGTCGGCGATGCCGTGGTCGCGGTGGTAGCCCCTGACGACGTCGACCAGCGCCAGGTAGGCGTAGCCGTAGAGGTGCCGCCAGGCGGGGCCCCGGTCGCGGGGCAGCGCCGGGCCGGGCGACAGCCAGCCGTGCCCCCCGAGGTCTGCGCGGACCAGGGCGGTCGAGCGGTCGAGCAGCCAGCGCAGCTCGGGTGTCCACAGCGGAGAGTCGGCGTCCGGCCAGCCGGCCATGATCTCGGCGGCGTCGTCCGGGGGCACCGCGAGCCGGTCGAGGATGGCGGGCGCGTCGGCCCTCGCGGGCAGCGGCGCCGACGGCCCGTCCCCGGCGAGCCGGTGCACGCGCTCGACGTCCTCGACGGGCACCCCGAGCCGGGCGGCGATGGCGGCGAAATCCACGCCGACGACGCTACCGGCCGCCGGACCGCCGCGACAGTCCGGCGACGACCGGCCCGCGCGACAGGTGGGGGCGTGGCCGCTCCGGCCGCCCCGGCGGGCCGCTACGGTGATCGCCGTGGCGGGCTGGGAGAGGACGGGACCGGGGGGCACGAGCCGGTCAGCGCCGGTGCTGCGCCGCCGGGTCGAAGCGGGCGACGAAACGCCGCTGCCACGGCGTCTCCACGGCCTGGGGCAGGTAGTGCGCGCGGACGTAGGCGACGGCCTGGGCCGGGGGCACGCCGTCGAGGATCGCCAGGCACGACAGCCCCGTCCCGGTGCGTCCGAAGCCGCCCCCGCAGGCCAGCTCGACCCGTTGCGTGCCGGCCCGGTCCAGCGCCTCGCGCAGGGCGGCCGCGAAGTCCGCGCGGTCGGCCGGCAGCCAGAAGTCGCGGCAGCGGACCCACCGGCTGTCCCACGGCACCGGCTCCGGCGGGGCACCCACCAGGTAGACCCCGAACTGCGGCTCGGGCCCGTCCGGCAGCGGGTTCCGCAGGCCACGGCCACGCACCAGCCGCCCGGACGGCAGTCGCATGACGCCCGGCGCGCTCGGCTGCCAACCGGCTTCGGTCATCGCCACACCTTCCCCACGGCCGGCGTCAGCGCCGGGCACCGCCCGGTCGACGCCGGTCGCCGCCGGCGGCCCGGTGGCCGACGCGGGGAGCCTGCACCACCGGGGAGTTGCCCCGCCCGGGGCGGGGGCTTCGCGCCGCGTCGGCGACCATCTCGTCGGGGTCGTCACGGAGCGCCTGCCGGATGTGCGGCGGGACCAGCTCCGACGTCGCCACCGCCATCCGCACCTGCACCGACCGGTCGTCGACCAGGTGCCGCAGGTCCGCCTCGGTCAGCTCGACCGCGAGCACCAACGCGACGCGCACGTCCGCCACGGGGTCCCGGGCGAGCGCGCCACGCTGGGCGGTGCTGGTCCGCGGGTTGCGGGCGAGCCCCCGGCGTACGCGCGCGGTGCGGTCGGCCAGCAGGGCGGTGATCACCTCGGGGTCGTGGGTGTGGGTGGCGAGACGTTCCCGCACCTCGGGGGAGACGTCGTCGACCAGCCGCGCGGCCAGGTCGGGCTCCAGTTCGCGCGACTCGGCGAGGAGACCGCGAAGCTCCTTGTCGTGGGCCTGCGCCATCACCCGGCGAACCGACTCGTCGCAGGCCGGATTGCCGGCGACCGCCCAGCGGACCCACCGGTCGGCGTCCTTGACCAGCCGCACCAGGTTGCCGACCGAGGCCGAGGGGTTCCTCGCCACGGCCTCCCTGACCTGACGGTCGTGGTCCCGGGCCAACGGCCGCAGCGCCTGGGCGGGCGCGTCGGTGCGGCCCGCGACCGCCCTGCGGACCAGGGGCGACGGGTCGGCCGCCAGGTCGATGAGGGTCAGCTGGGGCGTCTCGGGGTGCTGGGCGAGGGCGAGCCGCGCCTCGGCGCTGTCACCGTCCGCGCCGTCCGCGAGAGCGCCCGACCCACTGCGGCGGTGGGGCCCGCCGACGTCCCCCTGGTTTGCCATGGGCGCCATCATGTCACGGGCCCGTCCGGGTACGAAGTTCGTCGGCCGGGCGGCGGGCGGGCGCCTCAGAACCGGTCCCGGGTTCCCAGGAGGGCGTGGTGCGCGGCGCGACGCCAGGGCTTGAGTTCGGTGTCGATCGCGGCCCAGCGGGTGTCGTCGACGCGGAGGGTCCCGTCGACGTCGGGCAGGGCCTCGATCAGCCGCATCCGCAGGTCCTCGCTCGGGTGGGTGCTCCACAGGTCGGTGGCCCGCCGGCTGACCTGACGGGCCAGCGGCAGCTGGACGGCCAGGCGTTGCCGGGCCTCGGCCGCCAACTCCTCGAGCTGCTCACCGTCGATGCGGGGCGCCAGGTGCCACAGGTCCCGCCAGATCCGGTCGGCGAGCAGCACCGTCTCCGACGAGCGGAGGAAGGGCGCGGTGCCGGCGACCCGGCGGGCGACCAGATCGGCCCGGTACTCGGCGCGGCGGCTGTCGGGCATCGCGACGCTGTCGACGAGCAGCTGCATGGTCGCGCCGACGACGTTGACCAGGGCGATGGTCGCGTGGACGGCCATCCCGAGGAGGACCACCAGGCCGCTCTGCCGTTCGGCCAGCGAGTCCGCCGTGCCGAGGGCCCGCCGCCATGGGTTCCGCCCACCGGTGGCCGCCACCGCCCGGGCGCCGAACGTCCTCGCCGGCAGCGTCCACCGCACCCGCAACGGGTCGCCGTTGGCGAGGTGACCCAGCTCGTGGGCCAGGACCGAGACGCGGGCGGCCCGCGGCAGCATCACCCAGAGGGGGATGCCGATGACGAGCACCGACCGCTGGCGCCACCCCAGCTGGGCGACCCCGGCGTTGATGCTCAGGTCGGCGCAGATCACGTCAGGCACCGGCGTTCCGGCGGCGTCGGCGACCTCGCGCACCAGCCGGTGCAGCTCGGGGGCCGCGCGCTCGGTGATCAGGCCATGCCTGGGCACCCGCCCGAACGAGGGCTTGACCAGCAGCAGGACGAGCACGGCGGGGATCGCCAGGACCAGCCGGATCCCCGGCGACAGGTCGCTGGCGACCACGAGCCAGCCGAGGTGGCCCAGCGCGGCCACCCCGAGCAGGGCCAGCACCACGGAGACCGCCAACAGCCAGACCTCACCGGTCGACGCACCGGCTTCGCGCCCCTGCGGGTCGGCCAGCAGCTGCTCGTGCGTCGACCGGTCGAGCTTGAGCCCGCGCCGGAATCCCCATCGGCCGATCGCCCTGGTGCCGCGCCAGGGAGCCAGGGCGACGTCGTAGACCTCCAGGTTCCACCGGCAGGCGGGGCACCAGGAGACCGTGCCCACCTCCGGCGGAACCAGGTCGTGGGCACAGGACGGACACCTGCTCGGCGTCCCCGTCGTCGTCGGCACGACGCCGGAGTCTATAGCGCGGCGCCTGCGGATCCAGGCGTGGCGATCAGACGGGTCGCGTCGGGCGCGCCGAGGTAGCCGCCGGCACCGGCCGGCGGCTACCGTCCACTGCGGCGGGCCGGCGTCACGCCGGTTGGCCCCAGACGACGGCGACGCTGTTCGGGTCGGCCGGACTGTAGCGGACCGCCACCGTGCCGCCGGGCCGGAGTTGACCGAGGTACACCGGCGGCACGAGGCCGGTGTGCGTGGCGGGGAACGGCGGCCGGTCGGCGGGGGTGACCATGAGCCGGATCTCGACGAGGGGGGCGTGGTTGACGTACCCCCCGGTCTGGCGGAGCCCGACGATCGTGGCCGTCGCCGGCGTGCCGGTCGTGGCGAGGTGGGCGGTCGCCTGCTGGCCGGCCAGTTGCTGGCGCATCTGCTGCATGGCCGCCAGCCCCTGGCGCAGCTGGGCCCCCGGGTCGTAGGTGCGGTCGATCTCGTCGGCCTGGCGGCGCAGGTCCCGCAGCGAGCTGAGGAATCCCATGGTCAGAGCTGCGCTTCCTGGTAGAGCCGGCCGAAGTGGGTGGCGAGCTGCATGTCGCCCCGCATCCGGGCGTTCCACCCGGCGACGGCCGCCGGCCAGGTGGCCGGGTCGACGCCGAGGGTGGCCGCGTACCGGGCCATGCCGGCCTCGTCGAGGCCGCGGGTGGCGGCGGCCTTGGACGCCCGGGCGTACAGCTCCAGGCCGACCCCCTCGATCGGGGTGAGGCGCGGGTCGCCCGGCGGCACGTCGGCCGGCTGCGGCACCGCCACGTTGCCGTAGCCGGCGACGCCACCGCCGTAGCCGGGGCCGAAGCCGCCGGCGGCCTGGGCCTGGATGGCCTGCTGCTGCAGGGCGCGGGCCTCGGAGATCATCGCGGGAGCCGCCTCGACGACGTTCCGCATGTCCTTGAGCTGCTTGAACAGTCCCATTGCCGGGTTCCTTCCCTGTCGGCGCCGGCGCGGTGCCGGCGGTGCAACCAGTTCACGCCACGGCGCGGCCCGGCACCTGAGTAGCCGCTACTCATCCCCTGTCCAGGCCGTTGCTCAGCCGTCAGGCGGCACACACCCCCCAAAGCGTCCTAGGACAGATCCGGCGGCGGGTGGCCGGCCGATCACTGCGGCCCGCCCGCCTCGGTGAGCCGGCCGCCGGCCAGCCGGAGCCAGCGGTCCACCCCGATCGCGGCCAGGAAACGGTCGTCGTGGCTGACCACGACGAACGCCCCCCGGTACGCCAGGAGCGCGCTCTCCAGCTGGGCCACGCTGGCCAGGTCGAGGTTGTTGGTGGGCTCGTCGAGCAGCAGCAGCTGCGGTGCCGGCTCGGCGTTCAGGACGCACGCCAGCGTGGCGCGCAGCAGTTCGCCGCCGGACAGCACGCCGACCGGCAGGTGGGCGCGGGCGCCCCGGAACAGGAAGCGGGCCAGCAGGTTCATCCGGTCCGCCTCGCTGCGCGAGGGCGCGAAGACGGCGAGGTTGTCGGCGACCGTCCGGTCCGCGTCGAGCAGGTCGAGGCGCTGCGACAGGTACGCCACCCGGCCCTCCGCCCGCGTGACGGCGCCGGAGACCGGCTCCTGGTGGCCGCCGACCAACCGCAGCAGGGTGGACTTGCCCGCGCCGTTCGGCCCGACGAGGGCGACCCGTTCGGGGCCGCGGATGTCCAGGCCGACGCCGTCGCCGGCGAAGACCGGAC
Source organism: Micromonospora sp. NBRC 110038 (assembly GCF_020884815.1). Lineage (NCBI taxonomy): Bacteria > Bacillati > Actinomycetota > Actinomycetes > Micromonosporales > Micromonosporaceae > Micromonospora > Micromonospora sp. NBRC 110038. The sequence continues at coordinate 1,899,871 of NZ_BBOL01000001.1, read as the reverse complement.
GCCCGTCGTAGGCGGCCTGCAGGGCCTCGCCGTGGAAGACGGTGCGGCCGGCGGGCACCGTCGTCTCCGGCAGGTCGAGGGCGAGGTGGTCGTCCCGGCGGGCAGCCGCGCTCGCCTGGTCCAGCCGGGCCTGCGCCGCGCCGAGGCGCGCGGCGTGCACGTCGTTGGACCTGGCCGCCGACACCTGCGCGTCGCGCTTGAGGTTGCCGGCGACGATCCGGGCCAGCCCCGCGTCGGCCAGGTTGCGCGAGGCGGTGGACGCGCGGCGGGCGGCCCGCTCGCGGGCCTGCTGGAGCTCGCGCTTCTGCCGCTTGACGTCCTGCTCGGCCTGCCGTACCTGCCGCTCGGCGACCTCCCGTTCGGCCCGCACCGCCTGCTCGTACTCGGTGTGGTTGCCGCCGTACCAGCGGATCTCGCCGTGGTCGAGGGCGGCGATGCGGTCCATCTCGTCCAGCAGCGCCCGGTCGTGGCTGACCACGAGCAGGCAGCCGGTCCAGGAGCGGAGCACGGCGGTCAGCCGCGCCCGCGCCTCGCCGTCGAGGTTGTTGGTCGGCTCGTCCAGCAGGAGCACGTCGGGCCGCTTGAGCAGCTGGGCGGCGAGACCGAGGGACACCACCTCGCCGCCGCTGAGGGTGCCCAGCCGGCGGTCCAACGCGACGTCGGTCAACCCGAGGCGGTCGAGTTCGGCGCGGGCCCGTTCCTCGACGTCCCAGTCGTCGCCGACGGTGGTGAAGTGCTCCTCGGCGGCGTCGCCGGCCTCGATGGCGTGCAGCGCGGCGACGACGTGGTCGACCCCGAGCACCCGGGCGACCGTCTGATGCCGGGTGAAGGGCAGGTGCTGGGGCAGGTAGCCCAGCGTTCCCGCGACGGTGATGCTGCCGCCGGTGGGCCGGAGCTCGCCGGCGACGAGCCGCAACAGGGTCGACTTGCCGGCACCGTTGGGCGCGACCAGGCCGGTGCGGCCGCCGGGCACGGAGAACGACAGGTCCTGGAAGACGGGGGTGCCGTCCGGCCAGGAAAAGGACAGGGCGGAGCTGACGACATGACTGTCGGACATGGGGAACCTCAGCAGACAGGTGATCCGGGCGCGCACGCGCCGCCCGGCGTGAGCAGGGCATGACGACATGGGCGACGCGACGGCACGGGTCGTGCTCCGTCGGTCACCGCTGCGGGCTCTCACCCGGAGATGTCGTCGTCACCTGCCACGCTGCGCTCCTGTCCTGGCTACTCGCGCCAGGATAGCCCACCGGGCCGCCCCCGGGCCGCGCTCGACCCGCCGGGCCGGGTCGGTCAGGTCAGCTCGCCGGGGGCGCGGTGCTCTGCCGGACGGTGAGGGTCGTCGCCAACTCCAGTCGCACCTGGGCGCTGCGTTCCCCCCGCCCGAGGGCGAGCGCCAGCTCGGTGGCGGTGGCGGCCATCTCGACCAGCGGCTGGTGGACGGTGGTCAGCGGGGGGTCGGTCAGCGCCGCCAGCGGCAGGTCGTCGAAGCCCACCACGCTGAGGTCGGCGGGGATCCGCAGGCCGCGCTCCCGCGCGGCCTGGTAGACGCCGAGGGCCTGCTGGTCGTTGCAGGCGAAGATCGCCGTGGGCCGGTCGGGTCGGCCCAGCAAGTCGAGCGCGGCGGACCTGCCGTCGACGGGGTTCAGCCCGGTGTGGACGACCAGGCCGGGCTCCACCGACAGGCCCGACGCGTCGATGGCGGCCCGGTAGCCGTCCAGCCGGGCCCGGCAGCACAGGATGTGCTCCGGGCCCCCGATCATCGCGATGCGCCGGTGGCCCAGCTCGATCAGGTGGCGGGTGGCGGACCTTCCGCCGGCCCAGTTGGTCGCTCCGACGAACGGCACGTCGTCGGGCAGCTCGGTGGTGGGATCGAAGACCACGAAGGGGATCCCGCGGGCGCGTAGCTGGTCGTGCTGCTCCGCGCCGAGCTGGGCGACCACCACCAGGCAGTCCGGGCGGCGGGCGAGGGTGTCGTCGATCCAGTACCGGATCGCGTTGTGCTGCGGGCCGAACTCCGTCAGGACGACGCCGACCCGCTGCTTCCGGGCCGCCCGCTCGACGCCGCGGATGATCTGCAGGCCCCACATGTCCTCGATCTCGTCGAAGACGAGCTCCATCATGTTGCTGCGGGTGACGGGCGCCGACCGACGGTATCCGTGCTGGCTGAGGGCCGCCTCCACCCTGGCGCGGGTGTCGGCGGCGACGCCGGACCTCCCGTTGATCACCTTTGACACGGTCGGGATCGACACCCCGGCCGACCGGGCGATGACGGCGATCGTCACCGGCCTGGTCGAATCGGCGACCGAACCCGCCTCGTCGACCGGCTCGCCCGACTCGCCGTGCGTCAACCCGGCCTCCTCTGCAGCGCTCCCGCGACGGCCGCCTGCCACGCCAGTGCCGCGTGGCGGGCCACCAGCGTCGTTCCGCGCGCAAGGATAGCCGTTCGGCCGTCGCCCGACGGGCATCGATGGCTTTCCAGGCTCGATCTGAAAATTTCCAAAGTGGATCACCACGCGCTGGGGAGGCTTTCTCACCTGGCGAGGACCCGGCAACCCCGCCGCCCGCCGGCACCACACCCCGGGGGGAGCGAGCTTCATTGACGCACATCACCGGTTGACGTACCGTCGGGCCAGAAACTTTCGGCCTTGACGGACCGATCGTTTCCATTCGGGAGCCTCGAAGGCCGCGGCGGACGCCTGGGCAGCGTCCGCACACTCCGCATTCTCCGGTCGCGCGGGCGGGCAGCGCTGTTCGCCCGCGCGGCCCCGCGTACCCCCTCAACCGCCACCATGGCGAGGAGTCCCTGATGAGTTCGCAGTACCTCGGAAAGACGCGACGGCGGATCGGCCTGATCGCCGCCGCGGTCGCCACGCTGATGATGGCGGGCACGATGGTCGCCGGCAACGCCCAGGCGGCGGCCGGCTGCCGGGTGGCGTACGCGGTGCCGTCCCAGTGGCAGGGCGGCTTCACCGCCGACGTGTCGGTCACCAACCTCGGCGACGCGGTCAACGGGTGGACGCTGGGCTGGACGTTCCCGTCCGGCCAGCGGGTCACCCAGGCGTGGAACGCCACGGTCACCTCGTCGGGTGACCAGGTCACCGCGAAGAGCATGAGCTACAACGCGGCGATCGCCACGAACGGCTCGGTCTCCTTCGGCTTCAACGGCTCGTGGTCGGGCAGCAACACCGCACCGACCTCGTTCACCCTCAACGGTGTGGCCTGCACCGGGAGCGTGGGCGGCACGCCGACCCCGACCCCGACCAGCACCCCTCCCCCGTCCCCGACGCCCACCACCTCGCCGTCGCCGTCGCCGGGTGGGGACGCGATGGCCACGGTCGCGGCGATGCAGCCCGGGTGGAACCTGGGCAACACCTACGACGCCATCCCCGACGAGACCGCCTGGGGCAACCCGCCGGTGACCCAGGCGCTGCTGCAGAAGATCCGTTCGCAGGGCTACCGCAGCATCCGGATCCCGGTGACCTGGAGCAACCACCACGGGCCCGCGCCGACGTACACCCTCGACCCGGCCTGGCTGGCCAAGGTCCGGCAGGTCGTCGACTGGTCGCTGGCGGAGGGTCTCTACGTGTTGGTCAACCTGCACCACGACTCCTGGCAGTGGATCAACACCTATCCCGGTGACCGCACGAACGTGATGAACCGGTACACCGCGCTGTGGACCCAGCTCGCCACCACCTTCCGCGACTACTCGGCGAAGCTGACGTTCGAGAGCATCAACGAGCCGCAGTTCGCCGGCACGTCCGGGGACGCCGAGAGCGACGAGGTGCTGCGTGAGCTGAACGTCGCGTTCGTCCGCCTGATGCGCCAGTCCGGGGGCAACAACGCCACCCGGCTGCTCGTGCTGCCCACCCTCTACACCAACTCCAACCAGGAGCGGCTCGACGCGCTGACGGCCACGATCGACCAGCTCGGGGACCGCAACATCGCCGCGACCGTCCACTTCTACGGCTGGTGGCCGTTCAGCGTCAACATCGCCGGCGGCACCCGCTACGACAGCAACGTCGAGCAGGACATCGTCGACGGCTTCGACCGCGTCCAGCAGACGTTCGTCTCCCGGGGCATCCCGGTGATCGTCGGCGAGTGGGCGCTGCTCAGCTACGACTACACCCGGCCCGGGATCATCGAACGCGGCGAGCTGCTCAAGTTCTTCGAGGCCGTCGGCTACCACGCCCGGATCCGCAAGCTCACCACGATGCTCTGGGACGCGGGCTCGTTCCTCAACCGCAACACGCTGCAATGGCGGGACCAGGGCATCTACGACATGATGAAGGCGAGCCTGACCACCCGCTCCGCCACCGCCTCCTCGGACCAGGTCTACGTGCCCCGCACCGGCGCCATCACCAGCAAGTCGCTCACCCTGAACCTCAACGGGGCCACGTTCCAGGGCCTGCGGCAGGGCAGCACCAACCTGGTCTCCGGCACCGACTACACCGTCTCCGGCACCACCCTCACCCTGACCGCCTCGGCGCTGACCCGGCTGGTCGGCAGCCGCGCCTACGGCGTCAACGCCACCATCGAGGCCCGCTTCTCGCAGGGCGTGCCGTGGCAGATCAGCATCATCACCTACGACCCGCCGACCCAGGCGGCGGCCACCGGGACGACCAGCTCGTTCACCATCCCGACCCAGTTCCGCGGCGACCAGCTCGCCACCATGGAGGCCACGTACGCCGACGGCAGCCCGGCCGGCCCGGCGAACTGGACCCCCTACAAGGAGTTCTGGTCCAACTTCCAGCCCGACTACACGGCGAACACGATCATCATGAAGCCCGAGTTCTTCGCCGAGGTCAAGGACGGCCCGGTCACGCTGACGTTCCACTTCTGGAGCGGCACGAAGATCAAATACCAGGTGACCAAGTCCGGGACGTCGGTCACCGGCGCGCCCGCCTGACCCGCGCCCGGCAACAGGCGGGGCCCGCAGCCGGGCGGCTGCGGGCCCCGTCGCGTCGGGGAACAGCGGGGATACGGCCCGCCGGGGCGGGCGCGTCCGCCTCAGCGCAGCCCGGCGAACAGGTCGTCCTCGGGCGTCGGCGCGCCGGTGGTGTCGCGGACCCGGACGAAGGTCTCCACGCCCATCAGCTCGGTGAACCGCTCCTGGCCCAGTTGCAGGAAGAAGATGTTCTCGGCCTGGCTGGCGTGCGTGGCCAGCGACGCGAACTTCTGCGCGCCGTAGGCGCTCGTGTCCACCCAGGTGGTGATCTCCTCGTCGGGCAGGCCGAGCGGCGGCAGCTCCGCGGACCCGTCCGGCTCGGGGAACTCGGCGCCGATCTCCTTCATGACGCGGCCGAACTCCTGGAACGCGCTGCGCGGCACGGTGGTCCAGTAGACCTTCGCGGGGATGCCCGTCCGCTCGACGGCGGCCATGGTGATCCGGTGCGCCTGGATGTGGTCCGGGTGGCCGTAGAAGCCGTTCTCGTCGTAGGTGACGACGACGTCGGGCCGGTAGCGCCGCATCAACTCGGCCAGCCGGTCGGCCGCCTCCGCCACCGGTGTGTTCCAGAACGCGCCCGGCGCGTCGTTGGCCGCCCACCCCATCATGCCCGAGTCGGCGTAGTCGAGCGTCTCCAGGTGGGTGACCTTCAGCGCCTCGCAACTGGCCGCCAACTCGGCCCGGCGCATCGCCACCACGGCCTGCGGGTCGTGCGCCTCGTCGCCCGGCTTGACGCCGCCGGGGCCGTCGCCGCACCCGCCGTCCGTGCAGGTCACGAGCACCGTCGTGATGCCCTCCGCCGCATAGCGGGCGAGGACGCCGCCGGTGCTGGTCGCCTCGTCGTCGGGGTGCGCGTGCACCGCCATCAGGGTCAGATTTCGCTGGGCCACCCCACCACGATACGGGGCAAGCCCGGCCCACTAGCATTGCCGCGGTCCGCGACGTCTGCTGAATCGAGGCGAGATGCGTTGGCTGCGGCAGTTACTGGGTGGCAACCGGGTCCAGCTCGACCCGGAGCGGCAGCAGGCGCTGCTGCGCGACGTCCGGCACCGGTACGGCGCCCGCTCGCAGGCGCGGTTCCCGGAACAGGCCGAGGCCATCGCCCGGCTGCTGGACGACGACGACGGGCTGGTGGTGGCGGCCCGGATCCTCGGCGAGGCCGCCGACGAGGCCCACGCGGAGCTGCAGGCCCAGGTGCACGACGTGCACCGGCGCACGGGCCGGCGGCTGCTGCTGCACCGCCGCAACTACCGGCCGCTGTGGAAGGAGGCCGGCCCCTCGCTGCGCTGGCCGTTGTTCGCGCTGCCGTCCGGCCTGCACCCGTACGCGCAGGTGGCCGCCGCCGTCACGGTGGTCGGCAGCCGGGCGTCCCGGCTCGACCGGGTGACCGACCCGACCCCGCTGGTGACCCACGTGTTCGAGGTGCTCGACCTCACCACCGCCGGCTGGGAGTACGGCCGGGTGCGGGTGGACACCGACGCCGCCGCCCTGGCCGAGCGTCTGATCTCGACCGCCGGGCAGGTCCTCGCCACCATGGACGACCCGCCCCGGCTGCCGCCCGCGGTGCGCGAGCTGATGCGCCGCAACAACACCCTCGACGTGCACGACCCGGCCGGCCCCCGGGTGGTCGGCGGGTTTAACCCGGGCGCGCGGATGCGGGAGGTCCTGCTCGCCTGAGGCCGCGCGGGCCGGGGGCGGCGACGACCTGCGGCGGCGGCCCCGACCGGGCCGCGCGGCGGTCCATCGCGAGCGGGCGGGCCGCCGGGGAGCCTCAGTCGTCGCCGGGCGCCCGGGACAGGACGCGGGAGAGGGCGAGGCTGGCGGTACGCACCGCCGGGGCGAGCCGGGCCGGCGACAACCGGTGGGCGGGCACCGAGATGGACAGCGCGGCGACGATCCGGCCGTGCACCAGGACGGGCGACGCCACGCAGGAGAGCCCCACAGCCGCCTCCTGCCGGTCGTAGCCGACGCCGGCGTGGCGGATCCGGGCCAACTCGTCGGCGAGCCGCCCGGGGTCGGTGACCGAGTGCGGGGTCAGCCGGGGCAGCGGCTGCGCCAGCACCTCGTCGATGAGCTCCTGCCCGGACCAGGCGAGCAGCACCTTCCCGACGCCGGTGCAGGTCAGCGGCAGGCGACCGCCGACCCGCGACGGCGTGTCGACGCCCGCGTGTCCGCGGATCCGGTCGGCGTAGACGACGTCGAGGCCGTCGCGGACGCCGAGGTGGATGGTCTCGTGGGTGGCCTCGTAGAGGTCCTGCAGGAACGGCAGCGCGGCCTCGCGCAGGCGCAGCTTGACCGGCACGAGTTCGCCCAGTTCGAACAGCCCGATGCCGAGCCCGAAGCCCACCGGGGCGCGGCGCAGCAGCCCCAGCCCGACGAGTTGCTCGGCCAGCCGGTGCACGGTGGCCTTCGGCAGGCCCGTGCGCCGGGACAGCTCGGTCAGGCGCAGGGCCTCCTCCGCCGGGCGGAACGCGCGCAGCAGCCGTACCCCCCGGTCGAGCACGTTGCCCCGGGCGGGGCCCGCCGGGCCGGACGACGACGCGCCCGGGCCGCCGGGGTCGGCGAATCCCGCCGTGTTGTTCCGTGGCATGGAACACGAGGTTGCCAGCCGGTGGGCGCGGCGTCTACACCTGGAGGCCGGGATGCCGGGTGCGCCAGCGCCGGCATGGTCGTCCCGCCGGGCGGAACGGCCGGGGTGTCCGTTTCGTCCCAGGCCAAGGAGCAGGAGACATGCCCAAGACGAAGGTCGCCATCATCGGCTCCGGCAACATCGGCACCGACCTGATGATCAAAATCCTGCGGGGGTCGGAGACGATGGAGGTCGCCGCCCTCGTCGGCATCGACCCCCGCTCCGACGGGCTGGCACGGGCGGCCCGGCTCGGCGTGCCGGTCGTCCCGACCGGCGTGCGGGGGCTGCTCGACCATCCCGACTTCGGCGACGTCCGGATCGTGTTCGACGCCACGTCGGCACAGGCCCACATCGCCAACGACGCCGCCCTGCGGGGGGCCGACCTCACGCTCGTCGACCTGACGCCGGCGGCGATCGGCCCATACGTGGTGCCGCCGGTCAACCTCGACGAGCACCTCGGCGCCCGCAACCTGAACATGGTGACCTGCGGCGGGCAGGCGACCATCCCGATGGTCGCCGCGATCTCCTCGGCCGCCACCACGCACTACGCCGAGATCGTCGCCTCGATCTCGTCGCGCTCGGCCGGCCCCGGCACCCGGGCCAACATCGACGAGTTCACCGAGACCACCTCCCGGGCGATCGAGCAGGTGGGCGGGGTCCGGCGCGGCAAGGCGATCATCGTGCTGAACCCCGCCGAGCCGCCGCTGATCATGCGCGACACCGTCTTCTGCGTCGTCGACGACTGCGACCGCGACGCGGTCACGGCGGCGGTGCTGGCCATGGCCGAGAAGGTCCGGGCGTACGTGCCCGGGTACCGGCTCAAGCAGGACGTCCAGTTCCGCCGGATCACGGCGAGCAGCCCGGAAGCCGACCTCGTCCCGCACGCCCCACCCCGCGACCGCTGGGTGGTCAGCGTGTTCCTGGAGGTGGAGGGGGCGGGCCACTACCTGCCGACGTACGCGGGCAACCTGGACATCATGACCTCCGCCGCGCGGCAGGTCGGCGAGCGACTGGCGACGGCGGTGGCGGCCCGATGAGCACCCGGATCTACGTCCAGGACGTCACCCTCCGCGACGGCATGCACGCCATCCGGCACCGCTACACCCTCGACCAGGTCCGGGCCGTCGCCGCGGCCCTGGACGCCGCCGGCGTCGCCGCGATCGAGGTGTCGCACGGCGACGGGCTCGCCGGCAGCAGCATCAACTACGGCCCCGGGGCGCACACCGACTGGGAGTGGATCGAGGCCGCCGCCGAGGTGGTGCGCCGGGCGACCCTCACCGGCCTCCTGCTGCCCGGCATCGGCACCGTGCGCGAGCTGCGGAAGGCCTGGGACCACGGCGTCCGTTCGATCCGCATCGCCACCCACTGCACCGAGGCGGACATCGCCAACCAGCACATCGCCGCCGCGCGGGAGCTGGGCATGGACGTCTCGGGCTTCCTGATGATGTCGCACATGGCGCCGCCGAAGCTGCTCGCCGAGCAGGCGAGGATCATGGAGGCGGCGGGGGCGCACTGCGTCTACGTCACCGACTCCGGGGGCCGGCTGACGATGGACGGCGTCCGGGAGCGCGTGCGCGCGTACCGCGACGTGCTCGCGCCGGAGACCCAGATCGGCATCCACGCCCACCACAACCTCGGCCTCGGCGTGGCCAACTCGGTCGCCGCCGTCGAGGAGGGGGTGTACCGGGTCGACGCGTCCCTGGCGGGCCAGGGCGCCGGTGCCGGGAACTGCCCGATCGAGGCGTTCGTCGCCGTCGCCGACCTCACCGGCTGGGAGCACGGCTGCGACCTGTTCGCGCTCATGGACGCCGCCGACGACATCGTCCGCCCGCTCCAGGACCGTCCGGTGCGCGTCGACCGCGAGACGCTGACCCTCGGGTACGCCGGGGTCTACTCCAGCTTCCTGCGCCACGCCGAGGCCGCCGCCGCCGAGTACGGCCTCGACACCCGCAGCATCCTCGTCGAGGTGGGCCGGCGGCAGTTGGTCGGCGGCCAGGAGGACATGATCGTCGACATCGCGCTCGACCTGCGACGACAGCGGTCGTAGCGGCTGGCGCAGCCCCGCCCCGGCCGGTCAGCCCGGCGCGGAGCCGTTGTCGACCAGCCGGAACCGGGTGGTCACGGCCGCGTCGCCGGCCTCCTCCAGGATCAGCCCCCACGTCGGCGAGAACTGCAGGTACGCCGACTGGCTGCTGATCGCGTACGCCGAGCCGTCGCGGACGACCGTGAACCGCTGCCTCGGTTCGTCCCGCGCGCATCCGGCCGCCTCGACCCGCAGCGGCTCGCTGCCCGACGACCGGACCTCCCAGCAGGTGTCGGCCCCGTCGGGGCCGGGCTCTGCGGCGCGGATCTGGTAGGTGTTCCCCAGCGGCGCGAAGACGAACAGCTGGCGGCCCTCGTCGCCGTCGACCTCGGCCAGCCGGCCGCCGTCGAGCAGCGACACGCCGCCCGCCGAGGCGGCCACCCGGACGACGGTGACCTGACGCTGCCCGGACAGCACCGGGTCGCCGCCCGGGGGTCCGGCGGGCGGGCCGGACGATCCGGTGGGCGGGGCGGACGTGCCGCCGGTCGGCCCGGACGACGTGCGCTCCGGCCCGGACGACGTGCGCTCCGGCGCGGGCGAGGTGCGGTCCGGCCCCGGCGACGTGGGGTCCGGCCAGGGCGACGCGACCGGGGCGGAGGTGGGGCCCGCCGGCCCGATCGGGACGGGGTGCGGCCGGCCACCGGACCCGGCGAGGGCGACACCCGCGCCGAGCGCGGCGACGGCGAGGGCGGCGAGCGACACCGACGCGGCCCGTCGCCGCCGGCGGCGGGCGTCGCCGCGCCGCCGGACGTCGGCGGCGGCGGGGACCGTCCCCTGCCCGCCGTGGCCCGCCAGCGCCCGCAGGGCGTCGGCGAGCTGGTTGTCAGAACTCATGACCGCGCCCTTTCGTCCACGCCGTGGTGCTCCGGTTCGGTCAGGTGTGCGGCGAGGGCCCGACGGCCCCGGGCCAGCCGCGTCTTGACGGTGTTCTCGTTGGTGCCGACCTCCGCCGCGATCTCGGCCACGCTCAGCCCGACCAGGTGGTACAGCACCACGGCCCGGCGTTGCTCGGCGGGAATGTGCCGCAGCGCGGCCACGATCGCGACGTGGTCGACCGAGGCCGCGTCGACGCGTTGCTCGGTGGCCTCCCGGCGGTGGGCACGCATCCGGTTGACGGTCTTGCGCCAGGCGCTGACCGCCACCCGGTACGCCACCCGGCGTACCCACGCCTCCGGGCTGTCGCACCCGCGCACCGCGGCCCAGCGGTCCCAGGCCCGGGCGTACGCCTCGGCCACCGCGTCCTCGGCCTCGGCCCGGTTGCCGACCATCGCGTACAACTGTCCCAGCACCCGGTGGGCGGACGCGGAGTAGAAGGCGTCGAACTCCGCGGCGTCACGCATCGGTCAAAGTCTCCACCAGAGCTGGTCGGTTCCGGAAATGGGGTCCTCCCGGGTGACGTCGGCGGCCCGGCGGGGGAACGGCCGGCCGGGCCGCCGACGGGGGTCACCGGCGCGGGGCGGGCCCCGTGTCGTTGAACCGGAAGCTGCTGACCGGCGGGGCGTCGCCCAGCTCCTCCAGGATCAGCCCGGACCGCGCCGAGTCGCGCAGGTACGCCCACCGGTTGCTGACCAGGTACTCGCGCGCCCCGCCGCCGGGGGCGGGCGCGATGGCGAACCGCTGCGCCGGGTCGTCCGCCCGGCAGGTGGCGCCGGCGACGTACAGCGGCTGGCCGTTGTTCGGGTTGCGCGCCTGCCAGCAGACCGGCTTCCCGATGCCGCCGCCGTAGTACGCCTTGATCAGGTACTCCCCCGCGCCCAGCGGGGTCGGCACGAAGACCTGCCGGCCACGGTCGTCGTCCACCTCGGCCAGCCGCCCGCTGTCGAGCAGGGACAGCCCCGACTCGAACGACCCCACCCGGACGATGGTGACCCGGCGCTTGCCCGACAGGACCGGGTCCGTGCTCGCCCGCGCCGCCGGTGCCGCCGGGGCCGCGGCCCCGGGCGGTGCCACCCCCGCCGCCACCGGCGCCGGCGCCACCCCGGCCGGCGCGGTGTCGCCCGCGGACGCGGACAGCGCGCCGTAGAGCGTCGCGGCGGCACCGGTCAACACCGCCAGGCCCGCCCCGGCGAGCCACCTACGCACCAACACCGTTACCTCCCCACTGCCCCGGCTCCCCGAGGCCCCGGCCGAGACCGGCCAGCCCTGCCGGCTGCCGGTCCTCGCTCGACTCGATCTGATGACGCGCGAGGCGGGCCGCAGGTTTCAGCAGATCCCATCGAGGTGCGTCTGCGGCCGCGCGGTTGGCCGCCGGCCGGGCGCCGCCCCGGTCGGTCGGCGCCGGCCGCCGGGGTCAGGAACCGGACGGCCCGCCCAGCCGCAGGGCCAGGAAGAGGTCCACCCGGTCGGCGAACCGGTCGAGGTCGCGGCCGGTGAGCCGCTCGATCTGACCGATCCGGTACCGCAGGGTGTTGACGTGCACGTGCAGCGACTCGGCGCACCGCCGCCAGGCGCCGTTGGCGGACAGGAACGCGTTCAGGGTGTGCACCAGCTCCGTGCCGTGCTGCCGGTCGTAGCCGGTCAGCGGGTCCAGCAGCCGGGCCCGGAAGGCGCGCTGGGTGTCGGCCGGCACCCCGGCGAGCAGCATCAGGTGGGAGGCCACCTCGTCGGAGCGGACCACGGCCACCGGCCCGGGTCGGGCCGCCGCCGCGCGCAGGGCGTGGGTGGCCTCCTGCACGAGACCCGGCAGCGCCGTGGCGGCCCGGCCGGCGGTGCTGATCCCGACCGAGAGACGCCCGGTGCCCAGCCCGGCCGCCAGGACGTCGAGGGCGTCGCGGAACGCGCCGGCCACGCTCGCGGCGGTCGGCCCGGACGCGGCGTCGCCCACCACCGCCAGCAGGGTCCCGTCCGGCGCGTCACCGGGCAGCGCCGCCGTCACGGCCGCCGGCAGGCCCGTGGTGCGGATCGTCTCGCGCAGCACCGCCAGGGCCAGCGCCGGGGGCGTCCGCAGGCCGGTCAGGGTCGCGGCCAGCGCCACGAAGCCCCGGTCCGGCGCCAGCCCGCAGGCCCGCAGCCGGGCCCGCAGGTCGGCCTCGTCGCCGTCGCCGGCCAGCGCCCGCCCCACCTGGTCGGCCAGGCGCTGCTCGACCCGCTCGGCCTCGTCGGCCTGGGTCCGTTCCAGGGCGACCACGTCGACCAGCTCGGCCAGCACGTCGTCCCCGCCAGGCTCCGGCCCGGCCGGCGGGAGCGCCGCGGCCGGGCGGTGCGCCCCGTCCGGCACGTGCGCGCCGGCCGGGGCGCAGGCGAGCAGCCAGGACGCCATCCGGTGCTCCGGGGATCCGGTGATCGCGGTGACCGACACCCGGGCCCCGTCGACCCGGGTGGTCGTCGGCAGCCGGGTGGCTGTCAGGAAGGCGGTGCACAGCTCCCGGGCGGCCGGGGCCGGCAGCGGGGCGGTGCCGGCGATCAGCCGGCCGGCGGGCGAGAGCAACCAGCAGCGTACGCCCAGGTCGGCGGCGATGGCCGGGAGCAGGTCGGGCAGCCGGGCCCCCGCGGCCATCGCGGCGACCACCCCCCGCTGCCGGCCGAGCATGGTGGCCAGCCCGGTCGCCCGCTGCTTCCACACCGACGGCGCGAACGCCTCGATGACCTCGCGGAAGGACACCTCCACCGGAACCTCGAACAGGGGCACGTCGTGCCGGCGGCACGCCTCGACCAGGTCGGCCGGCACCCGGCCGAGAGCCGCGTGACCGGCGCCGATCGCGGTGACCCGGGCCGTGGCGCAGGACCGGACGAAGGTCTCGGCGTCCGTGGCCCCCCGCCGCCACATCAGGCCGGTGAGCACCACCTCCCCGCCGCGGAGGTAGCGGCGGGGGTCGGGCAGGTCGGTGACGAAGACCTGGGTCACCGGGCGGTCCAGCCCGTCGCCGCCGGTGAGCAGGGTCAGCCTGAGGGCCGGTAGGGCCAGCGCGTCGCGCAGCAGCATCGTCATCCCCGTCGTCGAGGAACCCGATCGGCACACGGTAGGACGGTGAGGTTTCGGTTACGTGTCCGATCCTCGCGGCTCACGGCGGAACGCGGCGGCCGTCCTGACCGGACAGACGGTGCCACACCCGGTCGCGGGTGAACGGCAGCTCGGTGAAGCGGACCCCGGTCGCGTCGCGCAGCGCGTTGGCCATGGCCGCGGCGACCGGGTTGAACGGGCTCTCGCTCATCGACTTCGCCCCGGCCGGCCCCACCGGGTCGGCGGTGCGCGCGAAGTGCACCTCCGTACGCGGCACGTCGGCGAAGGTCGGCAGGTGGTAGTCGCGGAAGCCGGTGGTGGTCACCCGGCCGCCGGCGTCGAGGCGGACGTGCTCGGCGAGGGTGGCGCCGAGGGCCTGCGCCACGCCCCCCTCGACCTGGGCGCGGCACTGCATCGGGTTCAGCACCGTGCCGGCGTCCGCGGCGTGCACGCTGCGCAGCACCCTGATCTCGCCGGTCTCGGGGTCGACGGCGACGCGGAACCAGTGGACGTTGAACGCCACCGACCGCTCGGCACCGTCGGCGTGCCCGGCGGCGGTCGGCGGGGTGCCCCGGGCGGCGGCCAGCCGGTGCAGGTCGGCCAGGGGCAGCGGCGCGCCGCCGCCGTGGACGGCGTCGGGGCCCAGCCGCAGGCCGGCGGGGTCGGCGCCGGGGCGGGCTCCGGCCGCGAGGTCGAGCAGCAGCGCGCGCAGCGCGGTGGCCGCCCGGAGCACGGCGGTGCCGGCCACCGTCGTGGCGGTGGAGGCGAACGCGCCGGTGTCGTGCCCGACCAGCGCCGTGTCCGACTGCCGGACCCGGATCCGGTCCACTGTGGCCCCCAGCACGTCGGCGGCGATCTGCCGGTGGACCGTGGTGGAGCCGTTGCCGAACTCGGCCGTCCCCACGTCGAGCTGGTAGCCGCCGGCCGGGGTGAGGCTCAGCCGGGCCCGGCCGTGGTGTCCCCCCGGTGGCCCGGTCGCGATCATGGCCACAGCGGATCCCTCGCCGACCAGCCATCCGGCCGGCGCGCCGGGCCCGGTGCCCGGCCGCGCCGCCGCCGCGCGGACGACGTCGAGGCACTGGTCCAGGCCGTAGCTGCGGATCGCGAGGTCGGCCGCGTGGCCGGCCGGGGTGACCAGGTCGTCGCCGTCGCGGACGACGTTGCGGGCGCGGAACTCCTCCGGCGCGACGCCCAGCCGGCGGGCAAGCTCGTCGACGGCGGACTCGACGGCGAAGGAGACCTGGCCGAGGCCGTACCCCCGGAAGGCCCCGGCCGGGACGGTGTTGGTGTAGACCGCGAAGGCGTCGATGCGCGTGGCGGGGCACCGGTAGACGGCCACCGACTCCGCGCAGCCGTGGAAGAGCACCCCCGGGCCGTGGTTGCCGTACGCGCCGGTGTCCGAGACCACCCGCAGCCGCAGCGCGGTCAGCGTCCCGTCGCGCCGGCCGCCGACGCGGACCCGGACGGTGAACGGGTGCCGGGTGGTGGCGGCCGTGAACTGCTCGGCCCGGGTGAACTCCAGCTTCACCGGCCGCCCGGTGCGCAGCGCGGCGAGCAGCGCCACGTCCTCGACCAGCATCTCCTGCTTGCCGCCGAAACCGCCGCCGACCCGGCCGGCGACCACCCGGATCCGCTCGGCCGGCAGGTCGAAGATGCGGGCGAGGGCCCGCCGGGTGAGGAACGGCGTCTGGGTGCTGCTGCGCACGACGATCCGCCCGTCCGGGTCGAACGACACGATGGCGCAGTGCGTCTCCAGGTGCGCGTGCTGCACCCGCTGGGTGCGGAACGTCTCCTCGTACACCACGTCGGCGGCGGCGAACCCGGCGGCGACGTCGCCGCACCCGCCGTGCAGCTCGGCGGCCACGTTGCCGGCCGGTCGGGCGATCCGGGACCGCGCGCCCTTGTCGCCGTGGATCGCCGGCGCGCCCGCCCGCATCGCCCGCTCGGGGTCGGTGACGGCGGGCAGCGGCCGGTAGTCGACGCGGACCAGGGCGCAGCCCTGCTCGGCGGCGGCCTCGGTCTCGGCGACCACGGCGGCGACCCGCTGCCCGACGTGCCGGACCACGTCGTCGAGGACCCGGGTGTCGGCCGGGTCGTCGTCGGGGTTCTCGTGCTGGGCGGTGGAGAAGAGCGTCGCCGGGGCGTCCCGGTGGGTGAGGACGGCGAGCACGCCGGGCACGGCCAGGGCCGCGCTCGCGTCGATGTCGACGATCCGGGCGTGCGGCAGCGGGGAGCGGACCAGCCGGACGTGGGCCAGGCCGGGCACCGAGACGTCGGCGGTGAACCGGGCCGCGCCGGTGACGATGTCGGGCCCGGCCGGGGCCGGCAGGTTACGGCCCACCGCCTCGCCCGGTGCCGCGTCCTCGGTGGTGCGGACGCCGTGCAGCGCGTCGGCGATCGACCGGTACCCGGTGCACCGGCACAGGTTGCCCTTCAGCGCGGCGGGCAGGTCGGCGCGCTGCGCCTCGTCGAGGGCGACGGCGGTCATGATGAACCCGGCGGTGCAGAAGCCGCACTGGAAGCCCTGGGCGTCGAGGAACCGCCGTTGCGTCTCGGCCCCGCCGGGCACCGCGGCGACGCCCTCGATGGTGGTCACCTCGCGGCCGACGGCCCGCACGGCGGGATAGAGGCAACTGTGCACCGGCACGCCGTCGACGTGCACCGTGCACGCCCCGCAGTCGCCGGTGTCGCAGCCCTTCTTCACCCCGAACCAGCCCTGTTCCCGCAGGTAGCCGCGCAGGCACTGGCCGCCGGTCGGCGCGACGGCGCACGGCTGGCCGTTCACCCGTACGCTCACCGCGCCGTCACCCGTGCCAGCTCGGCGCGGACCTGCTCGGCCAGTCGCAGGGTCATCCGCCGCCGCCACGCCGGCAGGCCGTGCACGTCGTCGTACCAGTCCGCGGCGGGGATCCGGGCGTCCAGCAACTCGGCCAGCTCACCCGGCCGGGGCGGGCCGGGCAGGGCGACGCCGACCGGCCGCCGGGTGGCGGCGGTCACGGTGAGGGTGAACGCCCCGGTGCCGGAGTCCCGGTGACCGACGACGAGCGCCGCCGAACGGCCGAGCGGGTGCAGCGACGCCCGCCGCAGCGCGAACCGGCCGCCCAGCACCCGCGCGGGCAGGCGGATCGTGTGCAGGTACTCGTCCGGGCGCAGCACCGTGACGCCCACGTCGCGGACCAGCCCGGTCGCCGGCACGCGCCGTTGCCGCCCGGCCAGGTCCCGGATCAGGCAGCTCCCCGCGGCGGCGGTGACCAGCGAGATCATCGGCCCGGCCGGCAGCGCCGCGCAGAGGTTCCCGCCGACCGTCGCGACGTTCCACACCTTGAACGAGGCGAGGAACGCGTCGCAGCAGCCCCGGATCAGCGGGCCCAGCGACGGCCAGCACGGCGGCGGCGCGTACCGGGACAGCTCGGCGACGGTGCAGGTCGCGGCGATGTCGAGGCCCGGCTCGTCCGGGTCGGGGCTGACCCGCAGCGGGGGCCAGCCCAGGGCGGTGAGGTCGCGCAGCCGGCGGACCTGCGGTTGCGGCTGCGCGAAGAGGTGGGTGCCGCCGCCGAGCCAGCGGTCGCCCTCCCGCCATGCGTCGGCGTCCGCGGCGATCACGTCCTGCACGGTGAACAGGTCCACAGGCATCGCGCTTTCGTTGGGGGCGGATGCCGCCGGCCGAGGCGCCCGGGGTACGGGGGCGGGCCGGCGGCGGTGGCCGTTCAGGGGAATCCAAGCAACCCGGCCGCCGGCCCGACAATGCGCGCCGGCGACAACGCGGCCGGGGGGCGGGACCGTCCCGGTTGGACGAAGCTCCAAACCGGGGCGGGCGGGGCCGGGCCGGGGGCGGACACCCTTGACAGCCTCCCGGCCCGCTCCGCATGGTGGGCCGGTCCGACGCCGTTCGGGCCGCGCCGCGCCGGGACCGCCCGTGGCCCGGCGCGGGCCATCGGCGGGCGTGGGCGCTCCACCCGGCGCGAGGGAGACGTCGTGCAGCTGTCCCGTACCCCCGGTTCGCCCCCCGCCGTCGCCGGGCTGGTGCTCGCCGCCGGCGCCGGCCGCCGCTACGGCAGGCCCAAGGCGCTCGTGCACCACCGCGGCTCGCTGCTGGTGGAACGCGCGGTGCGTACCCTCGTCGGGGCCGGCTGCTCACCGGCGCTGGTGGTGCTCGGCGCGGCGGCCGACCGGGTCCGCGCCGACGCCGACCTCTCCGCCGCCCGGGTGGTGGGCAACCCCCGGTGGGCCACCGGGCTGGGCTCCTCGCTGCGGGTGGGGCTGCGGGCGCTGGCCGGCACCGAGGCGGTGGCCGTGGTGGTGCTGCTGGTCGACATGCCGGGCGTCTCCGCCGAGGCGGTGCGGCGGGTCGCGGCCGGCGCCACCCCGGCGTGCCTGGCCACGGCCGGCTACGGGCCGGGCCGCCGGGGTCATCCGGTGCTGCTGGGCCGGGAGCACTGGGCCGGCGTGTGCGCCTGCGCCGTCGGTGACAGCGGCGCGGGCGGCTACCTGCGGCAACGGCTCGACCGGGTGCGGATCGTGCCGTGCGCCGACGTGGCCGACGACGCCGACCTCGACGTCCCGCCCGCCGCCCCCGCCGCCGCCACGCCGACCGCCGCCGACGGGCTCGCCCCCGCCGCCACGCCGACCTCCGCCACCGGGTCCGCCGCCGCCGACGGGCGGCCGGGCCGTGGATGAGGTGCTCGCCGAGCTGGTGCGCCGCTGCGCCGACGGCGACGCCGTCGGCCTGGCCACCGTCGTCGAGACCTGGCGCAGCGCGCCCCACCCGGCCGGCACCGCGATGCTGGTCGGCCCGGACGGCGCGGTCACCGGCAGCGTCTCCGGCGGCTGCGTCGAGGCCGCGCTGCACGAGTCCTGCCGCCAGGCCGTGCGCACCGGGCGGCCCGCGCTGCTGCGCTTCGGGGTGGCCGGCGCCGACGCGTTCGCGGCGGGCCTGACCTGCGGGGGAACCATCGAGGTGTACGTCGAGCGGGTCGACCGCGCCGGCTTCGCGGAGCTGCCGGTGCTGGCCGGTGCCGTCCGCGCGGGCACGGCGGTGGCGGTGCTGACCTGCGTGCAGGGGCCGCCGGGGCGGCTCGGCCGGCGGATCGTCGCCGGGCCGGACGGCCACCACGGCAGCCTCGGCGACCCCCGGCTGGACGAGGCGGCGCTGACCGCCGGCCGCCGGCTGCTGGCCGAGGGCCGCAGCGGGCCGGTGCGGCTGCCGCCCGCCGGTCCCGGCGCGGCGGGGCGGGTGCGGGTGCTGGTGCGCTCCTACCCCCCGCCGCCCCGGTTGATCGTGTGCGGCGCGATCGACGTGGCGGCCGAGCTGGCCCGCATCGGCGTCGTCCTCGGCTACCGGGTCACCGTCTGCGACGCCCGCCCGGTCTTCGCCACCGCGCGCCGCTTCCCGCAGGCGCGGGAGGTGGTGGTCGACTGGCCGCACCGCTACCTCGCGGCCGAGGCCGAGGCGGGTCGGCTGGACGGGCGCACCGCCGTGTGCGTGCTCACCCACGACCCCAGGTTCGACGTCCCGGTGCTGCGGCTGGCCCTCGACCTCCCGCTGGGCTTCGTCGGGGCGCTGGGCTCCCGGCGGACCCACCACGACCGGCTCGGCCGGCTCCGCGCGGCCGGCGTCACCGAGGCGGCGCTGGCCCGGCTCAGTTCCCCCGTGGGCCTGGACGTGGGGGGCCGCGACGCCGCCGAGGTCGCGGTCAGCATCGCCGCGGAACTCGTCGCGGTGCGGCACGGCCGCGCGGGCGGCCGGCTGCGCGACGCCACCGGCCGCATCCACGGCTGACGCGCCCGCTCGCCGCGGCAACAGCTGCGGCTGCGGGGCTGAGCGTGGTCGGGCCCGGTGGGCGCTGGACGAACGTACAACGGCGGGGCCGGCGAGCCCGGCGGTTTTGGTCGTCGCGGCGCTGTCGACCCCGCCGGCCGGCCTGTTTGACTGCTCCTGCGAGAGGCGGGCCAGGGGAGGCGACCGGTGACACGGATCGAGGAGTTCAACGCCCTCGCCCCGCAGCGGGCCGAGGACGATCTGCTGGCCTGCTGCGCCGTGCCCCGTTGGGCCCGCGAGGTCGCGGCCGGGCGGCCGTACCCGGACCTGGCCGCGCTGCTGGCCACGGCGCAGGCCGCCAGCGCGCGGCTGACCTGGCCGGAGGTCGCGCGGGCCCTCACCGCCCACCCGCGCATCGGCCAGCGCCCGGCCGGGCAGCGCCGGGAGGACGGCTGGTCGCGCGCCGAACAGTCCGGCCTCGACGCAGCGTCCGCCCGGACCCGGGCCGCCATCGCCGAGGCCAACGAGGCGTACGAGCGCCGCTTCGGGCACCTGTTCCTGGTCTGCGCCGCCGGCCGCAGCGACACGGAGCTGCTCGCCACCGCCCGGGACCGGCTGGCGCACGACGAGGCCACCGAACGGGAGGTGGTACGCGGGGAACTGGCGAAGATCGCCGCGCTGCGGATCAGGAAGCTGCTCGATGAGCCGGCCTGACGCGGGGGCGACCGCGCCGCTGTCCACGCACGTGCTGGACACGGTCGTCGGCGCGCCCGCGCCGGGCATCGGCGTCCGGCTCGACCGGCTCGACGGCACGCGGTGGCGGCAGGTCGCCGCCGGCCGCACCGACGCCGACGGCCGGCTGCGCGACTGGGTGCCGGCGGCACAGTGGAGGGTCGGCCGGTACCGGCTCGTCTTCGGCCTCGACGGGCACCTCGGGCCGGATCCCTTCTTCCCGGAGGTGGTGCTCACCTTCACCGTCGGCGACCCCACGGCGCACCTGCACCTGCCGCTGCTGCTCAGCCCGTTCGGCTACACCACCTACCGAGGGAGTTGACAGATGGGAATCGTGCTGGGGCCCAACCGGTACGGCAAGGCCCAGGTGCGCGTGGTCCACGTGGTCCGCGACGGCGACCGGCACACGCTGCGGGACCTCGACGTGCGCACCGCCCTCGCCGGCGACCTGGCCGCCACCCATCTCACCGGCGACAACAGCCAGGTGCTGCCGACCGACTCGCAGAAGAACACGGTGTACGCGTTCGCCCGCAAACACGGCGTCGCCTCCCCCGAGGCGTTCGCGCTCCTGCTGGCCCGGCACTTCGTGCACAGCCAACCGGCCGTCCGGCGCGCCGAGGTGGCGGTGCGGGAGTTCGGCTGGCAGCGGCTCGGGCAGCACTCCTTCCAGCGCGGCGGCGCGGAGACCCGCACCGCGACGGCCACCTACGACGGCGAGACCGTCCGGGTCGTGTCGGGGCTGACCGACCTGGTGCTGTTGAACACCACGAACTCCGAGTTCCACGGCTTCGTGCGCGACGAGTACACGACGCTGCCGGAGACCACCGACCGGATCCTGGCCACCGCCGTGGACGCCCGCTGGCGGCACCTCGACGCCGACGCCGACTGGGACGCCGCTTACCGGCAGGTGCGCGAGGCGCTGGTCGCCGCGTTCGTCGAGACGTACAGCAGGTCGTTGCAGCAGACCCTGTACGCGATGGGCCGCCGGGTGCTGGAGGCCAGGCCGGAGGTGGCGGAGATCAAGCTGTCGCTGCCCAACCGGCACCACATCCCGGTCGACCTGTCGCCGTTCGGGCTGGACAACCCCAACGCCGTCTTCGTCGCCACCGACCAGCCGTACGGGGTGATCGAGGGCACCGTCGGCCGCGACGGTGTCGCCCCGGCCGACGGCGACTGGTGACGCCGTGATCGTCATCGACAACTGCGCCGTCGCCACGGTCGACGCCGCCGGCACCGAGCACCGCGCCGGGCACGTGGTGATCGGCGACGACGGGCGGATCGCCGCCGTCGGGGCCGGGCCGGCCGGCCCGGTGGACCCGTCGGCCCGCCGGGTCGACGGCACCGGCTGCCTGGCCACCCCGGGCCTGGTCAACACCCACCACCACCTCTACCAGTGGGTGACCCGGGGGCTGGCCCAGCAGTCGGACCTGTTCGGCTGGCTCACCAGCCTCTACCCCGTCTGGGCGCACCTGGACGCCGACATCGTCCACGCGGCGGCGGCCGCCGGGCTGGGCTGGCTCGCCCTGTCCGGCTGCACCACCAGCACGGACCACCACTACGTGTTCCCCCCGGGCGGCGACGACCCGCTGGCCGCCGAGATCGAGGCCGCCCGGCTGGTCGGGCTGCGCTTCCAGCCGTGCCGGGGGTCGATGGACCTCGGCCGGTCGGCGGGCGGCCTGCCCCCGGACTCGCTCGTGGAGGGCACCGAGGCGGCGCTGCTGGCCACCGAGGCCGCCATCGACCGCCACCACGACCCGTCCCCCGGCTCGATGCTGCGCGTCTCCGTCGCCCCGTGCTCGCCGTTCTCGGTCACCGGCACCCTGATGCGGGAGTCCGCCGCGCTGGCCCGGAGGCGGGGGGTCCGGCTGCACACCCACCTCGCGGAGACCGTCGAGGAGGAGGAATACTGCCGCGCCACCCACGGCTGCACCCCGGTCGAGTACGCCGAACAGCTCGGCTGGCTCGGCGACGACGTGTGGCTGGCCCACGGCGTACACCTGGCCGACCCGGCGGTGGCGATGCTGGCCGCCACCGGCACGGCGGTGGCGCACTGCCCCAGCTCGAACGCCCGCCTCGGCGCCGGCATCGCCCGCGTGCCGGACCTGCTCGCCGCCGGGGTGCCGGTGGGCCTCGGCGTCGACGGCGCGGCCTCCCAGGAGGCCGGCCAGCTCGGCGCGGAGCTGCGCCAGGCGCTGTACGCGGCCCGCCTGCGCGGCGGCCCGGCGGCGCTGACCGCCCGGCAGGCCCTCGCCCTGGGCACCATGGGCGGGGCGCGGTGCCTCGGCCGCGCCGACGAGATCGGCTCGCTGGAGGTGGGCAAGCTCGCCGACGTCGCGCTCTGGCGGGTCGACGGGCTGGGCCACGCCGGCATCGACGACCCGGTGGCGGCGCTGGTGCTCGGCCCACCAGCGCCGCTGGCGCTGCTGCTGGTCGGCGGCCGGACCGTCGTCGAGGACGCGGAGCTGCGCACCGCCGACGCCGACGCCCTCGCCCGGGCGGCCACCGGCGCGCACCGCCGGCTGCTGGAGCGGGCCCGATGAGGTACGACCTGGTGGTTCGCTCCCGCCGGGCGGTGCTGCCGCACGGGCAGCGGCCGGCGGCGGTCGCCGTGGCAGACGGCCGGATCGCCGCGCTCGCCGGCTACGACGCGCCGCTCGACGCCGTCGTCGACGAGGACCTGGGCGACGTCGCCCTGCTGCCCGGCCTGGTGGACACGCACGTGCACGTCAACGAGCCCGGCCGCACCGAGTGGGAGGGTTTCGCCAGCGCCACCCGGGCCGCCGCGGCCGGCGGCGTCACCACCCTGGTCGACATGCCGCTCAACAGCGTCCCGCCGACGGTCACCGTGGCCGCGCTGGAGACGAAGCGCGCCGCCGCGCGGGGCCGCTGCCACGTCGACGTCGGGTTCTGGGGCGGCGTCGTGCCGGGCAACCTCGGCGACCTCGTGGCGCTGCGCCGGGCCGGGGTGTTCGGCTTCAAGGCGTTCCTCGTCGACTCCGGCGTGCCGGAGTTCCCGCCGGTCGACGCCGGCCTGCTGGAGCGGGCCCTGGCGACGGTCGACGCGCTCTTCGTCGTGCACGCCGAGGACCCGGGGTCGGTACGCGAGTCGCCCCCGTCGCCGCGCTACGCCGACTTCGTGGCGTCCCGGCCGCCGGAGGCCGAGCGGTCCGCCGTCGCCACGGTGGTGGCCGCGGCCCGCCGCGCCGGCGCCCGCGTACACGTGCTGCACCTGTCGTCGGTCGCGGCGTTGGCCGAGCTGGCCGCCGCGCGGGCCGACGGCGTGCGGCTGACCGTGGAGACGTGCCCGCACTACCTCGCGTTGACCGCCGAGCAGGTGCCCGACGGCGCGACGGAGTTCAAGTGCTGCCCGCCGATCCGGGACCGGGGCAACCAGGACCGGCTCTGGGCGGCGCTGGCCGACGGCACGGTGGACTGCGTGGTCAGCGACCACTCGCCCTGCCTGCCCGAGCTGAAGCGGGCCGACACCGGCGACTTCGCCGCCGCCTGGGGCGGCATCGCGTCGGTGCAGCTCAGCCTGCCGGTGGTGTGGACCCAGGCCCGTCGCCGGGGGCACGGCCTCGCCGACGTCGTCCGGTGGATGGCCACGGGCCCGGCCGACCTGGTCGGGCTGCGCGGCAAGGGGCGGATCGCGGTGGGCGCCGACGCGGACCTGGTGGCCTTCGACGCGGACGCCGCCTTCCGCGTCGAGCCGGGCCGGCTGCACCACCGGCACCCCGTGACGCCGTACGCCGGTCAGCGGCTGACCGGGGTGGTGCGGGCCACCTGGCTGCGCGGCGAACCGGTCACCGGCGACGCCCCGCGCGGCCGGCTGCTGCGGGCGGGTGCGGCATGAGCGGCCGTCCCGAACCGGCCGCCCGTCCCGACCCGGCTGACCTGGCCGACCTCGCCGCCCTGCCCGATCTGGCGTCGCGCGCCTTCGGCGGCGGCGTGGTCGCCGCCAACGACGAGTTCTTCGCCGCCGCGGACAACCTGGTCGACCCGCTGCCGCCGACGTTCTCCCCCCGCACGTTCGCCGCGAAGGGCCAGGTCTACGACGGCTGGGAGACCCGCCGCCGCCGCGAGCCCGGCTCCGACCACGCCATCGTCCGGCTCGGCCTGCCGGGCGTCGTGCGGCTGCTGGTCGTCGACACCAGCTTCTTCACCGGCAACTATCCGCCGTTCGCCGCCGTCGACGGGTGCGCCGTCGACGGCTACCCGGGGCCGGACGAGCTAGCCGGGGCGCGCTGGGTGCCGCTGCTCGACCGCTCGCCGCTGGCCGGCGACAGCCGCAACGTCTTCCCGGTCGACGTGCCCCACCACGTCACCCACGTGCGGCTCACCATCTTCCCCGACGGCGGCGTCGCCCGGCTGCGGGTGCACGGGGACGTGGTGCCCGACCCCCGGCTGCTGCCCGACGTCCTCGACCTGGCCGCGACGGAACACGGCGGCCGGGTGCAGGCGTGCAGCGACCGGTTCTACGGCGCCCCGCAGAACCTGCTCGCCCCCGGCCCCGCCCGGGTGATGGGCGAGGGCTGGGAGACCGCCCGCCGCCGCGACGACGGCAACGACTGGGTGCTGGTCCGGCTGGGCGTGCCGGGGGTCGCGCAGTTCGTGGACCTCGACACCAGCCACTTCAAGGGCAACGCCCCGGGCCGGGCCACGCTGCGCGCCGCCGACGAGCGCCACGGCGACCTCGACGACCCGGCGGCGTGGTTCCCCCTGCTGCCGGAGACCCGGCTGCGGCCGGACACCCGGCACCGCTTCCCGGTCGATGCGCCCCGGGCCGCCACCCACGTCCGGCTGGACATCTTCCCCGACGGCGGGATGGCCCGGCTGCGGGTGACCGGCCGGATCGACGCCGCCGGCCGGGACGCTCTGGTCGCCCGCTGGCGGCGCACCCGGCCGCCGACGGCCGGCCCCGGCGGCGGCTGAACCCGGCCGGTCGCGTCGGGCCGATCAGCGCCGGCCGGACGCGGCGGGCACACAGCTTCCTGACAGTTGGCGGCGATCCTGGGCACCGGCGCGACCGCGTCACGCCGAACGTCCGACAGGAAGGCGTCACGATGAGGAAGTACCCGATGGCCGCGCTCCTCCTGGCCGTCATGATCGGTGGCACGGGGTGCTCGAACACCGGATCCGACCAGACCGACACCGCCGAGCCGCCGGAGGTGGCCACGCTGCGCACCGAAACGCCCTCCGTCGCCCCGTCGGCGTCGGCGGCCGAGCGTCCCCGCGAGCGCCTCGACGACACCGAGGAGGACGCGAAGGCGCGCGCGCGGCCGTACGAGAAGTGCATGGCCGACCACGGCGTCGACATCCACCGGGAACGGGCCGGCGGCACCACGTCGGGCCGCATCGGGAAGGCGAACAAGGCGTGCGAGAACCTGCTGCCGCTGCCGCCGTGGGAGCTCGACCCGGCCAACCCGGAGGCGAGGGACTTCGCGCGGGACGTCGTGGCGTGCCTCAAGGAGAAGGGCGTGCGCTACGTCGAGGTCAACCCCGACGGCCCGGGCTGGTCGTTCGGCGGCGAACAGAACGACGCGGAGTCGATCTCGAAGGGCATGCGGTTCTCGCCGGAATGCGAGCGTGAGGTCGCCGCGAAGCGCAAGTGACCTCACGGACCGGAGGCGCCACCCGCGATCGGGTGGCGCCTCCGTCGTTCTCCCGTGCGGCGGCCGGAACGTTCTCTCCTCCCCCGCGTGCTCCTTCTTCCCCGCGACGGTCAGGTCGAGGCGAGCGCCTCGGTCGGCGTGAGCCGGGCGGCCCTGATCGACGGGTAGACCCCGGCGACGACGCCGACCACGACGGCGCCGCCGAGCCCCGCGAGCGTCGCCGGCAGCGGGACCACGACCGGCCAGCCCTGGTGGACCGCGTACGCGGCGGTGGCGGCCAGGCCGACCAGGGTCCCGGCGACACCGCCGAGGGCGGCCAGCGCGGCCGACTCGGTGAGGAACTGGGCGCGGATCTGGCCCCGGTGCGCGCCCAGCGCCCGACGCAGGCCGATCTCGGTGCGGCGTTCCCACACGGCGATCACCATCGTGTTCGCCACCCCGATGCCGCCGACGAGCAGCGCGACCGCGGCGAGGCCGAGGAGCAGGGCGGAGAAGGCGCCCTCGGTGGCCCGCTTCGCGGCGAGGGCGTCCGACGGGCGGGTCACCACGACCTGCCCGGGCTGCACCGGCGAGACGGTGGCGGGCAGGACCGCGCGGACGGTCTCGATCGCCGACTCCCGGCACTGGACGTAGATGACGGTGGGATGGCCGTCGAAGCGGAGTTGGCTGCGGGCCGCCTCCCAGCCGACCAGGACCGAGCGGTCGATGTCGGGGGAGAGCGGCGTGGCGGCGAGGATGCCGACGACGGTGAACCACCGGTCGCCGATGATCACCATCGGTGCCGGGCCGCCGGTGGCGGGCAGGTCCGCGAACCCGAGCCGGGTGGCGGCGACCGAGCCGAGCACCACGGTCGGGAACCGCTCGGTGACGGGGTCGAGCCAACGCCCGGAACGCACCGTGGCGTTGATGGCCCGCGGCAGGTCGAGGCGGGCGGCGAGCACGGTCAGGCCGGAGCCGTCGCGAGCGTCGGTGCGGTCGTTGCGGCGCACCAGCGCGTGGGTGTTGGCGACCGCGCTCGCGACCGTGACCGGGCCGATGCGCTGCACCATCGCCACGGACTCCTCGGGCAGCTGCGGTGGCGAGTCCGTGTTGGGCTGCGCCATGACCTGGAGGCTGTTGGTGCCCAGGGCGGACAGTTCGCGCAGCAGCGCCGCCTGACTGGCGGCGGGGACGCCGGTGACCAGGACCGTGGTGGCGATGCCGATCGCGATGCCCAGGGCCGAGAACGCGGCCCGCATCCTGCGGGTACGGATGCCGAGCAACCCGACGTCGAGCAGGTCGAGCGGGGAGAGGCGGACGGGGCGGATCATCGGACGGCCGCCGTGTCCCGCACGAGCCGGCCGTCGCGGATCTCGACGCGGCGGGGCAGGCTGGCGGCGATCTCGTTGTCGTGGGTGATGACGGCGATGGTGGTGCCCTCCTCGTTGAGTCTGCGCAGCAGGCGCAGGACGGCGTGCCCGGTGCCGGTGTCGAGGGCGCCGGTGGGCTCGTCGGCCAGCACCAGGGCGGGTCCGTTGACGATGGCCCGGGCGATGGCAACCCGCTGGCGTTCGCCACCGGAGAGCTGGGCCGGGCGGTGGCCCACCCGGTGGGCGAGGCCGACCCGGTCGAGGGCGTCGAGCGCGAGCGCCCGGCGACGCCTGCGCGGGACACCGGCGTACAGCAGGCCGGTGGCCACGTTCTCGGCGGCGGTGAGGCCCTCGGCGAGGTGGAACTGCTGGAAGACGAAGCCGAGCCAGCGGCCCCGCAGGGCGGAGAGCTGACGGTCGGAGAGCGCGGCGACGTCCTGTCCCGCGATCCGGATGGTGCCGGAGCTGGGCCGGTCGAGGGTGCCCATGAGGTGGAGCAGGGTCGACTTGCCGGAGCCGGAGGGCCCGACGATGGCGAGCAGCTCGCCCTCGGCGATGTCGAGGCAGATCCCGCGCAGCGCGTCGACCCCGCCCGGGTAGCGCCTGCTGACGTCGCGCGCGGACAGGACGGTGCTCACGAGGTGGTCACCACCCGCGTGCCCGGGGCGAGCCCGTCTCCGCTGATCTCGACGAGGCCCTTGGCGAACATGCCGGTCTCGACCGCGACCAGGCCGCCGCCCTCGACCTGGACGGCGTAGCCGCCCTCGGCGAGCGCCAGCAGCGCGCCGACCGGCGCGACGAGGACGTCCTCGTGGGTCTCGGCGACGAAGTCGACCTGCACGTCGGCAAAACTGATCTTGGCGACGGCAGCGGACTTGTCCAGGGTGACCGTCACGGTGACCCTGGCCGGGCCGCCGCCCGTCGGGTCGTCGCCCGCCGCGGCCTGCACGGCCTGGCCGACGGCGGCGACCTTGCCGCCGACCGCGCTCTCGTCGGGCAGCCGCACGTCGACCACGTCGCCCGGCTCGACCGAGGCGGCGTCACCGACGTCCATCTGCACGGTGACCACCTTCGCGGTCTGGGTGACCGACATCAGCGGGGAGTTCGCGCTGTCCCCGGGCTGGGCGGCGACCGAGTCGACCCGGACCGCGCCGACGAGCACCGCCACGTCCCCGGGCTCGACCGCGCCGGTCGCCGGGACCCCCAGGTCGTTCTGCCAGCGCTTGACGGCCGCGCGCAGCCCGGTGGTCAGGACGGCCTCGCCCCGGCCCACCGTCACCGCCGGCCGGGACGCGGCCGGCGACGGAGCCGGCGACGGGACCAGCCGGGTGCCGGGCCTCGGCTGGTCGCCGATCTCGTAGCCGAGGGCGTCGAGGTTGTCGGCGACGATCCGCACGTCCCGGCCGACCGTGCCGAGGTCACGCAGCGGGCGGTACAGCGGCATCCCGCCGTAGAACAACGGCACCGGCCGGTCGTCGACGCGGTAGAGCTGCTTTCCGCGCCGGACCGCCGCCCCCGGCGCGGGCAGCCACGTCACCGTGCCGTCCCTGCCGCCCTTGAGCACCCGGGCGGCGCCGTAGCCGAGGGTGCCCGGCAGCGACTGCGCCATCGACATGTCCTGCCGCGCCAGCGCGACGCTGCGCACCCCGGCGGGTTCGTCGACGGCCGGCGGTCGTCCGCTGTCCCGGCCGAACCAGACGACACCCGCCGTGACGGCCAGCACCGCGAGGACGACGGCGGGCACCACCAGCCTCGGCAGGCGTCGGCGGCGCGGCGTCGGTTCCGCGCCGACGACCGGGATGACCTGGGTTTCGGTGTCCGACGGTGGCACCGTCCGGGGCAGTGACATGGCGCGATCGTGGCCCGGGAATATCAGGATCCTGTCAGGCCCGGGCGTGACCTTTCCCGCACCGCCGACGCGCCGCGCGGCGCACCGCCCCTGGGCTGCCCGGGCGCGGCGCGACCCACATCGCGGCCGAGGTCGCAGCCGGTTCGGAGCCCGACGCCTGACCTATAGTCCCCACCATGTGCGCACAGGTGATGCTCGCGGAGGACGACCGGCGGCAGGCCGAGGCGCTGCGCCGCTACCTGGCCGCGGAGGGACACGAGGCGACGGTCGTGTACGACGGCGAGGCGGCGCTGCGGCAGGCCCGGCAGCAGCCGTTCGACCTGCTCGTGCTCGACGTGATGCTGCCGGGGCTGGACGGCATGCAGGTCTGCCGCATCCTCCGGCAGGAGTCGGACGTGCTGATGCTGATGCTGACCGCCCGGTCGAGCGAGGACGACCTCCTGCGCGGCCTGGACCTGGGCGCCGACGACTACATGACCAAGCCGTTCAGCCCCCGGGAACTGGTGGCCCGGATCCGGACGCTGCTGCGGCGCGTCCGGACGACGGGGCAGGACTCCCCCGTGCACCGGGTCGGGCGGCTCACCGTCGACGAACCACGGCACACCGTGACCGCCGGTGGCGTCCCGGTCGACTGCACCGCCGGCGAGTTCGCGATCCTGGCCGCGATGACCCGCCAGCCGGGGCGGGTGTTCACCCGCGGCCAACTGCTGGAACACACCCGGGGCGTCGAGCGGGAGTCGACCGAGCGCACCATCGACGTACACGTGATGAACCTGCGCCGCAAGATCGAGCTGAACCCCCGCCGCCCCCAGCAACTGCTGACCGTCTACGGCGTCGGCTACAAGCTCAGCCCCGGGGCGCCGTGAGGCGGCAGCGGGTGCCGCCGCACCGCAGTCTGGTGGTGCGGCTGCTGGCCACCTCCCTGCTGGTGGCGGTCTGCGCGATCCTGGCGACCACCTGGCTGGCCGTGCAGTCGACGACCCGGGCGATCCGGCAGGAGCAGGGCCGCTCGCTCGCCGACGACAAGAGCATCTACGACACGATGGTGGGCTACGCCGCCACCCACCGGGACTGGTCGCAGGTGGCCCCCGTGCTCGCCGAGCGGGCCGGCAAGCTCGAACGGCGGATCACCCTGATGACCCCCGACCGGCAGGTCATCGCCGACACCGCGCCGCAGGGCCCGTCGCTGCACGCGGCGCGGCCGTCGGCGACCGTCGACCCGTTGCAGGTGGACCTGGGCCTGACCGGCGGGACCGAGCGGATCGACCCGCGCGCGCTCGGGCCGTACGTGTTGACCGCGCAGGAGAGTGCCTTCAGCCGGGCGCTGGCCTCCCGGTGGCTCGGCTGCATCCGCGGCGAGTCCACGCTGGACGGCAAGGTCGTCGTCGGCCCGGGCGGGCGGGCGTCGGTGCAGGTGATCGGGCCGGACGTGCGCGACGTCGCCGGCTTCTGCCTGCCGACCGAGCTGGCCGAGCCGCTGCCGAGCGAGGCCAAGGGGATCGCGCAGCTGAGGACCGCGACGAAGACCTGCCTGCGCGAGGCGGGGCTGCCCGACCGGGTCGCGATCAGGGCGGACCGCACCGCGACCCCGAGCGGCGACGCCCGCGTCGACCGGCAGACCGACGCCTGCCTGCAGAAGGCGCGGCTCGCCCAGCTCAGGTCGTACGTGGCCCCGCCGGCCCTGCTCTTCGTGACCGACGAGGCCCAGGGCACCGCCGAACCGGTGTTCAACCTGTCCCGGGACAACGCGATCCGCATCGCCCAGGTGACGGGAACGGTGCTGGCCGCCACCGTGCTGATCACCGTCCTGGTCGGGCGGCGGCTGGTCCGGCCGCTGCGGGCGCTGACCGACGCCACCCGACGACCGATGGACGAACAGGCCCGGGTCCCCGTGACCACCCGCGACGAGATCGGCCTGCTCGCCACCGCCCTCAACGACCTCGCCGCCCGGCGGGAACAGACCGAGGCGCTGCGCAAGAGCATGGTCAGCGACGTGGCGCACGAGCTGCGTACGCCGCTGACCAACATCCGCAGCTGGCTGGAGGCCGCCCAGGACGGCCTCGCCCAGCCCGACGCGCAACTGCTCAGCCTGCTGCTCGACGAGGCGCTGCTGTTGCAGCACATCATCGACGACCTGCGGGACCTGGCCGCCGCCGACGCCGGTGACCTGCGCATCCACCGCGAGCCGCACTTCGTGGCGGACCTGCTGGAGCAGGTCGTCGAGGCGCACCGGGGCGCCGCCGAGGCCGCCGGGGTGCGGCTGGGCACCGAGCTGCTCGCCGACCCGGAGCTGCCGGTCGACGGCGCCCGGCTGCGGCAGCTCGTCGGCAACGTCGTCGCCAACGCGGTCCGGCACACCCCCGCCGGCGGCTCGGTCACCGTGCGCTGCGCGGTGCGCGACGACCAGGTCGCCATCGCCGTGTCCGACACCGGGACCGGCATCGCGCCCGCCGACCAGGCCAAGGTCTTCGACCGGTTCTGGCGGGCCGACGACTCGCGGGCCCGCAGCACCGGGGGCAGCGGGCTCGGCCTGTCGATCGCCCGCAAGCTCGCCGAGGCCCACGGCGGCACGATCGGCCTCGAGAGCGTCCTCGGCCGGGGCAGCACCTTCACCATCCGGCTGCCGATCGCCGAGCCGGCGGCCTCCGGTCACCGCCGTCCCGTCGCCGGGCGGTAGCGGAGCGGGGCGGCGCCTGTCGGGTCGCCGGGCCGGCCGCAGGGCGGGCGCGGTGCTCACCGCCCGCCGCGGCGCAGCACCAGCGTCACGAAACCCAGCACGTGGCGGTATCCGCGCAACCACTGGTCGCGGTGCTCCCGGGCGGCGGTGAGCGCCTCGGCCGCGTCCGGGTGGCCGGGGTTGTCCAGCGCCCACTCCGTGAGCGAGCCGATCCACGACCATTCGTAGTCGTCCCACTCGGCGGCGTCGCTGACGTGGGCGTACGTCGGCGTCCAGCCGGCCCGCTCGGCGGTGTCGACCAGGCCGGCGAGGTCGGTGAACTCCTCGGGCTTCACGCCGAGCGCCGCCAGCGCCTGCGGGGTCGGCGGGACCTGCCAGAACCCCTCGCCGACCAGGAGGACGCCGTCGGCGTTCACGTGCCGGCCGGCCAGCTCCAGCGTCCCGTCGAACCCGCCGAACGCGTGGGTCGAGCCGACGCACAGCACCAGGTCGTAGTCGCCGTCGGGCACGTACGTCCGGGCGTCGCGCCGGTGCAGGGTGAGCCGGTCCGCGAGGCCGCGCGCGTCGGCGGCGCCGGCGGCGCGTTCGAGGGCGTACGCGCTGACGTCCACGCCGTCCGCGTGCCCGTCCGGATAGTGGGCGAGGGCCTGCAGCGCCCAGGCCGCCTCGCCACAGCCGAGGTCGAGGACGCGGGCCGTCGGTTGCCGGCCCGCCCGGCGCAGGAGCCGGTTGACGTTGACCCCGAAGATCGGGGCCGCGATCGGGTGGCGCGAGTGCGCGATGCTGCTGAGCCGTTGACGATCCACCGCCCGAGTCAACACGACTCCGGCCGCCCACCGCACCCCGGTTGCCGGGCCGGGCGCGGCCCCGCCACGGGCGGACCGGTCACGGCGGATTCAGCGGCCTGGCCTTCTGCGGGTGGATCGTCTCGTGACGGGCCAGCATCGCGACGAACTCGGCGATCTTCCGCTCGCGGGTCTCTGCTCGCTTGACGGCGTTGAGGCGGTAGACGAGAGCGAACCGGTTGGTCCTGGTGAGCACGTCGAACATGGCCTGGGCGGCGGGGTCGGCGGC
The DNA here is from genome assembly GCF_020884815.1 of Micromonospora sp. NBRC 110038. Classification (NCBI taxonomy): domain Bacteria; kingdom Bacillati; phylum Actinomycetota; class Actinomycetes; order Micromonosporales; family Micromonosporaceae; genus Micromonospora; species Micromonospora sp. NBRC 110038. Next base: position 1,867,223 of record NZ_BBOL01000001.1, on the reverse strand, counting down.
GATGGCGGCGAGGAGGTCGGCCGGCACCTCGGCCTCCGACGACGGGGCGTAGGCGGCCGTCCACCGCCCGTCGGCCTTGGCGGCCTCCACCGCCGCGCGGCCCGGGGGCAGCATCCGCCCGTCCGCCTCCAGCCGGGCCACGTGGGCGACGTTGCGCTGCGACCAGACGCTGCGGGGCCGGCGCGGCGTGAACCGGATCCAGGAGGTCTCCTCGTCCCGCTTGCGGGCCTGCCCGTCGATCCAGCCGAAGCACAGGGCCTCGTCGACCGCCTGCTGCCAGGTCAGCGTCGTGACGGTGCCGCCCTTGCGGGTCAGGGCGAGCCAGACGCCGGGCGACGTGGCGTGGTGGACCGACAGCCACGCGCGCAGCGCGTCCGCGTCCGCGACGATCAACTCGTCCAGTTCGGCAGTCGCCATGACCGGCAGGTTAGTCGCTGCCGCGGTGGCCGCGCCCTCCGCCCGTCGCCTCGCCCGGCCGGCCGAGCCGGCGGGTGGCTCGTCGCGCGCGGATCCGGTCACGAGGTGACGGCTCGGGAACCGTCGATCAGCGCGGTCATCGCGCGGCGGATGCGGCTCTCCGCCGCCGGGTCGGTTCCGTCGGTGAGGGCGACGTGGTGGAGGACGCCGACCACCGCCAGGGTCAGCGCCTCGGCGTCGGCACCCGCCGGTATCCGCCCGAGTCGTCGTTCGGCGGCCAGGTATTCGACGACCGCCCGGTGTAGTGGGCGCAGTGCGGCGGTGCCGGCGCCCAGCACCGCTTCGGTCCTCGCGGCCAGCGTCGGCCGACAGGCGATCAGGCGGGTGACGGCGAGGACGGTGAGCAACGGGGTCGCCAGGACCGTCTCGCTGAGGTTCCCGGCGACCGTGCTCGTGCCGGCGCGTCCGGTGAGGCCGGTGGCGGCGCCGGCGATCTGGAAGCTCCGGTCGACCGCGTAGCCGACCAGGAAGTCGTCGAAGTTCGCGAAGTGGGCGAACAGCAGCCCCGTGGCGACGCCGGCCTCGCGGGTGACGGCCCGGCTGGTGAGCTCGCCGGGGCCGCTGGCGGCGATCACGCGTTCCGCGGCGGCGAACAGGTGCTGCCGGGGTTCGACGATGGGGACTCCGCGTGGCATGCCCGAAGTCTACGCGTATTGCATCCGAATGAGCAGACGCTCATACTGTTTGAGCAGTTGCTCATTCCAACCTCGGGAGTGCGGATGAAACGAGCGGTGATCGTGGGCGCCGGCATCGCCGGTCTCGCCACGGCCCGACGGCTGGCACAGGACGGGTGGCACCCGCTCGTCGTGGAACGCGCCCCGGCCCGGCGCAGCGGTGGATACCTGGTGAACCTGCTCGGCGCGGGCTACGACGCCGCCGAGCGGCTCGGCCTGGTCCCGGCGCTGTCCGATCGCGCGCTGGGCCTGTTCACGACAGTGCTGGTCCGAGCGGACGGGCGGCCGAAGCTCACGGTGCCCTCGGCCGTCGCCGCGGCCGCGCTCGGCCCCCGGACCATGACGGTGTTCCGGGGCGACCTCGAGAATGCGCTGTACGAAGCGGTACGCGACCACGCCGAGATCCGCTTCGGCACCACGATCGCCACGATCAACCAGGACGCCGGCCGGGTGAAGATCAGCTTCAGCGACGGCACCACCGAGAACGCCGACCTGCTCGTCGGCGCCGACGGCGTGCACTCCGCGACCCGCACGGCGTTGTTCGGCCCGGATCACCGGGTCGACCTGCCGTACGTGGTGGCCGCGTTCCCGCTCCCCCAGCCGCCGGCGGAGGTGCCCGAGTCGTCCGCCACGACCTTCATCGGCCCCGGACGCACGGCGGCGATCGTCAACCTGGGCCCGCACCGCTCCTCGGCCTTCTTCACCTACCGCTGCGCCGACCCGGGCCGGGAGCTGACACGCGGACCGGTGGACGCGCTCCGCGCGGCATTCGGTGACCTGGCAGGGGGCGTACCCGAGGCGATCCGCCACGTGGAGACCGACCCGAGCAGCGCCTACTTCGACCGGGTCAGCCAGGTAGACGCGCCACGGTGGAGCATCGGCCGCGTCGCGCTCCTCGGCGACGCGGCCTGGTGCGTCACGCTCTTCGCCGGACACGGCGCGGCCCTGGCACTCGCCGGCGCCGACCAGCTCGGCGCCGCCCTGCGACGACACGGCCACGACGTCCCGTCCGCCCTCGCGGAATGGGAGACCGGCCTACGCCCCGAGATCGTCAAGCGGCAGGCGCTCGCCCGCCGCGGCATGTACCAGTACGCGCCACCGAGCCGGTTCCACGTCTGGATGAACGACGTCACGATCCGGGCGATCACCCTCCCCGGCATCCGCGGCCTCGTCCGGCGCGGCATCGAACGACAGAACCGCTGACAGCGCGTCCCGGCCTCGCCAGCGGCGTCACGCCCGGTATGCCCTCCACTGTTCGGCCGGGGTGAGCGGCACGAGCGGGGGCCGCTCCACGGCCGTGGTCAGCTCGATCCGCCGGCCCTCGGCCGCCGACCGCAGCAGGGCGGTCATCGTGTCGAGCACGTGCAGCGCCACGTCGCCGCCGGCCCGCGGCGGACGCCGGCCGCCGGCGGTGACGGCGTCGATCAGGCCGACGCCCCGGGAACCGTCGACGTAGCCGGCCCCCGGTGGCACGACCTGCCATTCGGCGCCGCCGAGCGCGAACAAACGGACCTCGCCGTCGAAGTAGTTCGGGTCGGGCACGGCGAGCGTGCCGGTCTCCCCGTGCACCTCGATCGGCGCGGCCGTCGTCGCGACGCCGTCGAAGCTCGTGGTGAGGGTGGACAGGGCGCCGTCGGCGTGTTCGAGCACGCCGGTGACGTGGGTGTCCACCAGCACCGGAACCCGCTGGCCGAGGCGCGGGCCCGAGCCGATGACGCGCTCGGGGCGCAGCCGGCTGGCGGCTCCGTGCACCGCGCGGACCGGCCCGAGCAGGTGGACGAGCGCCGAGATGTAGTACGGCCCCATGTCCAGCAGCGGCCCCCCGCCCGGGGCGTAGTAGAAGTCGGGGTGGGGATGCCAGCGCTCGTGCCCCGGGGTGACCATGACGGCCGACGCGGACAGGGGGCGGCCGATGAGCCCCCCGTCGATGGTGGCGCGCGCCGTCTGCGTGCCCGTGCCCAGGACGGTGTCCGGCGCGCACCCGACGCGGACGCCGGCCGCCGCGGCCCGCTCGACGGTCGCACGGCCGTCCGGCAGCGTGGCGGCGAGCGGCTTCTCGACGTACACGTGCTTGCCCGCGTCGATCGCGCCGAGCGAGATCTCGGCGTGCGCCGCGGGGATCGTGAGGTTGAGCACCGTCTGCACGTCGGGGCGGTCGAGCAGGCGCTCGACGCTCACCGCCTCGGCTCCGGGAAGCCCGGCAGCGGTCGCGGCGGACCGGGAGGCGTCGAGGTCGGCCACCGCCACGATGTCCACCGCCGGGTGGTTCGCGAGCGTGTCCAGGTAGGCGCGGGAGATGACCCCGAGCCCTACTACGCCGACGCGGTGCGGGTCGCCCACACCATCCCCCTCTCGATGACGGTACGGATGCTCGGGTGCTCCAGCACGTCGAGGCTGTGCCCCGGGGTCGTCACGACGACGCGCCCGGCGCCCCACTGCCGGGTCCAGATCGCCGGCGAGGTGACCGGCCGGTGCCACGGCTGCCACGGCTGCGCCGGGTGGGTGGTGGTGGCCAGCACCTCGATGAGGTCGTCGTGCAGCACCCAGTACTGCTCGGTGACCAGCTCGATGTCCGGAATCCCCGCGGTGATCGGATGCTGCCGCCCCAGGTCGGTGACGCGTACGGTGTGCGGCAGGAAGTTGTCCTCCGCCCCACCGCGGCGCTCGCACGGCTCCTTGCCCGGATGGGTCGCGAACTGGCCGCCGACCAGGTGCAGATAGTCGGACGACATCCGGAACGAGTCCACGATGCCGCCGTGCCAGCCGGTGAACCCGGTCCCGGCGACGACCGCCGCGCACAGGCCCGCCACCTGCTCCGGGGTGATCTGCGACATCGTCACGCACTGCACCACGAGGTCGGTGCCGGCCATCTCGGCGGCGTCGGCGTAGACGTCCGTCGACTCCTCGATCCGCACCGCGTAGCCGCTGCGCTCGAGGAACGGAAGGAACAACTCCGTCGCCCGGACCGGTTCGTGCCCCTCCCATCCGCCCCGAACCACCAGCGCTCTGCGCCGCGTCATCCTCGCTCCCTCCCCGGATCGCCGCCCCGCCGGCCGTTGCCGGCCCGGCGGGGCGCCCCGATGCCTGTGCCCGTCGCGCAACCGTACTCACTCGACGGTGGATGCGGCACCGGCCGGATTCGGGGCGCGGTCGGGATGACCTCGGCCGTCCGGGGCGCGCCCGAGGCCGGTCACCCCGTTCCACCAGCGCGGTTGCCGCGTACCGGCCCTGCGGGCAAACTCCTTCCTGATCTGACTGAACCGTCGACCGGTTCAGCCCGTTGAGGGGTCGAATCCGCAGCCTGCCGAGGAGCGCCACGGTGCCACTGACCTCCAAGCCCTACCGCCAGCGCCTGGGACGGCTCGTCGGTGCGTTGCGGCGACGGATGCCCCGGCTCCCCGGCCCGCCGCTGGTCACCCGGATCGCCGCCGGCGTCCTCGTGCTGGCCCTCGCCGTGCTGGCCGGCTTCGCGGCGAGCGCCGGCTTCGGCACGGCCACCGCCGAGACGGTGCGCGAGGGCAGGCCGGTCCCCGCCGACCAGGCGCAGATGATCGCCCAGGCCGCGCTCTCCTGCCCGACGCTCACCGCCCCGCGCCTGGCCGGTCAGCTCATGGCCGCGTCGGGCTTCGACCCCGACGCGCGCACCGACAACGGCGGCTCCGGGGTCGCCGGCCTGAGCGACGAGGTCTGGCAGCGCTGGCGTCCCTGGCCCGACGCGCCCCGGCTGGACGTCGCGGCGAACATCGTCGCGCTCGCCCACCACATGTGCGACCTCGTCGGGCAGCTCCGGCACGGCGACATCGACGGCGACGCGTGGGAGCTGGCGCTCGCCGCCCACCACTCGGGGTTCTCCGTCGTGCAGGCCGACCGGCGCATCCCCGACGCGGCGGCCCCGTACGTGCGCACCGTCGCCGGATACACGGCGTGGTATTCCCGGCAGCCCGACTTCGACCGCGACGCCGCCGCCGGCCCGCCGACCGCCGCCCAGCCGGCGCCGGCCGCCGGCAGCGCGCCGCGCGCCATCCCCCAGGAGCACCTGGAGCTGATCCTCGCCGCCGGCAAGGTCTGCCCGGCGGTGACGGCGGCGAAGATCGCCGGCCAGCTGATGGCGGCGTCGGGGTTCAACCCGCACCTGCTCGGCGCGAACGGGGCCCAGGGCATCGCCCAGTTCCTCCCCACGCTCTGGAGCCGGTACGCCACCGCCGGGCAGTCGCCGTGGGAGCCGGCGGCGGCGATCCCCACCCTCGCCCGGACGATGTGCGCCCTCACCACCGACCTCGCCGGGCTCGCCGCCGACCCGTACCCGATCGCGCTGGCCACCTTCCAGTGGGGCCCGGGGGTGCAGGCCGGCGGCGCACCCAACCTGTCCGCGGTGGAGCAGCACGCCGGCCGGGTGCTCGCCTACGCCGCCTTCTACGCCCAGGACCCGCGCCTGGGCGGCCGTCCGTCGCCGCGTCCCACCGTCGCGCCGGCCGCCCCCACCGGCCCGGCGCTGGCCCTGCCCACCCGCAGGCCCGCCGCGGGCGGCGACGCGTCCCGCCCGGCCGCCGCGACGACCAGGACCACGCCCGCGGCCCCCCGCCCCACCCCGACGACCCCCCGGGCGACCACCGCGGCGCCTGCGGCGACCAGCTACCAGATCAAGGGGTACGGCGGGAAGTGCGTGCACGCGCCCACGGCCGCCGACGGCCAGCAGCTCGTGCTCTGGGGCTGCGGCAGCTCGACCCGGCAGAAGTGGACGTTCGGCGGCGACGGGACCGTCCGGATGGGCAAGCTCTGCATGGACCTGGCGAACGCCGCCACGGCCGACGGCACCCGGGTCCAGCTCGCGACCTGCAACGGCGGCTGGGCCCAGAAGTTCTGGGTCAACCCCTCCGGTGACCTGGTCAACTCGGTCGTCGGCAGGTGCGTCGAGGTGCGGGACTGGTCCACCGCCAACGGCACCGGCCTGCAGCTGGCCACGTGCAGCGGCGGGGCCAACCAGAAGTGGACGAAGGTGCGCGGCTAGCGGGGGGCGCCGAGGCGCGCCGACACCACGGCCGTGCCGTCGGCGTCGGCGACGGCGAAGAACGCCAGGGTGTCGACGGGGACGGCGATCTCGCCGGTGACCTCCTGCGTCCCGGCCGTCGCCGTCCACCGCGCCACCTGGTGGGTCCGGGTGTCGGCGGCGACCGCGTAGAGGCGGTATTCGACCCCGGCGGTCAGGCCGACCACGGTGGCCCGCACGTCGGCAACCGCGCCGGGCCGGTCGGCGCGGGCCGAGACGGTGACGGAGAGCCGCGCGGTGGCGCCGACCCCCTCCACCGTCACGCCCGCGTTGACCGGGTTGACGGTGGCCGGGCCGGCCTCGGGCGCCCGCCCGGCGTAGCGCTGGCCGAGGGAGACGCCGAGGGACACCGCCGCGACCACGGCGAGCCCACCGGCGACGAACCACAGCCGGCGGCCACGCCGGGCCAGGTCGGGGGCGTGTCCGGCCGGGCCCCGCCCCGCCGGACCGGTGGCGCCCGCCGGGCGGCGGCCCGGCCGGCTCCGACCCGTGCCCCCGGCGGGATCCGGCTCGACGGTCGGCCCGGCGGGCGGGGTGGAGTCGGGGCCGGCGGCGCGGGCGGAAGCGGGGCCGGCGGCGGGCTCGCCGGCACGGGTGGGGTCGGGGCCGGCGGCGGGCTCCTGGTCGGCGCGGGCCACGGCGGGCGGGGCCGGCTCCTCGGCCGGGGCGGGCGCGGAACCGACCGCGAGCAGCTCGGCGGCCTCGTCGCTGGTGAGCCCGGAGAACGCGGTCACCAGCGGGCCCAGCCGGTCGCACTCGTCCAGGCAGAGGGAGCACGTCCCGAGGTGGCGTTCGAAGTCCTGTTCGCCCTGCGGGTCGAGGTCACCCCACAGGTAGGGGGCGCACAACTCCAGTGGGGCGTGGGCCACCGGACCGGGGGCGTCGCTGTCGCTTCGGAGGTCGGTCATGGTCCGTCAGCTCTGCTCGGGGAGGCAGCGCCTCGCGGTTCTGCCGCCGCAATCGTATGCCATCGCGGTGGCGGCGGACGCCTCACGCACCGTCGACCGTACCGATGACGGCGCGCAACGCGCGCAGGGCGTAGTAGGCGCGGGACTTGACCGTGCCCTCGGCGATGCCGAACGCGGCCGCGATCTCGGCGGTGGACAGCCCCCGGAAGTAGACGGCCTCCACGACCCGGCGGTGCTCGACGCTGATCTTCGGCAACGCGTCCCGGATGGTCTGGGTGGTCACCACGCCCTCGGCCACGTCGCCGGTCGCCGGCATCCGGTTGAGGTCCAGCGAGCCGACCTCGGCCGGGCGGGCCTGTCGGGCCCGCGCCACGTCGATGGCGACCCGGCGCGCCACGGTGAACAGCCAGCGCCGCTGCGTCTCCGGGTCGACGGCGAGGTTGTCGATGTTGCGCCAGGCCCGGACCATCGTCTCCTGGAGCAGGTCCTCGGCGAGTTGCCGCTCACCGAGGGCCAGCCGCAGCAGAAAGCGGAACAGCGGATCGGCGTGGGCGTCGTGCAGCGCCCGCAGCCGCGCGTCGGGCGGGAGGTGCGCCGCCGACGACGTGGCCTCGACGTCAGCCGGAGACGAAGCCCGGTCGTCGACCCGGGTGTCGCCTGCGACCACCTCGATGCCGGCCCCGCCCGGCGCTTCCGCGTCCGGCACGCGAGAAAGACCTGCCACCCGGCGCCTCCCCAGCACACTCACCGTCCGCGTGACCGGCTGCGCAGGCGCATTCGGACAATCGGTCACACGGCGACTCAGGAGAGCATACGGGTAGCCCGCCGACGGCCCTTCGCTGCTGTCGCCCGGTGGCGGGCGGCGGGGCCGGGTCCCGTGGGCGCGGCCGGACCGCCGCACCCGTGGCGCGGCGGTCACGGCGTCCGCCACCGGCTAGACATGGGCGGCCGTCGCGGGGGTGACGTCCTCGGCGCGCAGCGTACGCAGGTCCGCCACGGTCGGGCCGGTCAGGCCGCGCAGCCGGCCCGCCTGCCGGGTCACCGCCTCGTCGAGGACCTGGCGGGCGTACCGGCCGTTGCCGAAGGCCCGGCCGTGGGGCACCTGCTCGAAGTGCCGGCGCAGGGCCGTCAGGGTGTCCCCGGGGCAGTCGTAGCCGCCGGCCCGCGCGATGCCCTCGAAGATGGCGACCAGCTCGTCGGCCGTGTACGGGGCGAAGTGGATCCGCCGCGAGAAGCGGGACGCCAGGCCGGCGTTCGCGGCGAGGAACTGCTCGATCTCCGCCTCGTACCCGGCGACGATCACCACCACCTCGTCGCGGTGGTCCTCCATCAGCTTGACCAGCGTGTCGATCGCTTCCCGGCCAAAGTCGTTGCGGGCGTCCGGCGGGGCCAGCGTGTACGCCTCGTCGATGAACAGCACCCCGCCCCGGGCCCGCTCGAACGCCTCCCGGGTGCGCTGCGCGGTGTGCCCGACGTACTCGCCGACCAGGTCGGCGCGGGCCACCTCGACCAGTTGCCCGCCGCGCAGCACGCCCAGCGCGGTCAGCAGCTGCCCGTAGAGGCGGGCCACCGTGGTCTTGCCCGTGCCCGGCGGCCCGGAGAAGACCAGGTGCCGGGAGACCGACGGGGCCGGCAGGCCGGCCCGGACCCGGGTCCGGACGGCGGCCAGCAGGTCGATCAGCTCGGCCACCTCCTGCTTCACCGCGTCCAGGCCGACCATGGCGTGCAGCCTGGCCAGCAGGGCGTCCACGGCGGCGGCGGGCGGCTCGTCGTCCACCGGGCCGGCGCCCACCTCGCCGAGATCCTGCGGCAGCAGCTGCGCCAGCTCCACCCCGGACGCGGCGCCGCTGCCCGACAGCCGGAACGCCTGCCGGCTGACCATCTCCTCGAAGGTCTGCCGGGCCACCCGGGCGTTGCCGAACGAGCCGGTGCGCGGCATCGCCTCGAACAACGTCTCCAGGGCCAGGCGGGTGTCGTACTCCAGGGCGTAGTGGTGGCTGCTGCACAGCCGCTCGACGATCTGCACCAGCTCCGGGGTGCTGTAGCTCTCGAACTCGACGGTCTTGGAGAACCGGGAGGCCAGCCCCGGGTTCGCCGCCAGGAACGTGCGCATCTGCGCCGAGTACCCGGCGACGATCACCACCACCTCGTCGCGGTGGTCCTCCATCAGCTTGACCAGCGTGTCGATCGCCTCCCGGCCGAAGTCGTGCCCCGAGCCGCCGCCGTCGACCGGGGCCAGGGTGTACGCCTCGTCGACGAAGAGCACGCCGCCGATGGCCTCCCGGAACCGCTCGGTGGTCTTCACGGCCGTGCCGCCGATGTGTTCGGCGACCAGGTCGGCGCGGGCCACCTCGACGAGTTGCCCGCCGGGCAGCACGCCGAGGGCGGCCAGGATCTGGCCGTAGAGCCGGGCGACGGTCGTCTTCCCGGTGCCCGGCGCGCCCGCGAAGATCATGTGCCGGGACATCGGCGGCGCGGGCAGCCCGGCCGCCGCCCGGCGCTGGCTGATCCGGTGCAGCCCGACCAGCGTCGCCACCTCCCGTTTCACCCCGGCGAGGCCGACCAGCGCGTCCAGTTGGGCCAGCAGCGGCGCGACCGGGTCGTCGGCGGCGGGCGCCGACGGCGGGGCCGGTGCCGCCGCCGCGCCGGTGGACGCCGGTGCCGGCGGGTCGTCGCGTACCGGCGGCTGCGGCGAGCGTTCCCGGCCCGGCCCGGCCCCGTCGGCGGGCCCGGCCGGGTCGACCGGCGGCGTGCCGCCGTCGCCGCCGACGATTTCCACGGCGGCGTCGGCGACCGTGGTACGCACCGGCCCTCCCTCGTTGCCGCGCAGTTCCGTACGGACCAGCCGCACCGGCTGGCGCGTCTCGACCAGCACCCCGGCCCCGGCGTTGCCGAACACCTCGCACCCGGTCAGCTCGCCCTGCGAGTCCCCGGCGAACCGCACCCCCGGCCCGCCGCTGCCCCGCACCCGGCTGCGCCGCAGGTGCACGGCCGCCCCGCGCTGCGCGGTGAGCCCGGCACCCCGGCTGCCGAGCACGTCCATGCCGGCCGCCCGCAGCCGCCCGGCCGCCACGAGCAGCCCGCTCGCACAGTCGCGCAGCGTCACGCCGTCCAGGACCAGTTCGCCGCCGGTGACCGCCGCGCCGGCCGTGCCGGCCCCCGTCACCTCGCCCCGCCGGACGCTGACCCGGGCCTCCTCGGCGACCCGCAGCCCGTCCTCGGCCGGCCCGGTGACGGTGAGGTCCTCGACCTCGGGCCGGGAGTTGCCCCGGGCCAGGAGCCCGGAACGGGCCCCGGCGACCGTCACCCCGTGGACGCTGCCGGTCGCCGCCCCGGCGAAGACGAGACCCGCCCCGTCGGTGGCGGTCAACGTGCCGCCCTCGATCCGGGGAGCCGCCGTGCCGGTGGCCACCAGGGCCGCGCCGGTCGTCACCTCGACGCGGAGCCCGCGATAGGTGCCGGTGGCGGTGGCCTGGACGCTGATGCCGTGCCCGCTCCCGACGGCCACGACGCAGTCGCGCAGCGTCGGGTCGGCGTGCCCGTCGACCAGCACCGCCGGGCCGGTCGCCGCGTGGATCTCGCAGCCGGTCAGCTCCGGGCCGCCCCCGGTCACCAGCACCGGATGGCCGGCGGTGTCCGCGATCCGGGTGTCGACCAGTCGCACCGCGCCGTCCTCGACGACCAGCCCCGGGCCGTCGACGGCGCTGATCACGCACTGTTCCAGCAGCCCCCGTCCGCCGGCGGTGCACAGCACCCCGCTACCGCGGACGTCGGTGAGGGTGCACTCGCGCAGGACCGGGTCACCGCCGGTGATGGCGACGGCCACCGTGCCGATGCCGGCAATCGCGGTCCGGGTGACCTGTCCCGTGCCGGCACGTTCGAAGAGGAGACCGGCGCCGCCGGGGTTGCCGACCCGACCGTCCCGCATGGCCAGTTCGCCGCCGGGCACGTGCACCGCGACGATGCCGCCGGCCCGCACGGCGCACCGGGTGAGCTCCAGCCGCCCGCCGCGGACCTGGACCGTCGGGAGCTGCCCCGCGCCGCCGACCAGCTCGATGCCGTGCAGCGTCACCGATCCCCCGCCGACGAAGAGCGCGACGCCCTCGCCGCCGTCGATGGTCACCGTGCCCGGCCCCTCCTCGGCGATCAGCGTGACGTCGCCGCCGAGCTGGATCTGCTCGCGGTAGTGCCCCGGCTGCACGACGACGGTGGCGCCGGCCGGTGCGACGGCCAACGCGCCCGCGATCGTCGACTGGCAGCCCGGCTCCGTCTGGGAGACCGCCATCACCGTACCGTTCACCCCTCACCACCCTCTCGTCCTGTCGGTTGGGCCCGCCCCGGCGGTCCGTCGGGGGGCGCGACCACGCCCCGCCGGTCGTCCCGCCCGGCGTCGTCGGGGAGGGCGAACAGCCGCCCGGCCGCGTCGAAGCCGGGTGCCACGGCCAGCGGCGCCGTCGTGGCCGTCGCCCGGGCCCCGGCCCCGGCGGCCGCCCGCAGCCGGACCAGGGTCTGTTCGCCGCCGGAGGCCGCCCGGCCGGGCGGCAGTTCCCGGAGGAAGACCCGCTGGGAGTCCCGGACGCCGGACGGCTCCAGGGCGAGCACCTCGAAGCAGGTCCCGGCGGGGAAGACGGCGGGGCCGGACGCGCCGTCGGCGCGGGGGGCGGCCCGCGTGCCGGGCGGGCCGCCGCGCGGGGCGGGGCCGGCCACGGCGAGGCCGCCGAGCCGGCGGGCCCCGGTGGACCAGATCACCAGCTCGGCTCCGCCGTCGGGGACGACGGGGGGCACCGGGTCGACGTCGAGGAAGGCCGGCTCGACCAGGAGCGTGCCGGGCCGGTACCCGGGCTCGGGCAGTGCGGTCGCCGCGCGGAAGACCGGGCCGAAGACCGCTGGCAGGCGGCGCAGCCCGTAGGCGATCCAGCGGGCCAGCAGCGCCGGGTCGGCGGCCGGGTCGGGTCCGGTGCCGTCGCGCAGGGCCGCGTTCACCGTCTCCCGCTCGCCCGCGCAGTAGGCGCGGACGGCGACCAGGCCGGCCGGCAGGTCCGGGGCGCCCGTCGCCGCCACCCGCAGCCCCGGCTCCTCCGCCAGGGTCCGGGTCACCACCTGGGTGTGCGAGTCGTACCGGCCGGCGAGGATCCGGCGCAGCGCCGCCCGGTCTTCGGCGGCGAGCGTACGCCCGTCGGGCCGCCACGGCAGCGGAACCCGGGCCGGGCCGGTCGGCGGGGCGACCGGCCGCCCCGAGGCGGGCTCGCCGGCGCGGGCCGGCGGCGCGGTGGCGACTGCCGCACCGGACGGGGCCGGTGCCGCCGGTCCCGCCGCCGCGCCCGATCCCGACGCGGCCACCGCGCGGGGGGTACCCGACGCGCCCACCGCGCGGGGCGGCTCCGGCGGTCCCGCCGGCGGGCTCGGCGCCGGCGGTTCCGGCACGACGCCCGCCGGGGGCGGGTCCGCCGGCGGGGCCGACGCCGGCTCGGGCGGGCCGGCCGGTGCCGGGTCGATCCGCAGCAGGTCGAGGCCGGGGGCCCGGAGCCCTCGCCACCGTCGCGCGACGTCCGGCGGCACGAGCGCCGCATCGACGGCCGACGCGGACCGGCCGACCGCGAGCACCGACGCGACAGCGGTCGCCGCGGGTGGCGCGGGTGGCGCGGGGTCGGCCGGGCTCGGCGGCGACGGCGCGGGCTCCGGCGCAGGCGTGTCGGACGGCGCGGGTTCGGGCGGGGCCGGTGAGACGGACCGCGCGGTGCTGGCGCGCGGGGGCAGGACGGGACCGAGGTCGCTCACCAGCCGGGCGGCACCGGCGGGGCCCCGGGGATGCCACCGGCGGAAGGTGCCCGGGGTGGTGAGCAGGCCCGTCGCGGTGACCTCGACCCGGGCGTCGCTGGCGACCACCGGGCGGGCGAGTGCGTCGGCGAGGGCCCCGAACAGCATCCCGGCCACGGCGGGGTAGGGCATGCTGCCGCGAAGCGCCACGGGCCGCCCGTCGCGCCACACCGCGGCCAGGTGGCCGGCGAGCACCCCGGGCGGCACCGGACGCCCGCCGACGCGGAAACCGCCGGCCCCGATCGCCACCTCTAACAGGAACGCGTCGAGGGGCTCCGGGTCGGACCGGCGGGGCTCCTCGGCGTCCAGGAAGGACCAGCCGCCCGGGATCGCCCGGCCCGGCGGCGGCCCGGCGGCGGCCGGCGGGAGCGGTGGTCTGCCGGTCGCGGCGGTGGGCCGGGGCGGGCCGGGGCGGGCGGGTTCCGGGTCGGACGTCGGCAGGACCGGCAGCCAGGTGTACCCGTCGCCGGCCCGGGTCACCCGCCAGCCCTCGGGCATCCCCGGCGAGGCCAGGCCCGGGTCGTCGCCCGGCCGGGGCGGCGTGGGCTCGTCGACCGGCCGGGATGGACCAGGGTCGTCGACCGGCCTCGGCGGGTCCGGCAGCGGGGCGCGCCAGGCCGCGGGCGGGTTCTCCGGCCGGGCCGGCCCGCCGTCGGCGCGGATCCACCGCAGCGCCGCCGGGACGGCCCGGGTGGACACGGCCGGGGCGTCCAGCGGCACCGACCCGTCGATCCCGAGATCCGTGGCGAGCCCCGCCGCCAGGTCGGGCACCGCGCCGGGGTCGGCGTAGCGGCCGAGCGGGACCAGCCGGAAGCCGGAAGCCGAACCGCCGAGATGGCGGGGCAGCAGGTCGGCGAGGAGACCGAACAGGTCCGGCCGCTCCGAGACGGCCGACGAGCAGAGCACCGGGGTCCGGTCCGGGTCGGCCGGCAGGCGGGCGGCGACGCCGGTGAGGGCGGCGAACGGCTCGGCCTCGCCGTGGACGAGGAGCACGTCGCCGACGAGAACCGCGTGGACGGTCTCGGACGGGTCACTCATCGCCGGCCTCCCCGCCGCCCGCCCGCCGGGGGGACGCGGGGTCGCCCGGCCCTCCGACGGCCCCGGCCAGCGCCGCCCGCGCCCGGTGCACCGCCACCGCGTCCACGTCGGGCATGGTGTAGTCGGCCGCCCGGATCGCGGCCAGCAGCCCCGGGTCCGGGGCGACCCGGTACCGGGTCAGGTAGTGCCCGGCGGCGGCCGACCAGATCCACCGGCCGTCGCCGCGCAGGTCCGTCGGCACCTCCCGGGTCGGCTCGATGACGTCGGGCACCCGCACCGGGCTGGCGACCAGGCAGAACCCGGCGGCCAGGTACCCGGCGACCCGGTCGGCCTCGACCGCCGACAGCCGGGGCCGGTCAGCGCCGAACGTCGGGATCCCGGCGGCGTCGAGGGCGTCGAAGGTCGCCGCGATCCGCACCGGCTCGGCCGGTCGGGCGGCCCAGAGCAGGACGGCCCGCCTCAGCGCGTGGCGCTGGTAGGACGACAGGTCGGCGACGTCTGCGAAGACCTCGACCAGCGGGTCGTGCTCGCCGGCCGCCACCAGCGCGGCCTGGATACGCGCGGCGAGCGCGACCGCGCCGGCGCGGGCCTGCGCCAGGTAGACGCGCCTGGCCGGCGGGTACGCCGTCGCCGTGGCCGGGCGCCGCCAGACCCGCCACAGTCCGACGGGTTCGGCGCTGCCATCGACGGCGGCGACCGCAGCCCGGTCGACCGGGTCCGGTCCGGCTTCGCCGGCCGGCTCCGCGCTCCCGCCGGCGGGACGCGCCGGGGTCAGGGCGTAGGGCGGCGGGTCGTCCCGCTCGCACCGGGGCACGTCGGCGAGCAGGTCGTCCGGGAAACCGGTGGCGGTGAGCGCGCCGGTGAGCAGCCGCGCGTCGGCGTCGGTCAGGCGGACCTGCCGGGCCAGGGCGGCGAAGGCCAGCGCCCGGGCCACCTCGGTCACCTCGCCCGCGGCCAGCCACCGGCGGGCGGCGGCCAGCAGCGGCTCGGGGGCGTGCCCGGCGACCCGCAGCAGCACCCGGTGCAACGCCGACGGCACGGTCATGCCCCCACAACGGGGGGTCCACCCGGTTGGTTCAACCCGATCCGGTCCGCGTCGCACATCGCGGCGAACAGGAACGACAGCGAGCGGTGCACCGCCACCGCGTCGACCGGCGGCGCGGTGTAGCCGGCGGCCCGGATCTCCGCGAGCAGGCCCGGATCGGGGGCGAGGCCGTACTGGTCGGTGTAGTAGGTGACCGCCTCCGACCACAGCCACCGCCCGTCGCCCCGGAGCCCCGTCGGCACCCCGGCGTCGTCGGAGTCCGGGGCGAAGACGTCCGCCGACCGTTGCGGGCTGGTCAGCAGCGGCACGCCCGCCCCCAGGTACGCCGCGACCCGTTCCGCCTCGTCGTCGGTGAGCGCCTCGGGCGGGGCGGCGGGGTCGGGCGGCGCGGCCATCCGCAGCGGCTCTGCGGGGCGGGCCGCCCAGAGCAGGGCCGAGTAGGCCAGCGCCCGCCGCTGGTACGGCGGCAGCTCCGCCGGGTCGGCGAAGACCTCGACCAGCGGATGCTGCTCACCGGCGGCTTCCAAAGCGGAGCCGACCCGGGCCGCGAGGGCGACCGGCTCTGCGGCCTGCACGAGGTAGAGCCGCTTCGCAGGCGGATACCGCGCGTCGACGGCGGGGTAGCGCCAGGACCGCCACAGTCCCGCCGACCCCGGTTGCCCGGCCACGGCGGCCACGGCGGCCCGGTCGAGGTCGTCGGGCCCGCCGAACTCCTCCCCGCCTGCGGTCAGGTCCAGGCTGTACGGGACCCGGACCCCGGGCACGGCCAGCACCTGCGGGCCGACCGGGGCCATCCCGTACGCCACCTGCTGCTCCGGCTCACCCGGGAGCAGCCCGGCCTCGACGCCGCTGTCCTCGCCGAGGATCCCGGCGAGCAGTTCCGCCTCGGCCCCGGTGACCCGGACCCGCCCGGTCAGGCAGGTGAACGCCAGCGCCTGGGCCACCTCGGCGAGCTGGCCCGCCGCGAGCCACTGCCGGGCCGCGCTGACCAGGTCGTCCGGTGCCTGTCCGGCGAGACGCAACAGGAGCCGGTGCACGGCGGTGCCCCGGTCGGTGGCCGGATCGGTCGTCGCAGTCATGCCACCACAACGGGCACCGGGGCGGGCCGGTTCACCCCCGGTCCGGCACCGGGCGAGGGGTCCGGTTCCGGCGGCGGGGCGGGCTGCCGGGGCGGTCCGGTGCCGGATCGGGCGACGGGGCGGGTGTCGCCGGCTGCGCACCGGGCGGATAGACCGGCAGACCGGTGCCGCCGGCCGCCAGGACGTCACCGAGGCCCGGCACGACGACGGTGCCCGGCACGACCACACCCACCCATGCCGCACCCGGCGGAGCGGCACCGGTCGAACCGGCGTCCGGCCCGACGACGGGGTCGGGCACGGCATCCGGCGGGACGGCGGCGACGGCGACGGGTCGGTCACCGGCGGCGGACGGGGCCCGCTCGGGGCGCGGTCGGTGCCGGCCGTTCGGCTCGTCCGGCAGCATCCGGCTGGCCTCCTCGACGGCGACGACCGGGGTGCCGGCGACGGCGAGCACGTCCAGGTCACGCGCCCCACCGTCACCCGCCACCGCGTCCGGGTCGGTCGCGTAGCTGGCCAGCGAGCCGGGTTCGGCCCGGTCGACCAGGGCGGCGAAGTCGCGGGCCGGGAAGACGTACACCTGCGCGTCGCCCGGGGCGGTGAACGCGTCGGCGTCGACCACGAACTGACGTACCACCGGGCCGTCGCCGGGTGGCAGGCCGAGCTGCGCGACGTGGTCGGCCATCCCCCGGGCCACGCCGTACGCCGTCTCCGGCCGCGCGAACACGGCGACCGGGGCGTACGGGTCACCGCCCCGCACCCGGAGCTGGCCGGTGTCCGGGTCCTGGTGCAGGTCGGTCGACACGGCCCCCGCCGTGGCGTGGGTCGCTTCGGCGACGAGGTGCAGCCGGACCTGGCCCGGGCGGGGCCGCACCGGCTCGGGTCCGGCCGCCCCCGCAGCCGGTTGGGCCGGACCAGCCGGGACAGTCGGTCCAGCCGGCCGGTCGTCGAGGAGCCGGTTCGAGACGTCGCTCGGATCGCCGCCGGCATCGTCCCGGTTGACCAACCGGACGAGGTCGGCCCGACCGGCGGCGATGCCGTCGCGGACCTGTTGGGCGAGGCGGTGCATCGCGCGCAGGCGGGGCCGGTCCGGCTCTCCGCCGTCCCAGAGCACGGTCATCCGCTGAAGGGTGCGCACCAGCGTCATCCAGTCGGCGAGCGGACCCGGTGCGCCGGGGATCCCGGCGAGGCCGGCGCGACCGGGGTCGCGGCTGATCCGGAACGTGTCCAGGGCGGCGGTCGCCGTGCCGAGCAGGCCGTCGAGCATCGCCTCCCGGGTGTTCAACCGGAGGCGATCCAGCTGCAGGTCGGTGCGCAGACCCACCACGGCCAGCGCGTCGTCGAGCTTGGCGAGGGCGAGGTCGACCTCCGCCTGGTCGAGGGTGGGGAGCATGCCGCGGGCCAGTGCCTCGACGGCCCCGGCGGCCCGGTCGACCGCCGCGAGGTCCGGGTTGCCGTCGCCGAGCCCGCGAACCACCTCGTGGTACGCGTCGAGCGCCGCGGCGGCGGCCCCGAAGAGCCGTCCGCTGGCGATCGGGCCGGGGCCCTCCGGCTCGCCGAACCACAGCGCCCCGAGCGTCTGGGTCAGCAGTTGCCAGCCGTACACCTGAATGATCGGCTCGTCCAGCGCGACCTCGGTGGCGGCCCGCAGCCGGGTCAGCTCGGCGCGGAACCGGGCCAGCGCCGCGACGTGGTCGGTGTCGCCCGGTCGGTGGCCGTCGACCAGCGGCGTCAGGTCGAGGTCCCGCATGGCGGCCGGGGCCAGGTCGATCAGCGGCACCAGGTCGGCGATCGCGTCGAGCGTCCCGGTGGCGCGCGCGACGAGGGCTGCTGCGTCGACGTCCCCGGTACGCCAGTGTCGCGCCCACTGGCCCACCAGCCAGCGGAACTCGCCGAGCACGCCGTTCACCTGCTCGGCACGGGCCGTGAACGGGACGGCCAGGGTCGGCGTGGCGAGCACCGGCAGCAGCCGGACCAGGACGGCGGCGAGCTGGTAGACGACGACCGCCGCGGTCGTCTCGGTCGCACCGGCGGGCAGCGCGGCGACGGCCTGTCTCGCCTCGGCGATCCGCAGCAGCAGGTCGCCCCGCAGCTCCCGGCCGTCGTACACGCCCCCGACCGCACCCTGGGACGTCGGGTCGTCGGCGAACACCGGGCCGGGAAGCACCCGGCGCAGCGACAACCCGACCTGGATCTGGCCCTGCTCGCGGACCCCGTCGACGACCCCGTCGAAGACGGTGACCTCGGCACGTACCCGCGTCGGAAGGACCCCGACGGGAAGTCGGGCGTCGAGCTGGCCCCGGAGGAAGTCGGCGGCGGCGTCGGCGACGATGCGGGCCACGGCGCTGTCCCGGGAGTCGCCAAGCAGCTCCGGAGGCACCCCCAGCACCAGCCCGAACTCCAGCGCCGTGCCGTGCGCCACCGGTTGCGGCAAGCCGGCCAGCCAGGCGGTGACCAGCGCGGCCCGCATGGCGATCATCTCGCGGGTCTGTCCGGTCAGGACCGCCCAGTCGGTGACCGGTTCGGACGGGGTGAGCCGCTGGTGGTCCTCGGCGGTCGCTGGCGGCACGGTGTCGCCGAGCGACCTCAGGTCCCACGGTCGCCGGACCAACTCCACCCGGTCGAGGACCGTCCGGACGGCGTGGGCCGCCCTGACGCGGAACGGGTACTCGAACCCGGAGCGCTCCGGCAGGTCCTGCCACGCTCGGTTCAGCTCCGTCGCCGTGATCGACGGCATCGTCGGCGCTGCGGCCGTGGGCTGCTGCCCCGGCGGGTCCGTCGTGGTCTGCGGCGCGAGCGGCGCGACACCGATCCGTGGGATGACCGGGTCCACCCCACGGTACGCCCCGTCCGTGTCCGGCTCCCCGATCACCGCCGCCAGCAGGTGCAGGTGCCGTGGCCGCAGCCCACCCCACCCCATCCCCCGCAGCTGGGCGGCCTCCTCGTCGGACAGCGCCGCCCGCTCCTCGTCGGTCAGGGCATCACCGGGAACCCTCGTCAGGTCACCGAGCAGGCTGCCCGGCACGTCCGGCCGGTGCGACGCCGTGTCGTCGCGGTACTCGTCACGCAGGCCGAGCTGGTGAGCGAACTCGTGCACCAACTCCTCCTCCTCGGCGTCACGCCGCCAGTGGAACTGATCGGTCGGCCCCTCGTCGACCACCTCCACCCGCAGCTGGGCATCCTCCGGAGAAGCCGCCCGCGCCACCGTCACATGCAGGTGATCACCATGCCCGTTCGGCAAGACGTACGCCGCCTCGTCGGCGTAGCCGTCACCGTTGAACACCCGGCGCACCCCCCGCTGAAGAGCCGCCAACACCGCATCGTCGGGATCACCGTCCAGCCACACCCGCACCGTCAGATCCGTCACCGGCTGACCGTCGTACCAGAATCGCCGCACCTCGAACCGCGCCACCACCTCGTACCGGTCGTCCGACTCGGGGTCGGGCCGGCTCACCGGATCCGACCAGTGGTGCTCACGAACCGCCACCGACGCCATCGCCCGCCGCACCGTCCACTCCACCGGCTCGTCGGCCTCACGCAACACGGCCCCGGTATCGGTGACCAGCCGAACCCAATCGGCGTCGTCGGACCCCTGCTCCGCCGGGCCCGGTGCGCCGCCCGGCTGCTCCACCTCCACCGCTGGAGCGGTGATCGCCGCACGCAGGTCGTCGGGGACGGCGCTCGTGCGGCCCGCCCGCTCCGGCCGGAACACCCGCCAGCCACCCACCTCGTCATCGTCGGTCGTGGACACCGTCCTGACCGCGCCGGTGCGCAGCGAGACCTCGATGTCCGCCCCGTGGGTCAGGACCACCGGCGTGATGAGAAGTCCCGGCTGGTCGGCCACCGTACGGCCGAGCACGTCGACCAGGGCCTGCGCCGCCAGGTACGGCCACGGATGCCCGATCAGGAGGATTCCCTCGACCGGCACCGACTGGGCGGCGACCGCCAGGACGACGTCCGCCGCCCAGCGGGGGACGTCGGCCGGCGCGTCGAGGCCGGCGAAGACCACCTGGTAGCCCGGCGGCGCCTGGACCAGCCGCGCAAGGTCGAGCACGGCCGGATCCTCGGTGCCCATGACAGCGGGAAGGGTGTGCTCCACGTCCGGCGGCATGACGTTCAGGTGAACCGTCACCGGGAGCGCCACGTCGACGCCGTCACTCTGCGGCGTGAGCACACCCTCGGGGCCGGTCGCCCATCGCGGTGCCGTCTCGGTGCCGGCGTCGTACGCCGCCGGCAGGAACTCCAGCCAGGGCCGGAGATCGTCGGGCCAGTCGACCCGTACGTCCCCCAACGCCGGATCCCAGCTCGCCGTAGCCTCCTCCGCCAGCGCGTAGACGGGCCGACCGGTGAGATCCGCGAGGCGTTGCAGGACGACGAAGTACTCGGGCCGGCTCGCCCGCTGGACGACACGGATCGCCGTCACCTCGTCGGCGATCGGCCACAGCGGACGCAGCGACCAGTCCGACTCGTCCAGCGGCAGCTCGACGGTGAGCAGCCCCACCGGGCCCTCGTTACGCCACATCGGCCAGAGCCGCTGGTCGGACGGCAACGCCAACTGGACCCCACCCGGCCGGTGCACCGCCGTGCCGGTGACCCGCAGCGCCTCGTCGAAGGCCGCCCCGGCCGCCCGCCGCAACGCGTCGGCCTCGGCCTCGGCGGCCGCGCCGTCGACGTGCTGCGCACCGAAGTACCGGACCTCCAGCACCATCAGCGGCAGCGCGCCGTTGGAGTGGTCGAGGCCGCTGAGCACGGTCATCCCGCCGTATCCCGCATGCTGGCCCACGAATGCGCCGAGGTAGTCGATGATCGAGCGGCGCTTGGTCTTGCCCTTCCTCTTGTAGACGAGGTGGCGGTTGTCGAAGAAGTCGCCGGTCAGCTTGACGCCGGTCCTCAGCTCGTAGCGCTTCTCGAGGTCCGGAAACCGTGCCGTGAACACCGAGCGGAACAAGTTCTCGATCTCGGCGAAGTTCTCCCTGAAGAACGACGCCGCCGGATCCGACAACTCCCCGAGCAGCGCCCCCATGTCGTGCCGGGACAGCGCCGCCACGTTCTCCTTGACCAGACCCGGGTGCAGCCAGCGCCCGGTCACGCCTGCCGTGTTGGCGTAGAGCACGGTGGCGAAGCCGCGCAACTCCGCGACGTCCGCGGCGCTGCCCCCTTCGGCGGCGAAATGGGCGGCCACCACCTCGCCGAATCGCAGCGCGTCCTCCAGATGGGGACGGGCGTAGGAGGGCGCCACGCTCGTCGGGCTGCGCCAGGTGTGCTGGGCCACGTAGCGCAGGAACGAGTGCGCTCCGGCGAGCGGGACGCCGACGCTGTGGTGCACCCGGGCGCCGGGCTCGCTGTCCGACGGGCGCGGCCCGATCGACACCCGCTCCCCGAGCGGCGTCAGCACCACCTGGGAGAGGTGCCCGGCGGCCTGCACCTCGGCCAGCAGTTGCCCGAACGGGACGGGCCGGGTCAGCCCCGCCAGGGCGTGCCCCAACGCGGCCATCGACGGGAACAGCGACTCGTCGCCGCGATGCGCGTCCACCTCGGCGTCGGTGTCGGGCACGACACCGACGATGACCTCCAGGATGGCGACCTTCTCCGGGGTCCGCGCCGGCACCGGTGCACCGTCGACCTCCTCGTCCGTGCTGTCGATCGGCTCCGGCACCGGCTGGCGGTAGAGCCGACCGTCGCCGCTGTCGCGGTAGTAGGTCTTGGTCTCCACCTCGATGACGATCGTCTGCGCGGGATCTGCCGCGAGCGCGCTCGTGCGGGCCAGATCGGGGAGGGATTCGCCGCCGGTGTCGTCGAACAGGTCGGCGGCGGCGCTGAGGTCGAGGGTCTCGAAGAACTCGAACTCCCCGCCGTGCCCCAGAACGGTCCGGTTCACCGGCGCGTCCACCATGGCCCGCGCCACCGAGGACGAGGCGACCGGCACGGACGCCTCCGCGTCGACCAGCGCCGCGGGATCGACCGCACCGTGCGGATCGATCAGGACGGCGCGGGCGGCGACCTCGGGACCCAACGCGTTCAGCCGCGGCAACCCGTTGCGCGCCGCGGCCTGCGGCAACACCACCGCACCCCGGTCACCACCGAGCTGAACCCACCGCACCGGGTCGGTGTCACCTTCCAGCCGGTAACCCGCGAAGGCATGCCCGGGCGTGCCACCGGGACGCTCCAACAACACGAAAGCAGCGGTGCCCGGCGCGGCGCCCTCAAGCGCCCTCTCGACCTGCGCCCACGAGTCCACCACCGCCCAGTCGGACCGGTCACCGGCGAACCCGCCGGCGAAGCGGACACCGATCGTCGAATCGTCACGCGTCCGGCCGACCCGTAGCCCCGGCCGGGTCAACCCGTCGACACCCGGGTGCAGGACGGCGGCGAACCGCCGGGCCAGGGCCAGACACGACAACGGGTCCTCGGGCGGGTTCCAGTAGTCCGCCGTCGATACGGTCGGATCCGGTCGGACTGCGGCCTGCGCGTCGCGGGTATCCTGCACGGCCGTCTCCAGCCCGGCCAGGGTCAACGGGTGACGCCCCCGTCCGGCCGGCCGGGGCGGGGGCAGGGGGGCCGGATCGCTGGCGACGTCATCGGACCCGGCATCGCTCTCGGCAGCGGCCTCCTCCCGGAACCGGGCCAGGTCGAGCACCTCCGCCCCCGGCAGCCACGCCTGGTAGTGGGCGTCTGCCAGGACGAGCAGCACGGGTGCGTCGCCGAGCCGGGCCTCGGTGCCGTCGAACCTCGGGTGGTAGACCGTCCGGGTCGACCAGCTGAGGGTCGCCGTTCCGTCGGGACCGACCGTCGGGATCCCGGTGGCCACCACCACCGGTCGGTCCAGTGCCGCCCCGAGCAGCAGGACGAGCAGGTCGCCGCGGTCGCTCGCCCAATCCGACCGCCAGTTCTCGACCGTCCAGACGAGTTGCCGGCGCACCAGGGCTTCCGTGCGGACGCCGTCGCCCAGCAGACCGTGGTCGGCGATCACCCGTTCCAACGCGGCGAGGCGGCCGGAAACGAGCAGGGTGTGGATCCGGGCGCGGAGCCCCTCGGCGACCCGCACGACCGAGGCCTGCAGACGGGTGGGCAGGGTCACATCGACGGCCTGGCGGCTGTCGCGCCACGCCTGGATGTCGTCGAGGTCCGCACGGTGCGCGTCGGGCACCAGGTCCCGCACGTCGGACAGGGCGCTGAGGACCGCGGATTCGAGCAGGCAGAGGCCGTTGCGGTCGACGTCCACGATCTCCTGTGCGGCGGGCGGAGGAAGTGCGGTGAACCGGCTGCCGGCGACCACACCGGCCGGGGCCGGTGGCGACGTCGACCCGGCCGGCGTCGACGCGCGGTCCGGCGGGACGGTGGCCGGTTCGTCGGGCCGCGCGTCGGCAGCGACGGCCGCCGGGGTGGGCCGCGCGACCGCCGCCGGGGGCCTCGGGGCGGGGCGTCCGCCGGGTGGTGCCGGGTCGGTGCCGTCGACCGCCGGGAGGTGACGCGGCTCGGCGACCGGATCCGACGCGGAGCCTCGGCCCAGGTGGCCGACGGCCAGCGCCACCAGCCGTTCGACCTCGGCGCGCGCCTCCAGCCACCGTCGGCGGGCCGCGGCTTCCGCCTCGGCGCGTTCCGCCGCGTTCGCGGCGGCGGCCTTGGCGACCGTGTCGGCGGCGGTGCCGGCGTCCCCCGGGAACTCGGCGACCAGGGCGATCCGTTCCAGCTCCTGCCAGGTCTTCAGCGCCTTCCGCGCCTGCTTCGCGGCGTGGACCGCCTGCTCCAGGTACCCGGCCACGACCACCCGGTCGACGGGGGCACTCCCGGGCGCGTTGCCCGCCAGCAGGTGGTCGAGGGCGTCGGCCTGGTCGACCAGCACCGGCTGGGCGTCGGTCAGGCTCAGCTGCACGGCGGCACGGCGGGTGCCGGTGAGGTCGGTGTGCTCGGCGACGACGACAGTCTCGGTGGTCCACCACACCTTCGCCCGCGGGCCCTCGTCGTCCACTCCCATCCGCACCAGGTCGGTGCCGTGGCCGCTGGCCTCCTGCTGGCCGGAGTTGCCGGGCACGGAGACACCGAGGGCCGGCACGTATCCGGCCGACGTGCCCAGGGTGTCCGGCAGGGCGGCGTCGGCGCGGGCCGCCAGCCGGGCGTCGCCGTGCTGGCCGGCCCCGCCGACGCCGGAGGCTTCCTCGGCGGGCACGAGCACGGTGTCCAGCCGCACCGAGGTGACCCGGGTGTGCAGGACGAGGCGGTACCCCTCGGCGAGGGTGATCTCGTAGGGGCCGGCCATCCGGTGCGGGGTGGCGGCCCACAGGTGGGTCCGCGCCAGCAGGGTCATGAGCTGGTGGTTGATGGTCGACCCGGGTGCCCCGACCAGCGGATCGGCGCCGACGATCCGCAGCGCCCGCAGCGCGGCGGTCTGGAGGGCGGCGGCCCCGTTGAAGCCGAGCGCCGCGTAGCG
Source organism: Micromonospora sp. NBRC 110038 (assembly GCF_020884815.1). Taxonomy (NCBI): domain Bacteria; kingdom Bacillati; phylum Actinomycetota; class Actinomycetes; order Micromonosporales; family Micromonosporaceae; genus Micromonospora; species Micromonospora sp. NBRC 110038. The sequence continues at coordinate 1,842,713 of NZ_BBOL01000001.1, read as the reverse complement.
GGCGGGCGGCGGGACGGCGGCGTCCCGCCAGGCAAGCCAGTTGTCGGCCGGGATCGTGACCAGCCGCAGCGGCCCGTCCGCGCCGTCCTCGGTCAGCGGGGCGTCGGTCACCTCGGCCGGGTCGGGCAGCACGGTGGCCGGGCCGGGCGGCTGGTAGGTGAGGTTCAGGTGTTCGGCGGCGGTCTCGGTGCGCAGCGGCACGGTGATCTCGTGCCGGCCGATCTCCTGCCGGCGGCGGTGGGCCGTGAAGACCAGGCGTTGCGGGCCGTAGTCGACCGGCAGCCACGGGCCGGGTGTCTCGACGGCGGTGACCGCGCTGTTGAAGGTGACGTCGCTGGAGCCGCCGGCGTCGGTGCGCCCCAGCGCCCCGAGCGCGTTGAGCGCCGTCCGCTCCCCGAGGTGCGCCACCGCAACCAGCTCGTCGGTGACGGCCTCGCTCGACTGGAGTCCGCCACCGATGCCGCTGACGGTGCTCAGCCCCAGGGTGCTGGTGCCCGCCCGCAGCTCACCCACCTGCGCCGGGCCGGTGGCGGGTACGGCCCGGACGACGATCTGCACCGCCGGGCGGCTGAGCAGCCTCGGATAGCGCAGCACGAAGCTCAGGCCGCCGTCGAAGAGGTCGCCCAGGTGCACGGCGAGGGTGACCGGGTCCGTGTGGTGCAGGACGGTGCCGATGTTCATGCTGGTGTTGCGGTCCTGGCCGACCAGTTCCATCCCCTCGTCTCCGCCGAGGCGCAGCGAACGCAGCCAGCCCAGCAGTGCCTGGCCGATGGCGGGAGTGTCCACCAGCCGGCTGGTCTGGTGCATCACCTGCACCGCCGGCGGGGTGACCTGACGCGGCAGCCGCCAGCCGTCCAGGGGAGTCCCGAGGGCCTGCCGGTACTCCTCGGCCGACATGTGGCCCAGCAGCGACACGTCGCCCACCTGCCGGTACCGGGTGAAGGTCCGGTCGGGCAGCACCCACTTGGGTTCGGTGAGCACCACGGCGAGGTGCACCCGCAGCCGGCCGTGCACGCCCAGCAGGACCGTCTGGGAGCCGGAGTGCTTGACGGTGCGTTCGACCTCGGCGGTGGCGAGGACCGCCTCGCCGGTGGTCCACTCGATCTGCCGCCGGCCGAACGCCCGCAGCGCCAGGGCCGCGGGTGGCTGCGTGGGGGTGCCGGCGGCCGGCTGGGTGGGGTTCGGCGCCGGCGGCTGCCCGCCCGGCGTCGTTTCGCCCGCGACCCCGTCCGGGCGGGTGGGCTCGGCGTGCGCGGCGTGCTCGGCGGCCCGCCACGCCACGCCGCCCCCGCCGACCTCCAGCCGGGCCTGCACGCCCCGTTCCGCGGTCGAACGGCGCACCGCGAAGCCGCCGACGGCGCTCTCGTACCCGTCGCCGGTGAGCGCGCCGGACGGCGTCTGGTCGTGCCCGATCACCTCGGCGAAGACGAACACCGTGACCGGCACGTCGTCGCCGAGGACCACGCTGGGGGCGTGCACCGGCTGGGGTTGCTGGGTCGCCGGTGCCAGCAGCGCCGCCAGGTGGCCCTGGTCGACGAAGGCGTTGAGCCACTGGTGCAGGGGGGTGCCGGGGATGTCGCCGCTGAACACCGTGCCCCGGCGGCGTCCGTCGGCGCCGGAGGGCAGGTGGCCGGCGTCCATGTAGTCGGCGGTGGCGCCCCGCAACGCGTCCAGCAGCTGGTTGCGCAGCTCGGGCATGCCGTGGACGTGGTGGGTGACGGTGTGCTGGGCCAGCGCCGCGCCGAGGCGGCGCAGCTGCTGCCGCTGTGGGGTGACGAGCGGGGGCAGCAACTCGCCGAGGGCCTCGCGTAGCACGATGCCCGCGCTGGGCCCGCCGGCCGGGGTGGGCAGCGCGACCGGCTGCGGCTGCCCGGCCGCGATGGTCTGGGTGAACGGCACCGAGAAGCCGAGTTGCAGGTCGATGGTGGCGGCTCCGGCGAAGCGCAGTGGTTGCGCCTGTGCGGGTTGGTCGGCCAGCCACCGCCAGGCGTCGGCGAGGTAGCCGCGGTGCTCGACGATGACCGACGCCGACAGCTCCAACTGGACGTCGTCGACGAAGACGGCGACCGCGCCGTCGCCGATGCCGACGACACCGGCCTGGTTGCCCTGGGTCACCTCGATGACGTCCCGCCAGATGCGCTGGAGCCGCAGCCCGATCCCGGCGGCCCTGCCGATCGCGTCGCTGCCGACCGTGGCACCCAGCTGGAAGCCGGGCGCGACGCTGCGGATGGCCCGGTTCGTCGCCGCCTGACCCCGGCCCTGGGTGGTGCGCAGCTTCACCGTCGGCTCGTCGTCCTCCGAGTCGCTCGACTCGCTGTCGCTGGGTTCGGGGACGTCGGCGGTGACCGGGTCGGGGTGGGTGCCCCGCCGGCCGAGGTAGCGTGGTGCGGTGTCCGGGTGGCGACGCCGCAACCCGATCCGCACCTGCAGGGCCCGGCCGGAGAAGATGTCGCGCACCCGCAGCTCGATCAGCAGTTCGCCGTCGGCCGTGCCCAACAGTCGGGCCGAGTAGCGGCTGGGGCTGTTCTGCGCCGACAGGCGTTCCTCGTTGCCCAGCCGGTCCAGGGCCTGCCGGATCCGGGCGGTCTGCACCCGCGGGTTGTCCCAGTCGGGCAGGTACCGCCGGTACACCGCGTTGCGGTCGTCGTCGAACAGCTGCCGCAGCCGGGCGGCGACCAGGCGGGCGACCAGTTCCCCGCCGTGCAGGAACCCGCGCCCGATCCGCAGCCGGTCGCCCCGCCACAGGTAGTCGGGCAGGGTGCGCGCGTCGGCCGGGTCGTCCTCGACGGTGGCCGCCAGCAGGGCGACGAGGTCGCGGTCGGGCCGGTTCGACGGCGTGGCCTCGGCGAGCGCGGTCACGTGCCGCTGCGGCACGACCAGCAGCGTCCGCACCGACACCGGTTGCGACCCGTGCCGCAGCCCTCGGTGGGCCAGCGACCGGCTGACCGAGCGGTGCATGCTCCACTGCAGCGTGCCGGTGTACTCGGCCAGGTAGAGCCCCAGGACGTGGTCGCCCGTCTCCGCCCCGGCGGCGGTCTCGAACTGCGGCGCGAGGACCTGCGCGCGCCGGTCGACGACCGAGATGCTCGGCCCGGCCGAGAGCCGGAACAGGCCGAACGCCCGGCCGATCAGCACGGCGAGGAATCCGCCCCGGTCCGACGCGGACTGCATCGACTGCCCCTCGGTGACCGAGGCCACCGAGCGCAGCACCGCCGACTCGGGCAACTCACCGATCGGGGTCAACCGGGTCAGCCGCAGCGCGGGCCGGACCCCCTGGGCGTAGCCGGGTCGCCGCAGCCACGACGAGCTGGTCGCGGTCAGACCGGTCGCGCCGGGCTGCACCGCGTTGAGGGCCCGCTGGCCGCCCCAGAGCCGCCACACCCTGATGTTGCTGCCGCGATGGACCACCTCGGGGATGCCGGCGAGCACAGCGGTGGTCAGGGCGCCGTCGTCGACGACGTGCGCCGGGTAGGCGGCGTCCCGGAGGAAGATCGCCCCGGCGGGACTCACCGCGAGCTGGTTGCCGTCGCTGATCGGCCGCATCGTGGCCAGCACCTCGGGGGTACGGAACCAGAAGTGGTCGCCGGCCTCGGGCACCCACGTCGCCGGGATGTCGTCCCAGGTCGGCGGCACGGGCCGCTCGGTGATCTCCACCTGGACGAACACGGCGCTGCGGGTGAGGAACGAGTCGGGCACCCCGATCAGCATCCCGTTGTCCCCGGTGGTGAGGGACTGCCCGATCGTGCGGACCGCCCGGCTGCTCATCACGCCGCCGACGACGGTCACCCCGACGGCGTCGGTGGGGATCGGCACCACGACCCGGGCGGTGGTGGCCTGCGGCTGCGCCCACGCCGACGCCGACACGGCGGTGGTCCGGCGGTCCTCGATGCTGGCCAGTCCGGGGGCGAGCCGCACGTCGTCGGTGTCGCTCGGGCGGGGCACGAGCCGCACCCAGGCGAACCGCCTGTTCCGGCCCACCCGGACCGGGTGGCCGGAGCCGTGGTGCAGGAACGCGGCGGGGTCGGTGGAAAGCTCGTGCAGCAGGGTGCGGGCGGTGGGCATGGTCACGCCCACCGCGCGCAACCGCCGGGCCACCTGGGTGCCGAGCACGGTGTGCCAGGCCGGGTGGTCGGTGTGCGGCGTCCCGATCAGCAGCGGCTGCGCGGTGATCGCGGTGCGGACCGCGGTGACCTGCTCCGAGGTGGGTTCCCGGCCCGGCACCCGGCGGGCCTCGCCGGTCGGGTCGAGCAGCAGCACCTGGGCCTTGCCGGTGGACAGCGCCTGGGTCAGGTCGGCGTCGCTGAGTTCGGCGGCGTCGACTCCGACGACCGTGAGCTGGGCCGGCACCGTCGCCAGCCCCGGCTCGACGACGAACATGAGCAGCCGCGCGGGTTCCTCGGCACGGGGCAGGTACGCCAGCGCCAGCGAGCCCGGCGACGCGCGGAGGGCGTCGATGGTGGCCGCGACGTCGTGCAGCGGTTCGAACTGCCCGCCCAGGGCGGCGGCCAGGGTGCCGGGGATCGTCTCCGGGGTGACCGTCAACTGCGCGCCGAGCGCGCGGGGGGCCCGCCCGAAGTAGCCGTCGACCAGCCGCACCATGGCCTGGAACAGGTCGGTGGCGTCGGCCACGGCCAGCGCCGGGTCGGCGACGGCCCGGATGAGCCCGGCCGGCGACGGGGCCAGGAAGTCGGCCAGGTCCATCGCGTCGCCGCGGGCGTCCACCGCCAGCACGGTGGTGCCGGCGCGGGTCAGCGCCGTGGCGGTGACCGGGTCGTCGGCGGCGGAGCCGGTGAACACCCCCGGCCGGCCGGGGTCGACCACCCGGGGCACCACGGCACCGCCCCGGTCGTCGGCGACCAGCCAGAACACCCGGGCGGGCGCGCCCAGCGGCCGGTCGTGGACCAGGACCATCGCGCCGGGTCGGCGGGTCAGCGCCTGGAGCAGCGAGCCCGGGTGGCCGGCGTCGAGTTCCACCGGCCGCCCGCCCAGTGCCCGGTGGAACCCGTCCAGGCTCAGCCCGGTCACCGCAGTGCCGGTCACCGGGCGGGCACCGATCCGCCCGTGCAGGACGAGGTACGCGCCGACCGCCCGGACCCGGGAGCTGGCCTCGCCGGCGGTGGCCTCGTCGGCCTGCACCACGTCGACCCAGTCGGCGAGCCGGGGCAGGGACGGCCGGCCCCGACGTACCTGCCCGCCTGCGGCCAGGCGGGCCGCCGGCAGCCGGCGCAGCGCCTCCCCGACGGCGGCCACCGCCGCCGGCGACGGCCCGGCCGGGACGGGGTTCGTCACCGCCGAGGAGTCGGCGGCGTCCGTGGCGTCCGGCGGGGTCGCCTGGTCCTCGGTCGCCGCCGAGCCCGAGCCCGGGTCCGGGTCCCGGCCCGGAGGCGGGTCCTCCCCCAGGTCCGAGCCTCGGTCCGGGGACGGCTCCCAGTACGAGTACGGGTACGGGTCCCGGGCCAGATCCGGGTCCTGATCCGGGTCCTGATCCTGATCCGGGTCCTGATCCTGATCCGGGTCCGGGCTCTGGTCCGGGGCGGACACGACCCGGCCGCCGAGGACGCGTCGTCCGGTGGCGACGCTGACGCCCACTGTCCGTCCCCCGAACAGCAGCATCGACAACGGGCCGGGCAGCTCGTCCGGGTCGAGCGCGGTCAGCCGGGCGCCTGGCTCGGCATCCGGGCGCACCAGCGTCAAGGCGCCGTCGGGGGCGCGGTGGACGAGGGCCACGGCGTCGTCGCGCCAGGCCGGGGCGACCGAGTTGGCCGGCAGCCGGCCCAGGGCCGCGGCCGTCACCCGGGTGACCGTCGCGGCGAGCCGCCGGGCCAGCACCGTCGGGTCCTGCCCGGCCGGGCCGGGCAGACCGAGCCGGGTGAGCACGTGCCCCACCGACTGCCCGCCGGGGTGCCCGTGGACGGCGGCGCGCAGCCGGTCCATCCCGAACAGGGCCGAGGCGAGCCGGTCGGCCCGCTCCGCCGGTTTGCCGATCGGCAGACCCGGCAGGCGGCGCAGCAGGCTGACGCCGTCGAGCCAGATCCGCGAGCCCAGCTCCCGAGTCCGTTCGTTGACCGCGCGGGCCAGCACTTCCAGGTCGGCGGCGACCGCCGCGACCGCGCGGTTGACCAGTCGGAACGCTATGAAGTCCGTCATCACGTCGGCGGCACCGGTGCTCGGCAGGGGACGGTAGGCCCGCCATTGCAGGTCGTCGGTCCGCACCAACACGACGGCCATGTGCGCGGCGAGCGCACGGGCGAAGGCCTCCGCTGCCCGGCTGTGGTCGAGCAGCACGACGACGGGGGGGCCGGCGGCGGTCTCCGGCAGGATCGCCCGGTACGCGCCGGCGGGCAGCGCGCCGCGCCCGTCGGGTCGCCCCGTGGTCACCCCGCCGCCGGTCACCACGCCGGGCTCGATGACGAGCCCCCGCTCGCCGAGCAGCGGGGCCAGCCCCAGGGACCACACCTCGTGGGGCAGGACCCGCAGCAGCGGCCCGTCCTGGTAGGGGATCGCCATCAACTCCGGCTGCAGCGACCCGTTGAACGCCTGCCCGGTGTCGTCAGCCGGTGGGGTGACCTCCCACGCGAGCACCCGCCTGGCGGTGATCCGGCCGGCGGCTGCCGAGGTGATCTCGACGGCCGACACGTGAGCGCCGAGCCACCAGGCCGGTCCGACCGGAGCACCGACCGGAGCCAGCCAGTCGGAAACCAAGGTGCGGTCGACCGGAGCGATCCCGTGCCGGCGCAGCGGATTGTCGGTGACCGGCTGCCCGACGCCGACGAGGCGGGCCAGTTCGAGCAGCGCCTCCCGCTCCGCAGGGGTCAGGTCCCTGGCGAACTCGGTCGGCAGGACCGCGCCGACCGGTCCTTCGTCGCTCACCAGGAGGTCGTGTCCGGCCTCGGCCAGCGCCTCTCCGTCGACGAGCCAGCCGCGCAGGACGGGCTCCCCGTCGGGGCCGGCTGTCGTGACCCGCTGCACCGAACCGGCCGGCAGGACGTACAGGTGGTCGTCGGCGGTGATCTCGTCGACGGCGACGAAGGCGACGTCGGTGACCCTGGACCCAGGGGTGCCGCCGTCCTCCCAGGCGGCCACCGTCTCGACCAGGAACCGCACGGCGGCCTGCGGCAACGGCAGCATCGGCGGCGCCGGCTCGTACACCTGCATGAGCTCCGGGTCCGTGACGGCCACACCGGCGACGACGAACGACAGGTCCGCGCCGGTCAGCACGCCGATCCGTTGGTCATCGTCGGACCGCGTGTACGCCGTCCAGGTCCCGGGGTCGCCGGACTCGGTGCGGGCCACCACCGCGTACACCGAGTCGAAGATCACCGGGATCTCCTCGATCGAGTCGACCTCGCCGGGCACCACGACGATCCGGGTCCCCCCGGGCAGCCGCCCCGTCAGGACCGCCACCGCTTCGGCCTGGTCGGCTCCCGCCTGGACGCTGTCGACGACGTCGTCCAGTTCGGACACCGGTGCCACGGCCACCCGGAACGCCGCACGCAGGGCGGCCGGCAGGCCGGAGCGGCCGGGTGACCAGAGCACCGCGCCGTCGCCGTAGCGGTCGACGGTGGGCACGGCGGACGCCGGCATGCCCACGGCGAGCACGGACCGCCCGTCGCCGGCCGGGAACTCCACGGCGGCCATCTCGGTGCCTAACCACACCAGCGCGCGGGCGTCGTCGTCCCCATCCGGGTCCACGTCCACCGTCCAGCCGAGGCTGCGCCACGACGGGTGCTCGCGGACCGTCCGGGCCAGCTCCTCGACGTGGTCGGGCGCGATCGGCAAACCACCCAGATCCCGGTGGTACGAGGCGGGGTGCCCCACGTCCGTCGCCCGCGCCGCACGGCCCAGGTCCGGCGTCCAGTGGACGATCGGGCCGGTCGCGATCCGGTCCCGGATGAAATCCGTCACCGGGGCGACGGTGGCCGAGTCCGTCACGACCAGGTGGAGCCGCTCGCCCGACCACCGGCGGAGCACCCGGACCTGGTCGACGGGCACCCGCACCGTCAGGCCGTCGTGGTGCCCGTCCTGGTCGCCGAGGAGCAGCAGCCCGTCGTGGCCGGCGTCTGCCAGGGACGGCTCCCGCCCGTCCAGGTGGAGGTGGATCTGGCCGTCGACCACCTCCTGCCCGTACGGCTGGCCGAGCATCTCGAAGACCGCGCGGACCAGCTCGGTCTGGGCCGCTGTCCGGCGGTGGGCCGTGGCCGCGCCGAGCACCACGGCGTCGAACTCCCGCCGGAGCTGGCGCAGCAGGCTGGCGCTGTCCGGGCCGGTCAGCTCCACCGCCCACCCGGGGAGCTGGTAGACGGCGGTCCAACCGGCCAGGTCGGCGTCAGGCGCGAGCACGCCGACGCCCTGCTCCAGCAGCCGCTGGACGAACGGGCTGCCCACCGGCGGCGACCGGTCGAGCAGGACGACCCGCGGATGCGCCCGCAGCGCGTCGTTCCCGAGCACCTCGTCGACGGTCACCTCCCAGCCGTCGCCGGTCAGCCGGTCGCCGTCGAGCTGCCCGACGGCGACGACCAACCCCCGACCGTCCAGGTCGTCGAGGCGGGGGATGGTCACCGCCGCCCGGGGCTGTGGGGGGCGGGGGACGAAGTAGACCACCGGGTAGTCGACGATCCCCCGGGCGGTGTCGTCGACCAGCAACATCGCGTCGGCCGGTGTGTCGACGGCGTGGGTCCAGATTACCCCCTCTTCGGTGGACCGGCCGGCGAGGACCTCCTGCGCCCGCGTCAGCGCGGCGGCCGGCACCGGCGCGAAGCGGTGACTGGCCCCCGGCCAGGGGCCCGGGTGCTCGTCGACGAGCAGCGCCACCTGGTCCTGGTGCGCCAGGGCCAGCAGGAACGGGTCCCACGGATAGGTGCGGTCCGGATCGAGGACCGCCAGCCAGGACCGGATGCTCGACCATGGCTCGCCCACCACCCGCCAGGTGTCGGGGTTGTCGGCGGCGTACCTGCCGTCGAGGAGGAACTGCCGCACCCGTATCCCGCCCCGGTCGACCTGGAAGGACTGCACCAGCTCCGGACGGGGGTCGGTGATCTCGATGACCACGCGGTGCCTCGGCAGCACGTGCGGGTCGATCAGCAGGACCCCGGCCTCCCGCAACCCCGCGTGAAGCTCCTCGGCGTCGATCGTCGCCTCCCGGTTGACCAGGAGTCGCACGGGTTCGGTCGGCGCGGCCAGCAGCCCGCTGTCGAAGATCTCGGTGAGCCAGTCGCCGTTGTCATAGACCTGCAGGTCGGGGTTGGCGAGCAGCGCCTCGGCCAGTTGGCGGCTCTCGGCGGGGCCGGCGGCGTGCATGGTCGCCCGGGCGAACGCCTCCTCGAGGGTGCCGACGAACAGGTCCACCTCGGCGCCGGTGACCGCGCTGGCGCCGAGCACGGTCCACTGGACGTCGACGGGCAGGAGCGCCGGCAGGACGACGATGGCGGAGGGCCGCACCGCCTGGACGAAGCCGGACCCGACCGCCGTGGCGCGGTCGAGGTCGGGGAGGAACAGCACCCGGGTGCCGCCGTCGACGACGGGCAGGCGGGCCAGGTAGTCGGCTGCGGTGTAGCGGACGCCGCCCGGCGTGACCAGGACGTCCGACGCATCGGCGTCCAGCACGCCGGGTTGCAGGACGATGCGGTCCGCGCCCCGCCAGCCGTACCGCTGCACGTAGGACCCGATGTCCCGGGACAGCAGCCGCCACGGGTACGCCATGATCAGCTCGCGGACCTGGTCGTGCAACCAGTAGTCGGCCGGCGGCGTGTCCGGAGGCATCCTGGTCAGCGCGGCCAACGCGGTGGCGTACGCGGGGCTCTCCCCGAAGGTCTCCCACAGGGTGTCGCGGATCGTGCCGACCACGCGCGAGCGCAGCAGCTCGCGTTCGGCCTCGTCGAGCGGTCCGGCGTCGTCCTGGTCGTCCCGCTCGGCCTGGATCCTGGCCGTCTCGGTCCGCTCCGTGTCGTCGATCCGGAACAGCCACGCCCGCCGGATCATCTCGGGCGGGTCCACGATCGGCTGGGCCACCGGCCCGTCGGTGAAGTCGTTGCGCCACGACGACAGCACGGTGACCAGGCCCGGGTCGACGTCGAGCGTCGAACCCGCCGGCAGCTCGACCAGCGCCTCCACCTCCAGCGCCGGCTGGTCCTCGACGGCGGGCAACGACACCCGGACCAGCCGGGCCGCGTCGTTCGGGGCAGCCACGGTCAGTTCCACCGAGCCCACCCCGGTGGCGTCGGAGGCCACCAGCGGCCATCCGCCGTGCAGCAGCCAGCCCCGGTGCCCGCCGAGGCCGTCGACCAGACCGGTGTCGGCGACGATCACCCGCCGCGCCGGGCCGGGCGGGGGGAACTCCGCGCCGAGCCGCTCGACCTGCCGCTGCGCCGCCGCCCGGAACTCCTCCTCCTGCCGCACCCGCTCCTCGTGCCGCCGGTCCTGCTGGAAGCGCGCGTACGTCGGGGGCTGGTCGTCGGGGGCTGGCCCGACCACCGGTTCCGGGGCCACCGACGGGGTGAAGTGGGGCAGCCCGTCGCGCCACGCCGCGTCACCGAGCAGCGTCCCCACGGTGTAGCCGGGCGGCGCGACGTACGCCTGCCGGACCCGGTCGGCGAGGCTGGCCAGGTGAGCCTGCGCAAGCTGCCCGGGAGGCGGCGCGGGGAGCCGGAACCGCAGCCGGGGAGTGCGTACCGGCTCGGTGGGCACCTGGTGCTGGCGCATGGTCACCACGCTCAGGTGGGTCGGCGCTGCCCACCCCCCGTCCAGCCGGCGTCGCAGCTCCCGCTCGACGGAGCGACCGAACGCCACCGCCTGGGCGTCGTCGTCACTGACCACGGTGAGCACCATCGGCGCACGGGGGTCGACGGCCACGGCCGGGGTCCACCGGATGCCGGAGGGACCGCCCGCGAACACGGCGTCCAGCACCGCCCCGGGTGGCACGCGCTCGCCGAACAGCAGGGCGTACTGCCCGTCGGCGAGCACGACGAGCAGGTGTTCGCCGGGCAGGTCGACCGCGTCGACCTGTCGGATGAGCGTGGTCACCGGCACGGGCTGGTCGTCGTCTTCCCCCGGCCACAGCACGCCCCGCTGCTTCGGGGTGCGCAGCACCCCCTGCCACCCGGGCCCCTTCTCGTTGTCGCCCGTCTCGACGGACCGGCCGCCGTCGTCCGGACCGGCCAGGGCGGTGGGAACCCACGCGTCGTAGTGGTCGCGTCCGTTGTAGAGCAGCTGCACCGGCTCCCCCGCGCCGTCCGGCCACAGCACCGTGGCCGACGGCGGGTCGAGCCGCCCCTGCCACACCGGCCGGCCGAGCGCCGCGCCGATCACCAGGGGCAGCACGTCGCCGGCCCGGCCACCGGCCGCCCCACCGTCCTCGACGGGCAGCGGTCGCCGCCAGTCCCAGGTGTCGACCACGTCGAGCAGGGTGGCCTGCACGTCGTGCCCCGCCGGGAAGAGCCAGGTCGTGGCCACGTGGTCGAACAACTCGGTCATCGTCGGTGAGGGGTCGGCCACCCGCCGCCGGACCTCCTCGCGCAACGCCGCGTCGATGTCGCTCAGATCGACGTCGTGGCGGCGCGAGCGGCGTACCCGCAGCAGCCGGTCCACCGCGTCCGCCGGCATGCCCGCGATGCCGGCCATCGCCTCGGGCACCGCGACGGCGACCGCGCTGAGCAGGCAGAGTCCGTCCCCGACGATGGGGACCCGGTCCCACCGGGTCGGCGGCAGCGGCGCGTTGGTCAGCCGTACGCCGGCCGGGTCGGCGGCGTCGGCCCGGCTGGCGTACCCGGCGAAGGGCACCGCGACCGTCGCGTCCGGCTGGTCCGGGTCGACGATCTCGTCGTTGACCACGTCCCACGCCCCGGTGCCGTCGGGCACGAACAGCGCCCACGGCCGGCCGTCGACCGACAGCGGCAGGTGTCCCGCCGGCCCGGCCTCCACGACCAGGTCACCTTCGGGGGCGAACACGTCGGTGTCGCGCAGGTCGGCCAGGCGCTGCACCGACCGTGCGCCGATCCGACCGGCCGCGCAGGAGAGCAGCGCCAGCCGCTGGCCGTCGCGCTCGGGCGAATCCAGCAGGGTGTGCAGGTCGTCGACGGTCAGCTTCGCCTCGCTCGTGCTGCCGTCCGGGTGGCGCAGCGGCACCCGGAACCGCTCGCCGGCCCCGTGCACCAGCACCGTCACGGCGTCGGTCACATCGGGCAGCCGCGGGTCCCCGGCCAGCCGGTTCCACTCCCGGTGCGACAGCAGGGCGATGCTCCCCGGTCGGCCGGGGACGTCGTGCGTCACCACCTGACCGTCGCCGATCCACCACGTCCCGTCCGGCTTGCGCCGCAGCCGGCCCGGGGTGGGCCGGCCGGACCGGCCGGCCGGGGCGGAGGCGCGCAGCCGACGCCGGTCCCGGCCGGTACGGTCGGCCCGCGCGGTGTCCCGGCGGGGGCTGCGGCTGGTGAACTCGGCCCCCGGCTCGGTCCAGAGCACCGCCCGGCGGCGCTGCTGGGCCGTCGTCGGGCGTCGCAGGCCGCCGGGGCTCTTGGACCGGCCGGCGCCCCGGCTGGTCTGTTCGATCCGCACCATCCCCGGAGGAATGCCCTCGGCCTTCAGTTGCGCCGCCACCTTTGTGGCGACCAGCTCCGCCAGCGAGGCGGCCCGCTTCCGGCCGGTCCGGCCGGCCCACAGCCGCAGCCGCCCCGTGCCGTTGCCGCCGCCCTCGATCCGGATCCGCACCACCCGGGGCCGGTCGGACTCCCACGCGCGGCGGACCTGCGCGACCGCCTGGTCGACGAACAGGTCCAGCTCGGCCCGCCGGCCGTTGCCGACCGCCCGCTCGCCCGGGGCGAAGTCCACCGTGACCGGGTCCGGCGGGCCGGCGTCCTCGTCGGGGGTGTGCCGGACCGGGACGACGGCCCGGTCGAACCGGCCGCCGACCGCCGTCGCGACGTTGCCCAACCAGCCCTGGACCTCGTCCGGGGTCGCCGCCGGACGGGCCGCGCCCATGAACTGCGCCGACCGGTCGGTGACCTGCCAGCGCCGCGCCGACTCGTTCCAGGTCAGTTCGCCGCCGACCCGCGCGTGCCGCTCGATGGCCCGGCCCCGCGCGTCGAAGCCGACCGCGAGGCCGGCGTGGCCCTGGCCGCCGAGCTGTTCGCGCAGCCGCTCGGCGGTCAGCTCCGGATCGTGCTGCCGCATGCCCGCCAGCAGGGCCCGGAAGTCCCGTTGCCGCATCGCCGCGGCGGCGTCGGCGGCGCCGAGGTAGACCTCGCCGTCCTCGGCCACCACGTAGAGCCAGGTGCGGGCCCGCGCCGGGTCGAGCAGGTGGGCCGGGAAGTCCGCCAGCCGGTACCAGAGCGGATTCAGCCGTACGTCACCGGCATCGTCGCGTTCGCCGGGCGTGATGCGGGCCGACCGCACCGCGGGCCCGAAGACGCCGTCGAGATCCGCGTCGGGAAGTACGGGGAGGTCGGGGACGTCCGTGACCGCCGGGTTGACCGACGAGGCGTCGTAGTGGCTGCCGTTGTGGTAGACGGTCACCGGGGCCTCGTCCAGTGGCCCGTACACCACGCGCTCACGGCCGTCGCTGCGGCCGCGCACGCTCAGCGGCAGGTCGAGGGCGTGCGCCAGCAGCGGCAGCATGGCCGTGCCGACCGGATCCACCCAGGAGTTCGACCAGTCGGCCACCGCTTCCTGCAACACGCCGAACTCGTCGTCGGTCAACGGCCCGGAATGGCCGGCATACCTGTCGAGGTACGTGGCGAACAGTTCGTCGTCGGCCACCTCGGTCAGGGCCGGGTCGTGCCGGCGAAGCTCGGCGAGCCGGGCCGCCCGGGAGACCGGGTCCGGGTTCTCCCGCTCCCGGTCGGCCAGCGCGAAGCGGACCGCCGGGATCAGGGCCGGCAGGGTGTCCCGGTGGGTGGTCAGATACTGGGCGACGAGCGTGGCCAGGGCGGCGGCCACGAGGTCCGGCGGGGAGCCCTCGGGCACCGGCGTGAGGTCGGTGGAGTACGCCTCGGCGTGCCGGCTCATCGCCGCCCGAACGTCGTCGGTGTCGGCCAGCCAGCTCCGCAGCTCAGGCGACAGCAGCCCGGCCCGGGCCAGCCGGTGCGCCACCAGCCCCGGGGACGAGGTGAGGACGGCGTAGAGCAGGCAGCGCCCGTCCGCCGGCACCCGCACCAGGTCGGCCGGCAGGTCCGATGAGGAGGCGGCGACCTGCTCGACCGGCGCGGCGACCACCGGGTCGACCGGCGCGGCGTTCGTGCGCTCCGCCACCGGCGGCACCGCCGCCTCGCGCGGGTCCGGCCGGGCCGGGTTTGGCGAAGCCGGACCGAGTGGAGGCGGGTCCAGCGGGGCCGGGTTCGCCACGGCGGGTGCCGGGGGCGCCGCCTCCGGGCGGGACCTGCCGTACCGGGCGCTGGTGGCCGGGTCCACCAGCGCCCGTACGGTCGCCGTGTCCTCCGGTGTCGCCGGCACGGGGGTGCCCTGCCCGTCCAGCACGATGACCTGGGCACCCACCGGCAGCTCCGGCGGCTTGCCGACCGGCCGGACCCGCCGCTCCGGCGGCGCCTGGGTCTCCACCCAGAACAGCTCGCCGCCGTCGTTGACCAGGGCGAAGGCGTGGCGGGGGGCGTTCGGCGGCTCCACCAGCACCGCCGCCACCGCGTTCGGTCCGGCCTCGCCGACCCGGCCGACGACCTGCGCCCAGTCGGCGACCGGCTGCCAGTCGACGCCGAGCCGCGCGGCGAGCTCCCGCTCCGGGCGCGCCGGGTCGAGCGTGGCGTCGTCCCGGGTCACCCGGGCCGCCCGGGGCGCCGCCGAGAACTCGTCGACCACGGCCGCCAGCCGGACCACGCAGTCCGCGGCCGTGCCGTCGTAGGGCGGCAGCACCCCGGTCAGGCGTTGTTCCAGGGCCGCCTGGCGGCCGACGACGGGGCCGCCGGTCGCGGTCACCTCGCCCACCGACACCGGCTGCGGCCCGGGTGCCGACGACGCACCGGACGCCGGGGCGGTCACCGGCTGCGGCCCGGGTGCCGACCCGCCGACCGGCTGCGGCCCGCCCGCCCAGGAGCCGGAAGCGGATCGGCCCGGCGCGGTGGGCTCGGCCCCGGACGTCCGCCCACCACCCGCCGGCCCGCCGGCTCCGGCCTCCGCCGCGCCGGCCGGGACCGGCCCGGGCCCGCCGGCTCGGGTGCCGGAGAGCGCGCCGCCGGCCGCGCCCGGCTGACCGGCGGCCGGGCCGGACGAGGCGGGCAGGCCGGGTGGGGACGCGGGCGGGCCCGCCGACGCAGCCATCCCGGGCGCGGTGGACAGGCCGGGCGGGGTCGACAGGCCGGCGGTGCCACCGGCGGCGAGGGCCGTCGGGTCCACCGGCTCCGGGCCGGTCTGCTCCCCGGGCGGCGTCGGCCCCCCGGCCCGCCCGGCCGCGTCGGCGTCGACCTCGACGGGGCCGCTTCCGGTGCCCGTCCGGGCCGCCGGCCCGGCCCCACCGCTCCCGCCGGCACCGGTGCCCGCCCCGCCCCGGCCGGCACCGCCCGGCGTCGTGCCGCCGGCGCCGTTGCCGCCCGCCCCGGTCAGGGCGGCGCCCACGCCGGGCACGGCGGCCACCGCGTCGCCGTACGACGGCGGGCCGTCGTAGGCCGGCAGGCGGACCGGGTCGTACGCCGGCGGCGGCTCCTCGACCGCACCGGGGGGCGTCGACGGCTTCTTCTCCGGAAGAGTCGGCGGCTTCTCCTCGGGGAACGCCGACGACTTCGCCGTCCGGTCCCGGTCGCCTCCGGTCGTCTTGCGCAGCTCGTGCCCGATGGCCGAGCCGGCGACGCTCGCCAGCCCCGACATCGCGCCCGCGACGACGGCCGCCCCGTCGGCGTCCCACTCGCCGGTCGTGATGCCGTTGTAGAGGAACTCGGTCAGCCACTCGCTGACGCCCTCGTTGAGGACCTCCTGGGCCGCCTCGCCGGGCCGGAACCCGTGCGGGTCCGGGGTGTTCGACGATGCCGACAGCCCGACCCGCCGGCCCACGTTCGTCGACCGGGCCAGCCGCTCCAGGCCCTGCATGAGCCCGCCCAGGCCGAGGCCGACCGCGCCGCCCAGCGAGCCGACCTCGGCGGCGGCGCGGGTCAGCTCGTCGTTCCAGCCGTCCCGGGTGTGGTTGCGGATCTGGTAGAGCTGCACCAGCCGGTCCATCACCGTCTGCAGACCGATCCCTACGGCCTGCGCCATGGCCACCTGGAACAGGACCCGGGTGGTGACGTTCTGGAAGATGATCCGCATGATCACCCGGCCGACCGCCAGCCGGGCCAGGGCGGCGGCCGGGTTGATCCAGGCGATCGCCAGGGCCGCCAGCAGCTCCAGCATCAGCGCGAGCAGCGAGGCGATGATCATCAGCTTGGCGTACTGCACCTCGGTCGCGGTGCCCCGGTAGCTGTCGCCCATCCGGTTGGTGTACTTCGACACCAGGCCGAGGTAGCCCGGGCTGTGCAGGACGTAGCGCTCCATCGTGTCGACGAAGGAGTCCTCGGCCTGCCCGTTGACCCCGGCCCGGTACGCCCGCACCCCGTCGCCGAACGTCTCGCTCGACGCGGCCACCTGCTCGGCGGCCCGGCGCAGCTCCTCGGCGGTGGCGAAGAGGTTGGTCTCGTCGGCCCTCGGGAACTTCTCCCCGATCAGGAAGCGCAGGAAGTTGGCCAGCTCGGCCGAAACCTCGATCGCCACCGGAGACCACCCCTCGTCGTCGTGCCGCTGTCAGGTGTCACGGAACCGCTGCCCGCCCGCGGCGGGAACCACTGCCGGCCGCTAGGAGTGCCGGCCGTTGTTGACCCCGCCGGCCATGTCGGCGTTGGTCGCCTCCACGTTGGCCAGGATCTGTCCCAGCTTCCGCAGGTCGTCCTGGTAGCCCTGCGGCACCGCGCCCAGGAGCTGGATGAGATCCGCGCCGAGCGACGCCTTCGGCAGGTTCGCCACGATCTCGTCGATGTCGGCGTACGGCTCGCCGACGAGTCCGGGATGGTCGGTGTCGCTGCGCCGCAACGCCCGCTGGACCCGGTCCAGCTCCTCGGTGAACGGGTCGAAGTTCGGGTTCGTCAGCCGGCCGGTGTCGGCGCCGATCGGCCCGGTCGCCGGGGCCATCAGCGGGCACCCGTCGCGGGCGGCGGCACCGGGGCGTCGTCCGGCTCGGCGACGCGGAACACCTCGGCGAGCAGCCGGTCCATCGGCAGCGGGCCGCGCTCGGGGTCGGCCTCGCCGGTCAACAGGTCGATCATGGGCAGCCCGGCGGGGAGCAGCGACTCGAACGCGGCGACGGTGCGGGCCAGCGCCTCGTCCCGGGCCGACCCGATCGTGTCGACCAGCAGCTCGCCCAGCTCCGGGCCGGCCATCGACCGGTACGCCGAGGTCGGGAACTTGATCGCCGTGACCGTTCCCCGGCTGTCCACGGTGACCGCGACCGCCCGGTTCTTCGCGGTCACCGTGCTGTACGCGCTGTGCAGGTCGCCCTGGATCTCGTCGATCGCGGCCTTCTGCCGTTCCAGTTCGGCGAGCGCCTGCTCGACCTGGTTGGACAACGGACTCGACATGTCCTCACCTCCTGGTTCACGTGGTTCGTCTCTGTCTCGTGGGGTCACCGGGCGGCGGTCGCCCGCCGCCCGGTGCCGCCGGGTGTCAGCCCTGGCCGCGCGCGTGCTCCCGGCCGTGGACCACCGGGCCGGCGGCCGGCGGCTGCGCCACGTCGACCGGTGCCGCCACCGGTTGCCGCCGCGGCGGATCGGTCCGGCCGACCACGGCCGCCGTGCACGCCGGGTCGGCCCCCCAGGCCTCGTCGTCCTCGGTCAACCGGGTGTTGCGCCGCGCGTCGTCGCCGCCCGCCCGGCTCACCGGCGCGCCGATCGCCGGCAGGAGCGGAGGCCCGGCGGGTCGGCCGGGACCCGGCGGTCCGGGTGCCCCGGCGCCGCCGCCCGCCGCGCCGGGCGACCCCGCGCCCCCGCCGCCGCCGGAGAACCCCGTACCACCGGGCGAACCCGCGCCGCCGACGCCGCCGGGCGGACCGGCGAGCAGGGCGGCGAGTTCCCGGCCCACGGCGGATCCGCCGACCGCCGCGCCGGCCGGACGCGTGAGCGGCGCGTCGGCCAGGTCGCCGATGTCGACGCCGCCGTCGGCCCAGTTCCCCAGCGCGCCGCCGGAGCGGCGGTCGGCGTCCGCAACGCCGCCGCCGGCCCGTCCGCCGATCACCGGGCCGACGCCGCCGGCCAGGCCCCCCACCCCGGCCAGCGCCCCGCCACCCCACCCGCCGGTGCCGGTACGCCCGACAGCACCGAACGCGCCGACGCCGTCGCCGGCCACGCCTGAGGTGTCGAGGCCGCCGGAGCCGCCGGCCAGGCTCGCCGCGCCGAGGGCAGACCCGATGCCCGCCCCGCCGAATCCGCCGCCGCCCAGCGCGCCGACCGCGCCGATGGCCGCCGGCCCACCGGCCAGGACGTTCCCCATCCCGCCGGCCCCCGAGGAGGAGAACGTCACGTCCGGCCCGCCGCCCCCGACGCCGCCCGGTCCGTCGAAGCCGGTGCCGCCGAACTGGGTGCTGGTGAACCGCACCTCGTCGCGGGGCGGGCCGTCGGTGGGGCCGTCCGAGGGACCCTCCGCGGGCGGCGGGGACTGCCCGCCGCCGGAGGGCCCGGTGAACCGGTTGACGATCCCGCTGGTCTGGCGCAACGCGGCGACGAGCTGGCCCAGCGCGGTCCGCATCGCCAGGTCGAGCTGGACGAGCTGCCGCAGCCAGGCGGTGCGGAGCAGCACGTCGAGACCGGTCCAGCCGGCTGCGGTGGTCAGGTCGAACGTGCCGCTGACCGGGCCGGTGCCGTAGGTGTCCGGGACGGTGACCAGCACCGCGTTCAGGCTGCCCCGGTCGACCTGTTCGAGGATGCTGCGGACCGTGCTGAACAACGCGGTCGGGTGGTACGTGTTGTACCACTCGTGGGTGTGGTCGCTGAAGACCCGCCAGGCGTCGTTGATCCGCTCGCGGAACATCAGCAGGTCGTTCGACTGCTCGAAGACCCGGTCCGACCAGGCGTTGGTGTCGTTCGTCGCGTTCATGTCCCGGGTGAGCCGGTCGATGTCCGCGTGCAGGGTGGTCAGGGCCGCCACGAAGACCGCCGAGGCCGACCCGGCGAACCCGGAACCGGCCCCGCTGATCCCGTCGCGCAGCACCCGCAGCTCGGCGGCGGTGGTGAGCAGCGTCTGCTCGACCCGCCAGAGCAGGTTGCCGGCGTCGGTGAAGCTGCGCTCGCTGAACCAGCCGTTGGTGCCGGCGTACAGCCGGGTGAGGGCGTTGACGCTGGCCCGGTAGAAGCTGTCGAACGCGGTGCTCGGCGGCGGTCCGCCGGCCCCCTCCCAGAAGGTGATGTGACCCCGCACGATCTCCCAGAGATCCCGCTGCGGGTCGTCCACCCCGGGACCGACCCGACGGTAGCCGATCAGCTCCCGGTCCCCCGGCTCCACGGTGGGGCGAGTGCCGCGGTCTAGCTCCTGGGTACGCCGTTCGACGAACCGGACCCAGGTGACCCCGTGGCCGGCGACGAGGTTGCGGTCGATCAGCGTGCCGCTGAACTGGTCGGCGCCGTCGCGGCCCTCGTTGAGGACGTCCCGCAGCATCCGTTCCCAGGTCCAGCCGGCGAACTCCTGGTTCGGGGCGGTCACCGCGCGGCCCGCCCGGGTCGACGGTCAGCCACGGCGACGTCCCGTCGCCCGGGTGGGACCGAGCGGCCCGCCGGTTCTGCGCGGCGCGGCCGGTGCCGTGGTGGCCGGCTCCTCGGACTGCTCGGCCCGGCCGATGACGGCCATCCCGCAGTCCGGGTCGGTGCCCCAGACGTCCTCGTCCTCCTCCAGCCAGGTCTTGCGCTCACGGTCCTTTTCCCCCTGTTGGCCGCCCGCGCCCATGCCGCCCATGCCGCCCATCGGCGGCATCATCGGGAACCCACCGGCGGCCGAGGTCGCGGAGTCCGCGCCGCGCGCCCCACTGCCGGCGGTCTGAAGGCCGGCCGGTTCGCCGAGCAACGCGGCCAGCTCGCTGCCGAGGGCCATCCCGCTGGTCGAGGACTCGCCCGGCGACCCGCCGCCCAGGTTGCCGACGTCGACGCCGTCCACGTCGGTCGGGAACTGCGCCGACGGGTTGGTCGTGTCGTCGCCGAGGCCGCCCGCCCCGCCGCCCTTGACACCGCCGAGACCGCCCGAGCCGCCCAGTCCCGGGGGCAGGCCGGGGACGACACCGCCGCCCAGGCCCCCACCGATCCCGCCACCGAGGCCGCCGCCGCCCGAGCCCGACCCGGTGCCGCCGCCGAGCAGGTCGTCCCAGTCGATGCCGCCGCCGACGCCGCCCAGCCCGCCGGTGCCGAGATCGCCGCCGCCACCGAGGCCCAGACCGCCCGATCCACTACCCCCGCCCAGCCCCAGACCGGAACCGCCACCCAGGCCCAGATCGCCGCCGCCCAGGCCGAGGCCCGAGCCGCCGCCCAGGCCGAGGTCCCCACCGCCGCCCAGACCGAGATCGCCGCCGCCACCGAGCCCGAGGTCACCGCCACCGCCCAGACCGAGATCGCCACCGCCACCCAGACCGAGGTCACCGCCGCCACCGAGGCCGAGATCGCCGCCGCCGTTCAGGTCGGGGCCACCGCCGCCGTTCAGGTCCGGCCCGCCGATGTCGGGGGTGCCCCCCGGCGGCGGGGTGGTGTCGGTGTTGCCGCGGGTCGGCGGCGGCGAGATGACGCTCACCAGGTGGGTGACGGCGCGCAGGCTGGTCGTCAGCCGCGCCAGCTCGGCACGCATCGTGGCGTCCAGCTCACGCAACTGGCCGAGCCAGGCCCCCTTGACCAGGTTGTCGACCGCCTGCCAGCCGGCCTCCGTCATCAGGTTGAAGGTGCCGGTGTTCACCGTGCCGTTGCCGTACGCGTCCGGGAGGGTGATCGTGACCTGGGTGAAGTTGCCCGTCCTGACCTCGGCGATGATCTTCTTCAGGGAATCGATCAGCGTGGTCGGGTTGTAGCCGTTGAACCACTGGAACGTGTGGTCGCTGAACTCCCGGAACGAGCTGGCGATCTTGTTGCGGAAGGTGGTCATGTCGTCGACCACGTCGTCGACCTGGTCGGACCAGGCGCGGTCCGCGCTGTTCGCGTTCATGTCGACGGCGAGCCGGTGGACGTCCCGGCGCAGGTTCGCCAGCAGCCCGATGAACACCCCGGAGGCGCTGCCCTGGAACCCGGACGCGTCGTCGCCGACCCGGTCCAGGATGGCCTTCAGCTCCCGCTCGGTGCTGACCAGGTTCTTCTCCACGTCGTTCAGCATCAGCGCGGCGTCGGTGAAGCTCTTCCAGCTGAACACGGGGTTGGTCCCGCTGGTCAGCCGCTGCAACGCCCCCTCGCTGGACTTGTAGAAGGTCTCGAAGGCACCACGCGGGGAGGGTGCCCCCTCGGTCTGCGACTCGCTGAAGACGATCTTCACCTGGATGTGCTGGCTCCGGATGGTGTAGTGCGGCTTCCCGTCCCGCAGCGAGCCGACCGTGCTGACCCGGAAGAGGAAGAACTCGTTGCCGTCGAGCGAGTCGGTCCGGTCGGTCCAGTCGCTGACGTCGGGCGGCTCCGAGGACTCGGTCACGGCGTCGGAATGGTCGACGAGGCGCAGCCACCGGACGTCCGGGCCGGCCACCAGCCTGCGGTCCAGCAGGGTGCCGCTGGTGCCGTCCGGGCCGTCCTTGCCCTCGCCCAGGACGTTCTGGAGCATGGATTCCCAGGTCCACTGGGACATGTCCTGGTACGGCGCGGTCACCGGGTCACGCCGTCGGGTTGGGGGTGCCGGTGGTGGGGGTACCGGTGCCGCCGGTGGTCGGGAGGTACTCCAGGAACCGCTCGGCGGTGATCGAGTTGAGCGACTCGACGTAGTCCGAGTTCGCGAGCAGCTCGGTCAGCCCGACCGCGAGGCTGTTCATCGTGGTCCGGTAGCCGGTCATCCGGGTCAGCAGCGTGTCGCCGGTCTTGTTGACCTGGTCGCGGATGGTCTTGCCCGGCTCGAAGTTGCTCGTGCCGGCCGAGACGGTCAGGTCGCGCAGCGTCTGCGACACGTACTGGCCCTGCCCGGAGGTGGCGGTGTCGACCGCGTCCCGCAGGCTGTTCAGCTTCGCGATGATCTGGTTGATGTACGGCTCGTCGATGACGATCGGCATCGGGTGCTCCTTTCCGCGAGGTGGGGGGCGGGCGGCCCCGTGCCGCCCGCCGCACCGAAGGTCAGACGTTGCCCTGGAACAGCGCGGCGCCCCGCGCGTCGCCCAGCCGGTAGTTGTCGTGGATCTGGTCGAGCCGGGACGACGCGGCGGCGAGCGCCTGGCGCATCTCGTTGATCCCGGTGTTCCACTTGGCCTGCGCGGCGGTGAACGCCTCCCGCGTGTCACCGGAGTTGGCGTTGACGTACGTCTGCACGACGGTGTTGAGCTCGTCGATCGCGTTCTGGATGCTGTTGGTGACGCCCTGCAGCTCGGCCGAGCTGTCCAGCAGCCCGTTGGGGTTGAGTCCGTACGACGGCATGGTCGCCCTCCCTGATGGGTCGGTCGGTGGTCAGGTCCAGCTCGCGGAGAGGGCGTTGTCCTGCTCCACCTGCGCGCTGGTCTGGTAGTGGCTGGTCATCGCGACGTTCAGGTCGAGCAGGCCCTGCTTCACCTTGCTCAGCCCCTCCAGCCACTGCTGGATGGAGTTGGTGAAGACGGTCTTCGCCTCCCCGCGCCACTGGGTGTCCAGGAAGCTCGCGGTGTTGTCGACGGCGCGCTGCGCCGCGTCGCACTGCGCGTCGGTCTGGTTCATCGCGGAGATGGTGCTGCGGATGGTCTGCTCGTCGACCTCGTTGCCGAGTGGCATGTGCGCTCCTTTCCGGTTCGGGCGCTCGCGGCGGATCCGCGACGCCGGTTTCCCTGCCCGGCCGGCCTCATCCGACGACCCCGCGCGGGTCGAGGGCGGGGCCGGTCGGCAGCAGGTCGATCAGGTCCGGCGAGACCACGGTCGCGTTCGCGGGTGGATAGCCCAGCCGCTCCGCCACCGCGCCGCCGGCGAGGGGGTACTTCACCCCGGCGTCGGTCACCAGGTAGTAGCCGGTGCCGGGCTCCCCGCCGCGGCCGGCGACCAGCAGCCCGCCGAGCCCGGGGGCGACCGCCACCGCGTCGGCGGTGCGCGCGGTCCGGGTCACCCCGACCCCGCCCCGGACGATCCCGGACGCCGCCACCGCCCGGGCCGCGACGACCCGGGGGCGGCCGTCGGCGCCGAACCGCAGGCACCAGGCGAGACCGGGGCCGCGGGACGCCGCCGCCGGCGCCACCTCCGGCAGCTCGTCGGCCAGCGGCGGCCGCGCCGCGACGGGCAGCCGGGCCAGCGCAGCCGGGCTGAGCGGGGTCGGGACCACCGCCCGGCCGTCGTAACCGGCGACGGTGGCGGGGTCGGCGGCCAGCAGCGCGTACGCCAGCGGGGTGAGCCGGACCAGCCCGTCGCGGCGCAGCAGGTAGTGGCGTTCCGAGCCCTCGGCGGTCCGGGCGGTGAAGAGCTGGCCGACGCGGGTCGGCTGCCCGTCCACCACCGGCCCGGCCTCGCCGCGCCCCGGCACGGCCACCGGCCCCAGGTCCGGCCCGGCCGGCAGCAGGTCCAGCCAGGCCGCCGGCACGGTGACCGCCGGCCCGTCGTGGCCGAGCACGGCCGGCAGCCACGGCGCGGTGAGGCGGAACCGGCGGCCGTTCCAGATCAGGTGGCCGGCGGCCGGGTCGCCAGCCGGCCGGGCCAGCAGCGCCCGGTCGGCCGGCAGCGCGGTCCCGTCCGCCGTCGCCGCGACGGCCAGGGTGAGCGCGGTCGTCTCGGTGCCGGCCAGGTCCGTGGCGGCGGGCGCGCAGGCGGTCCAGTGGGCACCGGCCAGCCCACCGGCCGGCAGCACGTCGGGGGCGCCCACGATGCCGACGGGCTGCCCGTGCGCCACCCCGCGCAGCGACTTCGCCGACACGGTGACGACGGCGAGGTCCTCGCCGAGCAGCAGCCGCGCCGAGGCGTAGTTGAGCACGGGACGCAGCCGGCCGTCCAGGAAGAGGTAACGCGACCCGGTCTCCTTCTCCACCACCAGCGCCCCGGCCCGCCGCCAGGCGGTGGCCCCGCCGGGGGCGAAGAAGCCGTACAGGGTGAAGCCCCCCGCGACCAGCGCGGCGACCAGGATCCCGGCGAGCAGGCCGACGGTGGTGCGCCGGTGCGGCGTCTCCAGACCGTCCGGATCGCCGGCCACCAGCGCGGCGCTGAGCCGGCCGAGCAGGTGGGACTGGGCCTGCACCTGGTCGCGTCGGGACTGCACGGCGTCAGCCCCCGATCGCCCGGAAGAAGCCGTACCCGCCGAGGACGGCGAGCAGGATCGGCAGCAGGGCCACGGCCGCCGCGGTCAACGTGAGGTCGCCGACCCGCCCCCAGTACGGCGTCACCCGCCGCTCGCTCAGGCTCCGCGCGGCCACCAGCAGGGCCGGCACGGCCACCGGCAGCGCACCGAGCGCCGCGATCCGGCCCACCGGCCCGAGGCCGGCCAGCGTGTCGACGGCCGCCGCGGTCAGCCCGAACAGCGCCGGCACGCCCTGCGCCAGCCGGTGCCAGGCGCTGGTCATCGGCCGGGCGTTCAGCGACCAGACGAGCGCGACCAGCACCACCAGGGTCAGCTCGGCCCAGCCCGCCCGGTGCGCCACCACCAGCAGCGCCACTGCGGTCGCGGCGGCCGCACCGGCGTACAGGGCGGTCATCAGCCGGTCGACGGCCCGTGCCCGGTCCATCAGCGGGCCGGCGGGTTCGGGGGCGATGTCCTCCTGGAGGTGCTCGGGCCGGGTCGGCAGCGGGGCCAGGCGCAGCCCGGCGAGGCGGAACGCGAGCAGCGGCACGGTCAGCACCAGGGCGGTCGCGGCCACCGCCACCACCGCGCCGGCCTGCGCCCCGGTGAGCCCGCCGGCGGTGGCGGCGGCCCCGCCCAGCACGCCCAGCAGCAGGGCGGTGGCCAGGGCGACAAAGACCGGGGTGGCCGCCCCGAGCAGCCCGGCGGCGAGCACGGCGACGGCCGCCGCGGTGGCGGTGCCGCCCAGCACCTGCGGCACGGCCAGCGGCCAGGCCGCGCCGGTGTCCCCGGGCAGCACGAGCCCGGCCGCCGCGGCGTAGCCGGTCGCGGCGACCGCGAGCAGCACCCCGAAGCCCCGCTCGCCGGCGGCCCGGACCAGGGCCGCCCCGCCGGCCAGCGCCAGCACCGCCACCGTCAGCGCCGCCACCGCCCGCAGCGGGACCGGGCCGGGCATGAGCAGGGCCAGCAGGCCGACCGCGAGCAGCGGACCGGCCACGGCCAGCGCCATCGGCCGGTTCAGCTCGGGGCGCCACCGGCCGGGCCGGTCCCGCACCCCGGTCGCCATCCCGTCGACGAGGTCGTCGAAGTCGACCTCGGGCAGCTGGTCGGCGCGCGGACGCAGGTAGACCAGGTCGCCGTCGTGCAGGTCGAGCGCGGCGACGCTGCTCTCCTCGTCGAGCGGGGCCGCGCCGGCCCGTTGCAGGACCCAGCCGCCGTGGCCGAGTCCGGTGTCGGCCAGCCCGTCGCCGAGGTGGTGCAGCAGCGCCGGCAGCAGGTCGGCGACGACGACCCCGGCCGGGACGGCGACCTCGATCTGCCGGCTGGGTCCACGCACGACCAGCCGGCACATCTGCTCGGTCACGGTGCCAGTCATGGCCCCTTCAACGGAGCCGTCGGCGGACGGTTCAACGGCGACCCGGTTTTTCTTTCCCGCCGGCTGCCGACCACGGCCCGCGCCGCCTCCGGACCGCTCCCGGGCGGACCGCCCGCGCCGGACCGACGAAAAGGAATCGACCCGAATGCGCCCCGGCTCCGTTGTGGGGTTCGGACCGAGGCCGGGTGTGGAGGGGGACGGGTATGGGGACGGTGCTGTTCCGGCGACCGGCGCGGCGCGGCGGGCCGGAGATGCCCACCGGCGAGTTGACCCTCCAGGAGCCGCCGGAGCTGAGTGAGCCGCAGCAGAACGGCGCCCGGCAGGCCATGATGGTGCTGCCGATGGCGCTCATGACCGGCGTGATGATGCTGATGTTCATGGGCCCGTCGCGCGGCCCGCTGACCTGGGTGATGGCCGGCATGATGGCGGTGGCCATGGGCGGGGTGATGATCGGCTCGGTCATCGCCAGCAGCGGGGAACGCAAGCAGCGGCACGGCGGCGACCGCCGCGACTACCTGCGCTACCTCGCCCAGCACCGGCGGCGGGTGCGCCGGTTCGCGGTCGAGCAGCGCGCGTCCAGCCTCTGGCGGCACCCCGACCCGGCGTCGCTGTGGTCGCTGGCGATGACCACCCGGCGCTGGGAGCGCCGCCCCACCCACCCGGACTTCCTGGAGGTCCGCGTCGGCACCGGCGAGCAGCGGCTGGCGGTGCGGATCGCCCCGATGCAGACCAAGCCCGTCGAGGACCTCGAACCGGTGGCGGCCAAGGCGCTGCGCCGGTTCATCAGGGCGTACAGCACCCTGCCGGACCAGCCGGTGGCGCTGTTCCTGCCGGGCTTCGCCGAGATCCGGGTCACCGGCGAGCGGGCGCTGGCCCGGGCCCTGCTGCGGTCGCTGCTCGCCCAGCTCGGCACGCTGCACGCGCCCGAGGAGGTCCGGGTGGCGTTCTGCGTCGGGCCGGACGGGCTCGCGGCGTGGGAGTGGGCCAAGTGGCTGCCGCACGCCCAGCATCCCGCCGAGCAGGACGCCGCGGGCGGTCTGCGGCTCGCCGCCGACGGGATAGAGCGGCTCGAACGGCTCCTCGGCGCGGAGTTCACCGGCCGCCCCCGGTACGAGCCGGGGGCCACCGCCGACCGGGACGAGCCGTACGTGGTGGTCGTCCGCGACGGCGGCCGGGTGCCGGCCGGGCACCGGCTCACCGCCGGCGGCTACCGCAACGCCGTCTTCGTCGACCTGGACGACCCGCCGGTCGCCACCGGGAAGGGGATCCTCAACCTGGAGGTCACCGCCGACGCGCTGACCATGCTCGGCCGGGACCGGGTCGGCCAGGAGACCCGGCAGGTGCTCGCCGCCCCCGACCTGCTCGGCCCGGCGCGGGCCCGGGCGGTCGCCCGGCTCCTGTCGCCCTACCGGCTGGCGGTCAGCACCGAGCTCGCCCCCGAGCCGATGAAGGCCGACTTCGACCTCGGCACGCTGCTCGGCATCCCCGACCTGGAACGGCTGGACCTGGCCGCGCTGCGCGGGCGGCGCGCCCCCGACGCGCGGCTGCGGGTGCCGATCGGGGTCGACGCCACGGGCGCCCCGGTGGAGCTGGACATCAAGGAGTCCGCGCTGGGCGGGATGGGGCCGCACGGCATGCTGATCGGCGCGACCGGCTCGGGCAAGAGCGAGCTGCTGCGCACCCTGGTCCTGGCGCTGGCCGTCACGCACTCCTCGGAGACGCTCAACCTCGTCCTGGTCGACTTCAAGGGCGGGGCCACGTTCCTCGGCCTGGACCGGTTGCCGCACACCTCCGCGGTGATCACCAACCTGGCCGACGAGGCGTCGCTGGTCGGCCGGATGCGCGACGCCCTGCACGGCGAACTGGTGCGCCGCCAGGAACTGCTGCGGGCGGCCGGCGGCTACAGCTCGGTGCTCGACTACGAGAAGGCCCGCGCCGGCGGCGCGCCGCTCGACCCGCTGCCCACCCTCTTCGTGGTCGTCGACGAGTTCTCCGAGCTGCTCGCCGCGCACCGCGACTTCATCGACCTGTTCGTCATGATCGGACGGCTCGGCCGGTCGCTCGCGGTGCACCTGCTGCTGGCCAGCCAGCGCGTCGACGACGGCCGGATCGGGCAGTTGGAGTCGCACCTGTCGTACCGGATCGGGTTGCGGACCTTCTCGGCGATGGAGTCGCGGTCGGTGATCGGGGTGCCCGACGCGTATGAGCTGCCGGCCGCACCGGGCAACGGGTACCTGCGGATGGACGTCTCCACCCTGATCAGGTTCAAGGCCGCCTACGTCTCGGGGGAGTACCGCCCGCGCCGCAGCCGGGCCCGGCAGGAGGTGGTCCAGCGGCAGGTGGTGCCCTACGGGCTGGAGCTCGTGCCGGTCGAGACGCCGGCACCGCCCCCGGACGAGCCGGAGACGCCGCAGGACGAACCGGCCCCGCCGCAGGACGAGCCGGAGACGCCCGCCGCGCGGGCCGTCTTCTCGATCGTCACCGACCAGCTCGTCGACTCCGGGCCGCCGGCCCACCAGGTCTGGCTGCCGCCGCTGGCCGACTCCCCCACCCTCGACAGTCTCCTGCCGGCCCTCGCGCCCGACCCCGACCTCGGGCTGGTCGCCACGGACTGGCCCGGCAACGGCCGGCTGGTCGTCCCGCTCGGCTTCATCGACAAGCCCTACGAGCAGCTGCGCGACCTGCTCACCGTGGACCTGTCCGGGGTGGGCGGACACATCGGGGTCGCCGGCGGCACCCGCAGCGGCAAGAGCACCCTGATCCGGACGCTGATCTGCGCGCTCGCGCTGACCCACCGCCCCACCGACGTGCAGTTCTACTGCCTGGACTTCGGCGGCGGCACCCTGGGCACCGTCGCCGGGCTGCCCCACGTGGGCAGCGTCGCCGGCCGGCTCGACACCGACCGGGTCGGCCGGACCGTCACCGAGGTCACCGGCCTCATCACCCGGCGGGAGCGGCGCTTCGCCGAGCAGGGCATCGACAGCATCCAGACCTACCGGCGGCTGCGGGCCGAGGGCCGGATCGCCGACGACCCGTACGGCGACGTGTTCCTGGTGGTCGACGGCTGGTTCACGCTGCGGCAGGAGTTCGAGCCGCTGGAGGTCTCGCTGCGCGAGATCGCAGCCCGGGGCCTCAACTTCGGGGTGCACCTGATCGTCAGCGCGGCCCGCTGGTCGGAGGTGCACCACAGCATGCGCGACCAGCTCGGCATCAAACTGGAGCTGCGCCTCGGCGACGCCGTCGACTCCGCCATCGACCTGCGGTTGGCCGCTACCGTGCCGCGCGCCCCGGGCCATGGGCTCACGCCGGAGAAGCTGCACTTCCTGGGGGCGTTGCCGCGCATCGACGGCAACCCGGACCCGGCGAGCTCGGCCGAGGGTGCGCGGGAACTGGCCGCCACGGTCGCCGAGTTCTGGCCCGGGCCGGAGGCACCGCCCGTGCGGACCCTGCCTGCGGTGCTGCCCGCCGCCGACCTCCCGCCCGCCGAGGGGGACCTGTGGGTGCCGCTCGGCCTGGACGAGACCGACCTGCAGCCGTACTGGCACGACTTCGCGGAGCTGCCGCACCTGACGGGGCTCGGCGACAGCCAGAGCGGCAAGACCAACCTGCTGCGGCACCTGGCCCGGATGATCGTCGGCCGGTTCACCCCGGCCGAGGCGCGGATCCTCGTCGTCGACTACCGGCGGCAGCTGTTCGACACGATCCCGGACGACTACCGCCTCGGCTACTCGGTCTCGGCCGATGCCACCCGGGAGACCATCGCCGACGCGGTGGCCGGTCTCAAGGGACGCCTGCCGGGCAAGGACATCAGCCCCGAGCAGCTGCGCCGCCGCGACTGGTGGACCGGGCCCCGGCTGTTCGTGCTGGTCGACGACTTCGAGATGCTCGCCGGGCAGGACAACCCCCTGCAACCGCTGATCCCGTACGTGCCGCACGGCACCGACATCGGCCTGCACATGGTGGTGGTGCGGGGCACCGCGAACCTCATGCGGATGTCGATGGATCCGCTGCTGCGCCGGCTCCAGGAGGCCAACAGCCCGGACCTCGCCCTGTCCTGCCCACCGACGGAGGGGCCGCTGCTCGGCGGGGTGAAGGGTCGACACCTGCCGCCCGGCCGGGCCATGGTGCTGACCCGGCGCGGGCACCGGATGATCCAGACCGCGTACGTCGAGCCCGCGCCCTGACCACTGGGCGCGGCATCCCCGCAGGGCGGAACGGCGCCGGGGCGGCGGCCAGGGACGGCGGCGGTGCGGCAGGGTGCGGCGGCGGTCAGGGGCGGCGGCGCAGGCGCAGGCCGACGGCGAGGGCGGCGAGCGCGAGGATCGCCACCAGCGCGGCGATCGCGCCGGCCGGGCTCCGCCGCTCGACGGTGGCGGTGACGCCGGCCGGCTTGGCGTTCACCGCCGCCGCAGGGTTGATCATGCCCCAGCCGTACTCCCGGTCGCGCTGGCTGCGGGCACCCGCCGCCGCCCCGTCGGCCGTGGCCGTGACCCGGGCCGCCGCCTCGGCCGCGCCGAGCCGTGGCTCGCTGGAGCGCACCAGCGCCACCAGCCCGGCGACGAACGGGACGGCGTAGTCGGTGCCGCTGCCCTCCACCTCGCCCGAGCCGATCCCGAGGCTCACCACGTCCACGCCGGGCGCCACCACGTCGACCTCGCCCGGCCGGTACACCTCGGTCAGCCGGTCGTCGGGGCCCACCGCGCCGACCCGCAGCACCCCCTCGGGCAGGGCCGCGCCCTTCGCCGCCGTCGCCGCCGGGGCGGCCACCACCACGGTGGTTCCCCGGTCGACCGCCGCGCGCAGGGCCGCCACCACCCGCTTGTCGGTCGTGTCCACCGACGCGCCGACCATGGCGACCCCGGCCCGCTGTGCCGTCGCCACCCGCAGCGCGGTCACCAGGTCCGCCGAGTCCGCCACCCCGCCGCTCACCCCGATCTTCACCGGCACGATGGTGGCCTCCGGGGCGACGCCGACGAAGTCGGTGCCCCGCTGCGCGGCGGCGGCGACGATGCCGGCCATCGCGGTGCCGTGTCCCGTGCAGTCCCGGTCCCCCCGCGATCCCTCGCCGGTGCCGGCGGCGGCGTCCACACCGGGGCGCACCCGGCCGCCCAGCGCCGGCAGCGTGCCGTCCACACCGGAGTCGATGACCGCGACCGAGACCCCCGCCCCCTTGCCGCGCGTCCACGCGACCTCCGGGGTCAACCGCAGCTGCGCCCACGGCACCCCGGTGACCCGCCGCTTCGACGCCACCGTGCAGACCACGTCGCTGTTCGGCGCGGCGGTCGGGCGGGACCCCTTCGACGGCGTCGGGCTCGCCGGGGTGAACGCCGGCAGCGGACCGTAACCCACCTCGGCGCCGACGGCGTCCCACGGCAGCACCAGGATCCACCCCGGGCGCAGCACGCCGGGGTCGGTGACGGGGATGCCGTCCGGTTGGACCCGTCCCTTGTTCAGGGCGAAGATCTCCAGGTAGCGCTGGGCGTCGCCGAGGACCCGCAGCGCGATCTCCCAGAGGTGGTCGACCCGCCCCTGCTCGGCGCGGACCACCACGTACTTCACGAACCCGCCGGGTGCGACGTCGCGGCCCGGCGGGGCCGGCGCGCTCGGCGCGGCGCTGCCGGCGCTGGACGCGGGCGCGGGCGTGGCCGCCGCCGGCACCGCCACGACCACGGTCGGTACGACGACGCCGAGACAGCACAGCAGGAGGCCGGGCAGGAGACGGGCCCGCCGGACCCGGCGGCGCCTCGTCACCGGAAGCGGGCGGGACAGCGCTACCTCCCAGGCGATGATCGCGATCCCGCCCAGGCTACGGCGTCCACCCGGGACGCCCGATGTCCCCCCGATTGCGATTCGGCAAACCGGCGGGCGGTTCGCGGCAGGCCGCGCTGAACGGATCGCCGGCCGCCGCCGTTGTAGGCCCGCAGGCCCACGACGGGCTCCGCTCGGCCCGGATGGAGGAAGGTGCGCGTGCTTTTCCCGACCGCTGCCGGCGGCAGCCGGCCACCGGAGGACTCAGCCAACCGGCGCGGTGCCGACGGCCCCCTGCGGCGCGGTGCCCTCGTCGCGGCGGTGGCGCTCCTGGCCGCGCTCGTGCCGCCGCCCGCCCCGGCCGGGGCCGCGCCGTCTCCCGGCGCGGCGGCGAGCGGAAGGTACTACGTGGTGGGCCCACCGGTGGCCGGTCAGCGGGAGTACCTCTACCAGATCGCGGCGCGCACCCTCGGCAGCGGCGACCGGTACCGGGAGATCTTCGATCTGAACCGGGACCGGCCCCAGCCCGACGGCGGACGCCTGACCGACCCCGCCGAGCTGCGTCCCGGCTGGGTGTTGGAGCTGCCGGCCGACGCCCGGGGGCCGGGCGTGCGCACCGGCGCGGTCCCGACCGTCGCCGCCACGGCCACCCCGGCACGACCGGACCCGGCCCCGCCGCGCCGGCCCGGCCACCTCGCCGGTGGCGCCGGACTCGCCGTCGTCGCCCTGCTCCTCGCGGCCCTGCTCCTCGCCGCCCGGGCCCGCCGAGCCACCCGGGTACGCCGACGGGCCCGACGCCGCCGCGCCCTGCCCGCCCGCCCGCCCCGGCTCGCGCTCACCGCGGTCCCGGCGGCGGACGACGCCGACACGGCCGAGCCGCCCACGGCGGACGACGCTGACACGGCCGAGCCGCCGACGGCGGAGGTCACCGCCGTTGCCGAGCCGCCGGCGGTGCCCCGACCCACCACGACAGAACCCCCGCCCGACACGGACGGCGACCTGCGCACCGAGGTGATCTCGGCCGCCGGCACCCTGACGGTCCGGGTCAGCGGCGCGGCACCGGGCGCCGGACAGACCCGCTACGCCTGGTACGCCCCGGAGCGCCCCCGGCCGGCGATGCGACTCCCGGTGCTGCTGGGCGACCGGCAGGGCTGGTCGCTCTGGGTCGACCTGGCCGGCGTCCCGGACGTGTTCACCGTGACCGGCCCGCCCGGCACCGCCAGCCGGCATGCCCGGGAGCTGGCCGAGCAGGTGCACGCCGCCGGGCACAGGGTCACCGTCGTCGGTGACCTGTTCGGCGCCGATCTGCCCGACGGCTGCGTACGCCGGCCGGACTTCCCCACCGACGAGGCGGGCCTGCCCGAGGGCGTCGGGGTGCTGCTCACCGGCGGCCTGTCCGGCCCCGAGCTGGCGTTCGCCCGCCAGGTCGCCGCCCTGACCGGGCACCGCCTGGTGCCGGTCGTCGTCGGCCGGGCGCTGCGGGCCCGTTGGTCGGTGACGCCCCGGGCCGCCGCCGGCGAGGTCGACGGCTCCCCCGGCCTGCCCGGCGGCGGGCCCGTCGGCGAACTTTCCGCCGCCGGCGGTGAACCGTGACCGGCGGCGGACCGTTGTCGGCCCGAGGCGCCCCGCCGGCCGGCGCCCGTCCGCGGTGAGGAGGCGGTGGATGATCCGGGTGCTGGTGTCCTGGGCAGGGTTCTCGTGGGCGCGCGCGCTGGGCTGTCTCGTGGCGGCCGGCGCGCTGGTCGTCGCCCCCGTCACCCCGGTAGCGGCGGCACCGCCCCCGGCGTACGTGAAGTACTACGCGGTGACCGCCGGGCCCCGGGGCACGGCGGAGGACCTGACCGGCCTCGCCACCCGGTTCCTGGCCGATCCCGACCGGGCCGACGAGATCTACCGGCTCAACGAGGGACGTCGGCAGCCGGACGGCCGGACCCTCACCGCCGTCGGGCAGCGGCTGGCCGCGGGCTGGGTCCTGGTGCTGCCCTGGGACGCCGTCGGCGACGGGGTCCGCTACGGCCTGCTGCCGGCGGTTGCCCCGAACGGCTCGCCGGCCCGGTCCACGGCGGGTGCCTCGACCTGCGTCGTCGCCGCCTCCGCCGGCACCGGGTCCGACTGGGCCGACGCGGCGCTCTCCCCCTCGCGGGCCTGGCCGCGCAGCAGGGGGGCCGGGACGCTGGTGGCGGTGGTGGACTCCGGTGTCGACGGCGGCCTGCCCGCCCTGGCCGGCCGGGTCGCCCCCGGTGCCGACCTCACCACCGGCAAGGCCCGCGCCGACACCGACTGCCTGGGCACGGGCACCGCGATGGCGAGCGTGATCGCGGCGGACACCGGCACCGGTCCGGGCCGGCCGGTGGTGGGCGTCGCCCCCGGGGCGCGCATCCTGCCGGTCCGGATCGTCTCCGCCACCGCCGACGCCGACCCGGCGCGGACCGCCCTCGGCATCGAGGTCGCCGTCTCGGCCGGCGCGCGCGTCATCGCCCTGGGCGGGTACGCGAAGCTCACCGATCCCGCCGTGGCGCGGGCCGTGCGCTCCGCCGTGGCGCACGACGTGGTGGTGGTCGCCCCCGCCGCCACCGCCGACGGCACCGCCGCGCAGGCGCAGGACGGGCTGCTCCGGGTCGGCGGGGTCGGCCCCGACCTGCGGCCCGTCGCGGCGTACCCGGCCGGCGGGGTCGACGTCACCGCGCCCGGCCTCGACGTGCCGGCGCTCGGCGTCGGTGCCACCGGGGCGCGCCCGCGCAGCGGCACCGAGTACGCCGTCGCCTACGTCGCCGGCACCGCCGCCCTGGTGCGCGCCGCGCTGCCCGAGTCGGATGCCGCCCAGGTGGCCAGCCGGATCAAGGCCACCGCCGACCCGGGGGGCCGGTCGAGCCCGAGCCCCGAGAACGGCTGGGGCATGATCGACCCGTCGGCGGCGGTCGGCCCGGACCCGGCCGGTCCGGCAGCGCCGGCCGCCGGCGGGGCCGCCGGCCCCCATCCGCTGGCGCTCGCCGGCCTCGGCCTCCTCCTCCTGGCCGCGGTGGGGCTGCTCGCCCGGCGGGCCCGCCGCTTCGCCCGGCAGGCCGCGGACCCCGCCGCGCCCGCCCGACCCGGGGCGACGCCGGAACCGGCGCCGCTGCCGTGAGCGCTCCGGCCCGCCGGGCCCGCGCCGGTGCCGTCGGCACGCTGATCGCCGTCGCCGTCCTCGCCGCCCCACCGGCGCGGGCCACCGGGGTCGACCAGCCGCCGCCGCTGCCCCAGGCGGCGGGCACCTGCGTCGGGCCGTCCCCGGTGACGGCGCGGGAGACCCCGTGGGCGCTGCGCCGCCTCGCCCCGCAGGCCAGTTGGCCGCTGACCCGGGGCGCGGGGGTGGTGGTCGCCGTCGTGGACACCGGCGTGAGCGCCGCCGCGCCCGCCCTGGCCGGCTCGGTGCGCGCGGGTGCCGACGTCACCGGCGGCCGGGCGGACAGCGACTGCGCCGGCCGGGGTACGGCGTTGGCCGGCATCGTCGCGGCCCGTCCGACGGGCGACGCCGGCCCCACCGGCCTCGCCCCGGACGCCGAGATCCTGCCGATCCGGGTCACCGACGCGAACCGTCGGATCAGCCCCGCCCGCCTCGCCGCCGGCATCCGGCTCGCCACCGCCGCCGGGGCGGACGTGATCCTCGTCGCCACCGGGGTCACCACCGACAGCGGCGAGCTGGCCCGCGCCGTGCAGGCCGCCGCCGAGCGGGACGCCCTGGTCGTCGCCGCCGTCAACGACCAGGGGCGGGGCGACGGCGCGGACCCCCCGGCCGGCTATCCCGCCGGGTATCCGACGGTGTTGGCGGTGAACGCGGTCGGCGTCGACGGGGTCCCCGGCCCGGTGGGGGCCGACGCCGGTGTCGACCTCGCCGCCCCGGGCGCCGGCCTCGGGATCGCCCCGCGCGGCTTTGGCCACTACACCGTCGGCGGGGCGGCCGTGGCGGCGGCCTACGTGGCCGGCGTGGCCGCCCTGGTCCGCTCGTACCATCCCGGCCTGTCCCAGGCCGAGGTCCGCGCCCGCCTCGAACGGACCGCGCTGCCCGTGCCCGGCGGTGGTCGCGAGGGCGCAGGCGGGGCCGGCGTCCTCGACGCGTACGCCGCCGTCGCCTCCCTCGCCCCCCGCCAGGCCGGCCCGCCGGTGCCGGTCGCCGCCGGCCCGGTCGCCGTGCCCGTCCACCCCGGCCCGTCCCGGGCGGTACGCGTGGCCGGCCTCACCCTCCTCGGCGCGCTCGTGGTGACCGTGCTCGTCGCCGCCACCGCGCTCAGCCGGCGGGGCGCCCGTGGCCCACGCCCCGCCCAACGTCCACCGGCCGGCCCCGGGTGAGTTCCCGTGGCCGGCCGGTGGCCGGATCATCGTGTCGTCCGTCCCGGGTGGACGCGGTGCGCCCGCCCGGGACGGGTGGTGCTCAGGAGGCGGTGCACACCGGGGTCACGCCGGTGGCGCTCCCGGTGCCCTGGAAGCCGAACTCGGTGTACTGGCCGGCGTTCACCGCGCCGTTGTAGCTGACGTTGCTGAACTGCACGGTGCCGCTGGAGCCGCTGGCGGTGGCGCTCCACGCGTTGGTGACCGTGGTCCCGGCCGGCAGGGTGAGCGCGACGGTCCACCCCCTGATCGGCGAGGTGCCGGCGGTGACCCGCACGGTGGCGACGAAGCCCCCGGTCCAGGAGTTCAGCGAGACCGTGGCCGAGCAGCCGGTGGCCGGCGGCGGGGTGGTCGGCGGCGGCGTGGTCGGCGGCGGGGTGGTCGGCGGGGGCGTCGTCGGCGGAGGCGTCGTGGGGGGCGGCGTGGTCGTCGGCGGGGTGCCGGTGCGGCCCTTGTTCAGCTCGTCGAGGACCGCGTGGTAGGCGGCCTTCTTCTGGTAGCTGCCGTTGCCGCCGGTGAACAGCAGGCCCCGCTCGGAGGAGCGCCACGACTCGCTGTCGGAGATGCCCCAGACGGTGATGCCGGTGCACTTGGAGACGTTCAGGCAGGCCCGCACGACCTTGCGGTAGTTCTCCGCCTGGCCCGCGCCGATGTCGTTGTTGCTCAGGTCGTCGTCGATGTCCACCTCGGAGAGGTGCACCTCGACGCCGAGGTCGGCGAAGCGCTGGATGTTGGCCTGGAGGTCGTTGGTGATGATGCTGTTCGGGTTGTCGTTGAAGTGCGACTGGAACCCGACGCAGTCGATGTACTGCCGGTAGGTGCGGACGATGTCGTACAGGGCGTTGGCCTTGCGGTTCGGGCCACCACCCTGGACCGTCAGGCCCTCGACGTCGTAGTCGTTGATGCAAAGCTTGGTCGAGTACCCGCCGGCCTGCACGACCTGCTTGGCCCGGATGAACGAGTCCCGGATGACGTCGGTGTCGCCGGCGTCGAAGAAGTCACCGTCCCCGTTGGCGTCCCGGTTCATGGTGTGCGGCCACTGGTTGCGGCGCCGGCCGGTGTTGTTGTCCTCCAGGGCCTCGTTGACGACGTCCCAGTAGGCGATCTTGCTGCCCCAGCGGTTGATGGCGTTGCCGATGAAGGTGTTCAGCGTCGCCTGGCTGGCGCCCTGCAGCGCGCCGGCCTGCGAGTGCCACACCAGCGTGTGCCCCCGGACCAGCATGTTGTTGCTCTGGGCGTGGTTGACCAGGGTGTCCGCGCCGCCGGTGTTCTGCAGCCCGCCATTCGACGTGGCGATCCGGTCCGGCTTCATGTCGTTCTCGGGGGTCAGTTGGTTGAATTCCTGACCGACGATCGGGTAGAGCCGGTTGGGTGAGGCGGCGACGCCGAAGAACAGCCCCGCCTTGGCCGCCGCGGCCCGCAGCGTGGTCTCGGCTGCGGCGGCGGGGGCGGTGGACTGGACCGCCACCGCGCCGCTCACCAGCAACAACACCGCCGCCGGCAGGGCGGTTCTCGTCATTCTCTTCCGCCGTCTCAGGCTGCCGTTCACAGGCCCTCCTTGAGGCATGCCACCAATAATCGAAGTTCATGCATCCTTATCGGAGGGTCAGTATCGATACCGGGCAGCGACAGTGTCAACAACTTCCGGAAATGTTTCGGAAACCTCGCCGGACGCCCGGCGGGCCGCCGACAGCACGTCGGCGCAGGCAGGCGAGCGGGACCACCGGTGCCGCAGAGTCCGGCGGGAGGGCGCCGATCGCCCGCCGCCCCTCGGCCACGCGGCCGGTACCGAAACATTCGGAGCCCCGGCCCCCTGGCGCGCCACGGCCCGCCGCCCGGTCGCGCCGAGATAATGCGTTGCTCGCCGCCGCGGCGATCGGAAGGCTACGCCGGATGGGGACAGAGCCCGAGCACGAGCGCCCGGTCCGGCCGGCGACGGTGTCCGACGCCGACCTGGTGGCCGAGATGCTGGACGCCTTCAACCGCGAGTTCGACACCCCCACGCCGGGGCCACGGGTGCTCGCCGCCCGGCTGCGGCGGCTCCTCGCCGGTGAGCACTTCCTGGTCCTGCTCGGCGGCGAGCCGGCCGTCGGGGTGGCCGTGCTCTCCTTCCGGCCCAGCCTCTGGTACGCCGGCCCGGTGGCCACCCTCGACGAGTTGTACGTGCGCCCCGAGACGCGCGGACGGCGGTACGGACACGCCCTGCTGGAGGCCGCCTGCCGGCTGGCCGGCGAACGCGGCGCCGGCTCGCTGGAGATCAACGTCGACGGCGAGGACGTCGACGCCCGCCGCTTCTACGAGGCGCACGGCTTCACCAACGTCGAGCCCGGGGCACCCGAGCCGATGTTCTACTACTATCGCGACCTGGACTGACCCGGGACGATCCCGACGCCGGCACGCCACCGCCGGCCCGGGCGGCCGGCCCCTGCCGCCGCTCGACGTGACCGGCGCGCGGATCGACTGAGGAGTGTCAGATGGTCGACGTCGAGCAGGTCACCCCGCCCCTCGCCGGGCACGGGGAAGGGCCGGTGTGGTGCCCGGCCGACCGGCGGCTGCGGTGGGTCGACATGCTGGTCGGGGACATCCTGGCGCTGGACCCGGCCACCGGGGTCGTCGCCCGCCGGCACGTCGCCCCGGTGGTGGCGGCCCTGCGCCCGCGATCCGCCGGTGGGCTGGTCGTCGCCGTCGAGCGGGGCTTCGCGCTGTTGGGGGACGACTCGGTGGAGCTGCTGCCCGAGGTCTGGTCGGACCCGTCGATCCGGATGAACGACGGGGCCTGCGATCCCCTCGGGCGCTTCTACTGCGGCTCGATGGCGTACGACGCGGCACCGGGGCGGGCCTCGTTGCACCGGCTCGACGCCGACGGCGCGGTCGAGACGGTGCTCACCGGGCTCACCGTCTCCAACGGGCTGGCCTGGACCCGGCAGGGCGACGCCGCCTGGTACGTCGACTCGGCCACCCAACGGTTGGACGTCTTCGCCTTCGACCTGGCGACCGGGGAACTGCGCGACCGGCGGCCGGCGGTGGATGTGCCGCCGGCGGTGGGCACCCCCGACGGGCTCTGCCTCGACAGCGAGGGCGGGGCCTGGGTGGCGCTGTGGGACGGGGGCGCCCTCCACCGGTACGCGCCGGACGGCCGCCTCACCGCCGTCGTGGAGTTGCCGGTCCGGCGTCCCACGGCGTGCGCGTTCGGCGGTCCCGACCACGCGGACCTCTACGTCACGTCGTCCCGCCTGGGCCTGCCGGCCGACGACCGCTCCCCGGCGGGCGCGCTGTTCCGGTTCCGCCCCGAGGTGCCGGGCTTCCCGGCCCATCCCTTCGCCGGCTGAGCACCCGCGATGCCGCCCGCGAAGGCGTTCTCGTCGACGCCCGCCCGCCGGGAAGGGTTGTTCAGCGGCGCGGCAGGGTGGCGACGATCAGGTTCGGGCGCCGTCCCAGGACCATCGCGGGCACCTCGCCCAGCGCCGCCATGAGCTGGCGCACCGCCGCGCTGACCGTCTCCGGCGCCGACCGCCGTCCGGTGGCCCGGCGGCGGACAGCGCCGCTGGCCAGGACGTGCAGATGCCGCCGCTCGGCGTCGTCGAGGCGCAACGCCGTGGCGATCGCGTCCAGGACCTCCGCCGACGCGTTAGACGACTGCCCCTGCTCCAGCCGCGCGTAGTAGGACGGGCTGACCCCGGCGAGCAGGGCCAGTTCCTCCCGGCGCAGACCGCTCACCCGGCGCCGGCCGCCGTAGGTGGCCAGGTCGACGTCCTCCGGCCGCAACTGTGAGCGGCGGGCCTGGAGGAACTCCCCGAGCTGTCGTTTCGCGTCCACGACAGGAAGTATTCGGCAGGCCGCAGGCGTCAGCCACACCTTGCCAGGGTGAGGCACCCGGGCTGGCCGCCCCTCGACACCGGCACCGGCACCGAAGACACCGCCGGTGCCTCCGCTGCCGGTGCGCAGGACGCTCCGTGTCCGCCCGCCGGCGCACCGAGGCGTCAGGGCCCGGGGCGTCGTCCACCGTGGCCGGCGTCGTGGTTGTCTGCCGGGGTGGGCGCCGCCGCGATGCGGTCGAGCCACTCGGCCAGCAGTCGACGCTCGGCGTCGCTGAGCACGCCCAACTGCGGTGCCACGGCCCGTAGGGCGACGGCCGCGGCGAGAGGTCCCTCCGGCGCCTCGGCCGGGGTCGCGTGCAGGATCCGACCCAGGACCGCCTCGATCATCGCCTCACCCAGGGCGGGGTCCCGCTGCTCGGGCGGGACCGCCAGCAGCGTCTGGACGGTCCCGACGCCCGCGGCGTGGATCAGGGCGACCGCACGCGGCTCGGGAACCCGGAGCCGACCGGCCGCCGCCAGGCGATGGACACGCATCTCCAGAACCTGCCTGCCCAGGCGGGCGGCCGGCGAGCCGGCCACGCGATCCGGGTCGTTCAGCAGTCGGAAGACGGCCGGATTGGCGAGGCCGAACTCGACCTGCGTGCGCCAACTCGCGCGCAGGTCGTCGAGCGGGTCGGCGTTCGTCGCGGTGGCGACGGCCACGGCGGCGGCCTTGTCCGAGACGAACCCGGCCAGGACCCACTCGGCCACGGCTTCCAGCAGCCCGTCCTTGTCGCCGAACAGGCGGTAGATGGTCGGGGCCTGGACGCCGGCGCGTTCGGCGACGCCGCGGGTCGTCACGGCGCTGGTCCCACCCGTGTGCAACAGCCCTGCGGCAGCCTCGACGATCGCCGCCCTCGTGTCGGCCCGGCCCTTGACCTCGTCACCCATGAAACAACGATAACAGGATGTTGCTATCGGCGGTAACGGGCGCTACGGTCGAGCCGTTATCGTCGATAACCCGAAAGGTGAACCAGTGATAGTCGTGACCGGAGCGACCGGAGCCCTCAACGGCGCCACCGTCGGCCACCTCCTCGACCGGATGCCCGCGAACGAACTCGCGGTCGTCGCCCGCGACACCGCGAAGGCCGAACGCTTCGCGCAGCGTGGCGTCGAGGTCAGGCGCGGCGACTACGCCGACCCCGAGTCCCTGCCGGCGGCGTTCGCCGGCGCCGACCAACTGTTGCTCGTCTCCTCCAACGACCCGGTCGCGGACGTGACCAGCCTGCACCGCGCAGCGATCGACGCCGCGCTCACCGCCGGCGTGGGGCGCATCGTCTACACCAGCCACCAGGCGGCAGCGCCGGACAACCCGTTTCCCCCCGGCCGGAGCCACTTCGCCACCGAGCAACTCCTCGCCGCCTCCGGGATCCCGTGGACCTCGTTGCGCAACGGGTTCTACGCCCACAGCCTCGGGTGGTTCGCCGGCCCCTGGCAGGAGACGGGCGTGATCGCCGTCCCCGCCGACGGACCGGTGTCCTGGACCGCCCGCGAGGACGCCGCCGAGGCCGCCGCGGTGGTCCTCGCCTCGCACGGCGTGTACGACGGCCCGACGACCCTCACGGCCCCGACGGCCCCGACCTTCGCCGCACTCGCCGAGACCGCATCCGCGCTGTCGGGACGGACCATCCGGTACGAACGCGTGGACGAGGAGGAGTGGAGCGCCGCGCAGGTCGCCGCCGGGCTGCCGGCGGACAGGACGCGCTTCCTGCTGGGCTTCTACCAGGCCGCGCTGGACGGGTTCTTCGCCGGGGTCGACCCACTGCTCGGCAAGCTCCTCGACCGTCAACCGCGCGACGCGCGGGACGTCCTACAGGCGATGGTCCCGTAAGGACCCGCCCGGGAGCGCGGCGGCCTCACCTGCGCGTCCCGGCCGCTGCTGCCGGGGCCGCGGGCAGGGCCCGGCGGAGGCCGGCCAGCCTCCTGCCGGCGGCCAGGACGACGCCGTCGGGGCGGACGACGGCCGCCCGTGCGCGGCCACCGGCCAGCCACCGGTCCAGTTCGCTGCCCGGTGGAGCGTCGACGACGACCGCTCCCCGGCGGGTCAGCTCGGCCCGGTGCTCCGCCGACGGCTCGACGGAGGTGACGACCGCGAACCGGCCCGCCGCCACATCGTCGAAGCGGAGGTCGCCGTCGAGGACGGCGTTCGGGCACAGGCCACCCACGACGCCACGGCCCAGCCGGGGCCGCAGCACCAGGGCGGACCGCCGCAGCGCGGGCGTCGCACTGTCCGTGGCGAGACGCTGGAGGCCGGGCACGAGGTGCAGGCACGGCGCCACCACCCGGCGGACGGCGTCCCCCCACCTGCCGCCGGCCGTCATGGCGGTGCCGATCAGCGTCGCCAGCCTGATCATGGCGACGGCGTGCCGGCGGCGTTCGATCTCGTAGGTGTCGAGGACGCTGTCGGGCAGGCTCGCGTCGAGCACGCCCGCGAGTTTCCAGGCGAGGTTCATGGCGTCACGCAGCCCGGCGCCCAGGCCCTGGCCGACGAACGGCGGGGTGAGGTGGGCGGCGTCGCCGAGCAGGAAGATCCGCCGGTCCCGCCACCGGTCGGCGACCTGGGCGCGGAAGGTGTACTCGGCCGCCCGGACGACCTCCAGCTCCGCGAGGGGAACGTTCCCCGTCCACGGGGCGACCAGCGGACGCAGCCGGGCCGGGTCGCGGAATTCGTCGGCGGTCTCGCCGGGGGCCAGCAGGAACTCCCAACGGTGGCGGGTCCGGCCGACCCGCAGGTACGTCCCGGCGCGGACCGGGTCGCAGAGCTGGTGCACGCCCTCCCAGTGGCCGAGGTCGACCTCGGTGACCACGTCGACGACGAGCCAGCGTTGGGTGAACCCGAGGTCGTGCATGCCCGCGCCGATCGCGGCTCGGGTCGACCCGTTGGCGCCGTCGCAGCCCAGGACGTAGCCCGCGCGGACGACGCCCGGCGCGCCCGTGACCGTGTCGGTGACACTCACCCGTACGCCGTCCGCATCCTGGTTCAGCGCGGTGACCTCGGTGTTGCCGCGCAGCGTGGCGCTGCCGTGCCGGCCGAGGTTGCGGCGGAGGATCGCCTCCAGGTCCGGCTGGTCGAACAGGCTCCCCTGCGGGTAGCCGTGCCGGCCCGGCGTCACGTCGCGGGGAAACTCGGCCAGCACCCGCATGCTCCGGTCCACCAGCCGCAGGCCCCGGTGCGGCCTGGAGATGGCCGCGAACTCCTCCCGCAGCCCCAGCCGGGCGAGGATGCGGTGCACCTCGTCGTCGAGGGCGACCGCGCGGGGCAGCGGATAGACCTCTGCCCGCCGGTCGAGGACCAGGCACTCCACGCCGTACTGGGCGAGCAGCGTCGCGGCGGTGAGCCCGGTGGGACCCGCGCCGACGACGACGACGGGAACCACGGTCACCGCACTCCTGGTAGCGCGGGTAGGGCACCCGCCACGCACACCAGCACCGCCACAGTCGACCGCGTGTCCCTCGTCATGCCTGCGTCCCCGCTCCCGCCCTGCCGTGGCGGCGGCCACCGGCAGCAGATCCCAGTAAAACAGGATCGAATGTATGGGCGCCGACGCGGAGCCGCTGACGAAGAGGCATGGCGACGCCTGCGGCCGCTGGCCCCGCGGGCAGCGGCCGCAGGCGGGAGTCAGACGGCGGTGATGCTCCACTGGTTGTTGGTGCTGCCGTTCGGGGCCCACATGGCGACCGTGGAACCCGAGGTCGTACTACCCAGACCGTCCAGCGCCGTGCCGGTGCCCCGGTTGACGATCTGGTAGCGGCCGTTGCCCACACTGTTCAGCCGCCACTGCTGGTTGTTCCCACCGTTCCACGGCGCCTGCAGCGCGCTGGCCCCGTTCGCGGTGTTGCCCCAGCTGTCCACGACCATGCCGTTGGCCCGGTTCACGATCCGGTAGTAGCCGCCGCCGACGTCGACCAACTGCCACTGCAGGTTGGTGCTGCTGACGTCGCTCCACTGCTTCACCACCGCACCCGAGGCGACGCTTCCACCGCTGTCCAGCACGAGGCCGGTCGCCCCGTTGGCGATCTTCACGTACCCGGTGGGGGTGGGGCCGGAGCCGAGCGTCGGAATCTGGCCCGAGAAGGTCAGCTTCACCACGTACGCCAGGGCGCTGAACGGCGCCGTGGCCGACGGCATGGTCAGGTGCAGCCCGGAGCCGTCCTGGGTGCGGTTGGTCAGGTCGATGTACGTGCCGGCCGTCGTACCGAGCAGCCGCGCCGACGTCAGGGTGCTCAGGTTGATCCGGTTCGAGCCCAGCGTGGTGATGTTCAGGGTGGCGCCCGGCCAGCCGAGCAC
Source organism: Micromonospora sp. NBRC 110038 (assembly GCF_020884815.1). Lineage (NCBI taxonomy): Bacteria > Bacillati > Actinomycetota > Actinomycetes > Micromonosporales > Micromonosporaceae > Micromonospora > Micromonospora sp. NBRC 110038. Next base: position 1,798,747 of record NZ_BBOL01000001.1, on the reverse strand, counting down.
GGTGGCGTACAGGACGGTGTTGTCCTTGGTGCGGGTGAAGCGGATGTCCTGCCCGTTGCCCTCGCGGGGGGTCTGGAAGGAACCGCCGCCCATCTGGGTGGGACCCTCGCCGTGCACCGACCAGGCGCGGGTGGAGTAGACCGCCTCCCCGAACCGCCGCAGGTGGTCGCCGAAGCCCTGCAGGATCGTGCGCTGGCCGGAGGGGATGGTGCCGTCGGCCATCGGCGCGATGTTGAGCACCATCGTGCCGTTCTTGCTGATCCGGTCGATGAGTGCGTGCAGCAGCGACTTGGTGGAGTAGTAGCCGATGCCCTGGGTGTAGCACCAGCTCGAACTGGAGACGCTGTCGTCGGTCAGCCAGTACGGGGTCTGGATGACCGCCGGGCCGCCGCGCTCGAAGTCGTAGACCTCGCCACGGTTGTTGAACCCGTCCTTGTACGTGGCGACGACGTCCTTGTTCCACGAGACGGCCTTGTTGTAGTAGTACGACAGGAAGTTGAGCCGGTACGACTCCGGGATCTTGGACAGGTCGAAGTCCTGGTAGATGATGTCCGGCTGGTAGCCGTCGATGACCTCGCGCAGCTTGTCGTACCAGAGCTGGTACTCCGGGGTGGAGCCGAGCTGGCCGTAGAGCTTCTTCAGGCTGGCGTCGGACTGGGCCGGAGCCCACTGGAAGTAGCCGGTGAAGTTGAACGCGTGGTGCAGCGACGCCCACAGCTTGAGTCCCTTGCCCCGGATCGCGTCCGCCTGCAACCGCAGCAGGTCGAGGCGGGGTCCTTTGGCGACGGAGTTCCACTCGTTGACCTGGCTGTTCCACATGGAGAAGCCGTCGTGGTGCTCGGCCACCGGCCCGGCGAACTTCGCCCCGGCATCGACGAAGAGTTGCGCCCACTCGTTGGGGTCCCAGTTGCCGCCGGCCGACTTGAGCTTCGGCGCGAACTGCACCCAGTTGCCGGCCTTGTCGTTGGCCCCGTTGATGAAGTTGTGGTACGGCCACACCGACGGGTCGCCGTAGACGCTCTTGTGGTGGTTGTTCTCGCCGGAGCCGTTGTTGTACATGTTGCGCGGGTACCACTCGCTGGCGAACGCCGGGACGCTGTACACGCCCCAGTGGTAGTAGATGCCGAACTTGGCGTCCTGGAACCACTCGGGGGCCGGCGGGTGCTGGTCGACCGACGCCCAGGTGGGGGTGTAGCTCTGCGGCCCCTCGGTAGCCAGGGCGAACCCCATCCGGGACAGGCCGGTGGCCGTGGCGATGCCGGTGAGCCCGACGGCGGTGAGCAGCCGTCGGCGGCTGAGGTGCGGGGAGGTCGGATCCATGGAGGACATCCCTTCTGGTGGTCGGAGCCGAAGCTCTGCGGTGGGGACGGTGGAACCGGCGGCCGGCTGGGGCCGCTGCTGCTCGTTGCCCGCGCACGTCACGCACCCGGCCGGACTGCGGGCCTCCCGCCGACGCGTCCCCGGGCCGGCACCGGGGCCCGCCCGTGGTGCGGGCACGCCGGGTCGCCCCGCGACGCGGCTGGAGTTCGTCCAGCCGGCGGCGCGTACCGGGCAGTCGTTGTCTGCGCTCGCCGGGTGTCGTGGCTGTCCGGGGCCGGTGCACGCGGGACGCCTGTGGAGGCGTCGTGGCACCGGCCGACGGGGCCCGACAGGGTAGTGTTACCGATAACATTCCCCGGCCACCCCATGTAACAGGTCGATGAACGTCGATGTCAATAGACGATTTCCGCCACCACCACGCCATCCGCCGCACCACCGGCCGGCGACGGCGGCAAGGCCCGAGCTCCGCCGGCCGACAGCCCGCGACGGCCACCTCGCTCGACATCCATCTATGCGAGCGTTGACAGAAGCAAAGACGAGCGCCACGCTTGGCAGCGAAGTGAACGTTAACATCACGTCGTCCGGGAGGTGGATCGACGGGCCTCGACGAGGCATGCCTCGACGCCTACGCCCCGGGTACCACTCACACCAAGATCGTCCTGCGGGCCTGCGACGGCGGGGCCGACCAGCGGTTGGGCCGCGCCCCGGCCGGTACGCGTGATCCGCGTACCGGCCGGGGCGCGAGGGCTGGGGTCCTCAGGCGACCGGGACCGGCTCGGGCACATCCTCGGGCTGCGGCACCGGACCGTTCCTGCGGGCCTGGCGGCGTTCCCGGCGGCCCTCGACCATCGTGTAGAGAACCGGGATCAGGACCAGGGTGAGCAGGGTCGAGGTGACGAGACCGCCGATGACGACGACGGCCAGCGGGGTGGAGATGAACGCGCCCGCGCCGGTGATGCCCAGCGCCATCGGCAGGAGGGCGAAGATGGTCGCCAAGGCCGTCATCAGGATCGGGCGCAGCCGGCGCTGACCGCCCTCCACCACCGCCTCGGCGACGCTCATTCCCCGCTCGCGGTACTGGTTGACCAGGTCCATCAGGACGATGGCGTTGGTGACGACGATGCCGATCAGCATCAGGATGCCGATGAGCGCGGCGACGCCCAGCGGCGTGTCGGTGACCAGCAGCAGGGCGAACGCGCCGACGAACGCGAACGGGATGGACACCAGCAGGATCAGGGTCTGGCGGATGCTGCGGAACACGCCCACCAGGATCAGGAACACCAGGGCGATCGCGGCGGCCATGGCCAAGATGAGCTGGGAAAACGCCTCGCTCTGGTCGGCGGTGACGCCGCCGATCTCGTAGCTCGCCCCGGCCGGCAGGGTGAGGGTCTCGAGCTTGTCGGTGACGGCGCTGCTCGCCGCGCCGGTGTCGTCGCCGACCGGGGTCGCGGTCACGGTGTTCGTCCGCTCGCCGTCGACGTGGGTGCGCTGCACGGGCCCGTCGACGCGGCTGACGGTGGCGACCTGGTCCAGGCGTACGGTCGCGGTGCCGGCGGGCAGCACGAGCGCCTTCACCTTGGCGAGGCTGTCCGGCCCGGCGTCGGTCGTCCGCACGAGCACGTCGCGCGGGGCGCCGTCGAGGGTTACCTGGGTGACGGTGGTCCCCTCGACCGACTGCCGCAGCGCCGACACGATCGCGGTGGTGCTCAGCCCGTAGCGGGCGGCGGCCTGGCCGTCGGGCACGACGCTGATCTGCGGAGCGCTCTCGCTGAGGTCGCTCTCCACGTCGGTGACCTGCGAGACGCCGCCCAGGGCCTCCTGCACCTGCCGGGTGGCCTGGCTCAGGGCCTGGTCGTCGTCGGCCCGGATGGACACGGAGATGGTGCTGTCGCCGCCGGGCCCGCCACCGCCGGGTCCGCCGCCGCCGAGCTTCAGCTCACCGGCGTCGGTGATGGCCGCGAGCCGGTCGCGCACCGCGTCGCTGACCGTCGCGCTGTCCGCGTCGTCGGCCAGGTTGAGGGTGTAGGAGACGTTGTTGGCGGTACGCGAGCCGAAGAACCCGCCGGACGAGCCGATCACCACCTGGTACGACTCCACGCCGTCGACCGAGGCCAGGGCCCCTTCGACCTTCTTCGCCGCCGCGTCGGTCGTGGCCAGGTCGGTGCCGGCCGGGAGGGTCTGGGTGACCCCGATGGAGTCCTCGCCGGAGTCGCCGATGAAGGTGGTCTTCAGGCTCCCGGCCAGCACGACCGTGGCGGCCAGCAGGGCCAGCGCCCCGGCCAGCACGGTCTTGCGGTGGCCGACCGCCCAGCGGATGACCGGCAGGTAGACGCGCGGCAGCAGGCCCCGCCGCTCGTGTTCCTCCACCCGGGCGCGGTACTCGTCGGCCGGTACGCCGACGGCGTCCGCGGGTGCCTTCAGGAACCAGTACGCCAGCACCGGGACGACGGTGAGCGACACCAGCAGCGAGGCGAGCATCGCGGCGGAAACGGTGATCGAGAAGGAGCCGAACAGCTCGCCGACGAACCCGCCGACCAGCGCGATCGGCAGGAACACCGCCACGGTGGTGAGCGTGGACGAGGTGACGGCGGTGGCGACCTCGCGGACGGCCGACAGGACCGCCGTGGCCCGCTCCTCGCCGTAGCCGAGATGGCGCTTGATGTTCTCCAGGACCACGATCGAGTCGTCCACGACGCGGCCGACGGCGATGGTGAGGGCGCCGAGGGTGAGGATGTTCAGCGAGTAGTCGCGCTGCCACACCGCGATGAGCGCGACGAGCAGCGACAGCGGGATGGACACGGCGGTGACCACGGTGGCGCGGGCCGACCGCAGGAACAGCACGATGACGAGGATCGCCATGAGCAGGCCCAGCGCGCCCTCCTCGACGAGGCCGTTGACCGCCTCCTTGACCCCCGGCCCCGAGTCGGAGACGACGACGAGGCGGGCGTCGTCGCCGAGCGCGGCCTGCAGCTGCGGCAGCTGGTCGCGGACGTCGTCGGAGATGTTCGGGCTGCTGCCGCCATGGTCCATGGTGAGGGAGATGCCGAGGCTGGGCTTGCCGTCCGTGCGGGTGATCGACGTGACGGGGGCGTCCGTGAGAGCCACGGTCGCGACCTGCTTGAGCTGCACGGGCTTGCCCGCAGCGGTGCCGGACGGGGCCGCCGGTGCGGGCGCGGCGGCGGGGCCGCCCGGTCCCGTCGTGCTACCGCCGCCGGGGGCGGACGCGGCCGGCGACAGCCACAGGTTCTGGATCTGGCTCAGCGAGGTGACCGGCTGGCCGACGGCCAGGCTGAGGTTGCGCCCGTCGGAGGTGATCTGCCCGGCCGACGAGGTGCCGCCGAGGGCGCCCAGCGCGGTGACGATCGACTGCGTGGTCAGCCCGGACCTGGTCAGGGCGGCGGTGTCCGGCGTGACGGTCACGATCCGGTCGCGTACGCCGGAGATGGCGACGTCGTTGACGCCGTCGACCGCCCGCAGCGCCGGCACGACCTTCTCGTCGAGGGCGGCGGCGAGCGCATGCTGGTCGCCGCCGGAGGTGGCGGCCAGGACCATGGTCGGCAGGTCGGCCGTGCTGCCGGTGAGCACCTGCGGGTCGACGCCGGCCGGCAGCGCGGAGGAGATCTTCGAGACGGCCTGCTCGACGTCGCTGGCGGCTTGGTCGATGTCGCTGTCGAACGAGAACGAGACCATCACCTGCACCGAGCCCTGCTGCGAGGTCGAGGTGGTGCTCTCCACCCCGTCGAGGCCCTCGACGGCCTTCTCGATCGGGCCGGTGACCTGCTCCTCGACGACCTCCGGCGCGGCGCCGGGGTAGGCGGCGACCACGGTCACGGCCGGGAAGGACAGGTCGGGCAGCAGCTGCTGCTTGAGCGACGGGATCACGTAGATCCCCAGGGCGACGAGGAGAGCGGTGAGCAGAGCCACCAGCCTCCGGTTCGCAAGACTGACCCGGGACAGGAACAACACCAGCGACCTCGCTCGCGGCTAGACGACTCGGTGACGCGCAGGGCGCCTGCGCAAGTCTCCGGGCGGATGGACGCGGTTGGCATCGTCCAGCTGCGGTCGGTCCGCTACCGCAAATGTGGTATTCCCACCCATCGCCGTACCGCCGGCGAAGGCCGCGCCCCCTACGGGGTGGCGTCCCCGGGCCTGACCAGCCCGCTCTGGTAGGCGACCACGACCAGCTGCGCCCGGTCCCGCGCGCCGAGCTTGGCCATGGCGCGGTTGACGTGCGTCTTGGCGGTGGAGGGCGCGAGGTGCAGCCGGGTGGCGATGTCGTCGTTCGACAGGCCGAGGGCGACCAGGGCGAGGACCTCCCGCTCCCGGTCGGTGAGCACGTTGAGCACGGTGGTGTCCGGCGGCGGGGCGGGGTCGCCGCTGGTGAGGAACCGGGCGATCAGCGCCCGGGTGGCCTTCCCGGACAGCAGCGCGTCGCCGTTGGCGACGGTCCGGATCGCCTCGATCAGCTCGGTGGGGGTGGCGCCCTTGCCGAGGAACCCGCTCGCCCCGGCCCGCAGCGCCCCCAGGACGTACTCGTCGAGCTCGAACGTGGTGAGGATGAGCACCCGCACCCCGGCCAGGTCCTCGTCGGCGGTGATGAGCTGCGTCGCCTGGAGGCCGTCGACCTCCGGCATGCGGATGTCCATGAGCACCACGTCGGCGCGCGCCGACCTGGCCAGTCGGACCGCCTCGCGGCCGCTGGCCGCCTCCGCGACCACCTCCAGGTCGGGCACGGATTCGATGATGCCGCGCAGGCCGGTGCGGATCAGGGCCTGGTCGTCGGCGAGGAGCACGCGAATGGTCACGGGGTGCCTCCGGGGCGTGCCGTGCTGGGCAGCACGGCGCGGACGTGGAAACGGCGCGGGCCCGCAGGCCCGGCGGCGAGGGTGCCGCCGACGGCGACGGCACGTTCACGCATGCCGATCAGGCCGTGGCCGGTGGGGTCCGGCCGCGGGCGGCCGGAGACGGTGGGGTTGCCGACGTCGATGACCAGGTCGTCGGGGCGGTATTCGACCCGCAGGCCGGCCACGTCACCGGTGCCGTGCTTGTGCGCGTTGGTGAGGGCCTCCTGCACGATCCGGTACGCGGCCTGGTCGATCGCGGCGGGCAGCGGCCGCGCCTGGCCGACCTGCTGGTGCTCGACCCGCAGGCCGGCGGCGGCGACGGAGTCCAGCAGCTCCCCGAGCTGTGCCAGGCCGCGCACCGGTTCGGTGGGCGCGTCGGCGTCGCCGTTCTGCCGCAACAGGGCGAGGATGGTGGCGAGTTCGTCGAGCACGGTCCTGGCCGCCTGTCGCACGTGTGCCACCGAGGCCGCCGCCTGGTCCGGCCGGGTGCGCACGCTGTGCTCGGCCAGCCCGGCGTGCACGTTGATGACGGCGATGTGGTGCGCGACGACGTCGTGGAGGTCACGGGCGATCCGCACCCGCTCCTCGGCGACCCGGCGGCGGGCCTCCTCCTCGCGGGTCCGCTCGGCGCGGCGGGCACGCTCCTCGACGGCGGACACGTACGCGCGACGGATGCGGGCGGCGTCGCCGATCGCGGTGGCCATGCCGATCCAGGCGGCCACGCCGAGCGGCGGGCCGAGCCAGCCCTCGCCGGTCCAGGCCACGGCCGCGCCGTACACCACGATCGCCGCGCCCCCGCCGGCGAGCCAGGCCGTGGGTCGGTTGGTGTGCGCCGCGACGGTGTAGGCGGCGACGGCGGTCACCACGAGGAAGGCCGGGGGTTGCCCGCCGGCGGCGACGGCGCCGGCGGCGAGCAGGGCCGAGACGGCGAGGACGGGCAGCGGCCACCGGCGGCGCACCAGCACCAGCGTGAAGGCCGCTCCGGCGACCAACGCGTCGGGCCAGGCCAACGGGCGGCCCTCGGTCTCCCCCGGCCGGCCGACGAGCGTCATGACGAGCATCAGCGCCGCGACGGCCGCGCCGAGCAGCGCGTCGTGTGCGCGCGGGTGCGTCCGCCACCAGGCCGGCGACTGGTGAGCGCCCGGTTCGTCCATGAAGATCACATTACCGGGCGGCCCGGCCCACCAGCGTCTGCCGAGCGTGGTACGCCCACCTACCGCAGCCGTGGTAGCGGACGGCGGGCGCGGGGCGCCCCGGCAGGGCCGGCGCGGAAGATCGGCGCCGACCCCACCGGGGCGGGTCTCAGGCCGTCAGGCGCGGGACCACTGCATGCTGGTCGCGGAGCCGCAGGTCCGCTGCTCCAGGGCAGCGCCCGGGGTGGTCGAGCCGCCGACCACGTTGAGGCACTTGTTGCTGTTGAGATTGACCAGCTGGTAGTAGCCGTCGCCGGTCGACCGCCAGGTGAAGACCTGGTTGGCCCCACCGTGGCAGGTGTACTGGACGATCCGCGCGCCGTCCGCGGTCGAGAAGTCGAGCACGTCGGCGCACTTTCCGCTGTTGACGCTCTGGAGGGTGACGTTGCCGTTGCCGGCGTCGTTGAACCTCCACTGCTGCCAGGCGTTGCCGTTGCTGGTCCACTGGCCGATGACGGCCAGGTCGTTCAGGTTGGGCGACTGCACGTCGATGACCTGCCCGCTGTTGCGGTTGGTGACGCGGTAGGACGTGGTGGTGCCGGTCCCGGCGGTGAACTGCCACCAGTCGAGGTTGAACAGGTCGCCGCTGCCGCCGGTGAACCGCAGGTAGAGGTCGCGGGTGCCGGTCGCGCCGGTCACCGCGCACGACGTGTTGGCCCAGGTCTGCCAGCCCCCGGTGCCCGCGACCCGGCAGGTCCCGACGAGGGGCCCGGTGGTGCTGTCTAGCCGCAGCTCGATCGTGCCGCCGCTGGTCGCCGACGCCGTCCGGGCCGTGAACGAGGCCGCCCCGGTGCCGAACGCGACGCCCTTGACCTTGATGTAGTCGCCGTTGTTGATCGACCACACGTTCTGCGTGCCGCCGCTGGCGGGTTGCGTCTCGACGCCGACGGACCAGGCGATGGTCTCGGCCTCCTGCCGCACGTACGGGTTCAACGTGCCCACCTGCGGCGCCCCCGTCGTGGTCATGTTCATGCTCGGGATCGTGCCGTCACTGTTGTAGGAGAACTTCTCCACCGCCACCGACCGGGTGAAACCACCACCACCGGGCAACGCCCCGTTGTGGTAGAAGAAGTACGACCCACCATTGAAATCGATCACGCCGGGGTGGTTGGTGAAACTACCGCCCTGCCGCGGCATCACCGTCCCCCGATACGTCCACGGCCCCGTCGGACCCGGCGCCGTCGAGTAACCGATGAACTCCGAGCAGCACTCCGCCGCGAACACGTTGTAGTACAGACCGTTGCGCTTGTACACCCACGGCCCCTCCTCGTACAAGGTGGGACGGCTCGCGTTACCGGTACGGGTACCGAACCCGGCCGTGGTCAACGGGATCTTCGTCGGGCTACCCGAGTAGGAGACCATGTCCTGGTTCAGCTTCACGTACCACAGGTTCGGGTTACCCCAGTACAGGTACGCCTGCCCGTCGTCGTCGATCATCACGTTCGGATCGATCTCACCGTTACCGACCAACGGACGACCGATCGCGTCCCGGAACGGACCGGTCGGGCTGTCGGCCACCCCGACGCCGATCACCATGCCGCCGCCACGCTGCTTCACCGGCACATACCAGTAGAACTTGTTGTTCCGAGCCACCACATGACCCGCCCACGCATCCGACTCCGCCCACGAGAACGTCGCCAGACTCATCGGCGAACCATGATCAGTCCAGTTCACCATGTCCGCCGACGAGAACACCCGCCAGTCCTTCATCGTGAAGTACGTCGACCCGTCCTCGTCATGCCCGGTGTACAGATACACCCGACCGTTGTGCACCAACGGCGCAGGATCAGCGGTGTAGATCGTCTGCACGATCGGGTTGTCGGCGTGGGCCGGGCTCCCCGGCAGCAGCGTCGCGATCAGGAACAGGCTCACGAGCCAGGCGCCGGCGCGTCTGATCCGGGCCCTGGTCGCGGGGGGGCTTGCGACTGTCATCGTCATCTCCTGGTGGTGGTGTATGGGGCCGGCGACGCGGTCAGTAGCCGACCCGGAAGGTCGCGTTCTCCCGCTCGGTGGCGGTGGTGATCTCGTGGATGTAGAGCTGGTTGCCCTGCTGCCGCAGGTACCTGGTGGGGAAGTTGTACGAGCGGAACGACGACCAGCCCGAGTTGGCCAGGCCGGCGACCCGGTAGAAGGTCGCGTCGGCGCGGAAGATCGCGGTGTTGTCGTTGGCCGCGAGCACCATGCTGTAGTTCGAGTGCCGCAGGTACCGTCCGGGCTGGTTCACCGACTCGAACGACACCCCGGCCGGGTCCGCGAGCCCCGGCACGATCCGCCACTGCGAATCCTGGTACGGGTCGAACGGCATCGCGTCGACGCGGCCGACGCCGTTGGCGTGGCGGACGTACGACCCGGGGTTGGTCCAGGACTTGATCCGGTTCCACTGGGTGGTGCCGCCGTAACGGTTGAGCAGGTTCGCTCGGTCGGTGGCGCTGATCGGGTGGATCGAGTTGTGCTTGGCGTTGAGCGGGGGCGTGTAGTTGCGCTGGTTGACCGCCGTCCAGGTGCCCGCGACGATGTCGCCCTGCCAGGCGAGGAACACGCTGTTCGGGCAGAACGTGTCGCCCCAGAGCCACCACGTCGACGAGTTCAGCGACTTGACCACCGTGGGCGCCTCGATGCATCCACCGCCGGTGCCGTTGGTGTAGCGGACGAAGCTGCCCGGGTTGAGCGACGTCGACCGCGCACCGTACAAGGTGGAGGGAGAGTTGCTCTTGTAGTAGAGGTAGTTCATGCCGTTGACGCCGGTGACGACGTGCGAGTCGATGACACCGCTCGGGCCGCCGTCGAAGAGGACCACGGGCGAGGTGACGGTGGTGAAGTTGCTCGTGTACACGACCATGATCACCGAGTACGTGTAGCCGGCCGGCACGGTCGAGTAGGTGATCGCGTACTGGTTGCGGGACGCGTCCCAGTAGATCGACGGGGCCCAGGTGAACGAGTTCGGGTTGGGCCAGTTGATGTTGAGCAGGCGGTCCGACGACCAGTTCACCAGGTCGGGCGAGGTCCAGATGTGGATGTTCGGGTTCGGGGCCCAGAAGTTGCCGCCGACCGGGATGTCGGTGGCCGCCAGCACCCAGGTGCCGTCGTTGAGCCGGAACAGGAACGGGTCGCGGATGCCCCGGGTGCCGACCGTCGGCGTCAGGATCGCCTCGTTGTTGTTGAGCGGCGTCCACTCCAACGCGTCGGAACTGACCGCCAGGTGCACGCTGTTGACGTTGCCGGCCCCGCTGACGGACTCCTTGAAGTACGCCATCACGTAGGCGGAGTCGGCGGCCATCGCGGGCGCGGGGGCGACGACCACCGCTGCGAGGGCCGCCAGCAGCGTGGTCACCACCGTCAGCACCGACGCACGCAGCGGCCTCGATCTTCTTCGCGCTCCTCGCGCCACAGCCTTTTCGGACACGGGGCATCTCCTTTCAGGACGGGTTGCGCCGGCTCGACAGGCCACCGGATCCGACGGGGAACGGAGGGCAGGGGTGGACGAGGGCGCTGTCAGCCCGCTGCGCCCCTCCGTGCCGACCCCGACACGTGCTCTGGACGGGCGCGCCGATATGCGGGCGCGTGAGCGCTCTCAGGTGACCTGCCACCTCCGGGTCAGCTTCCTGCGATGACCGGAGGAGGCTGGGCCGGCCGGCGTTCCCACAACTGTGAGCGATAACATAGCCGCCCGTCAAGATTTAACAGCACGGATGCAAGGCGGAAACCTGGACCCCCTCGGTGGCGCACCCGCTGCAGCACGCGACGCGGTCGAGCCGCACCATCCCGCCACCGGACACCGGGATGTTATCGCTCACACCAGGCCACGCGAGTCGGCCCGGCCGCCGGTCGGACCGAGAAGCCGGGCAACTCCCCCGCTTCGTCGCGCGTTGTGAACGCTCACCCACGGGTGGAAGCCGCCATGGCCCGGTGGCCGCTCAGGCGGAAGCCGCCTCGATCCAGTTGGCGAACTCGCACGCGAGGTGCCACCGGTGACCCGCGACCATGGCGGGCAGCGTCGGCAGCGGAAACTCGACGGTGAGGCGGGCGTCGAACCCGTCGCCGGTGTCGCGGAACTGGTGGCGCACGCCCCCGATCGCCCTGCCGTTCGAGGCACGCGCCACCCCCGCGATCTGGTGCGGGAAGGCGGGGTCAGCGGGAATACGCAGGCTGGAGAGGTCGCCGTAGTCGATGACGAAGAACGCGGCCAACGGGCTCGCCCCGTTGGTCTCCAGGACCTCCTGCCCGGCGGAGCCGAGACGGAGCACGAAGTGGTCGGGGCAGGCCCGCATCATCGCGGCCTCGTCCGAGGAGTTCGTGGCGTCCTCGAACCACGCGGTGAACGCGGCGGCGTTGCCGGCGTCGACCCTGAGGTCGGTCACGCTGAACCGTCGGCGGTCGCTCACCCGGGCCTGGGCGCGGGCGACCAGGTCGGCCATCCGGGTATCGCGGGCGAGGCGCCGCGACATCTCCTCGGCACCAAGGTCGAGCTTGGTGCGCAGAAATGCCTCGCGTCGTCCGGCGACGTCCCCGGGCCGGGGTGCTGGGACACCGAGCTTGCTGGCGGCGGCGTCGATGCGGCGGTCCTCCCAGCGGAGGATCGCGGCGCGGTCGACCCGATGCCCGCCGATCTCCGCGACGACCTTCACCATGGCGCCCCCCACTAAAGCAACTAGGGTTGCCATGTTACCGGCGGCTGGAGGGCCGCGCCCTGGCTGTTTCCGCCGCCCGCCTGGCGAACAACTCGATGTCCGCCGGGCCGACGGGCTCGCCGGTGAACATCAGCCGGAAGTAGACCGGGCTGCTGGCCTCCTCCAGCAACAGGCGCGCATCCGTTCCCGGCGGCAGCTCGCCCCGCCGGACGGCCCGCTCGACGATCACCGCGCTGCGGCCGAAGCGCTCGGCCCAGAAGGCGTCGCGGGCGACAGCCACGGCCGGATCCGACTCGCCAGCCACCAGAGCCGCGAGGACGGCCCGCGCGGCCCGGGTGCGCAGGAGCGCCGCGACGTCCGCCAACAGGACGCACAGGTCTCCCACGAGGTCACCGGTGTCGGGAGTCCCGACCTGCTCGGCAGCCTGGGCCAGCAGGATGTCGGACACCAACTGGACCCGGGTCGGCCAGCGCCGGTAGACCGTCGTCTTGTTGACCCCCGCGCGAGACGCGACGTCGGTGAGCACCAGTCCCTCGTACCCCACCTCCTCCAGCAGTTCGACGGCCGCCCGCCGCACGGCGGCCACCACCGCCGCCGCCCGGCCGCCCGGACGCCGCCGAGGCCCCACCTCACCCAGCCCGCTCGCCTCCACCCCTCGGCCCGCCCTTCCCAATCGACGGCGATCCCCACCGTCGGCTCGCACCGGCCCGACAAGCATTACCAGGCCTGCGTACGCAACGACGCGACCCCGCCGCAGACACTTCCGGGCGGTCGAAGATGCGCGGCCGGGCAGTTCGCCGCGTCTGCGGGGTGGGCTGTCGCGAGGCGCACGGCGGAGAGATCCGAGACCCCTCCGATGCCGACGCAGCCCGTGAAACGCAACACCTTCGATGTTAACGTTCATACGATGCCGTACCGCAGAGCGACGCGGCGCTCATGCCGGCCGGCATTGATCTGACGTATCGGCGCCTTGAGGTGCCCAGTACAGCTGCGCGCTCGGGATAAAACGCTACCTTGCCGGACATCCAGACCCATTGACGTTACGCGCCGGAAACCTTTAACGTCTGATGTCTCGGCCGTGAGACAGGCAGCCGCCAGACCACCACCACCGCCACCATCATCCACTCCGCCTTCTGGAGGGAGCTCCATGTCCCGTCCCTCGATCTCCCGACGTTCCCTGCTGGCCGCCCTAGGCGTCACCGGCGCCGCCGCCGCCACCGACGGCCTGATCCGCCCGTTCCCCGCCTCGGCCGCCATCCCCGGCCCCACCAGCTACTCCGAGTCGTGGGCCTCGGTCGGCCAGCACCCGGCCGCAGCCGAGTGGTTCCAGGACGCCAAGTTCGGCATCTACTACCACTGGGGCGTGTACAGCGTCCCCGCGTTCGCCAACGAGTGGTACCCGCGCAACATGTACAACAACGGCTCCGGCGAGAACAACCACCACAAGAGCGTCTACGGCGACCCGTCGGTGTGGCCGTACCACAACTTCATCAACGGGGCCAACGACAAGGCCGGCCGGTTCGTCCAGTTCGCCCCCAAGCTCAGGTCTGCGGGCGGCAACTTCGACCCCAACGAGTGGGCCCAGCTGTTCGTCGACGCCGGGGCGAAGTTCGCCGGGCCCGTCGCCGAGCACCACGACGGCTTCTCCATGTGGAACAGCCAGGTCAACGAGTGGAACTCCGTCGCCAAGGGCCCCCGCCTCGACCTGCTGAAGCTGCACACCGACGCGATCCGGGCCCGCGGCCTCAAGGTCCTGGTCGCCATGCACCACGCGTTCAACTTCACCGGCTTCTACCAGTGGGCGCCGCAGCAGTCCGACGCGAGCCTGCGCAAGCTCTACGGCCAGCTCGGCACCGCCGCCGAGGAGCAGCTCTGGTACGACAAGCTCCGCGAGATCATCGACCAGTCCCAGCCGGACATCATCTGGCAGGACTTCGACCTGCGCCGCATCAGCGAGGCGCAGCGGCTGAAGTTCCTGGCGTACTACTACAACCGGGCCGTCGCGTGGGACAAGGAGGTCGTCGCCACCTACAAGGACGGCCTGGAGTCCGGGGGCGCGGTCTTCGACTACGAGCGCGGCGGACCGGCCGACCTGCGCACCCCCTACTGGCTGACCGACGACAGCATCAGCAGCTCGAGCTGGTGCTACACCACGGGGATCGGCTACTACACGCTCAACCAGATGCTGCACTCGCTGATCGACCGGGTCAGCAAGAACGGCAACATGGTGCTCAACATCGCGCCGATGGCCGACGGCACGATCCCGTCCGGGCAGCAGACGATCCTGCGCGGCATCGGCGACTACCTGCGCCGCTTCGGCGAGTCCGTCTACTCCACCCGGGCCTGGACGACGTACGGCGAGGGCCCGACCCAGATGGGCGGCGGTTCCTTCACCGAGCCGCGCGCGGGCACCCCCCAGGACATCCGGTTCACCCGCAGCAAGGACAACCGCGTGCTGTACGCGACGATCCTCGGCTGGCCGGGCAGCTCCGTCAACATCACCACGCTCTCGTCCAGCCGGATCAACCTCAGCTCGCTGGCCGGCGTGCAGCTGCTCGACACCACCGCCGGCAGCTACGTCAACCTGCCCACCCGCACCCAGGACGCCAACGGGCTGCGGATCATCCTGCCGTCGGCGAGCGCGCCGTTCAGCGCGCCCGCGTACGTGGTGAAGCTGACCTTCAACGGGACGATCCCGACCCCCGGCGGTGGGCCCACCACCTCCGCGCCGGTCAGCGTCTACGTCAACACCGGCTACGACGGCGGCGCCAACCTGTTGGTCGGCAGCTACCCGGCGGCGCAGCTGCAGTCCGCCGGCATCGGGCTGCGGACCATCTCGTCGGTGCGGGTCACCGCCGGCCACCAGCTCGTCGGGTACGCCAACGACAACTTCTCCGGCACCAGCTGGACGTTCACCGGCGACAACGCCGACCTGCGCAACACCGGCAACAACGACGCCATCGCCTCCCTGCGGGTCACCTTCAACCCGGCGACGTACCAGCGGATCGTCAACGTGACCAACGGCCTGGCGCTGGACAGCGGCGGCAACGTCGCCTCCGGCTCGCCGCTGAAGCAGTGGACCTGGGACAGCAACGCCAACCTGCAGTGGCAGCTCGTCGACCTGGGCACCGGCTACCACCGGATCGTCAACCGCACCAACGGCATGGTCGTCGACGGCTTCGGCCTCACCACGAACGGGGCCGCCGCCCAGCAGGCGGCGTGGAACGGCGGCAACAGCCAGCAGTGGCAGGTCACCGACCAGGGCAACCGGCGGTACCGGATCGCCAACCGGGCGACCGGGCTGGTGCTCGACGGCGGCGGCCAGGTCGCCTCCGGCTCGACCGTCAAGCAGTGGAGCTGGGACGGCAGCACCAACCTGCTCTGGACCATCACCACCGCCTGATCCCCGCAGCACACCACCCGGCGCGTGTGTCGCCGCGATCCCCACGGGTCGCGGCGGCGCACGCGCCGACCACTCCCCAGGGACGGAGAGAAACACGATGAACCGAAGGAACCTGCTGGGCACCGGGCTGACGTTGCTGCTCGGCGCGACGGCCGCCCTCACCGCCGGCTGCGGCGACCAGGCGGGCGACGGGGCCGCCTCGGGCGGCGGCAAACCGCTCGTCGGGGTCGACTACCCACGCTCGGACACCGACTTCTGGAACTCGTACATCAAGTACGTGCCGAAGTCCGCCGAGGAGCTGGGCGTCGAGGTGAAGACGACCAACTCGCAGAACGACGTCGCGAACCTCATCTCGAACGCACAGACCTTCATGAGCCAGGGCGTCAAGGGGGTGGTGATGGCCCCGCAGGACACCGCCGCCATCGCGCCGACCCTGGCCCAGCTGGAGAGCCGCAAGATCCCGGTGGTCACCATCGACACCCGGCCGGACACCGGCAAGGTGTTCATGGTGGTGCGCGCCGACAACCGCGCCTACGGCACGAAGGCGTGCCAGTTCCTCGGCACCAAGCTGGGCGGCAAGGGCAAGGTCGTCATGCTCCAGGGCGGCCTGGACTCGATCAACGGCCGGGACCGCACCGAGGCGTTCAACGAGTGCATGGGCAAGGAGTTCCCTGGCATCAAGGTGTTCGGCGAGGCCACCGACTGGAAGGCCGACGTGGCGGCGTCGAAGCTGCAGACCCGCTTCGCGTCGGACCCGGACATCAAGGGCATCTACATGCAGTCCTCGTTCGCGCTGTCGGGCACGCTGCAGATCCTCAAGCAGCGGGGCCTGCAGGTGCCGCCGACCGACCCCAAGCACGTCTTCGTGGTCTCCAACGACGGCATCCCCGAGGAGCTGAAGAACATCGGCGACGGCCTGATCGACGCCACCGTCAGCCAGCCCGCCGACCTGTACGCCCGGTACGGGCTGGAGTACGCCAAGGCGGCGATCGAGGGCAAGACGTTCCAGCCGGGCCCCACCGAGCACGGCAGCACCATCATCCAGGTGCGCGACGGCCTGCTCGAGGACCAGCTCCCCGCGCCGCTGGTGACGCTGGACGGCGCGCCGGTCGCGGGGCAGCCGACCCTGAAGTTCGACGACGCGTCGCTGTGGGGCCGTAAGGCATGAGTGCCGCGCCGCACCGCCCCGGCGACGGGCTGGCCGGCGACGGCCGGCCCGTCGTCGAGGCCGTGAACATCACCAAGCGCTTCGGGTCCACGCTCGCCCTGTCCGAGGCGGGCATCCTGGTCCGCCGGGGTGAGACGCACGCCCTGGTGGGGCGCAACGGCGCCGGCAAGTCGACGCTGGTGAGCATCCTCACCGGGTTGCAGGCCGCCGACGCCGGCGCGGTGGCCTTCGACGGGCGTCCGGCGCCACCGCTGGGCGACCGCGACGCCTGGCGGCAGCGGGTCGCATGCGTCTACCAGAAGTCGACGATCATCCCCACCCTCACCGTGGCGGAGAACCTGTTCCTCAACCGGCACGCGCGGGGGCGCAGCGGACTGATCCGCTGGTCGAGCCTGCGGCGGGAGGCGGAGCAGCTGCTGGCGACGTGGTCGGTCGACGTCGACGTACGCCAGCCGGCCTCGACGCTCACCGTCGAGCAGCGGCAGTTCGTGGAGATCGCCCGCGCCCTGTCCTTCGGGGCCCGGTTCATCATCCTCGACGAGCCGACCGCCCAGCTCGACGCCGCGGGCATCAACCGGCTGTTCGCCCGGATCCGGGACCTGCGGGCGCACGGGGTGACGTTCCTGTTCATCAGCCACCACCTCCAGGAGATCTACGAACTCTGCGACCGGGTGACGGTCTTCCGCGACGCCCGGCACGTCGTCACCGCGGACGTGGCCGAGTTGAGTCGCCAGGCGCTGGTCGCCGCGATGACCGGCGAGGACGTGACGATGCCGGAGGCGGACCATCGTCCCCTGCCGTCCGACGCGCCGGTGCTGCTGTCGGTGCGCGACCTGGTCACCTCGTCCGGCGCCGAGTTCTCGCTGGAGGCCAGGGCGGGCGAGGTCGTCGGCATCGCCGGTGGCGGCGGCAGCGGCAAGGTCGAGGTGGCCGAGGCGATCGTCGGTCTGGCCCGCCCGGCGGGCGGGACCGTCGCCCTCGGTGACCGGGTGCTGCGCCCGGGCAGCGTGCCCGACGCGCTGGACGCCGGCGTGGGGCTGGTGCCGCAGGACCGGCACCGGGAGGGCCTGGTGCCGTCGATGTCCATCGCGGAGAACGTCACGATGACCGTGCCGCACCGCGTCGGGCGCTACGGCCTCATCTCGTCGGCCCGGCGCGATGCCCTGGCCCGGGACACGATCGCCGGCCTGGCGATCAAGGCGTCCGGGCCGCACGTGCCGGCCGCCGACCTGTCCGGCGGCAACCAGCAGAAGGTCGTCATGGGCCGGGCCCTGGCCAGCGATCCGCGGGTGCTGGTCCTCATCACGCCGACCGCCGGGGTCGACGTGCGGTCCAAGCAGACCCTCCTCGGCGTCGTCGAGGACGTGCGCAGCCGGGGCACCACCGTGCTGGTGGTCTCCGACGAACTCGACGATCTGCGGATCTGCGACCGCGTGCTGGTGATGTTCCAGGGCCGGGTCGTCGGCGAGATGGCCCACGGCTGGAGCGACAACGATCTGGTAGCCGCCATGGAAGGGGTGGACCTCCACCATGTCTGACACGCTGTCCACCACCAAGACGCCGTCCCCGGCGCCCCCACCGTCGGCCGCGCCGTCGTCGCGGAGCCTGGCCATCGCCCGGCTGCGTGACCTGGCCCTGGTGCCGGCGATCATCGCGGTCGCGATCGTCGGGTCGATCGTCAATCCGGTCTTCCTCAGCTCCGACAACATCATCAACGTGCTGCAGAGCATGTCGGAGATCGCCATCCTCGTCCTCGCGCAGACCATCGTGCTGATCACCGGCAAGATGGACCTGTCGCTGGAGTCCACGTTCGGCCTGGCGCCCGGCATCGCCGCCTGGCTGATCGTGGACCCCGCGCTCACCCGGGGCCTCGGGCTCGGCGTGCTGCCGGACGGCTGGGCGATTCCGGTGGTCCTGCTCGTCGGCGCCCTCGTCGGCGCGTTCAACGGGCTGCTCATCGTCCGGTTCGGCCTCAACGGCTTCATCGTGACGCTGGGCATGCTGATCATCCTGCGCGGGCTGCTCACCGGCATCTCCGGCGGGCAGACCTTCTTCGCGCTGCCCGAGTCGATGACGTACCTGGGCTCCGCGAGCTGGTTCGGGGTGCCGGCCTCGATCTGGGTGTCGCTGCTGTTGTTCGCGGCCGGGGTCGTCGTCCTGGGTCACACCCGTGCCGGCCGGGCGCTCTACGCGATCGGCGGCAACGAGGACGCGGCCCGCGCGGCGGGCATCCGCACCGACCGGGTGCTGTGGATCGCGCTCATCGTGGCCAGCGTGCTCGCGGCGCTCGCCGGCCTGCTGATCAGCGGGCGGCTCGCGGCGGTGCCGTCGGCCCAGGGCAGCGGCGCGATCTTCCAGGTCTTCGCGGCGGCGGTGATCGGCGGCGTCAGCCTCAACGGCGGCAGGGGCAGCGTGTTCGGCGCCTTCACCGGCGTCCTGCTGCTGTTTATGATCATCAATGTGTTGACCCTCGCCGGAGTGCCCGCGCAGTGGACCAACTTCCTCAACGGCGCCGTCATCCTGGTGGCCCTGGTGGTCTCCCGCATCACCGGGGGGAAGGCGCAGACGTGAGACGACCGGCCCGCCGGGCGGGCCCGTCGCGAGGCAGACCCACGAGCCGGGCACCCCGGCCGACGTTCTATCCCTTCAGGAGTTCAGGTGTCTGAGCGCATCACGTCCGTAGCAACCATCGACGTACGATTCCCCACCTCCCGGCACCGCGACGGGTCGGACGCGATGAACCCGTTCCCGGACTACTCCGCGGCGTACGTGATCCTGCGGACCTCGTCGGGCGCCACGGGCTACGGCCTCGTCTTCACGGTGGGCCGCGGCACCGAGATCCAGGTCGCGGCCGTGCAGTCGCTCGCCCCGATGGTGGTCGGCCAGTCGGTCGACGAGCTGACCGCCGACCCGGGCGCGCTGGCCCGCCGGCTCGTCGGCGACAGCCAGATCCGCTGGCTGGGCCCGGAGAAGGGCGTCGTGCACATGGCCGCCGGCGGCCTGGTCAACGCCGTGTGGGACCTCGCCGCCCGGCGGGCGGGCAAGCCGCTGTGGAAGCTGCTCGCCGACCTCACCCCGGAGCGGCTCGTCGCGCAGGTCGACTTCCGCTACCTGCGCGACGCCCTCACCGAGGACGAGGCGCTCACGCTGCTGCGCGAGGCCGACGACGGCCGGGCCGAACGCGAGCGCCGGCTACTCGCCGAGGGCTACCCGGCGTACACCACGACCCCCGGCTGGCTCGGCTACGACGACGAGAAGCTGGCCCGGCTCTGCGCCGAGGCGGTGCGCGACGGGTACGGGCTGATCAAGCTCAAGGTCGGCGGGAACCTGGCCGACGACGTCCGCCGGATGGGCATCGCCCGGCAGGCCGTCGGGCCGGACGTCCGCATCGCGGTCGACGCCAACCAGATCTGGGGCGTGCCGGACGCGATCCGGTGGATGCGCGAGCTGGCCGCGTTCGACCCGTACTGGATCGAGGAGCCGACGTCGCCGGACGACGTGCTCGGGCACGCCGCCGTGCGCAAGGCCCTCGCCCCGGTGAAGGTGGCCACCGGCGAGCACGTGCACAACGCGGTGATGTTCAAGCAGCTCCTGCAGGCCGACGCCGTCGACGTGGTGCAGATCGACGCGTGCCGGGTCGCCGGGGTCAACGAGAACCTGGCGATCCTGCTGCTCGCCGCGAAGTTCGGGGTGCCGGTCTGCCCGCACGCGGGCGGGGTCGGGCTCTGCGAGCTGGTGCAGCACCTGGCCATGTTCGACTTCGTCGCGCTCAGCGGCAGCACCGACGACCGGTCCATCGAGTACGTCGACCACCTGCACGAGCACTTCGTGGATCCGGTACGCATCAGTGGCGGGCGCTACCTGGCGCCCACCGCGCCCGGGATGAGCGCGGAGATCGTCGCGGCGTCCGTGACCGACTTCCGCTACCCGGACGGGCCGCAGTGGACGCGCCGGCCGGCGGCGGCGGGAGCGCCGACGTCATGATCATCGACGCGCACCACCACCTGTGGCGGCCGGAACGCGGCTACGCGTGGCTCGACGCGCCCGAACTGGCGACCATCCGCCGGCCGTTCACCCCGGCGGACCTGACTGCCGAGCTCGCCGCGGCCGGCGTCGACGGCACCGTGCTGGTGGAGGGGGGCCGCTGCCACCCCGACGAGGCCGCCGAGTTCCTCGGCTACGCCGCCGACACCGCGCCGATCCTCGCGGTGGTGG
This sequence comes from Micromonospora sp. NBRC 110038, assembly GCF_020884815.1. NCBI lineage: Bacteria > Bacillati > Actinomycetota > Actinomycetes > Micromonosporales > Micromonosporaceae > Micromonospora > Micromonospora sp. NBRC 110038. Next base: position 1,777,976 of record NZ_BBOL01000001.1, on the reverse strand, counting down.
CCTGGCTCGACGTCGCGGCCGGCGACGTGGCCGCCACCGTCGAGCGCTACCGCGGGCTGCGGGGCGGCGACTACCTGGCCGGGGTGCGCTCGCAGGTGCAGGGCGAGGCCGACCCCGACTACCTCGACCGGCCCGACGTGCGGCGCGGGCTCGCCGAGCTCGCCGCCGCCGGGCTCGTGTTCGACCTGGTGATCCGCGCCGACCAGCTGCCGGCGGCGGCCCGGGCGGCCCGGGCGCTGCCGCAGCTGCGGTTCGTGCTCGACCACCTCGGCAAGCCCCGGATCGACGAGGGCGGGGCGGGGCTGCGCCGCTGGCGCGGGCCGCTGTCCGACCTGGCCGCCTGCCCCAACGTCACCGCCAAGCTGTCCGGCCTGGTCACCGAAGCCGGGCCCGACTGGACGCCGGACGACCTGCGCCCGTTCGTCGAGGTGGCGGTCGAGGAGTTCGGACCGCAGCGGCTGATGTTCGGCTCCGACTGGCCGGTCTGCCTGCTCCGGTCGGACTACGCCGGCGTGGCCCGGGCGTTGGCGGCGGCGCTGCCCCCGCTGTCGGCCGCGGAGCGGCACGAGATCCTCGCCGGCACCGCCGTGCGCGCCTACGACCTGGCGCGGCGGGTCGCGCAGCTCCCCCCGGCGCCGGCCGGGGAGCCACACCCCACCGGAAAGGCATGACGTGCGACGCTACGGCTGGGTGATCCGGCTGCGACCGGACCACCGCGACACCTACCTGCGGCTGCACGCCGCCGTCTGGCCCGGCGTCGAACAGACGCTGCGCGAGGCGAACATCCGCAACTACAGCATCTTCCTGCACCGGGACCTGCTGTTCGGCTACTACGAGTACGTCGGCGAGGACCACGACGCGGACCAGCGCCGCATCGCCGAGGACCCGCAGACGCGGGAGTGGTGGAAACTGACCGATCCGTGCCAGGAGTCGCTCGCCGAGCCCGGCTCGGGGCACTGGTGGGCCCCGATGCACGAGGTCTGGCACCTGACCGAGGAGGCGTCGTGAACCGCAGCGCGCAGTACGTCGGCGACAACACCTTCGTGGTCGCCGAGGCCGACCCCGTGCCGCCCGGCCCCGGCGAGGTGCGCATCGACGTCGCGTACACCGGCATCTGCGGCACGGACCTGCACGTCGCGCACGGCGCGATGGACCGGCGGGTCCGGGTGCCCGCGGTGATCGGCCACGAGATGGCCGGCCGCATCGCCGAGGTCGGCGCGGGCGTCGAGGGCCACCGGGTCGGTGACCCGGTGACCGTCATGCCGCTGGACTGGTGCGGCGAGTGTCCGGCCTGCCGGGCCGGCCACAGCCACATCTGTCACCGGCTCAACTTCGTCGGCATCGACTCGCCCGGTTCGATGCAGCGTTCCTGGACGGTGCCCGCGCGGCTGCTGGTGCCGCTGCCCGCGGACCTGCCCCTGACCCACGCCGCGCTGGTCGAGCCGACCGCGGTCGCCGTGCACGACGTGCGGCGCTCCCGGCTCGCCGCCGGCGAACACGCGGTGGTCATCGGCGCCGGCCCGGTCGGGCTGCTCATCGGCACGGTCGCCAGGGCGGTCGGTGCCGAGGTGACGGTGCTCGAACTCGACCCGCACCGCCGCGAGCTCGCCGCCGAACTCGGGCTGAGCACCCTGGATCCGGCGGCGGTCGACGTCGTGCGGCACGTCCACGAGGCGACCGGCGGGGCCGGCGCCGCCGTGGTGTTCGAGGTGTCCGGCTCCGCCGCCGGGGTCCGCACCGCGACCGACCTGCTCGCCGTACGCGGGCGGTTGGTGGTCGTGGCGATCCACCCCAACCCGCCGGCGGTGGACCTGCACCGCGTCTTCTGGCGCGAGCTGGAGCTGATCGGCGTGCGGGTGTACGAGCGCGACGACTACGCCGAGGCCGTCCGGCTGGTGCACGGCGGGCAGGTGCCCGCCGAGCGGCTCATCACCCGGATCGTGCCGTTGACCGAGGTGGCCGAGGCGTTCCGGGCGCTCGCCGCCGGCGGCGAGGTGAAGGTCCTCGTGGACTGTGGAGGTGCGGCGTGAACCCGTTCGACCTGAGCGGCCGGCTGGCCGTGGTGACCGGCTGCCGGCGCGGGATCGGCCTGGCCATGGCGGAGGCCCTGGCCGCGGCCGGAGCGGACATCGTCGGCGTCAGCGCGGCGTTGGAGGAGTCCGGCAGCGAGGTCGGCCGGCGGGTGGCGGCCCAGGGCCGGTCGTTCGAGGCGTACCGGACGGACCTGTCCGACCGCGTCGCCGTCCGCGCGCTCGCCGAGCGGCTCGGGCAGCTGCCCAGACCGGTCGACATCCTGGTCAACAACGCCGGCACGATCCGCCGCGCCCCCGCCGCCGAGCACTCCGAGCAGGACTGGGACCACGTGCTGGAGGTCAACCTGTCCGCCCCGTTCCTGCTCGCCCGGGAGATCGGCCGGGAGATGGTCCGGCGCGGCAGCGGGAAGATCATCTTCACGGCGTCGATGCTGAGTTTCCAGGGCGGCGTGACGGTGCCGGGCTACGCGGCGGCGAAGTCGGCGATCGCCGGCCTGACCCGGGCGCTGGCCAACGAGTGGGCCCCGCACGGGGTCAACGTCAACGCGATCGCGCCGGGCTACATCGACACCGACAACACCCGGGCGCTGCGCGAGCAGCCGGAGCGCAACCGGGCGATCCTGGAGCGGATCCCGGCCGGTCGGTGGGGTCGGCCCGACGACCTCGCCGGGGCCACCGTCTTCCTCGCCTCCGACGCGGCGGCGTACGTCAACGGGGCCGTCATCCCGGTCGACGGGGGCTGGCTCGCGCGCTGAGCCGCCGAGGGCCGCAAGGCCGTGGTGCCGGGCCGGGGGCGTCGCCCCCGGCCCGGCGTCTGTCACGGGGTGGTCAGGTCGAACCGGCGGACGGTGACCGCGCCGCCGAGCGCCTGGGTGGCGTAGTTGAAGATCGCGAAGCGGTAGCCCATGAAGAACTGCCAGGCGTTGTTCAACGTCAGCGCGTTGCCCAGCGGGACGAAGTTCACCCCGTCGGTGCTGTAGGAGAAGGACGCCTGCCGTCCGCTGCCCGGCCTGATGTCGGCCTTGGCCCGCAACCAGATCCGGCCGCCGCTGACCGCCGCGCTGGCGATCTCGGTGCCGGTGCTGGTGGTCCGCCAACTGCTGTCCATGGTCAGGCCGTTGGTCATCACCACCCGGGTGGCCCCGTTGTCACGGCGTACGCCGATCCAGGCCGAGGAGTCGCGGAGCATGGCCAGCCCGGAGCGGTCGCCGTCGCGCATGGTCGAGTAGTCCAGCTCGATGGTGGCCGTGGAGGTGGGCCCCTGGATGCGCCGGGTCGCGGTGTTACGGGCGCTGTAGAGGTCGTTGGTGACGGTGGCCGTCTGCAACCGCAGGCCGCTGCCGGCCGACCACTTCGTGTTGTCCGGGTTGTGGTTCCACTCCCAGTGCGGGCTCAGCGTCGTGCTGGTGAAGGTGTCCGCGCCGGTCATCGGCGCGACCGGCCGGGCCGGCAGCGGCGACGGGTAGCTGCTGCCCCAGGCGCCGTTGACGGTCTGGATCTGCGGCCAGCCGTCGGCCGTCCAGGTGATCGGCGCGAGCGCCGGCACCCGGCCACCCGGGTACGCGTCGACGAACGCCATGTAGTACCACTGGCCGTTCTGGGTCTGCACCAGGCCGCCCTGGTGCGGCACGCCGCCGCCGGAGATCGGGCCGGGCATGTTCAGCAGCACCTGGCGCGTCTCGTACGGGCCCCAGGGGCTGGTCGAGCGCAGGATGTACTGCCCGTTGGCCGGCTTGGTGACGAAGATGTAGTAGTAGCCGTTGCGCTTGTAGAACCGCGAGCCCTCCAGCGTGCCGATGTTCGACGGCGTGGTGTACACCTGCTGCGTGCGCACCTGGCTCAGGCCGTCCGCCGACAGCTGCGCCACGTGCAGGGTGCTGTTGCCGTACGCGACGTACATCGTGTCGTTGTCGTCGACGAGCAGACCCGCGTCGTAGTAGCAGTTGTTGATCTCGGAGCGCTTCTGCCAGGTGCCGCTGACCGAGGTCGACGTGTACACGTACGACTTGTTGAAGTCGATGCAGCCGATCCAGTAGAACGTGCCGTTGCTGGCGCGGTAGTTGAGCGTCGACGCCCAGATGCCGTTGACGTAGGCCCGGGAGGTGGAGCTGGGCAGGTCGTACTTGGTGCCGAAGTCCAGCCGGGGCACCGAGTGACCGGCGAACTCCCAGTTGACCAGGTCGTACGAGCGCAGCACGGGCGCGCCCGGGGAGTAGTGCATGGTGGACGAGGAGAGGTAGTAGGCGTCACCGACGCGGATGATGTCGACGTCGGCGAAGTCCTGCCACAGGACCGGGTTGGTGTAGCTGGAGCCGCCGGGGGTGCCGGGGTCGCCGACGCGGACGAGCTGCCACTGCTGGTTGTTGCCGCCCCAGTCGGCGTACTGCACCACGTTGCCGCCGTCGGCGGTCGAGGCGTTCTGGATCTCCACGGCCTTGTTGGAGTGCCGGGCGATCAACCGCACGTACCCGTCCGCGGAGTCGGCCAGGCGGAACTGCTGGTTGGTGCCGTTGGTGTCCGACCACTGCACCACCGCCGCGCCGTCGGCCGTCGACGCGCCGGAGACGTCCAGCACCTTGCCCGAGTGCCGCGACTTCAGCCGGTAGTAGCCGCCGCCGGAGTCCACGAACTGCCACTGCTGCCAGGCGCCGTCGTTGCGCGTCCACTGGGTGATCCGCGCCCCGTCGTTGGTCGCCTGGTTGTACAGGTCCAACGCCTTGCCGCTGTTGCGGTTCACCAACACGTACGACGCGGTGGTGTCCACCGTCGCGGCCACGGCCGCCGACGGCACCACCGCGACGATCCCGGCGCCGAGCAGCATCGCCAGCATGGCGGCGGCGACCCGGGGCAACCGGCCACGCCGTCGCGCGCCCGGCACGACCTGTTCGATGAGTGCCATGTCCCTCCTTCGTGGACGGTCGACGGACGGCCAAGGCCGCCGACACCAACTCCTGTTAGCGCTCACATCGAGCACATTGACTGTGGGCGATAACACTCCGGACGTCAAGCCGTAACATTCGCCGGGCCCCCGGTCGACGGGGCGTGGGAACGCGCACACCGCGGGCCCACCGACGACGGCCACGGCCGGGGGCCGCCCGGCGGTCGGCATGACCCGCCGGGCGGCCCGTCACGGCCCGTTCACTGCAACGGCCCGGTCACTGGAACTGCGTGATGAAGCTCCACGCCGTCGCGGGGACCCAGGTCCGGGGTCCGCTATCGCCGGGTGCGCCGTCCTGGGGCGCGGCGATGTGCCCGCCGTCGAAGGCGGCCCAGACCACCGGGTACCCCGAGCGGCAGCCGGAGTAGGTGGTGACGACGTGGGTCAGGCTGCCCGCCGACGGCTCGCGGGGCGACTGCGGGGTGCAGCCGTTGTTGGCGACGAAGCGGTCGCGCAGGGCACGCCCGCTGGCGGGGTTGTCACCGATGCCGTGCACGCCCAGGTACGCGACGGGCTGGGTGCCGCCGCTGCAGCCGCTGAGCGTGCCCGGGGAGGACTGCACCACGACCGCGCGGAAGATGTTCGGGCGGGAGCAGGCCAGGGAGAAGCTCATCGCGCCGCCGTAGCTGAACCCGATGGAGAAGCGCTGGCGCGGGTTGACGCAGAGCGCCCCCTCGATCCGGCTGAGCATGTTGTCGACGAAGGTGACGTCCTCGCCGCCGGCGTTGGCCCAGCCGTTGTCGATGCCCTGCGGGGCGACGAAGATCGTGGAGTTGTTCGCCAGCCGCTGGAGCCCGTAGTAGGACCAGGTGTTGCGGTCCACGGTCTGACCGGTGTCCACGTCGACCGCCGTGCCGCCCCACCAGTGGAACCCGAAGACCAGTCGGTACGGGGTGCTCTGGTGGTAGTTGGCCGGGATCCGCAGGATGAAGGTGCGGTTCTTGCCGCCGCTGGAGATGGTGTGCGTGCCGCTGGCGATGCCCGGCGCCTTGCCGCAGCCTGCGGTGCCGTTGCCCGGCGGTGGCGTGGTCGGCGTGGTGCCGCCGTCGACGCGGACGAGCTGCCACTGCTGGTTCGACCCGTTCCAGTCGGCGTACTGGACGACGTTCGCGCCGTCGGCGGTCGAGGCGTTCTGGATCTCCACGGCCTTGTTGGAGTGCCGGGCGATCAACCGCACGTACCCGGCGTCGGAGTCGGCCAGGCGGAACTGCTGGTTGGTGCCGTTGACGTCCGACCACTGCACCACCGCCGCACCGTCGGCCGCCGACACGCCGGAGACGTCCAGCACCTTGCCCGAGTGCCGCGACTTCAGCCGGTAGTAGCCGCCGCCGGAGTCCACGAACTGCCACTGCTGCCAGGCGCCGTCGTTGCGCGTCCACTGGGTGATCCGCGCCCCGTCGTTGGTCGCCTGGTTGTACAGGTCCAACGCCTTGCCGCTGTTGCGGTTGAGCAGCACGTACCAGGCGCCGGTGTCCACGGTCGCCGCGGCGGCCGGTGTCGAGTTCACCGCGACGACCGCGCCGCCCACCAGCACTGTCGCCGCGGCCGCGGCCGTGACCCGGGCCAGCCACCCGCGTCGTCGGAACGACGCGGGTGACAGGAGCCCTGCGAGAGCAACCATGTTTCCTCCAATGACGACGGTCGGACCGATCGGTCCCGGGCGGGCACGCCACGCCGAGGCGCGACCGCCGAGACCAGCTGATTGAGGGCGCTCACCAGGGCAAATGCGTGCACCGGCCAGAGCGACATCCTGAGTCGAGGCACAACGACCGGCCGCCCTCGGGCCGCCTCCCGGCACCTCGCCTATCGACTGTGAGCGATAACATGATGTTCGTCAAGTCGTCACCGCCGACACCGGGGCGCTCCGGCGTCCAGGGCTGCGAGCAGCGGTGATGCGCGACAGCGCCGCGCAGCCTTGCGGCGACGTTACGGCCACGTTATGTTATCGATAACATCCAGACCGATGCATGGATGTGCGACACGCGTCTGCCCTCAAGCCCGGGTCACGGCACCGATCCGAGGCCCGGTCCGACGACGCCCAGTGCCTGGTGGCGCCGTCGGATCCCCCGCTCGGCCAGGTCCGCACCCGGCAACGGGCCCGGCACGAGCACCGGGGGCCACCCCTTCGTCCCGAGTCCATCCCGCGACGCTGCGACCAGAAAGGCCGACACACCATGGCGTTGACCCGACGGCAGTTCACCCTGGGGGCGCTCGCCTCCACCGCGCTCACCACGACCGGGCTGTCGCTCGGCGCGCGGCCAGCCCTGGCGGCCACCTACACGGCCTACGCCATGACCTACTTCACCGAGTCGCCGAGCTTCACCGGGGCCAACTACGGCCTGCACGTCGCCGTGAGCCGGGACGGCCTCAACTGGACCCCGCTCAACCAGAACAACCCCGTGGTCACCCCGACCGCCGGCGACCTCGGCCTGCGCGACCCGTACATCCACCGCAAGCAGGACGGCACGTTCGTGGTGGTCGCCACCGACCTCTACGGCACCAACTTCGGGCGCAACAGCCAGTACCTGCACGTGTACGACTCGACGGACCTGACGAGCTTCACCGGCTACCGGCGGATCCAGATGCACACCTACAGCAACGTGCACACCTGGGCCCCGACGGTGTTCTGGGACGCCGGGCGCGGCCAGTACGCCATCGTCTACTCCGCCAACACCAGCACGGACCTGTTCCTGGTGAACTACACCTCCGACTTCCGCACCGTGAGCGCGCCGCAGACCTACTTCAGCCCGGGCTTCCCCATCCTCGACGCGGACATCCGGGTCAGCGGCGGGGTCACGTACCTGTTCTACAAGAACCTCTCGAACGGCAACCTGTACGGCGCCCGTTCCAGCACCGGCGCCCCCAACAGCTTCACCACCTACACCAGCGGCCTGCGGCAGGGCAACGCCATCGAGGGGGCGCACCTGGTCCCGCGCAACGACGGCGGCGCCTGGTGGCTGTGGGGGGACTCGTTCTCCCCGGTCAACAACGACATGTACATGTGGTCCACCAGCAACGTCGGTGGCAACTCGTGGTCGGTCATGAACCAGCGCGACTACACGCCGCCGCTGAACTGCAAGCACGGCTCGATCACCGGCATCACCGACGCCGAGTACAACGCCGCCGTCAGCCGCTGGGGCGCCCCGAACTGGGTCCGGCTGAAGTCCTCCAACCTGCCCGACTACTTCGTCCGGCACTCCAACGGCGCGGTCCGCATCGACCCGTATCCCTTCGACCCGTACCAGGACCAGATGTGGCGGATGGTGCCCGGCCTCGCCGACTCCTCCGCGGTGTCGTTCGAGTCGGTGAACCGCCCGGGCAACTACCTGCGGCACAGCGGCTACGTGGCGCGGCTCGCCGCCAACGACAACACCTCGACGTTCCGGGCCGACGCGACCTTCTACCGCACCGCCGGGCTGGCCGACAGCTCCTGGTCGTCGTTCCGCTCCTACAACTTCCCCGACCGCTACCTGCGGCACAGCAACTACGTGCTGCGCATCGACCCCCTCAGCGCGGGCTCGTCGGAGGCGGACCGCCAGAGCGCCACCTTCCGGGTGACGTCCTAGCGACGCCGGGTCCCCCGCCGCCGCGCCGACCCCGTCCCGGCGCGGCGGCCCGACCCGCGACACACCGCGACACCCGCGACACGCACAGGCATTGACATCGATTGCACATCCCGGCAGGCTTTGTGAAACCGTCTGCGGACAGGCGGCGAACCGGGTTGTTCGAGTTGTGCCGAGTAACGTCAATCGATGTTCCCCTCAGCGATGAGGGAAATGCGTAACACCTCGTAGTAGTACCTGGACGTCGACGGTCCCTTTCGCCTGCCGGGCGTCTTCTCGCCTGTCCGGGGGCAGAGTTCTGCCGTTCGTGCGTCGCCGTCCCGACTCGTTGCCGAAGCCAGGGGGTGTCGCGGTCGTGGCTGCGCCGATTCGTCCGGAGCCAGATCCCGGGTCGACCTGGTCGTCATCTCTCGATGGATCGGAGATCTGATGCGCGTCGCCCTGCTCACCACGACTCAGCACGGCCATCTGAACCCGTATGTTCCGGTGGTCAACGCGCTCCACGCTGCTGGCAGTGAGGTCGCGCTGTTGCTGTTGTCCGCCGACGGCGGCGCGCTCGACGAGCAGCGCCGCCAGGCACTGGGCAAGGCACAGGTCCACGGGGTCGGGCAGGTCGAGATGGCGCCGTGGAGCGGCGACCCGGCCAGGATCGGCCCGATGCTCCGGTCGTCGCCGGTGGCGGACCAGACCGCCGAGGCGATCCGGGCCGCCGAACCGGACTTCGTGCTCGTCGACTCGCTGCCGGTCACGGCGTCGGCCATGGTCGGCGCGCACGTGTCCGGCGTGCCGTACGGGATGATCTGGGCCAACCTGGGCGGCGTGTGCCCGGCCGAGCACCGGCGGGGCCGCTGGCCCTACGACGAGCAGGTCGGCGCCTATCTGACCGGGCACGGGGTGAGGTGGTCGACCCGGACCCACTCCGCGCGGTCGCCGATCCTCAACCTGATGCCGACGATTCCCGCCCTCGTCGGGGCGGACGCGGTGACCGACGACGGTGTGCAGCTTGTCGGACTGCCGGGCGCGGCGGGCGCGCGCGGGGACGAGGTCGCCTTCGCGGGCCTGGACCGGCTCGACCCCGAGCGCCCGGTGGTGTACGTCTCCTTCGGCACGATCTTCTACCGGCGGCCGGACCTGCTGCGCACGGTGATCCTCGGGGCGGCCGCGACCGGCGCCCAGGTGATCGCCGCGGTGGGCGACCTCGCCGCGGAGCTGGCGCTGCCCGACGACGTGCTCACCGCCCCCTACCTGCCGCAACGTGAGGTGCTCGAACGCGCCGACGTGTTCGTCACCCACGGCGGCTACAACTCGGTGGCGGAGTCGGTCCGGGCGGCGACGCCGATGCTGGTGATCCCGCTGGCGGTGGACCAGCCCATCCAGGCGCACTTCGTGGGCAGCGCGGGCTTCGGCACGGCGTTGCAGCCGGCCGACGTCACCGGGCAGGCGGTCGCCGCCGCGGTCGCCGACCTGCTCGATCCCGCCCGGGACTACCGGGCCCGGCTGCGCGCCGCGCAGCCGGAGTGCGGCGACTCCGCCGCACGCACGGCCGAGCTGGTCGTCGGCACGGTCGAGACGCTGCAGCGGCAGGGGGCGCAGTGACCATCGAACTGCAGCGGCCGGTCGGCGACCCGATCGTGCTCGACGATCCCGGGCGCCACTCGTTCCGGGTGGACCGCCGCGCCTACACCGACGAGGACCTGGCCGCCCGGGAGCTGACCCGCATCTTCGACCGGTGCTGGCTGTACGTCGGGCACGAGTCGGAGGTGCCCGGGCCGGGCTCGTACGTGGCCCGCGACGTCGGCGGGCGTCCGGTGGTCATGGCGCGCGGGTCCGACGGGGTGATCCGGGTGTTCGCCAACAGTTGCACCCACCGTGGGGCCCTGATCTGCTCGCAGCCGGCCGGGCAGGTCAGATCGTTCCGGTGCCCGTACCACGACTGGACGTTCTCCAATCAGGGCGACCTGGTCGGGGTCCCGATCCCGGACGGATACGGGCCGGGTTTCCGGAAGGCGGACTTCGGCCTCGCGCGGCACCGCAGTGACACCTACCGCGGTTTCGTGTTCGTCACTTACGATCCGCAGCAGCCGCTCACCCTGACCGAATACCTGGCGGGTGCGACGGAATACCTCGACCTCGTCGACGACCAGTCCGAGGTGGGGATGGAGGTGATCCGCGGCGCGCAACTGCACGGGGCCCAGGCCAACTGGAAGCTCATGATGGAGAACAGCGTCGACATCTACCATTTCCGGGCCCTGCACAAGCGGTACGTCAGCTACATGGAGTCGCTCGGGTCGGTGCCACCCCGACGGCGGGGCGGCTTCGGCCGCGCCCTCGGCCTGGGTCACGGCGCCAACGAGCTGCCGCCGGCGGCGGCCCGGCCGCTCGCCTACTGGACGCCGATGTTCGGCACCGAGGTCCGGCCCCGGATCGAGGCGACGGCCGCACGCTTCGTCGACCGGTTCGGCCCCGAACGCGCCCAGCGGATCACCGGCACCAACCGCGCGCTGCTCGTCTTCCCCAACCTGATGATCATCGACGCGATCGCGATCACCATCCGCAAGATCGACCCGGTCGGCGCCGGCCGGATGGCCATCACCTCGGTCGCCCTGGCCCCCAAGGACGAGGATCCGGACATCCGGGAGCTCCGCAAGAGCCACTACCTCACGTTCCTCGGTCCCGCCGGCTTCGCCACCCCCGACGACATCGAGATCATCGAGTCGTGCCAGCGGGGCTACCTCAACCGCACGGTCCGCTACTCCGACCTGTCCCGGGGCATGAACAAGGAGGTCCCGGAGACGACCGACGAGCTTCCCGCCCGCGAGTTCTGGCGGCAGTGGGACCGGCTGATGCACGGCGACGACGGCCACCACGTCGAGGTTGCCCACCCCGGCGGCGCACACGGGACGGGACCACGATGACCATCGAGCTGAGCGTCGACGAGGCGGCCCAGGTCCGGCTGTGGCACCGGGTGAGCCAGTTCCTGTTCCGCGAGGCGCGCCTGCTCGACGAGTGGCGCCTGCGCGAGTGGTACGACGAGATGCTGACCGACGACGTCCGCTACGCGGTGCCGGCCACCGACGTCCGAGACGGGACGACCGACGCGCTCGGGCTCGTCGACGACGACGCCGCCCGGCTGCGCCAGCGCATCGAACAGCTCCTCAACGACGAGGTGTGGTGCGAGAACCCCCGGTCGCGGACGAACCGGATGATCGGCAACGTGGAGATCCTGGCCGACCGGGGCACCCACCTCGACGTGGCGGCGAACGCCGTCGTGCACCGGTTCGGGCACGGGCGCTCCGACGCCTACGTCGGGAAGTACCGGTTCGAGCTGGTCGTGGCGGGCGAGTCGTTCCGGGTCCGGCGACGGGTCGTGGTGCTCGACCACGAGACGTTGTACGAGCACGGCAAGCTCAGCATCATCCTGTGACCGGGCAGTGACGGCGGCCGGCACCGGCAACGCCCCACCCGTTGCCACCGCCCAGCCGGGTCTCCCCCGCGAGGTCTACGTCCTCAGTGTCGTCGGTGGCTGCGTCATGCTCGGCCTGGGGCTGGTGCTGCCGGTGCTCCCGGTGTACGCGGCGACGTTCGGGGCGGGGCCCACCCGGATCGGCGTGCTCGTCGCCCTGTTCGCGTTGCTGCGGCTGGCCGCCAGCCCGTTCTGCGGCCGGCTCGGCGCCCGGTTCGGGGAACGGCGGGTCCTCGTCGCCGGCCTGCTGCTGTGCGCGGTCTCCTCGGCCCTCACCGCGTTCGCCTCGTCCTACGGGCAGCTGCTCGTGTTCCGGGGTCTCGGCGGCGTCGGTTCGGTGCTGTTCTCGGTGTCCGCCCTGGCGACGCTCCTGGCGGTCGCGCCGGCCGACCGGCGGGGCCGGGCCAGCGCCGTGTTCGAGGCGGGCTTCCTGCTCGGCGGGGTCTGCGGACCGGCGCTGGGCGGGCTCCTCGCCCTCGTCGACCTGTCCACGCCGTTCCTGGCGTACGCCGTGCTGTTGCTGGCCGCCGCGGCGCTGACCCTGGCGGTGCTCCGCACCGGCCGCACCGCCGGCGCGGAGCCCGGCCGGGAGGCGGTCGGGCTGCCGGTCCTGTTGCGGGACCGCCGCTACGTGGCGGCGTGCCTCGCGGCGCTGGCGCAGGGCTGGGTCCTGTTCGGGCTGCGCGGCGCGCTGGTGCCCACGGTGGTGGTGGCCTGGCGGCACGACGTGACGTGGGTCGGGTGGGCGTTCACGACGTCCGCCGTCGTCCAGGCGCTGCTGATCGTGCCGGCGGGCCGGGTCGTGGACCGCGCCGGCCGCCGGCCCGCCATGGTCGCCGGCACCGGGGTGGCCGCGTCGGCGGTCGCCGCCCTGGCGTTCGTGGACAGCTACGCCTGGCTCGTCGTGCTGCTCTGTGTGTACGCGGCGGGTTCGGCGCTGCTCAACGCCGCGCCGGCCGCGCTGATCGGGGACGTCGTCGCGGGCCGCGCCGGCAGTGGCGTCGCTGTCTTCTCGATGTGCACCGACGTCGGCGCCGTGGTCGGGCCGGTCGTGGTCGGCCTCGTCGCCGAGCGGGTGGGCGTGCCGGCCGCCTTCGGCAGCGGCGCGGCGCTCCTGGCCGCCGCCTTCGTGGCGGCGTGGACGTTGCCAACTGTTCGGCCAATGCGAAGGAGTTGATCGATGAGCCAGCCGGATGTCCGCCACGAGCAGGGCGTGGCGATGTTCCAGCAGGTCTTCGGCCGCGAACCGCGCCCGGGGTCCTACCCGGAGTTCCTGCGGATCACCGTCGACCACCTGTTCGGCGAGATCTGGACCCGCCCGCACCTCAGCGTCGAGGAGCGCGAACTGGTGGCGCTGACCGCGGTGGCGCTGGCCCGGACCGACTGGGAGCTGCGCGGCCACATCGGCGCCGCCCTGCACCTCGGGATGTCGCGGGAGAAGATCGTCGAGGTCATCATCCAGCTCGCCTACTACGGTGGCTGGCCGGTGGCCAACAACGGGCTGCGCGTCGCCCAGGAGGTCTTTGCCGAGCTGGACGCCGCCGCGGGCAAGGACGCGGACCGTGACCGGTGAACCGTCCCCCCTCGACCCGGCCGAGAAGGTAGACCTGTGGCGTCAGCGGTTCTTCGAGGCCCAGGCCGCCGCGGAGGAGTTCATCCTGAGCGAGCACGGCGAGGAGGGCCTCGCCGCGTGGATCCAGGCGAACTCCCGGATCACCGCGGAGCTGCTGCGGGCCCAACGGCCCGCCGGGGTGTCCGCCACCGACCACTTCATGACCCGGCTGCGCAACCAGCTGATGCTGTACGACTCGGCGGTCAGCAGCGAGCCCCAGCCCTCGGGCACCGTCCTGCGCAACGCCGACTGCGGGATCCTGCGGTACCGCAAGCGGGCCGCCCGCGCCGGCGTCGTGCTGACGTTCTCGTCGCCGTGCGCGTACTGCCAGGAACTCAACACCGCCATCGCCGCCCGCTACGTGGAGCCGGACGTCACGGTGACCTGTGACCAGGCGGGCGACGGGTGCACCTGGCGCGCGGAGTCCTCTCCTCACGCACCGGCGGGGGACGCGGCCGGATCGCCGCAGCGGGGACGGGCCGGCGCGTGAACCACCGGCAGGGCCGTGCGGTCGGAGGCCGGCGACCGGCTGTTGTCGAGCGTCATGCCGAGTTGCCGGCCCACGGCCACGCACAGGTCGATCGCCGCGGTGCGGGTCAGGTCCTGGTGCTCGTTCTGGGTGACGCACGCCGACGCCACGTTCCTGTTCCGTAGGCGCAGATACCACGGGAACAGCGCGCCCAGCGCGGGCTCGGTCAGCATCGTGCGCGAGTGGACGATCGTGCCCACCAGCAGGTTGCCGAACGGGCGGTGCCGGGCGTTCATGAAGCTCTTCAGGCGTTCCTGGAAGATCTTCAGCACGGCCGGCACGTTCCCCGCGTACACCGGCATGGCGAGCAGCATCGCCTGCGCGCCCTCGGCCAGGTCGACGACGTGCGCGAAGTCGTCGTCGAGGGTGCACCGGCCCACCTCGGGATCGAGGCAGGTGTCCTCGCCCTCGCACATCGCGATGCGGTGGTCGATCAGCCGGATCCGTTGGATCTGCGCGTCGCCGACCTCCCGGACGACACCGGTGATCGCCGCTTCGAGCAGCGCGTCGGTCACCGACGGCAGACGTTTCTGCGTGCAGGACAACGCGACGATCTTCATTCGAGGGGCCTCCCCTGTCCGCTCGGCGCCAACCCGGGGCCGGCCACCTGACGAAGCCCCGTGGCCGTCACGCGGAGGCAGCCTCAACCTACCGACAGTGGGGCACCGCCGGAAGCGGTCGCACCGCTTGCGCTCCCGGCCCGGGACACCACGGCGGGACCGGTCGCGGGTCAGAGGCTGCTGCGGTAGGGCGGCATGAACCGCAGCCGGGGCATCTGGTCGGCGAGCACTCCGCCGTCGACGACCAGGTGGGTGCCGTTGATGTAGCGGCCGGCGGCGGAGGCCAGCAGCAGCAGCGCGCCGACGCAGTCGGCCGGCGTGCCGTAGCCGCCGCGCAGCGGGATCCGCTCCGCCCAGGCGGCCTCGAACGCCTGGCGGTCCAGGGGGAACTCGCCGTCGATCGGGGTGGCGATCATGCCGGGGGCGATCGTGTTGGCGGTGATGCCGTGCGGCCCCAGCTCGGCGGCGAGCGACCGGGTGAGCAGCTCGACGGCGGCCTTGGAGGCGTTGTAGTGGGCCAGCCCGGCCTCGGCCATCAGCCCGTTCTTGGAGGAGACGTTGACGATCCGGCCCGCCACGCCGTCGGCGATCATGTGTTCGGCGGCGCGCTGGGCGAGGAAGAAGACGGCGTCCACGTTCACCCGCATCACCTCGCGCCAGGCGGCGACGGTGATCTCGTTGAAGTGCTCCAGCCGGGCCACGCCCGCGTTGTTGACCAGGACGTGCACCGGGCCGCGGTCGCGGCGTACCCCGTCGAACCAGGCCGCGATCGCCTCGGTGTCGGCGAGGTCGAAGGGGTACGGGTGGCAGGCGCGGCCCTGCTCGGTCACCGCGGCCACGACCGGGTCGAGGTCGACACCGGGCCGGTCGACCACCACCACGTCGGCACCGGCCGAGGCGAGGCCGGCGGCGAACGCGGCGCCGAGCCCGCGCGCGGCGCCGGTCACCACGGCCAGCCGGCCGGACAGGTCGAAGGAGGGCGGTACGCAGGAGGTCATGCCAACCCCAGCAGGTCGAGGGACGGGCGGTGGATCAGCCGCTCGATCTGCTCGGTGTCGAGCGGGTCGAGGCCGGGGATGCCGGGCACCCGTCCCACCGCCCGCAGCCCCTCGATCGAGGCGTCGACGGTGGTGAAGGGGTAGTCGCTGCCGAACATGAGCTTGTGCCACACGCCGTAGTCCTGCACGAGCCGCAGGCTGTGCCAGAGCTGAAAGGGGCGGTAGTGCAGCGCGGACACGTCGGCGTAGACGTGCCGGTGCTTGCGGACGACCGCGATGCACTCCCCCTCGTACGGGTGGCCGAGGTGGGCGAGCACCATGCGCAGCTCGGGGTGGCGGATGGCCACCTCGTCGAGGTGCACCGGAAGCGCGTACCGCAGCGGCGCCGTGGAGACGAACGTGGTGCCGGTGTGCACCAGCAGCGGCAGCCCGTGCCGTTCGGCGTAGGCGTACAGGTCGTCGTAGGCGGGGTCGGCGGGGTCGAACCCGGCGTACATCGGCATCAGCTTGATGCCGCGCAGGCCCAGGTCGCGGTGCCCGTGCTCCAGCTCGTCGCGCCAGCCGGGCTGGGTGGGGTCCAGGGCGAGGTAGCCGACGAGCCGGTCCGGCCGGGCGGCCACGTACGCGGCCACCGCCGCGTCGTCGACCCACAGCCCGGACCGGCGGGCCTTGCCGCCGACGACGACGGTGCGGGTGTCCGCCGGTGCGGTGGCCGCGTACTGCGACCACCGCACCGTCAGGTCGACCTCGCCGCCGTGGGCCCGCGCCGCCTCGGCGGCGAACGGGTCGCCGACGTGGTCGGGGCAGTCGAACAGGTGCGAGTGCACGTCGACGATCATCGGCGGTCCCGCTTCTCCCACCCCTCGGCGAACATGTTCCAGAAGCCGTGGCTCGGCGGGTGCTCGGCGAACACCTCGTCCACCAGCTCGATGCCGAGGCCGGGCGCGGTGGGCAGGTCGATGTGCCCGTCGACCACCGGCAGGGCGCCCCGTACGGCGTCGAAGACGTAGTCCTCCAGCAGCCCGTCGAAGGTCTCCAGGATCTTGAAGTTCGGCATCCCGAGGACGGCGTGCACCGAGGCGGTGGTGCACAGCGGCGAGTTGGAGTTGTGCGGGGCGACCACCATGGCGTGCTGGTCGGCGATGGCGGCGAGCTTGCGCACCTCGGTGAAGCCGCCGGCCATGGAGAGGTCGGGCTGGATGATGTCGACGGCGTCGGTGGCGAACAGCCGGGCGTACTCGTAGCGGTTGTGGAAGTGCTCGCCGCCGGAGATCGGCATGGTGGCCCGGGCGCGCAGCTCGGCGTACCGCTCGATGTGGGTCCACGGCAGCGGCTCCTCGAACCAGCCGAGGTCGAACGGCTCCAGCTCCCGCACCAGCCGGGCGGCGGTGTGCATGGCGAAGCGGGCGTGGCCCTCGACGTACAGCTCGATCTCTGGCCCGACGGCGGCGCGGACGGCGGCGACGATGTCGATCGAGCGGCGCAGCTCGGCCCGGGACAGCTCGCCGAGGCCGGCGCCGAACGGGTCGAACTTCAGCGCCGTGTACCCCTTGGCGACGGTGGCCCGCGCCCGCTCGGCGAACGCGGCGGGCTCCCGGTCGCCGGTGTACCAGCCGTTGGCGTAGACCCGGACGCGGTCGCGGCAGGCGCCGCCGGTGAGCCGGTACGCGGGCACCCCGAGGGCCTTGCCCATCAGGTCGTAGAGGGCCTGGTCGACGCCGGAGACGACGATCCCGCCGACGTCGCCGCCGCGCAGGAAGTCGCCCTGGTACATGCGCAGCCAGATCTCCTCGACGTCGAACGGGTCGGCGCCGATCAGGTGCCGCCCGGCCATCGCCTCGGCGAGCTGGCAGGTCTCCCGGGCCCGGTACGGGTGGGTGATCTCGCCGACGCCGGTCAGCCCGGCGTCGGTGTGCACCCGCACGTAGGAGAAGTCGCGCCAGGCGGTGCCGAGGGTGAGGGTCTCCACCCGGCTGATCCGCCCGGCCGGCCCGACCGGCCGGGTCTTGTCGACGGTGAGCATCAGCGGCCCTCCCCGCCGGCGACCGCGCCGCCCATGGTGGCGGTGCCGGCCAGCTCGGTCGTCCCCCCGGAGGCGAGGGTGTCGCGCACGGCCGCCCGGGTGGCCTCGACCAGGTGGTCGATGTCGGCGTCGGTGTGCGCGTAGGAGATGTGGTTGCGCTTGAGGTTCAGCGGCAGCTCGAAGATGCCGTGCTCGGGCATCCGCCGACGGTAGCCGATGAACATGCCGGCATCGTTGCGCAGCAGGTCGTCGTAGCTGCGGGGTGCCGGGCCCGGCATGAAGTAGGTCACGAACACGGAGCCGTGCCCGGTGACCACGGCGGGGACGCCGAGGTCGGCGAGGGCCTCGGCGATGCCGGCGCGGGCCCGCTCGCCGAGGCGGTAGACGTGCTCGTGCACGGGCTCGGCGCGCAGCTTGCCGAGGGTGGCGAGGGCGGCGGCGACCACCGCCGGGTGGCCGTTGTAGGTGCCGGCGAAGAAGGCGGGCGCGCCCGGACGGGTGCTGAACAGGTCCATCAGGTCGGCGCGGCCGCCCAGGGCGCCGATCGGGTAGCCGTTGGCGATGGCCTTGCCGAGGGTGGTCAGGTCGGGGGTGACGCCGCTGATCCGCTGCCAGCCGCCCAGGTCGTGCCGGAAACCGGTGATCACCTCGTCGAAGACCAGGACGCTGCCGGCGCGGGTGCACTCGTCGCGCAGCGCCTGCAGGAACTCCTGGTCGGGCAGGAGGCAGCCGACGTTGTGCGGCACCGGCTCGACGATGACGGCGGCGATGTCGTCGCCGTGCGCGGCGAAGGCGGCCCGGACGGCGGCCACGTCGTTGAAGCGCAGCACGAGGGTGGCGTCGAGGACCTCCGGCAGGATGCCCGTGGAGATCGGGTCGGGCACGCCGACCCGGTCGGGGGCGGAGATCACGTTGAGGCTGACCGAGTCGTGCCAGCCGTGGTAGCAGCCCTGGAACTTGACCACCAGGCGTCGGCCGGTGGCGGCGCGGGCGACCCGCAGGGCGTGGAAGGTGGCCTCGCTGCCGGTGCTGGTGAGCAGCACCTTCTCGATGCTCGGGACCAGCTCGGCGAGGGTCTCGGCGAGTTGGATCTCGCCGTGGGTGACGGCCACCCCGCACAGGTCGACCCGCGTGCCGGCCTCGGCGACGGCGGCGTTGACGTCCGGGTCGTTGTGGCCGAGCAGGGGCGGCCCGAAGGCCGCGTGGTAGTCGGTGTACTGGCGTCCGTCGGCGTCCCAGAAGCGCGCGCCGGAGGCGCGGGCGATCACCATCTCGGTGAGGCCCGGGATGCTGCGCTGCCCGCTGTTGACGCCGCCGGGGATGACCCGGCGCGCCCGCTCGGCGAGGGTGACGCCGGACGGGGCCGATCGTGAATTCACACCTTCTCCTCATCGGTGCGGCGCGGCGACCCAGCCCGGTCGCGGCGCCGCGGTTTGTCCGCCGCGGGAGGAACCTAGCAAAACTTCGAACAGTGTTCGGCTATACCAAACGATGTTCGGCATACTAGGCAGGCTAAATCGCGAAGGTCAACAGCGAGGGGCCCGATTTCCGAACGGGTTTGTTACGCTGTTCGGCCTTGGCGAACAGCTTCGGCTTCCCTGCCCGAAAGAAGGACCATGACCACCACCGAAGACGGCGACAGCTCCCGCTACCTGGTCCGCAGCGTCAGCCGCGCGGCCGAGGTGCTGGAGGCGCTCTCCGCCACCGCGCCGGGCGAGGGGCTTAGCGTCACCGACGTCGCCCGCGCCTGCGGCCTGTCCAAGAGCGCCGCGTTCGCCACCCTGCACACGCTGTGCCACCACGGCCTGGCCGCCGACGACGGCGAGGGGATGAACCGCCGCTACCGGCTCGGCATGGCCCTGGCCCGCCTCGGCGTCCGCGCCCAGGAGCAGCTGTCGCTGCGCGACATCGCCCGCCCGGTGCTGACCGCGCTGACCCGCGACACCGGGCTCAGCTCCCGGCTGGCCGTCCCCGAGGGCGCCCACGCGGTCGTCATCGACCAGGTCAGCAACGGCGAGCGCATCCAGATCGAGCTGCGGATGGGCACCCGCGAGCTGCCGCACTGCACC
This sequence comes from Micromonospora sp. NBRC 110038, assembly GCF_020884815.1. Taxonomy (NCBI): domain Bacteria; kingdom Bacillati; phylum Actinomycetota; class Actinomycetes; order Micromonosporales; family Micromonosporaceae; genus Micromonospora; species Micromonospora sp. NBRC 110038. The sequence goes on along the minus strand of NZ_BBOL01000001.1, from coordinate 1,758,188 downwards.
GGGCTGGGCAAGGCGTTGCTGGCCGAGATGACCCCGGCGCAGGTGGCCGAGCTGATCGGCCGGGTCGGGCTGCCCCGGCGCACCGACCACACCATCACCGACCTGGACTCGCTCGTGGCCCACCTGCACGACGTCCGCAAGGCCGGGTACGCCCTCGACGACGAGGAGGACGCCGAGGGGGTGTTCTGCATCGGCAGCGCCCTGCGCGACCACAGCGGCGGGTGCTGCGGCGCGATCAGCGTGACCGGGCTGAAGCTCGGCCTGCCCAGCTGGCGCTACCAGGAGCTGGGCCGGCAGGTGCGCCAGGCCGCCGAGGCCATCTCCGTCCGCCTCGGCCACGTCCCGGCGGAGCAGACCCCTTGACAGCCGGTTCACCTGCTGTTTAACGTTCCCGCCAACGTCACGGCCCCGGTCGTGGCAGGTCGCGGCCCCCGGCCGCGGCCGTCTCGGGCGAACAGCTGACTCCCGTCGCGCCGCAGCCCCGGCGCCGGGCGTTCCGGTCAGCAGCTCCGCCGCCTGCGCGCCTCGCGCGTTTGCCCGACCTTCCCCCGCCCTGCGTACGCCCCGTGGCGCCCGCAGGCCCCCAGCACCGCCGCCCGGCGCCCCGCCGGACGGCTGGACCGCGAAGGTTGAGGCTCTCCATGGGTCTACTTGGCACGTCCACGCCCACCCCCCACGACCAGATGCTGCGCGTCGACACCGTCGCCGACCTGGCCCGGCTCGCCCCCGCCACGCTGGCCGCCCGCGCCCTGGTGCGGGTCGCCGGCTACCACCGCCCCGGCGACGGCGGCGGCGGCCTGCTGCGCTGGGACCCCACCAGCACCGCCGCCGGCAACGGCGGCACCGTGCACGACCCGTACCCGGGCCGCGGCGACCGGCGCGGCCGGTGGCTGGCCGTGCACGACGGGGTCGGCGACTTCCGGCGGTTCGGCATCTTCGGCCGGGAGACCCCCGCCGACGCCGCGCTGGACGCCATGGTCGGCGACCCGGCGATCCGCCGGGTCGAGGCCCACACCGACCTGCGCTTCGTCAAGCGGCACACCTTCGGCCGCAGCGACATCGAACTGGACTTCGGCGGGCACACCGTGCACACCGACGGCATCGAGCGCAACACCCACGACAACCCGTTCGGCGCGGTGCTGTACTTCCGTGGCAGGGTGACCGACACGGTGATCACCCACACCCTCACCGAGACCGTCCCCGAGCTGACCGACGTCTTCCAGGTGCCCGACTCGGGACGGTTCGCCGTCGGCCAGTGGTGGACCGCCACCAGCAACGCCCTCACCGGCGCCGACGAGCGCGAACTGCAGAAGATGGTCCAGGTCACCCAGATCGTCGACGGCACCCACATCCGGGTGGGCTACCTCAACGGCTGGACCCTGGAGCCGGGTCGCCGGATCACCTGGCAGCGGGTGGAGCCGGTCCAGCGGGCCCACGTGCGCGACATGGTCTTCCTCGGCCACGTCGCCTTCACCGGCGAGTACCCCGGGTCGGGGCCCGACGACCGCGAGTACAGCGGCTCCCACCCCGTCGCCTACGAGTACGCCGTGCGCTGCGACGTCTCCGGCATCGACGCCACCGGCACCTGGTGGCCGGTGATCATGCGCCGCTGGTGCACCCACTTCACCACCGCGAACTGCACCCTGAAGAACCCGCCGGCCGTGATGTACGGCGGCGCCGGCTACCTCACCCAGCAGATCTACTGCCTGTACGGGCACGTGGTGGACTGCCGCAGCAGCAACGCCCGGCACCTCAACGACCTCACCGCCTCGGCGTACTGCACGGTGGAGAACTGCCACGGCGACGGCGACGACGCCGGCGGCAACCCGTTCACCACCCACGGGCAGTACGAGCACGACCTGGTCTTCACCGGCAACTCCGGCCTGATGGACATCGCCAACAGCGGTGGCCAGTGGGGCATCAGCGCCAAGCGGATCACCGTCCGGCGGCACGTCTGCTCCTGGTTCGTCGCCGGCACCAAGATCACCGACCTGACCCTGGAGGACGTGCGGGTCATCCCCCGCTCGACGTTCGACCCGGCCGGCACGCTCCAGGTCAACGCCGACGGCGCGCAGCTGCGCGGCTGCTCGGCGCGGACGCTCAGCATCGCCCAGCGCTCGGCCCGGTCGGGCCGGCCCACGATCATCGCCGACTGCGACTTCGACCAGCCCGCCGGCACCGTGATCGTGCAGACCCCGGTGAGCAACCCGGTGCACTTCGTCCGCACCACCTTCCGCGGCCTCGACGGCGCGATCCTGCGCGGCTCGGGCCCGGTGCGCTTCACCGACTGCACGCTGACCGGGGCGCCCGGCGCGGCGCCGCTGCTGATCGGCGCGGCCGAGGTGGTGGTGCGCGGCGGCACCCTGACCGACACCGGCATCGAGCTGTCGGCCGTGCGCGACCAGCGCCTCGTCGTCGACGGCGGCGCGGCGGTCACCGGCACCAACGCCCGGCGGGCCCTGCTGACCCGGGCCGCCGGCACCGGGGCCGTCCGGATCGAGCTGGGCGACTACCGCAGCGCCGCGGCCGACGCGCAGACCGCGCACGTGCGCATCGACACCGGGGTCAACCGGTACCGCGCCGTCGGCGCCCGCTTCTCCGGCGGCCGGCTGACGCTCGCCGAGGCCGCCTTCGGCGCCGGCTCCACCCTGCTGCACACCGGGTGCGTCGAGGAGGGGGTCGCCCGCGAGCTGCCCGCCGAGTCCGCCCGCGTCGTCACCCGCGACAACCTCGCCCTCTGAACGCCCCCGCAGGAGGAGACACCCCCATGCACGCCGACAACGCCAACCCCGACGGCACACCCACCCACCGCCTCGCGCCGGCCTCCCGCCGCGCCGTGCTGCGCGCCTCCGGGCTCGGCGGGCTCGCCCTCGCCGGCACCGCCCTCGCCCTCTCCCCCGCCACCGCCGCCCCCGCCGCCGCCAAGCCGGACGGCCCGCCCGCCCCGCCGACCCCGCTGGCCCCCGGCCTCAACGGGGTGCTGCACGTGGGCACCGTCGCCGCGCTGCTCGCCATCAAGCCCCAGACCCTGCGCGCCGGGCAGGTCGTGCACATCGACGGCTACCACGCCGCCGGCGACGGCGCCGCCCGCCTGCTCCGCTGGGACGCGGCCAGCACCGCCCCCGCCAACGGCGGCACCGTCCTCGCCCCCGACGGCAACCGGCCCGGCCGCTGGCTCCAGCTCCACGACGGCGTCGTCGAGTTTCGGCACTTCGGCATCTTCGACGCCGGCACCCCCGCCGACGCGGCCCTCGACGCGATGGTCACCGACCCCACCGTGCACCGCATCGAGGCCCACTCCGACCTGCACTTCGTCCAGCGGCACCGGTTCACCCGCAGCGACCTGGTGCTCGACTTCGGCGGGCACACCATGTCCACCGACGGCATCGCCGACGCCGGCCGCGACGACCCGTTCGCCGCCGTGCTGTTCTTCCGGGGCAAGGTCACCGACGAGGTACGCACCCACACCCTGACCGAGGCCGTCCGCGAGGGCTGGGACTCGTTCCAGGTCGCCGACTCCGCGGCGTTCGCCGTCGGCCAGTGGTACGCCGTCGAGGTCAACCGGCTCGCCGGCACCTGGGAGCGGGAGCTGCAGAAACTCGTCCAGGTCACCCAGATCGTCGACGGCACCCACATCCGGGTCAACTACAAGAACGGCTGGGAGTTGGCCGCCGGCCGCACCCTCACCTGGACCCGGGTCGAACCGGTCAGCCGGGTGCACGTGCGCAACCTCGTCTTCACCGGCAACGGCGCGGACCAGTACACCGGCTCCCACCCGGTCGCCTACGAGTACGCGGTGCACTGCGACGTCGCCGACATCGACGCCACCGGCACCTTCTGGCCGGTGATCATGCGGCGCTGGTGCACCTACTTCCACACCGCCCGGTGCACCCTGAAGAACCCGACCTCCGTGACCTGGGGCGGCGCCGGCTACCTCACCCAGCAGATCTACTGCCTGTACGGGCACGTCGAGGACTGCCGCACCTCCAACGCCCGGCACCTCAACGACTGGACCGCCTCCGCGTACGGGTACGTCACCAACTGCCACGGCGACGGCGACGACCAGGGCCCCTTCGTCACCCACGGCCAGTACGAGCACGACCTCGTCTACACCGGCAACTCCGGGCTGATGACGTTCGCCAACTCCGGGGCGGCCTGGGGCTCGGCGGCGAAGCGGATCACCGTCCGCAAGCACGTGTGCTCCTGGTTCGTGGCCCGGGTCAAGGTCACCGACCTGACCCTGGAGGACGTCCAGGTCATCCGCAAGGCCGGGCTGGCCGGCTCCGGGATGCTGTGGGTCAACGCCGACGGGGTGCAGCTGCGCGGCTGCTCCGCCGACGACACGCTGATCATCTCCCAGCAGTCCACCCGCTCGCAGCGGCCCAACGTCATCGAGGGCTGCTCCTTCACCCTCGCCACCGCCGGCACCGACGTGGTGCAGGCCAACGTCACCACGCCGGTGCACCTGGTCCGCACCACCATCCGCGGGGTCGACGGGCACACGTTCAGCGGCACCGGGCGGCTGCACCTGACCGACGTGACCCTCGTCGGCGCGCCCGACGCCGCGCCGGCCACCGTCAAGTCCGCCGACCTGCGCGTGCACGGCGGCACCCTCACCGACACCGGCATCCGCCTCGCGGGCACCGCCGACCAACGGATCACCGTCGGCGGCGGCGCGGTGCTCAGCGGCACCAACTCCGCCGGGGCACTGCTGTCGCGCGCCGCGGCCACCGGCGTCGTGCGGTGGGAGCTGGGCGGCTACCTCAGCACCACCGCCGACGCCGGCACCGCGCACGTCGCCGTCGACGCCGGCACCAACCGGTACTCCGCCGTCGGCGTCCAGTTCACCGGCGGGAAGCTGCGGCTGGCCGACGCCGGCTTCGGCGAGGGCTCGTACCTGCACCACACCGGGTGCGTCGAGGAGGGCGTGTCCCGGGAGCTGCCCGCCGCCGGCCCGCGCGTCCGCGACGCCGGGAACCTCACGGTCTGACCACCCCACGACGAGAGAAGGCGAGGAGCCAGGTGCGACAGCAGGACCGGCCGGTGCGGGTGGCGCTGGCGGGCGCGGGCAACCGGGGCCAGACGTACGCCCGCTGGGTGGCCGCCAACCCCACGCGGGCGCGACTCGTCGCGGTCGCCGACCCGCGTCCCCACCAGCGGGGTCTGATCACCGCCGCCCACCCGGGCGCGGCGGAGTTCGCCGACTGGCGGGACCTGCTGGCGGCGGACCTGGCGGCCGACGCGGTCGTCGTCGCCACCCAGGACCGGATGCACGTCGAGCCGGCCGTCGCGTTCGCCAGGGCCGGCCGGCACCTGCTGGTGGAAAAGCCGCTCGCGCCGACGGCCGACCAGTGCCGCGAGATCGTCGACGCGGTACGCGCCACCGGCGTGCTCTTCGCCGTCTGCCACGTGCTGCGGTACACCCCCTACACCGACCTGGTGAAGCGGGTGGTGGACAGCGGGGTGCTGGGCGAGATCGTCAGCGTCCAGCACCTCGAACCGGTCGGCTGGTGGCACTACGCACACTCCTACGTGCGCGGCCCCTGGCGGCGGGAGGAGCTGGCCACCCCGATGCTGCTGGCCAAGTCCAGCCACGACCTGGACTGGCTCGGCTACGTCACCGGCCGGCGCATCGAGCGCGTCGCCAGCTTCGGCGGGCTTCGCCACTTCCGGCCCGACCAGGCGCCGGCCGGCGCGGCCACCCGGTGCCTGGACTGCCCGGTCGAGCCGGGCTGCCCGTACTCCGCGCCGAAGCTGTACCTGCCGGTGCTGCGGGAGCACGGGCCGGTCTGGCCGGTCAGCGTGGTCACCGACGGCACCGACGAGGCCGCGCTGGTCGAGGCGCTGCGCACCGGCCCGTACGGGCGGTGCGTGTACTCCGGCGACAACGACGTCGTCGACCACCAGGTCGTGGCGATGGAACTGACCGGCGGCGTCACCGCCACCTTCACCATGGCCGCCTTCACCGAACAGACCCACCGGCAGACCCAGCTGTTCGGCACCCACGGCTCCCTGTCCGGCGACGGCGAGCGGGTCCGGGTGCACGACTTCCGCACCGACCGGATCGAGGTCCTCGACGCCGGCACGGTCGGCGGGTCCACCGCCGCCGACGACCACGGCGGCGGCGACACCGGGCTGATGGACGCCTTCGTCCGCGCCGTGGCCACCGGCGACCGCCACCACATCCGGTCCGGGCTGGACGAGACCCTCGCCAGCCACCTCGCGGTCTTCGCCGCCGAGACGGCCCGGCACACCGGCACGGTCGTGACCGTGCCCGCGCAGTGAACCACTTCGAGAGGAACGCACAGATGAGACTTCGCAGGTTCGCACCGGTCGCGGCCGTCGCGCTGGCGGCCGGGCTGCTCACCGCCTGCGGCGGCGGCTCCGAGGCCGGCGGCGACAGGCAGAGCGTCACCATGTGGATCTACCCGGTGGTCCCCGACGAGGCCACCCACAAGGGCTTCTGGGACAAGCAGGTCGCCGCGTTCAAGGCCGACCACCCGGACGTCGACGTCAAGGTCGAGATCTTCCCGTGGGCCAAGCGGGAGGAGTCGCTGACGGCGGCGATCGCCGGCGGCAAGGGCCCGGACGTCGTCTACCTGATCCCCGACCAGCTCGGCAAGTTCCAGAAGATGATCGAGCCGGTAGACGACTACCTGCCCGCCGACGCGAAGGCCGACTACCGGGAGAACGTCCGGACCGCCGTCACCCTCGACGGCAAGATGCTCGGCGCGCCGCTGCTGACCAGCAGCAACCCGCTGATGTGCAACGCGAAGGTGTTCGCCGCCGCCGGGCTCACCGAGTACCCGAAGACCTGGGCCGACCTGCTGGCCCTCGCGCCGAAGCTGAAGGCGAAGGGCTTCGACGCCACCAACTACTACGCCGACCCGAGCGCCACGCTCAACCAGTCCTTCTACCCGCTGCTCTGGCAGGCCGGGGGTGACGTGTTCACCGCCGACGGCACGTCCGTGGCCTTCGCCGGGCCCGAGGGCGTCAAGGCGCTGACCTTCCTCAAGCAGCTCGTCGACGGCGGCTACGTGCAGAAGGACCTGATCACCAGCATCCCGGCGTTCGAGCAGACCAACGTGGCGAAGAACAAGGTCGCCTGCACCTGGCAGCACGTCCCCGCCGACGTGGAGCAGTTCTGGGGCAAGGAGAACATCAAGATCTTCCCGCCGCTGAGCGACGTCAAGAGCGTCGGCTACGGCACCGTGGGCAGCCTGTCGATCCTCAAGGGCAGCAAGGCCAAGAAGGCCGCGGGCGAGTGGATCACCTTCGTCACCGCGCCGGCGGTCGCCTCCGCGTACGACGTCGCCGGCGGCTACTTCTCCGCCAAGACCTCCGCCGGGTCGCTGTACCCGCAGGACCCGGTGAGCACCGAGATGGAGAAGACCCTGGGCAGCACCACGGTCGGCCCGCTCCACGAGAAGAGCCGCGAGGTGATGGGCGTGCTCGCCCCCGAGATCCAGGCCGCCCTGATCGGCAAGAAGACCCCGGAGCAGGCGCTCGCCGACGCGGCGAAGGCCGCCGACGCGCTGCTCTGAGCCCCGCCGGCCCGCCGCGGTGCGGCGGCGGGCCGGGCACCACCACACCGGCCCGACCGGCCGGTGTCGAACCTGCGAAGAGGATGGCGAGATGGCCGTACCTGCTCAGCTGCCGGCCCGCAGAGCCCGGCGGGTGATCGCCCGGCGCGAGGCACGATGGGGTCTGCTCTTCGTCCTCCCCGCGTTCCTGCTGTTCCTGGCGTTCCGCTTCGGCCCGGCGATCGCCGGCCTGGTGCTCGGCTTCATGGACTACACGATCGGCGGCGACGCCGAGTGGACCGGGCTGGAGAACGCCCGGCGGCTGGCCGACGACCCCGTCTTCTGGCAGGCGCTGCGGGTCACCGCCGGCTACACCGTGCTGTACGTGCCGCTGACCGTCGCCGCGTCGGTCGGGCTGGCGCTGCTGGTCCGGCGCGGCTTCCGTGGCGTCGGCCTGTTCCGGTCGGTGTTCTTCCTGCCGGTGGTCACCAGCCTGGTGCTGGTCGCCACCATCTTCTCCTGGGTGTTCTCCTCCGACGGCCCGTGGTCGCGGATCCTCGGCTGGGTCGGCCTGCCCGACGACTCCTGGCTGGCCTCCAGCACGCTGGTGCTACCGGCGCTCGCCCTGGTCGGCGTCTGGTCGCACTTCGGGTACGGCATGCTGATCGTGCTGGCCCGCCTCCAGGACCTGCCCCGCGAGCAGGAGGAGGCGGCGCTCACCGACGGCGCCGGCCCGTGGCAGCGGTTCCGCTGGATCGTGCTGCCCCAGCTCAAGCCGGTGCTGTTCTTCCTGCTGGTGATCGAGACGACCGCCTCGTTCCAGGTCTTCGACCTGGTGTACGCGATGACCGGCGGGGGCCCCGCCCGCGCCAGCTACACCCTCGTCATGGCCCTGTACGACCAGGGCTTCAAGTATTTCGACCTCGGCTACGCCAGCGCGATCGGGGTGGCCCTGTTCGTGATGACGCTGGTCGTCGCGCTGATCCAGCGGCTGACCCTCGGGAGGGACAAGTGACCGCCACGACCACCGCCCCCGCGCCGACCCCGGTGCCCCCGCCGCGCCGCCGGCGGCGCTCGTACCGGGCGCTGCAACCCGGCCCCGGCGGCGTCGTGCTGCGCTACGTGCTGCTGGCCGTGGCCAGCGTGGTCACGTTGTTCCCGTTCTACGCGATGGTGGTGCTGAGCCTCAAGCCCGCCGCCGCCGTCGAGTTCCCCGGCAGCCTGCTGCCCTGGCCGATCGAGTTCGACGCGTACGCGACGGTGCTCGACTCGCGGGACATCCTGCGCTGGCTGCTGAACACCACCATCTACTCGGTGGTCAGCGTCGTCGCGGTGCTGCTGCTGGCCGCCATGGCCGGGTACGCGTTCGCGAAGAAGCGCTTCCCCGGCCGGGAGACCATGTTCTGGTCGTTCCTGGCGATGGTCATGGTGCCGTACCACGTCACCCTCATCCCCACCTTCATCCTCATCGCCAAGGTCGGCGGGGTCGACACGTACTGGGGGCTGATCCTGCCCACCCTGGCGAACGCGCAGGCGGTGTTCCTGATGCGGCAGTTCATCCAGGGCCTGCCCGACGAGCTCTTCGAGGCGGCGAAGATCGACGGCGCGTCCGAGTGGCGGATGTTCGTGCGGATCGTGCTGCCGCTGTGCAAGCCGATCCTGGCCACCCTCGGCGTGTTCGTCTTCCTGTGGCACTGGAACGACCTGCTCTGGCCGCTGATCATCGGGCAGAGCGGGGACATGCGCACCCTCACCGTCGGCATCGCCTCCCTGCAGAAGGAGCAGGTGCCGCTCAACGTCATGCTCGCCGGCTCGGTCGTCGCGTTCGTGCCGATCTTCGCCGCCTACCTCGTGGGCCAGCGGTACTTCACCGAGGGCGTCACGATGTCCGGAATCAAGGGATGAGTGCAGTGTTCAACAGTCAGTCCGAGTTGGAGGAGCGGCTCGCCCGGCCCTCGGCGGCGCTCGTCGCCGACCTGGCCGGCGGCACCGGCGACCTGGTGGTCCTCGGCGCCGGGGGCAAGATGGGTCCGTCGCTGTGCCGGCTGGCCCGCCGGGGGCTCGACGCCGCCGGCCGCACCGGCGACCGGGTGTACGCCGTGTCGCGCTGGTCGGACCGGGAGAGCGCCGCCGCGCTGGCCGCCGACGGGGTGGAGCCGGTCGCGTTCGACCTGCTCGGCGACGGCGACCTGGCCGGGCTGCCCGACGCCGCCGACGTGGTGTTCATGGTGGGCGCGAAGTTCGGCACCGCCAGCGCCCCCTACCTGGCCTGGGTGGTCAACGCGGTGCTGCCCGCGGCGGTGGCCCGGCGTTACCCGGCGGCCCGGATCGCCGCCTTCTCCACCGGCAACGTCTACCCGATGGTGCCGGTGGGCACCGGCGGCTGCGTGGAAACCGACCCGACCGGGCCGCTCGGCGACTACGCGATGAGCTGCCTCGGCCGCGAGCAGGTGTTCGCGCACGCCGCCGCCACCCGGGGCACCCCGGTCGCGGTGCTGCGGCTCAACTACGCGGTCGACCTGCGCTACGGCGTGCTCGCCGACATCGGCCACGCGGTGCTCGCCGGGGAGCCGGTCGACGTCACCACCGGCCACGTCAACGTGGTCTGGCAGGGCTATGCCAACGAGGTGGCGCTGCGCTCGCTCGGGCACGCCAGCACCGACGTGTTCACCCTGAACCTGACCGGCCCGGAGACCGCCCCGGTGCGCCGGATCGCCGCCCGGATGGGCGAGCGCCTCGGCCGGCCGGTCGGCTACACCGGCGAGGAGGCGTCGACCGCGCTGCTCAACGACGCCACCCGCTGCCACGCGCTGTTCGGCTACCCGGACGTCGCGCTGGGCACCCTGATCGACTGGCAGGCCGACTGGCTGGCCGCCGGCCTGCCCACCTCGGGCAAGCCCACCAAGTTCGCCGTCCGCGACGGGAGGTTCTGACCGTGTCCCTGGACCTGCTGCGCGCGGGGACCGTCATCCCCGCGCACCCGCTCGCGCTGACCGCCGGCCGCCGCCTCGACGAGCGGCGGCAGCGCGCGCTGACCCGCTACTACCTGGCCGCCGGGGCCGGTGGCCTCGCCGTCGGCGTGCACACCACCCAGTTCACGATCCGGCAGGCCGGCCTGCTGCGGCCGGTGCTCGCCCTGGCCGCCGAGACCGTCGACGCCGAGGCCGGGCGGCCCGTGGTGAAGGTCGCCGGGGCGTGCGGTGACACCGCCCAGGCCGTCGCCGAGGCCGAACTCGCCGCCGGTCTCGGCTACCACGCCGTGCTGCTGTCCCCCGTCGTGCCGGGCGCCGACGAGGCGTACCTGCTCCGGCGGGCCCGGGCGGTCGGCGAGGTGCTGCCGGTCGTCGGCTTCTACCTCCAACCGGCCATCGGCGGGCCGCGCCTGTCCCCGGCGTTCTGGCGGGCGTTCGCCGACCTGCCGTCGGTGGTCGCGGTGAAGCTGGCCCCGTTCGACCGGTACCGGACCCTGGAGGCGGTGCGCGGGATCGCCGCCGCCGACCGGGGCGCGGAGGTGGCCCTGTACACCGGCAACGACGACCACATCGTCGGCGACCTGCTCGGCGAGTTCGCCGGCCGCCGGTTCGTCGGCGGGCTGCTCGGCCAGTGGGCGGTGTGGACCCGCGCCGCCGTCGGGCTGTTCGCGCGGACCCGGGCGGCCCGGGACGGCGACGCGGCGGCGCTGGCGGAGCTGACCGCCCGGAGCGCGGCGGTCACCGACGCGAACGCGGCGGTGTTCGACGCCGCGAACGGCTTCCACGGCTGCATCGCCGGGGTGCACGAGGTGCTGCGCCGGCAGGGGCTGCTCGACGGGGTGTGGTGCCTCGACCCGGCCGAGGGGCTGTCGCCCGGCCAGGCGGAGGAGCTGACCCGGGTGAGCGCCGCCTACCCGTGGCTGACCGACGACGACTTCGTCGCGGAGCACCGCGATGGCTGGCTCCGGTGAGCCGCCGACGGGAGCCGGGCCGGCGGGCGGCCCACCGGTGACCCCGCCCACCGGCGCGCGCCGCCCGGTCACCGTGGTCAGCGTGTCCGCCGCGCTGCGGGCCCAGTTCTTCCCCGACCGGGTCGGCGACCGGCTGGCCGCGACCACCGACGCCACCCTCGTCGACGACCACGCGGCGCTCACCGGCGTCGACCTGGCGTCGGTGCTGGCCCGGGCCGAGGTGCTGGTCACCTCCTGGGGTGTGCCACGGCTCGACGCGGCCCTGCTCGACCGGGCCCCGGCGCTGCGGCTGGTCGCGCACACCGGCGCGTCGGTCAAGCCGTTCGTGACCGCCGAGCTGTTCGCCCGTGGCGTCACGGTCACCCAGGCCGGGCAGGGCATGGCCCGGTCGGTGGCCGAGGTCGCCCTCACGTTCACCCTGGCCCTGCTGCACCAGACGCCCCGCTTCGACCACGCCCTGCACGCGGGCACCGAGTGGCACCGGGCGGAGCAGGCGCCGCCCCGGCACGAGATCCTCGGCTGCCCGATCGGCGTCGTCGGCGCGTCCCGCACCGGGCGGGCGTACCTGGAACTGGTCCGTGCCCTCGGCGCGGAGGTCAGCGTCTGCGACCCGACCCTGACCCCGGCGGACGCCGCCCGGCTCGGCGCCCGGCTGGTCGGCCTGGACGAGTTGCTCGCCGGCAGCCGCATCGTCGCGCTGCACGCGCCGACCCTGCCGGAGACCCGGCACCTGCTCGGCGCCCGCGAACTGGCGCTGCTGCCCGACGGCGCCGGGCTGGTCAACACCGCCCGGTCCTGGCTGGTCGACGAGGCGGCGCTCGTCGCGGAGCTGACCCGCGGCCGGATCGACGCCGCGCTGGACGTCTTCGACGAGGAGCCACTGCCCACCGGCCATCCCCTCCGGGCGCTGCCCAACGTGCTGCTCACCCCGCACCAGGCCGCCGGCACCATGCAGGGCCGCCGGCGGCAGGGCGAGATCGTCGTCGACGAGATCGTCCGGTACGCCAGCGGGCGGCCCCTCGCCCACGCGGTCACGCCCGAGCTGCTCGCCCGGACGGGCTGACCGGCGCGGCCACCCCCACCGGGGCCCGTCGAGGGGCCCACCGCACCATCTGGAGAGGACACCATGAAGTTCATGCGGATCGGCCCGGTCGGCGCCGAACGGCCGGTGCTGTTCGACGGCACCGACCACTTCGACCTGAGCGGGGTCACCGCCGACATCGACGCGGCGTTCCTCGCCGGGGACCCCGTGGCGCGCGTGCGGGCGGCCGGCCCCCTGCCGCGTCTCGACGTGACCGGGGAGCGGGTCGGCGCGCCGATCGCCCGGCCCGGGGCGGTGCTCTGCATCGGGCAGAACTACGCCGCGCACGCCGCCGAGTCCGGCGTCGCCCCACCCGAGCGGCCGATCCTGTTCCACAAGTCGCCGAACACCGTCGTCGGCCCGTACGACCGGGTGCTGATCCCGCGCGGCTCGACCAGGACCGACTGGGAGGTCGAACTGGCCGTGGTGATCGGCAGGCCGGCCCGCTACCTCGACTCCCCCGCCGACGCGCTGGCCCACGTGGCCGGGTACGCCGTCGCCAACGACGTCTCGGAGCGGGACTACCAGTTCGCCGACCCCGGGGGCCAGTGGGCCAAGGGCAAGTCGTGCGAGACCTTCAACCCGCTCGGCCCCTGGCTGGTCACCCCGGACGAGGTGGCCGACCCGCAGGCGCTGCGGCTGCGCTCGTGGGTCAACGGCGCACCACGGCAGGACTCCCGCACCGCCGACATGATCTTCGACGTGGCGTACCTGATCTGGCACCTGTCCCAGTTCACCGTGCTCGAACCCGGCGACCTGGTCAACACCGGCACCCCGCAGGGGGTGGCGCTCTCCGGCCGGTTCCCCTACCTGGCGGCCGGTGACGTGATGGAGATGGAGATCGACGGGCTGGGCCGGCAGCGCACCGCGCTCGCGCCGGCGTGACCGCCCCGGTCGCGTACCGTCCGGCCACCGCGGCGGACGTGCCGTCGCTGCACGCCACCTGGGCGGAGGCGTTCGACGACGCGCACGTCGTCCGGCTGTGGTCCGGCGACCCCGGCCGCCTTCCGCGTACCTTCGTGGCGGTGCAGGCCGGGACGGTCGTCGCCGCCGTCTACTACCTGCCCCGCCGGATCCGGGACGCCACCGGCGGCGTCGACCTGGTCGGCGGCGTCGCCAACGTGGCCACCCGGGTCCGGGCGCGGGGGCGCGGGCACGTCCGCCGCCTGCTCGACCTGGCCGTCACGGCGATGGCCGCGGACGGCTGCGCCTGGTCGCTGCTGTTCACCGGCACACCCGGCGTGTACGCGTCCAGCGGCTACCGGCCGTTCACCCTGCGCTACCCGACCGGGCGGCCGGCGGCAGCCACGGCCACGGCCCCACCGGCGGGCTGGACGGTGCGGGCGGAACCCGGGGTGGACTGGGCGGAGCTGGCCCCGGTGCACGCGGCGTTCAACGCCGACCGGCCGCTGAGCACCGTGCGCGCCGCCGACGACTGGCGGCTCCGGGTGCCGGTCTGGTATTCCCCGCCCACCGAACTGCTGGTGGCCCGCCACCGGGGCCGGGTGGCGGGCTACCTGGCCGCGCACTGGGCTCCCGGGCGCGTCCGGGTGGTCGAGACCGCCGCCCTGCCCGACCGGCCGGACGCCCTGCCCGCCCTGTTCCGCGCCGTCGCCCGCGCCGCCGCCGCGCGCGACGTACGGCACTGCGTGGCCCGGCTGCCCGCCGACCCGGCGATCGACGCCGCGCTGCCGTGCCTGCTGGCCGCCCCGGTGGTCGAGGCCGACACCACCGGGATGGTCCGGCCGATCCACGCGACACCCGATCACCTCGCCGCGATCACGGCGGCGCCCGGGGCGTTCCACTGGCCGGCCGACTACCTGTGACGGCACACCGCACCCGGCCCCCGCCGCCGCCCGACGGTCTCTGCCGGGTGAGCCGGCCGGTGGACGTACGACGCGGTGCGCCGGTGGCCCGAGGATGGGGTTGACGTTCGAGCCACTATTCGGAGGTACCCGGCGATGTCCATCACCACCGCACAGCCCGGCAGGCCGACGGTCGTCCTCGTCCACGGCGCCTTCGCCGAATCGGCGAGCTGGGACGGCGTGATCGCCGAACTGCTCGACGGCGGCTACCCGGCGGTGGCCGTGGCCAATCCGCTGCGCGGCGTCCGGCACGACGCCGACCACCTGCGCGCCGTGCTCACCGGCATCGACGGGCCCGTCGTCCTCGTCGGGCACTCGTACGGCGGGATGGTGATCTCCAACGTGCCGGCGGGGGCCGCGGACGTCACCGCCCTGGTCTACGTCGGGGCGTTCGCCCCCGCGTCCGGTGAGAGCGCCGCCGACCTGGCGGGGCGGTTCCCCGGCAGTTCCCTGGGCGAGACGCTGGCCGCCGTCCCGCTTCCCGACGGCGGCACGGACCTCTACATCCGGCAGGACCGCTATCACCACCAGTTCGCCGCCGACTCGCCGGCGCAGCGGGCCGCCGTGATGGCGGTGACCCAGCGGCCGATCACCGAGGCCGCCCTCAACGAGCCCTCCGGCGAGCCCGCCTGGCAGTCGCTGCCGTCCTGGTTCCTGTTCGGCAGCGAGGACCTCAACATCCCGGTCGCGGCCCACCGGTTCATGGCCGAGCGGGCGGGCTCCCGGCAGACGGTGGAGTTGCCCGGCGGCTCACACACCGTGGCCATCCCGGAGGCAGCCGCCCTCGTCGACCTCATCCGTGCCGCCGCCGCATCGACGTGATCGTCGGCGGCGGGGTCAGTGCAGGTGGCGCTGCCAGTCCTGCGGCACCCGGCCGGCGGGGCCGGGGGCGGGCTGGTCGAGCGGACGCGACTGCGGCCCGGCCAACTCCGGCCCCTCGGCATGGAACTGGTCCTCGGAGTAGTCCCAGAACCACGACTCACCCGGCTCGAAGCTCCGCACGACCGGGTGCCCCGTCGCGGCCGCATGCGCGGTCGCGTGCTGACTCGGCGAGGAGTCACAGCAGCCGACGTGACCGCAGGCCGCGCAGCGGCGCAGGTGGAACCACCACCCGCCGGAGGACGCGCACTCGACGCAACCCGGGCCGCTCGGCGGCACCGCCGGATCGATCGCCGCGACCATGGCTGGCGGCTCGGGCTGCTCGTCCACGACACGCTCCCTCTCGACTCGCGGCCGGCCGGCCGGACCGGCCCGCCGGCGCCCTGCCACGTGATCCCGGCCCGCAGTCTGACACCCACGACCGTCACCCGCACCCACCGGGCCCACGCCCCGCCCGCGCCGCCGCGCGGGGCGGTTCCGGGTCAGGGGGTAAAGCTGGCGTAGTAGGACGCCCCCATGTCCTTCCCGCCGTGTCCCTGCGCGGCCGCGCGCCGGAACCGTTCCGCGCCGGCGGCCACGACGTCGAGGCGTACGCCGTGGTCCTCGCCCGCCGCGACGATCAGCCGGGCGTCCTTCTCGGCGGTCTCCACCGCGAAGCTCGCCGGCGACAGCCGGCCCTGCCGCACGAGGTCGGCCTTGGCGTGCAGGTAGCCCATGTCGAGCGGGCCGCCCCCGATCACCTCGAAGAAGCGGTCCGGGTCGACGCCGAGCGCCCCGGCCAACGCGAGCATCTCCGCCGCGCCGTGCGTCACCGTGAGCACCCAACTGTTCGCCACCAGCTTCAACCGGGTGCCGTCGCCCCGCGCGCCGTCGTCGCCCAGCCACACCACCCGGGCCGCGATCGCGTCGAGCACCGGGGCGAGCCGCTCCCGGCCGGCGTGCGGCCCGGCGGCGAGCACGGTCAACTGGCCGGCCTCGGCCGGCTGCCGGGTGCCGAGCACCGGCGCGTCGTAGAAGGCCACCGAGTGCTCGGCGGCTGTCGCGGCGAGCGCGGCCACGTCGCCCAGGCTCGCGGTGGTCGTCTGCAGCCAGAGCGCGCCCGCCTTCAGCCCCGGCGCGGCCTGCCCGATCACGTCGCGCACCGTGCCGCCGTCGTACAGCATCGTGATGATCACGTCGGCGTCGCGGACGGCGTCGGCCGGCGACTCCGCCACGGTCGCGCCGGTCCCCGCCGCCTTCTGCGGGGACCGGTTCCACACGCGCACGGCATGTCCCGCCCCGACGAGATTGCGGGCCATGGCGGCGCCCATGATGCCTGTGCCCAGCACGCTGACGGTCAACTCCTCGGTCATGGACCCATCCTTGCGTACGGCCGGTCCCCGTCGGTCGCGCCGGCGCGACCCGCAGGGTGGGTCCGGGCCCTCCTGGTACGGCTAGCCGGGCGAGGGGACCGGGGAGAGAACGGCGAGCAGCTTCTCGATCCGATCGGCGCCCGGCTGGTGTCCGGTCGCGGCGTGGGACTGCGCGGCGAGCCGCGCGCTGTGCCAGGCGGTGGCCCGGTCGCCGGCCCGGTACGCGGCTGCGGCGCGGGCGGCGAGCGCCCGGCCTTCGAGGAGCCGGTAGCCGCACTGCCGCGCGACGGAGAGCGCCGCACGGCACCAGGACAGCGCCGCGGACTCGTCGAGCTCGGCGAGGCTGACGATGATGTCGGCCTCGATGTAGCGGTCCGCGGACGCGCGCGCGTGCGTCAGCGCGTCCACCAGGAGGCCGACCTTCCCGTCGACGAGGCCCAGGACGTGGAGTGCGACCGCTTCGAGCCGGGGTTCGGCCGGCTCGCGCGCCATGTCGAGCGCCTGACGGGCGAGCGCCGAGGCATGCGCGTCGTCGCCGCGGTCGTGGTGCACCCGCGCCAGCGCGCACAGTGCGGTGGCCCGGCCCCGGCTGCCCGTCTGCTCGTGCAACTCCAACGCGGTGGTCAACGTCCGCGCCGCCTCGTCGAGGCGACCGAGAAGGTGGTAGACCGCACCCAGGTTGTTCAGGATGAGCGCGCGGCTGCACACCGACCTGTTCTGGTCTGCCAGGGTGAGCGCCGCGTGGTGGTGGTTCGCGGCTTCGCTGAGCCGCCCGAGGTCGGCGCAGACCAGTCCGAGGTTGTTGTGGTTGACGGCGACGCCAGCCGTGCGGCGGGTGCGGCGGTTCAGCTCCAGCGCCTGTTCCATGACCCGCAGGGCTTCGCGCGGCTGGCCGGTCATCCGGAAGACCGGGCCCAGGTTGCCCAGCGCCGCCGCCTGCCCGTCGTGCCATCCCGACCGGTTCGCCGAGCGCAGCGCCAGCCGGTAGTCGTCGGTCGCCTCCGGGAACCGTTCGAGACGCCAGTTCAGGGCCGCCAGGCTCAGTCGGGCCGCCGCCTCGGCCTGCTCGTGGCGCGCAGCCTGGGCCGCGGTGAGGCCGAGCCGGGCGACCTCGGACCATTCCGCGGTGTGCATGCCCAGCCACAGGTATCCCCGCAGCGCGTCCGCCAGCGCCCAGGCGTACGCGTGCAGTCCCCGGCGGGTCGCGTGCCGGGTCGCGGCGACGAGGTTGTGGCGTTCCGAGTCGAGCCAGGCGAGAGCGTCGACGTGGCTGGTGAACCGCAGGGGACGGGCGGGGACGGGCAGTTGCAGGGGCACGCGGAGCACCTGCGGGCACAACCGGTCGGCCGCGGAGTGCACGCTGAACAGGTACCAGGAGAGCAGGTCGGCCAACGTCCGCCGGTCGTCGTCGAGTGCCGCGAGCTCGACGACGTAACGGCCGAGCAGGTCGTGGGTGCCGAAGCGACCCGGCGTCCGCTCGTGCACCAGGTGCGCGTCGGCGAGGCTGGCGAGCATCCCGGCCGCCTCCGCGGTCGGACAGCCCATCCTCGCGGCGGCCGACTCGGCTGTCACGTCGGCGCCGGGCACGAGGCCGAACAGCCGGAAGAGCCGCTGCAGTCGCGGCGGCAGGGTCCGGTAGGAGGCGGCGAACGCCGACCGCACCGCGATCTGCTCGTCCTCGCGTACGGCCAGCATGGTCAGCGGGTCGCCGGCGCGGAGCCGGGTCAGGTAGTCGCTGATCGTCTCGTGCGGACGGGTCTGCAGGTCCGCCGCGGCGATGCGCAGCGCCAGCGGAAGGCGGGCGCAGTCCCGGGCCAGCTCCGCGAGCGCGGCCTCCTGCCCGGTGATCCGGTCCGCGCCGATGACGCGGGCCAGCAGCTCCGTGGCCTCCGGGGGCGCGAGCACGTCCAGCGACAACCGCTGCGCGTCGTGCCGGGTGGCCAGCCCGCCGAGGCGGCCCCGGCTGGTCACGATCACCAGGCAGCCGGCGCCGCCGGGTAGCAGCGGCCGGACGTGCGCGGTGTCCCGGGCGTTGTCGAGCACGAACAGCATCCGCCGGTCCGCGACCACGCTCCGGTAGAGGTTCGCGGCCTCGTCGATGTCGTCGGGGACCTGCGCGGGCGGCACGCCGAGCGCGCGGAGGCAGCGCGACACCGCGTCCAGCGGCGTGAGCGGCTCCCCGGGCGAGTAGCCGCGCAGGTCGAGAAAGAGCTGCCCGCCGTCGAACAGGGGCCGCACGCGGTGCGCCCACCGGACTGCCAGCGCCGTCTTGCCGACCCCGGCGGTGCCGATGATCGCGACGACCGCCAGGGCGGCGCTCCGCCGGGCCCGGTCCAGCATCGCGTCCAGTTCGGCGAGCGCGTCGACGCGGCCGGTGAAGGTCGACAGGCCGGCGGGCAGTTGCGCCGGGCGCAGGCCCGGTCCGGCGTCCCGGGCGGCGGGCGCAGGTCCGGTCGGGGCGGGCGCGGGCCCGGTCGGCGGGACCTGCTGCCGCAGCAGCCGCAGGTGGGTCTCCGCGAGCCGCCCGCCCGGCTCGACGCCCAGCTCGTCGGCGAGCCGGCGGCGGGCCCGCTCGAACACCCGCAGCGCCTCGGCCTGGTGCCCCGCCCCCGCCAGGGCCGTCATCAGCCGTACGACGAGGCCCTCGTGCCACGGGTCGGCGGCCACCATTCTGCGCAGCGGCGCCACCGCCTCGGCGTGCCGGCCGAGTGCGAACTCGGCGTCGAACAGGTCCTCGGACGCGGCGAGCCGCCTGTCGTGCAGGCTGGCGGCGGCCCCCGGCACGAAGACCGCGGACGCGCCCGCGAGCGCCGGGCCGCGCCACAACGCCAGCGCCTGGCGCAACAGGCCGGCGGCCGGCTCGTGCTCGCCGGCATCGGCGTGCCGGCGCGCATCCGCGACGAGGCCGGAGAAGACCCGCGTGTCTAGGTCGTCACCGTCGAGATCGAGACGGTACCCGCCGGATTCCGAGAAGATCATTTCCGGCAGGTCGGCCGCGCGGGTCAGTTGCCGCAGGCGGGAGACGCACACCTGGACCTGCGCGCGCGCCCGCGCGGGCAACGCCCCGCCCCACAGCGCCTCGGCCACCTGTTCCGCCGACACCAGCACATTCGCATTCAGCAGCAGATAGGCCAGCACGGCGCGCTGTTGGGGCCGACCCAACGGCAGCCGCTCGCCCCGCACCACGGCCTCGACCGGACCGAGCAGGCGCCATCTCATGCAGCCCCCCTCAACAGATCGATCACATCTTATTCGTCGAAGCCGGGGTGGCTATCGGACGGCTAGCCGATGGCAAGGCGGCCCGCGCAATCTCGATGGAAAGGCCGGGCGGATGACCCGGATCAATCGGTAAAGGAGTTTCAATGGGAGGAAGAATCCGCGCCGTCGTGGTCGCCGCGGCGGCACTCGGCCTGGTCATCGCCGCAGCCGGCGTCGCACAGGCCGACTCGTCGTCGCAGCCGTCGATGCGGGACGCACGGGCCGCCGCGACGGCCTCGGGCGAGCTCGGCGCCGCCGCGAAGGGCGGGTTCGGCACCGCCGCGACGTGGTTCACCGGGACGGTCGCGGCGGGCGGCACGCAGGGCTGGACCTGGACCAACGCCCCGGCCGACGCCGCCTACGTGGTCGGTTACAACCCGGTCGGCGCCACCACCTCGTCCATGTGCCAGTTCGAGACGATCAGCAGCCAGTACGTCCAGCTCTGGGGCGGCCAGCGGCAGTTCCAGTTCACCCTGAAGAACGTCGGCTCGATCGCCTGCGGCGCGACGGTCCAGCTCGCGGCGGTGAGCAGCTCGGTCGCGACCTCCACCGGCGGGGTCAGCCCGGGTGGCACCCAGACGCACCTGTGGAACATCCCCTGGCACACCAACTGGGTGGTGGGGCTCAACCCGAGTGGCGCCACCAGCTCGGCGGCCTGCCAGTTCCAGGTGACCCGCACCTGGTTCGTGCAGCCGGCCGCAGCGGGCGCGGTCCGCCAGTTGTACGTGGAAGTCAAGAACGTGGGGACCATCGCCTGCCAGACCGACATCCGGCTCGGCTCCACCGCCGTCTCCTACAACTTCACCATCGCCACCATCGCCTCCGGCACCACCTGGTCCACGGTCTGGTTCAACGCGAACCCCGTCACCTCGGTCTACCTGGTCGGCGCGTCACCGCAGGGCAGCGCGCCCATCACCTGCCAGTTCGAGGTCACCCGCATGATCTACCGCCAGAGCATCAACAGCGACGGATCGTCCCAGCGCCAGATCCTGATCTCGTTCAAGAACCTCGGCGGCACCACCTGCGGCGGGCTCGCCGAGCTACAGACCATCGCGGCCTGATCCCGCACCCGCCCCCTCGCGGCCATCGCGCGGCGACCACCGTCGTCGCGCGATGGCCGTTGTGGGCCCGGCTATCCGTGGGACGGGGTCGCGTGGACGCCCGTGCCGTACTCGTGTCGCAGGCCGCCGTCTGCGATCAACCGCCCGGCGTGCGGCAGCACGGGGTGCGAGCCGATCCGGCTCACGGCCATCCGGCGGATCACCCGGTTCAGTCTGCCGGAGGCGCTGGTGACCGCCGCCCAGTCCCACGCGGCGGGATCGCCCAGGCGCGGCACGGCCGCCGCCCACGTCGCGGCGCGCTTGGCCGAATTGTGGTTGGTGTGGCTCCAGCGCAGCTCCCGCGTCCCGAATGGTCCGCCGTAGTAGAGCTGGACGAGCCCCCAGCCTTCGCAGCAGTGTCGAAACGTCGGATCTCCCGGCGAATCTGCGGACAGGTCGATCCGACTGACCGTCGGCTCCGGCCCGGAGCCGACGACGAACAACTCCAGGTGTCGTCCCTGCGGCGCCGTCGCAATGTCGGCGGCAACCCGGAACTCACGCAGCTCGCGGCCCGGCTCCGAGTCGGACTCGAAGACCCGGAACAGGCCCAGCTCGAAGACGGACTCGACGACCGCGGCCCAGTCATCGTCGGCCGCGTAGAAGTCCAGATTCGGCACCAGCCGATTATCCCGATCGGCCAGCATCACCGACCACCACGTCCCCGCGCGTCGGTCCAGCCCGATGACGGGTCGGGTCAGGACCGCGGCGGCGACCGCCGGCGATCCGTGGACGGGGCCGGGGTCGCCCGACCGCGTGTGCCGGAGCGGCCCGAGGTTCAGTCCCCGTTTAGCGCGGCCACCTTCGATGAGGTACACCATCCCGAGGGGAGAGCCTTGTGCGCGTCCTGTTCATCCCTTTTCCCAGCCCGCCGCACCTGTTCTTCATGACGCCGCTGGCGTGGGCCTGCCGCGCGGCGGGGCACGAGGTGCGCGTCGCCGGCCACCCGCACCTGACCGAGACGACGCTGCGGACCGGCCTGAGCCCGGTCGAGGTCGGCGGGGACGGCACGGGCAGGCGGAGGCACGGCCCCGCCGTCACCCAGGCCGGTCTCGCCCGGACGTCCGGCGACGAGCGGCACCGGCTGCTGGACCGACGGTTCGCGCCCATGGTGGACCTGGCCGGCGAGATGGCCCCGGGCCTGGTGCGGTTCGCCGATCGCTGGCAGCCCCAGATCGTCGTCGCCGACTCGCTGGCCTTCGCGGCTCCCCTCGTCTCGGCGGCCCTGGGCATCCCCCTGCTGCGCCACCTCACGGGCCCGGACGTCATGCACCGCACCATCTACCCGATGCACGGGCCGACCACCGGCGACGAGTACAGCCCGAACTGGCCCGAAGGGCTGCGTGAACTGTTCGAGGAGTTCGGGGTGGCCACCCACAACGACCACTCGCTCGGCAGCATCGATCCGTGGCCGGGCAGCATTCAGGTGCCGGACGCGCACGCCCGCATCCCGGTGCGGCACATCCCGTACCACGGGGCGGCCCCCTCGCCGGAGTGGGCCTGGGGCCGGGCCGGACGCCCCCGGGTCTGCCTGAGCTGGGGCGAGCCGGGTGACGCGGCCCGCGCGGCGCAGTCCCCCGCGTTGCCCGGGATCCTCGACGCGCTGGCCCGCCGGGACGTGGAGGTCGTCGTCACGGGCAGCGGGATCGACCGGGACAGGCTCGGCGCGCTTCCCGAGACGGTCCGCGTCGCCGGGGACGTGCCGGCCGACGTGGTGCTGCCCACCTGCGACGCCGTGGTCAGCGAGGGTGGTACCCACACCATCCTCACCGCCGCCGCTCTCGGTGTTCCCCAGGTGCTCGTACCGCTGGTCGAGCGCCCACCGAACGCGGCCACCTTCTGCGAGAGCGGCGCGGGGATCACCCTGGACGCGGGCGGCGCCGACCCGGCGGCCGTCGGCCGGGCGGTCGACGCCGTGCTCGGCGACGAGCGGATCCGCGCCGCGGCACGGCGGATCCAGGACGAGATCGCCGAAGCGCCATCGCCCGTGGAACTGGTGCACACGCTGGAGAAGCTGGCCTGACCACCTCGGCGAAAGGGGCCACCGGCGGGTCCGGCGAATGCGGTTCTCACCGCACGCACCGGACCCGTCCGCTCTCTTTGCTCAGGCCCTCCGGACGGACACCGTCATCTCCTTGACCCCGTAGAACTCCGACGGGTGGAAGACGGGATCCGCACTGATCCGCAGATCGGTGAATTCGGTCATCAGCCGGTTCAGCGCGATCTCGGTCTCCAGTCTGGCCAGCGGGGCGCCGAGGCAGAAATGAATGCCGTGACCGAACCCGAAATGCCGGTTGGGATCGCGCTGGATGTCGAACTGCTCGGGCTTCTCGAATTGCCGCTCGTCATGGTTGGCCGAGAGGATCGACGGCATGACGAACGCGTCGGCCGGGATGACCTCGCCGGCGATCTCCACGTCGGTGGTGGCGATCCGGCAGGCCCGGGGAAACGGCGGCCGACGGCGTACGACCTCTTCCAGCGCGGCGGGGACCAGCGAGCGGTCCGCCCTGATCCGGGCCTCGGCGTCCGGGTTGTCGTCCAGGCACAGCAGGGTGTTGCCCAGCAGCAGCGTGGTGGTGATGTGCCCGGTGTTCAGCAGCAGCGCGGCGAACGTGGCCACCTGCAGATCGGTCAGTCGCTCGCCGTTGAGCTCGGCGGCGGCCAGGGCGCCGAGGACGTCGTCGGTGGATCCCTTCGCGCGCCGCTGCCGGACCTCGGCGAGCAGGTACTCGTCGAGCTCCTTGGTGGCTTCCGCGATGGCCTCGACCACCTTCTGCTCCGACTCCCCCTTCTCCGCGCCGATGCCGAGCAGGCGATCGGCACACCGGCGGAAGAACGCCCGGTCGCCCGGGGAGATGCCGAGCAGTTCGGCGATGACGATGACCGGCAGCGGGTAGGCGAGCTGCTCCACGAAGTCGAACTCGTCGCCGGGCGCGTCGGCGAGCAGCTGGCCCACCACCTCGCCGATGCGCGGCCGCATCCCGGCGACCGTCTTCGGCGTGAATGCCTGACTGACCAGTTGGCGCAGCCGGCGGTGGTCGGGCGGATCCTGCCAGGGCAGATTGGCGCTGAGCTTCTCCGCGCCGAAGACCGGCATGAGCCGGCCGATGTTCGAGGAGAAACGGGCCGGGTCGGAGAACACCGCTTGGACGTCGGCGTACCGGAAGACGAAGTAACGGTTGTGCTCGTCGCGCCAGACCGGCCGGTCGTCACGCATTCCCTTCATCCACTCGAGGATTTCGGCGCCGCCGTCGGTGAACGGCGGCATCCGGACAGGCTCATCGGCACTCATCGCGCCTCCCACGTCGGACCGCGCACGGTCTCGCCGAACCTTACGAAGGAACAACAGCAACGGCAAAGCTAGCAAACAATCCGGTCTTTTGTCCCGACCGTTCAGCCCGACGCAAAAATTAGCAGCATTTTAGCTGCCATCTATAGGATTACCATCGCCGCAAGCAGAGGTGATTCGATGCAATTATCGTGCGCCCGCCGGAGATCCGCAGCGTCCCGAAACAGGAGTTGATCATGACCGAGGCCACGACGGCAGCGCACGTCGGCGACCTTCCCGACGTGCCCGACTTCCCGATGCCACGCGGCTACGCCCTCGATCCCGCGCCGACCTACGCGCGGCTGCGCCGGGAGCGCCCGGTCACCCAGGTCGCCCTGCCCAGCGGGCAGAAGGCGTGGCTGGTCACCAGCTACGCGCACGTACGCGCCCTGGTCACCGATCCGCGGATCAGCTCCGACCACACCCACCCGAACCTGCCGATGCTGGCGCCGCTGCGCCCGGAGGACATCGACACCCCGCACGAGCCCGTCAACACGCTGGTCGGGCTCGATCCGCCGGAGCACTCCGCGCCGCGCCGCTCCGTCATAGCCGAGTTCACGGTCCGCCGCATCCAGGAGATGCGCCCCCGCATCCAGGAGATCGTGGACGGTTGCGTGGACGAGCTGATCGCGGCCGGCCCCGGCAGCGACCTGGTCAGCACGGTGGCGGTGAGCGTGCCGTCCCAGGTGCTGTCGGAACTGCTCGGGGTGAACCCGCCCGACCGCGAGTTCTTCCACGTGCGTGCCTCCAAGATGCTCGGCAGGACGACCAGTCCGCAGGAGCGCCGGACGGCCATGATGGAACTGGCCATCTTCATCAACGGCCTGCTCATCGAGAAGGACCGCGAGCCGACGGACGACCTGCTGGGCCGCCTCATCGTCAACAACCGCGAGACGAAGGTCTTCACCCACCAGGGCCTGCTGCACATGGCCTACCTCCTGCTGGTCGCCGGCAACGAGACGACCGCGAACATGATCTCGCTCGGCACCACGGGCCTGCTGGAGAACCCGCACGTCCTGGCCGAGCTGAAGGCCGATCCGAGCCTCATCGGGCGCACCGTCGAGGAGCTGCTCAGATACTTCACCATCTCGGACGTCCTGGTCCGCGTGGCCAAGGAGGACATCGAGATCGAGGGGGCGACGATCCGGGCGAACGACGGCGTGCTGCTCTGCCTCGGTTCGGCCAACCGCGACGAGACGATCTTCGAAGATCCCGACAAGCTGGACATCCACCGGGGCACGCGGCATCACATGGCCTTCGGTTACGGCATTCACCAGTGCCTCGGGCAGAACCTGGCCCGCGCCGAGCTGGAGATCGTCTTCACCACGCTGTTCGCCCGGCTGCCCAACCTGCGGCTGGCGAAGCCCCTGGCGGAGCTGCCGTTCAAGTTCGACTCCAACACGTACGGCCTCCACGAGCTGCCCGTCCAGTGGTGAGTCGTCGGGTGGACCGTGAGGCGGAGGCGAGGGACATGCGCATCGTTGTCGAGCGGGACGCCTGCATCGGGGCCGGTCAGTGCGTACTGACCGAGCCGCGCGTCTTCCGGCAGAGCGAGGAGGACGGCATGGTGCAGCTGAACACGGATCGGCCGGCTCCGGACGCGGTGGAGGCGGTGGAGACCGCGGTCTCCCTCTGCCCGGCCCGGGCGCTCTCCCTTGAGCCCTGACGTGCGGCGCGGGAGGCGCCGGCCGTCCGGCGCCCTCGCGGTCGCGCGCGGGTCGGTGCGGTGACGGGAGGACCGATGGGTACGGAGAAGGCGTGGCCCCGGGCCGGCACCGGGTTGCGCGGGATGGTCGGCGACCGGGCCGTGGAACTGGGCGAGCCGCACGGCTGGCGGGCGCTGGACTGCGACGTGACCGACGCCGCCGCGGTGCGCAGGGCGGTCGCGCAGACGCCGGCCGAGGTCGTCGTCCACTTCGCCGCGTTCACCGACCTCGCCGCCGCCCACGCGCAGACCGGTGAGCGCGGCGGATCCTGCTACCGGGTGAACGTCGACGGGACGCGCAACCTCGCGCAAGCCTGCCGGGAGAACGACAAGTACCTCATCCACGTGTCCACCGACTACGTCTTCAGTGGCGCCGAAGAGGAGCCCTACCGGGAGTCGGACATGCCGGCCCCGCAGGACTGGTACAGCCGGACGAAGTACTGGGCCGAGGGCGAGGTGCGCGGGTCGGGGTGCCGGTTCTCCATCCTCCGGCCCTCGTTCCCCTTCCGGGCACGGTACGCCCGCAGGGGGGACATCGTCCGGAAGATGATCAGCGGGCTCACCGCCGGGCGGACGCCGCCGATGTTCTGCGACACGCTGGTGAGTCCGGTCTTCGTCGACGAGTTCGTCGCGGCCATCGACCGGGTCGCCGAGCTGCGGCCCCCGGAGGGGCTCTTCCACTGCGCGGGCGGCACCAGCCTGTCGCCCTACGACCTCGCGGTGCTGGTGGCCCGCGTCTTCGACCTGGACAGCTCGCAGGTCTCCCCCGGCCACTACGCCGACTACGCGCGCACGGCCGGCCGGCCCTATCCCCGCTACCTCAACATCTCGAACGAGCGCGCCGCACAGGTGCTCGGCATCCGGTTCTCCCCGATCGAGGCGGCCCTCGAGACGATGCGGGATCAGCTGAGCAGCGCCGGCGCGGGGACGGCGGCGGCACCGCCGCCGGGCTGATCGTCAGCTCGGCCCGGTGCGCGGCGGGTCGGTGCGACCTACGGCCCGCGCGGCCCGCGCCGACGTGCTGCCGGCGGGACGCCGGAGGCCGGCCGGAGGGCGGCGACGACGATGCCGCCGCCGCTTCCTGCCCGCTCTCACCGATGCTTGGCCACGAACTCGTGGATCGAGTCGACCACGTACTGGATCATCTCGCCGGTGATGCCGGGATACACCCCGATCCAGAACGTGTGCTGGGTGATGATGTCGCTGACCGACAGGTCGCCGGCGATCCGGTACTCGACGTCCGCGTACGCGGGATGGCGGGTCAGGTTGCCGCCGAAGAACCGGCGGGTGGCGATGCGCCGGCCCTCCAGGAAGGCGACGAGCTCCTGACGGGTGTACGGCGCGTCCGGCTGCACCGTCAGCACGAAGCCGAACCAGCTCGGGTCCGAGCCCGGCGTGGGTTCCGGCAGCAGCAGGCCGTCCAGTCCGTCGAGCCCGTCCCGCAGCAGACGCCAGTTGCGGCGCCGCGCCTCGCCGAACTCGTCGATGCGCTGCAGCTGGGACAGGCCGATCGAGGCGTGCAGGTCCGTGCTCTTCAGGTTGTATCCGACGTGCGAGAAGATGTACTTGTGGTCGTAGCCACGCGGCAGGGAGCCCAGTTGCTGGTCGAAGCGCTTGAGGCACCTGTCGTCCTCGCCGGGTTCACACCAGCAGTCGCGTCCCCAGTCGCGGATCGACTCCACCAGGCGGGCCAGCGCCAGGTCGTTGGTCAGGACGCAGCCGCCCTCACCGAACGTGATGTGGTGCGCCGGGTAGAAGCTCACCGTGGCGAAGTGCCCGAAGGTGCCGGTCAGCCGCCCCTGGTACAGCGATCCGACCGCGTCGCAGTTGTCCTCGATCAGATACAGGTCGTGCTCCCGGGCCAGCGCGGCGACCTCGGCCACGGCGAAGGGGTTGCCGAGGGCGTGCGCGGTCATGATGGCCCGGGTACGCGGCCCGATCGCCTCGGCGATGCGTTCCGGAGTCGGGTTGTAGGTCCCCAGCTCGACGTCGACGAACACCGGCTTCAAGCCGTTCTGCAGCACGGGATTGACGGTCGTGGGGAACCCGGCGGCAGCGGTGATGACCTCGTCGCCGGGGCGCAGCCGCGCGTCTCCGAGCTGCGGTGACGTCAGCGCGCTCAGCGCCAGCAGATTCGCCGACGACCCGGAGTTCGTCAGGTGCGCCTTGCGGAGTCCGAAGTAGCGCGAGAACTCCCGCTCGAAGCGGCGCGCGCTCGGGCCCGCCGCGATCCGCATCTCCAGCGCCGCCTCGACCAGGGCGACACGATCGCTCTCCTCCAGCACAGCCCCGGAGGTGAGGACCGGGGTGGTCCCCGGCACGAACCCGTCGACGCGCTGGTCCCGGTGGTATTTCCGGACCAGCTCAAGAATGGCGTCCTTGTCCTCGCCCATGAATGGGTACCTCCATAGCCGTCCTCCGACGCTGTCGCCGGGAAGTCGAGGGTGTTGATCAGGTCTACCGGGCATCGGAACCGGGTCCTCGTCCGCCGCCGCCGACCACCCGGTCTGCCAGTACGAAGCTTGAGCGCCCGCACTAACGGCGGACTAGTCGAGCGCTAAAAGCACCGCACCCGTCCCGTCCCGGGCACGGGCCTCACCCGAGCTGCTCCAGGACCTGCACCACGTCCGCCGGGGACGGGGTGGCCGCGATCTCCTCCCGCAGCCGCTCGGCGGCATCCCGGATCTTGCCGTCCGTGAGCGCCGCGTCGACCGCCGACGCGATGGTGGCGGTGTCGGCCGTCGTGGCATCCAGCATGGTGCCGGCCCCCGAGGCACTGAAGTTGAACGCCACGGCGGGCGTGTCCGAGGCCTGCGGCAGCATCACCTGCGGCACGCCGTGGCACGCCGCGGTGAGCACCGAGCCGGCGCCGCCCGCGTTGACGACGGCGCCACACGATTCCAGGTACAGGTTGATCGGCACGTTGTCGGCCACGCGTACGTTGTCCGGCAGCGCGCCGAGGCGCTCCCGGTCCGCACGCACCACCGCGAGGACGACCTCCACGTCGCCAGCCGCCAGCGCGCCGACCACGCGGGCCAGGACGGTGTCGTCCGCGCCGAGCATCGTGGTCGTCGTGCCCCAGGTGACACACACCCGCGGACGGGAGGGCGGCTCCAGGAGCCAGTCGGGGGCGGCGGCCGCGCCGTTGTGGGGGACGAAACGGGTGGGGATCCGGCCGACGACGTCGGGCAGTTGCAGGCTGCCCGGCCACGGATCGACCGTCCGCACCGGATGGTCGTCGCGGACCTCGACGCCGTACCGGTCGTACAGCTCGACCAGCCCGGGAGGCCACTGCTCCCGTTCGGCTCCGGTGGTCGGCTGCCCCTGCACGGGGCACAGGCGGCGCAGCAGGTCGGGCCCCGTGAGGTGACGCACCAGCGGAACGCCCAGGGTCTGCGACAGCAGCGGGGCGGCCAGCATCAGCGGATCGGTGATCACGAGGTCCGGCTCCCAGCGCCGCGCGAAGCGCAGGAGGTCCGGTGCCATCACGGTGACCGTCTCGACGAGTGGCCGCAGCGACTCCTGCTGTATCCGGCGACGCTCGTCGACCGGCACGGCGGAGTCGAGGCTCTCCTTGTAACGCTGGGCCTGCTGTCTGTTGCTCAGGTGCTTCAGCATGTCGTAGCCGTGGCCGACCTCGACGGCGGGCAGCCCCAGGCCGACCGTCGCTTCGGTGAGCTCGGGCTGCCCGGCCACCCGTACCTCGTGACCGGCCGTGCGGCAGGCCCAGATCAGGGGGGCGAGTTGGTACAGGTGGGAGCGAACCGCCATCGAGGTGAACAGAATACGCACGGATTAACCTCGCATGGTTGTCGAGAGGACAACAGACGACGCGGTCGAGCACGTAGCGCCGGCCTGATCGGTCCCGGTCTCCGGCCGCCTCTTCGCGGATCGACCGCTGCCGTGGGCCAACCCAGTACAGGGAGGTTCCCTAAAACCCCGCTGAAAGGACGGCCCGTGCGCCTCGGCCACCGTTGTTGTCACGTGCGGGCCGGCGACGACGTGGGACCCGTCACAAGCCACAAAAGATACAGATGGTGCGAATGCTTCAGAACCTGATATCGAAGGATCAGTAGGTATCTATAGTAGCCTCCTCGCTACGATCCGTGACGGAGGGGGCCGTGATGAGCGAGGCGCTGGAGGTGCCGCTGTACATGCGACGCTACGGGTTGGACCCGGGGAAGGAGCTGGACGAGATCCTCGAAACCGAGGGCGTCGTCCAGGTGGCCCTGCCCGACGGTACGCCCGCCTACCTTGTCTGCCGCTACGAGGACGCCCGGCAGGTGCTGTCCGATCCCCAGCGGTTCACCAGCGTCCTGCCGCGCTCGATCGGAGCGCATCTGGACGACGAGGAACGCCGGCGACTGCAGGCCGGGACGATGCTGCTGTTCGATCCTCCCGAGCACACCCGCCTGCGGCGCACGATGACACCGCAGTTCACGGCGCGCCGGCTCGAACGCCTGGAGCCGACGATCGCCGCCATCGTGGAGTCCGCGCTGGACGACCTGGAGGGCGCCGGCAAGCCGGCCGACCTCGTGCGCCACTTCGCCCTGCCGGTCCCGCTGCTGGTGATCTGCGAGCTGGTGGGAGTCGAGGGAGACGACCACGCCGAGATGACCGACCGGTTCACGCGCCTGATGGACCTGTCGCTGACGCCGCAACAGCACACGGCGGTGCACGCCGAGAACCGGCGCTTCCTGGCGGAGCTGGTCATCCGGGCCCGGGCGGCGCCCGGCGAGAACCTGCTGGGAATGCTCGTGCGCGAGCACGGTGCCCAGCTCAGCACGGAAGAGGTGGTCGGCATCGTGGCCTCGTTGCTGATCGGCGGCCACGAGACGACCTCGGGCATGCTCAGCCTCGGCACGCTGGCACTCCTGCAACACCCGGACCAGCTCGCCATGGTGCGTGACGACCCCACGAAGGCCCAGCAGGCCGTGGAGGAGCTGTTGCGCTTCCTGTCGGTCGTGTCGGTCACCGGGCGCACGACGACCACCGACGTGCACCTCGCCGGCCGCACCATCCCCGCCGGCTCGTCGGTGCTGATCTCGCTGCCCCGGGCCAACCGGGACCGGGCCTTCCTCCGGGACGCCGACCGGCTCGACATCGACCGGGCCGCCCCGGGCCACGTGGCCTTCGGCCATGGCGTGCATCGCTGCCTGGGCGCGCCACTGGCACGCCTGCAGATGCGCATCGCCTTCCCGGCGCTGCTGCGACGCTTTCCCGGGCTCGCCCTGGCCCAACCGGACGCGGAGCCGGCCTTCCGGCCCTTCGGCGCGGTCTACGGAGTGGAGACCCTCCCGGTCACCTGGTGACCGTCGCTCCCGGCCATCGATCGCCGATGTCGGCGCGCCCAGGGTGACGTCAGTGAACCGCTGAGCCGGAAGGCGGGTGGGGCCCGGCTGTCGCCGGGCCCCACCCGCGCCGACTCAGCGGCGGCTGCCGATCATCACGCCCCGGTCATCCGACGCGAGCGACGGACGGCCAGTACGGCACCCGTGCCGAGGGTGACCATGCCGGTGCCCAGACCCAGCGTCCACCACAGGCTTGATCCGCTGTCACCGGTCACCGGCAGGTGCGGGTGGCGCGTCGGGTACGGCGACGCGGTCGGCGACTGCGTCGGCTGGGTGGGCGACGGGGACGCCGTGGGCGTCACGGTGGGCGAGGCCGACGGCTGGGTCGGTGAGGCAGTCGGCGTCTCGGTGGGCGAGGCCGACGGCTGCGTCGGGGTGGCCGTCGGCGATGTGGGGGCCAACGGCCGCTCACAGTTGGCCTCGGCGAGGATGACGGTGCCGACCGGGATGTCGATGACCTGACCGCCGACGACCGAGCCCGTCAACCGGACGGTGGCCAGCACGGCGACCGCGGCGGCGGTGTCGGCTGTGGTCTCCTCCACCGCGGTGAGGGTGACGGTGAGGCTGGCCTCGGTCAGGCCGGGCACCACGACGGCGGCGCTGGCGGTGACCCCGGGGGTGTTCGGCACCAGCACGGCGGGCGCGCCGAACAGCGTCAACCCGACGACGTTGGTGTCGGCGGTGGGCGCGCCGCTCTGCGGGCAGTTCACCTCGGCGGTGATCAGGTCGGCGGCGACGACCGGGATGCCCAGGATCCCGAGCGCGAGTTCGGCGATGTCGGAGTTCGCCGACGACGCGGTCGGCCCGCGGGTGGCGCTGACCTCCAGCACGGTGCCGCTGGCGGTGACCCCCACCGCACCGGGGATCGTCACGGCGAGTCCGGTGGTGGTGTCGGTGCCGCCGCCGGGCGGCGCGGTCGCGCTGCCGATGGTGGCGTTGGCGGTGATGACCGGCACCCCGAGGACGCTGGCGGAGAGATCCACCACCACACCACGGGCACTGGCGTCACCAGGTGCCGCGACGGCGGGACCACCGGTCGTCAGGGCGACGAGCCCCGCGATCCCCGCTCCGGCGACGGCAACGGTCGCCACTGATGCCATTCGTCTTACCAGTTTCACGCTCTGCCTCTTGTCCATCTGCCCTTCCGCCCTCGGAAGGAATACGCCACATGAGGTTAGACAGCCATATACCCCAATAGTGCATCAAACGGACAAAATGCCGGCAGTGACCCTACCGGCTAGCAATATTGTGTGCCACACACTATCGTGTGACTCGTGGTAAGCGACGACATCCTGCGGACCCATCTCCAGGAGCTGCGCCGGGGCACGGTGGTGGTGGCGAGCCTGGTCGCGCTGCGGCGGCCCGACTACGGCTACGCCCTGCTCCAGCGGCTCACCGACCACGGCTTCCCCGTGGACGCCAACACGCTCTACCCCCTGCTGCGCCGACTGGAGGAGCAGGGCCTGCTGACCAGCGAGTGGAACACCGAGGAGAGCCGGCCCCGGAAGTTCTACCGGACCAGCGACGAGGGGGAATCGGTGCTGCGCCTGCTGCTCGCCGACTTCTCCGCCGTGCAGAGTTCCCTCACCGGCCTGATCGAAGGAGTGGCCCGATGAGTTCCCTGACCGACCGCTACCTCGCCGCCACGCTGCGGGCAGTGCCGGCCCCGCGCCGGGCGGAGATCGCCGACGAGCTGCGGGCCTCCATCGCCGACATGATCGACGGCCGCACCGACGCCGGTCAGGACCGCGAGACCGCTGAGCGCGAGGTGCTCACCGAGCTGGGCAACCCCGAGCGGCTGGCCGCCCGGTACGCCGACCACCGCCTCCAGCTCATCGGCCCCGCCTACTACCTGGCCTGGCGACGGCTGCTGCGGCTGCTGCTCGCCACCGTGCCGATCGCCATCGGCGCCCTGGTGGCCGTGCTCGACGCCGTCGACGGCGACAGCGTGGGCTCGGCCATCGGCGTCGGCGTCACCACCGGCATCGAGGTGGTGGTCCAGGTCGCCTTCTGGGTCACGCTCACCTTCGCGGTCGTCGAGCGGTTGAGCCTGCCGCTGCACCTGCCCCGGTGGACCGTCGACCAGCTGCCCGAGGACCGACCGGCCGGGCGCGGCGTCCCGCTCGCCGACACGGCCGTGTCGATCGCGGCCCTGGTGCTGCTGATCGCGTTCCTGCCCTGGCAGCACTTCCGGTCCTGGGTGCGCGACGACGGGGGCGACCACATCCCGGTGCTCGACCCCGTGCTGTGGCGGTTCTGGTTGCCGGCGCTCATCGCCCTGCTGGTCGCCGAGATCGTCCTGCAGGTGGCCCGGCACCGGGCCGGCCGCTGGACCTGGCCGCTGGTCGGCGCGAAGGTCACCCTCGACCTGGCGTTCGCCGTGCCGGTGGCGTGGCTCGTCCTCACCGACCGGCTGCTCAACCCCGAGTTCGTGCAGCGCGTCGACTGGCTGCGCGACGGCGCCAACCTCGACGTCGTCTACACGATCGCCCTGGTGGCGGTGGTGGCGTCGCTGGTGCGCAACACCGTGGCCATCGCCGCGCAGGCCCGCCGCCGGGCGGCCTGAGCGCCCCGCGACGCCCGTCCCCGGGCCGGCCCGCCCACGGGCGGCCGGCCCGGGCGCGTCGGCGGGTGCCCGGCCGGGGTCACCAGGGCACGGCCTCCCAGCCGGCCGGCAGCGCCGGCACCGGCCAGGCGGGGTCGGGCCGCCAGCGCGCCCAGGCCGGGTCCCACCAGCGCTTCCCCGCGTCGAGCAGCGCGGCGATCCGGTCGCCCTCCACGCGGATGGCCTCCGCCATCCCCGGGTATCTTCCCTCGGCCAGGCGCTGGGCGAACACCTCCACGTCCTTGAAGACGTACCGGTCGGCGTCCGCCGCCCACCACAGGTCCAGCTCGTGGTCGAGGGTGTCCACCCCGATCGGGGTACGCCGCACCGGGTCCTGGAGGTTGAAGTACCAGCCCGCGAACTCCCGCCCCGGCCCGGCCCAGAACACGTCGACGGAGTGCGCCTCGCCGGGACGGTGCAGCATGAGCTTGCCGTGCCCGCGCCAGGCCCGCTGCCCGGCCACCTGCCACGGGTGCCGCCCGCACGGGAAGCTCCCCTGCTCGGGGAAGCCGAACTCCGCACCGCCGGGCAGGTAGAGGGCGAGCAGCTCCGCGGAGTCCACGACGCAGATCGTCGGGACCCCGAACCAGACCTCACCGCGCAGGATCTCCCGCCGGACGACCACGTCGCCCGGCGCGAACCGCCGCCCGCCCCCGGTCGCCACGGCTCAGCCGACCGCCGCCATGACCTCGTCGGAGACGTCGAAGTTCGCGTAGACGTTCTGCACGTCGTCGCAGTCCTCGAGGACGTCGATCAGCTTGAAGACCTTGCGGGCACCTTCCTCGTCCAGCTGCACGTTGACGCTGGGGATGAGGGACGACTCGGCCGACTCGTACTCGATGCCGGCGTCCTGCAGGGCGGTGCGGACCGCGATCAGGTCGCTCGGCTCGGAGACCACCTCGTACGCCTCGCCGAGGTCGTTGACCTCCTCCGCGCCGGCGTCGAGGACGGCCATCATCACGTCGTCCTCGCTGGTGCCCGCCTTGGGGACGATCACCACGCCCTTGCGGGAGAACATGTACGACACCGAGCCGGCGTCGGCGAGCGAGCCGCCGTTGCGGGTCAGCGCGGTGCGCACCTCGGTCGCCGCCCGGTTGCGGTTGTCGGTGAGGCACTCGATCAGCATCGCGACGCCGTTCGGGCCGTACCCCTCGTACATGATCGTCTGCCAGTCGGCGCCGCCGGCCTCCAGGCCGGAGCCGCGCTTGACCGCCCGGTCGATGTTGTCGTTCGGTACGGAGTTCTTCTTCGCCTTCTGGATGGCGTCGTAGAGCGTGGGGTTGCCGGCCGGGTCGCCGCCGCCGGTGCGGGCCGCGACCTCGACGTTCTTGATCAGCTTGGCGAACATCTTGCCGCGCTTGGCGTCGATCACGGCCTTCTTGTGCTTGGTGGTCGCCCACTTTGAGTGGCCGGACATCTGCTACCTCCGTCTGTTGATCACGCCTGCGTCGACTGCCCGCGCCAACTCCACTTCTCCACCGGCGTACGACGGGCCGGTCGGCTCTGCGTGGATGGCCGCGGCGGGCGCGGAGCCCTGCCGAACCGCGGCAATCCTACCGAGGTGGGGTGCGCCGGTGTCACACCCGGCACCGGCACGCCCGGCGGCGGACGCGCCGAGGGCCCGCCCGGTCGTCCGGGCGGGCCCTCGGCCACGGCTCAGGCGGCGCGCACCAGGTCCACGAAGTAGCGGTGCAGCCGCAGGTCGCCGGTCAGCTCGGGGTGGAACGAGGTGGCCAGCAGGTTGCCCTGCCGGACCGCGACGATCCGCCCGGCGGCCGGCCCCTCGGTCACCTCGCCGAGCACGTCGACGCCGGCGCCGACCCGCTCGACCCAGGGCGCCCGGATGAACACCGCGTGGAACGGCTCCCCCTCGACCCCGGCGATCGTCACCGGGGCCTCGAACGAGTCGACCTGCCGGCCGAACGCGTTGCGCCGGACGGTCATCTCGATGCCGGCGAAGCCCCGCTGGTCGGGGCGGCCGTCGAGCACCTCGGTGGCCAGCATGATCATGCCGGCGCAGGAGCCGTAGACCGGCATGCCGGCGGCGATCCGTTTGTCGATGGGCTCACGCATGTCGAAGATGTCGGCGAGTTTGCTGATCGTGGTGGACTCGCCGCCCGGGATGACCAGGCCGTCGACCGCGTCCAGCTCCTGCGGCCGGCGTACGGGCCGGGCATGCGCGCCCGCCCCGGTCAGGGCCGCCACGTGTTCCCGGACGTCGCCCTGGAGCGCGAGCACACCGATGGCGGGTGCTGCCGTCACGTTCGCTCCTCTCCTCGGCTGGTGGTCAGGAAGGGGCCCTTCCTCTGCGGGATGCGTTACCAGGGGGCCCCTCCTTGCGCGTCACCAGCCGCGTTCGGCCAGGCGGTGCGGCTGCGGGATCTCGTCGACGTTGATGCCGACCATCGCCTCGCCGAGGCCCCGGGAGACCTTGGCCAGCACGTCCGGGTCGTCGTGGAAGGTGGTGGCCTTCACGATCGCGGCGGCGCGCTGCGCCGGGTTGCCGGACTTGAAGATGCCGGAGCCGACGAAGACGCCCTCCGCGCCGAGCTGCATCATCATCGCCGCGTCGGCCGGGGTGGCGATGCCGCCGGCGGTGAACAGCACCACCGGGAGCTTGCCGGTCTCGGCGACCTCCCGGACCAGCTCGTACGGCGCCTGGAGCTCCTTGGCCGCGACGAACAGCTCGTCGGCCGGCAGGGAGCTGAGCCGGGCGATCTCCTGGCGGATCCTGCGCATGTGCATGGTGGCGTTGGAGACGTCGCCGGTGCCGGCCTCGCCCTTGGAGCGGATCATGGCCGCGCCCTCGGTGATCCGGCGCAGCGCCTCGCCCAGGTTGGTCGCCCCGCACACGAAGGGGACGGTGAACGCCCACTTGTCGATGTGGTTGGCGTAGTCGGCGGGGGTCAGCACCTCGGACTCGTCGACGTAGTCCACGCCGAGGGCCTGCAGGACCTGGGCCTCGACGAAGTGGCCGATGCGGGCCTTGGCCATGACCGGGATCGACACGGCGTCGATGATGCCGTCGATCATGTCGGGGTCGCTCATCCGGGACACCCCGCCCTGGGCGCGGATGTCGGCGGGGACCCGCTCCAGGGCCATCACCGCGACGGCGCCGGCGTCCTCAGCGATCTTGGCCTGCTCGGGGGTGACCACATCCATGATCACGCCGCCCTTGAGCATCTCGGCCATGCCGCGCTTGACGCGGGCGGTCCCGACGACGGGGGTGGCGCTGGCGTTCGGGGAGGTGGTTTCGGGCACGGGTCATCGCTCCTCGGCGTGCTCGGGGGGTGACGGCTAGCTGAATGCTACGACGGGTGCAACGCCGCTCCGACAGCCAATCAGACCCACGGTGGCCTGCCCTGTGGCCGTCGTCACCCGACCGGCGCGGCTCAGGCGGGCACGTCCGCCGGAAGCTCCAGGGTCGGATCGTCGATGTCGAAGTAGCGCGGCCAGGGGTGCCGCCGCCCCATCCGCAACAGCCGCACCAGAGGTCGGCCCCGGGCGGACCGGGCGTCGCGGACCAGGTCGGTGTGCACCTGGCGGGCCAGCGCGAGCCGCCGGCTCGCGGCGATCACCGCCTCGCAGTCCGGTTCGGTCGGGTCCAGCCGCACCGCCCGCAGCTGCCGGGTGAGGTCGTTCTCGGCGGCCTCCCGCTCCTGCGGCTCGGCGTCGAGGGCGATCCGGGCCGCCGCGTACAGCTCGACGCCGTAGCGGCGCTCGGCCAGCACGGCCGCCGCCGCGGCCCGGCGCAGCAGGTGCGCGTCGAGGGCCCGGGCGGCGGACTCCGCGCGGACGCGCAGCCGCTCGACCCGGCCGGCGGTCCAGATCAGGTACGCCGCGACGAGCCCGACGACCAGGCTCGCGCCCACCACCCACCACATGCCCGGCATCGTAGTGCTGCTCCGTTCGCCTCGTCCGGGGTGCGGCCGACGCGGCCGGCGGTCACTCCCGTCACGGAAGCCACCCCGGTCACACCACTCAGCCGAGCCCCGCCCACTCCTGGTCGATGACCCGCCCGTCGGTCGCCTCGATCGCCGCCGCGTAGACCTCCAGGACCCGGCGGGCGACCACGGGCCAGTCGAAGTGCGCCACCACCTGGTCGCCGCAGGCGGTCAGCTCGGCCCGCCGCGCCGGATCGTCGAGCAGCGCCGCGAGGGCCGCCCGCAGCGCCGCGGCGTCACCGGTGGGGAAGAGCTGCCCGGCCCGGCCGCCGTCGAGCACCCGGCGGAACGCGTCGAGGTCACTGGCCACCACGGTCGTGCCGGCGGCCAGGGCCTCGGTGAGGATCATGCCGAACGACTCGCCGCCGGTGTTCGGGGCCACGTAGAGGTGGACGCTGCGCAGCATCCGCGCCTTGTCGGCCTCGGAGACCAGGCCGAGGAACGTGACCCGGTCCCGCAGCGGCGCGGGAAACCGGTCGAACAGGTCGTCCGGGTCGCCCGGCCCGGCGACCAGCAGCCGCAGCCCGGGCCGGGTGCCGGCCAGCTCGACGAACGCGTCGCGCAGGATCGGGAAGCCCTTGCGGGCCTCGGTGAACCTGCCGAGGAAGCCCAGCGTGCCGCCCTCGCCGGGCCCGCACTGGCCGGGCCAGCCGGGCAGCGGTGCCGCGTGGCTGAACTTGGCGACGGTGACGCCGTTGGGGATCTCCACCGCGCCGCCGTCCATGTGCTCGACCTGGACCTTGCGGGCCAGCGCGCTGACCGCGATGCGGGCGGTGATCCGCTCCAGCACGATCTGGAGCACGCCCTGTGCGGCGGCGAGCACCCGGGACCGGGTCATCGCGGTGTGGAAGGTGGCCACCACCGGACCCTTGGCCGACAGCACGGCCAGCATCGACAGGCTCAGGGTCAACGGCTCGTGCACGTGCAGCACGTCGAACTCGCCCCGGGCGATCCAGCGCCGGACGCGGGCGGAGGAGACCGGGCCGAACGCGATCCGGGCCACCGACCCGTTGTACGGCAGCGGCACGGCCCGGCCCGCCGGCACCACGTACGGCGGCAGCGGGGAGTCCTCGTCGGCGGGGGCGAGGACGCTCACCTCGTGCCCGAGCCCGAGCAGCGCCTCCGCCAGGTCCATCACGTGGTTCTGCACCCCGCCGGGCACGTCGAAGGAGTATGGGCACACGATGCCGATCCGCATTCCCGCGCCCCTTCGCCTCAGGCCGTCCCGGTGGCGGCCGGCGGGCCGGCGGCGGGCCGGGACCCGTCGTCGCCGGTGCCGCGCTGGTCCAGCCACATCCGCTGCAACATGTGCCAGTCTTCCGGATGCCGGGCGATGCCCGCCGACAGACCGTCGGCAATGTGCTGGGTCAGCACCCGGACCCGCTGGTCCAGCGGCCCGCTGTCGGCGTCGGGCAGGGGCAGCGGGCCGGCGATCGAGGCGCACGCGGCGTCCGGTTCGTACCACATCGAGGCGACGTAGAGCGGCGCGCCGGTGCGGATGGCCAGCAGCGCCGGGCCGGCGGGCATCCGGGTCCGCGCGCCGAAGAAGTCGACCTCGATCCCCCGGGCCGAGAGGTCCCGGTCGGCCAGCAGCGGCACCACCGCGCCGCTGCGCAGCCGGTCGACCAGCACGTCGAAGGCGGGGCGGTCCCCGCCGTGGGTGGGCAGGATCTCCATGCCCAGGCCCCGGCGGAAGGCGAGGAAGCGCTGGTAGACGGCCTCGGGCTTGAGCCGCTCGGCGACCGTGGTGATCGGCCAGCCGGTGGCGGCCACCCAGGCGCCGGCGGCGTCCCAGTTGCCGGCGTGCGGCAGCGCCACCACCGCGCCCCGGCCGGCGGCCACGTCGGCGGCGAGCCGGTCGACGCCGTCGGGGGCGAGCCGGAACCCGGTGAGGATCTGCTCGCGGCTCAGCGACGGCAGCCGGAACGCCTCCATCCAGTAGCGGGCGTAGGAGCGCAGGCCCCGGCGGACCAGGTCGTCCAGCTCCGCCTCGGGCAGCTCGGGGCCGACGACCCGGCGCAGGTTGGCGCGCAGTCGGGCCGTACCCCCGCCGCCGGCGCGGTGGGCGCGGTCGGCGCCCGCCCGGAAGGCCGCGGCCACGACGGACCGGGGCAGCGCGCGGGCCAGGCGCCAGCCGGCGACGTAGCCCAGCTCGGTGAGGTTCACCCCCGGGACCCGCTCGGCGTGTTCGCCTGGGCCTGCCGGTAGACGTGGGCCATCCGCTGGCCCACGGTGAAGATCGAGACGGCGGCCAGCAGCCAGAGCGCGACCTGGAGGGCGTACGGGACGCCGACGCCGGTGAGCAGGCCGCCGACGCCGACGATGAGCAGCCGCTCGGTGCGCTCGGCGATGCCGACGTTGCAGGTCATGCCGAGGCCCTCGGCGCGGGCCTTGACGTAGGAGACGAGGCCCCCGGCGGCCAGGCAGAGCAGCGCGGCGGCGACGCCGGCGTGGTCGCCCTCGGTGGCCAGCCAGTAGGCGACCGCGCCGAAGACGGCGCTGTCGGCGACCCGGTCCATGCTCGAGTCGAGGAACGCGCCGAACCGCGTCGAGCCGCCGCTCATCCGGGCCATCGTGCCGTCGAGCAGGTCGGTGAGCGCGAAGAACGTCACGACCAACGCGCCGGCGACGAGGTGGCCGCGGGCGCCGAGGCCGAGCGCGCCGACGAGCACCCCGAGGGTGCCGGTCACGGTGACGGCGTTCGGGGTCACGCCCGCGCGGAGCAGGCGGCGCGCGATCGGCTCGACGACGCGGGTCATCCCCGCGCGGGCCGACACTTGGAAGATCTTCGCCATGGCGGTCCCACGATAACGGCCGGCACCCCGCGGCGGTACGCCCCGGTCGCCGACCCGCCCGAGGAAGTCTTGTGCCGGCTCCGCAAGAGGTGTGAGATCGGGTGTGTGGGTGAGTTAGCTCACCCGCCGGACCGTCCCGTATCAGTCGTGCAGCCGATCACCGGAGGATGTCGCCGCGGCAGCAGCATCGGGCCGCTTCCCGTCGCGCGCGGCGGTCGCCACCCACCACCGGCCAAGGGAGGTGCGCCCCATGGCGCAGAAGAGTCAGGACAAGGGGGCCGCCGGCGGCGTGCCGACGGTCACCGAGCCCGGCGGGGTACGCAACGTGGTGCTCGTCGGGCACTCCGGGGCGGGCAAGACGACCCTGGTCGAGGCGCTGCTCGCCGCCACCGGCACGATCGGCCGGGCCGGCTCGGTCGCCGACGGCACCACGGTCTGCGACCACGACCCGGCGGCGGTGCGCCAGCAGCGCTCGGTGAGCCTGGCCTGCGCCCCGCTGGTGCACCAGGGCGTCAAGATCAACCTGCTGGACACCCCCGGCTACGCCGACTTCGTCGGCGAGCTGCGCGCCGGCCTGCGGGCCGCCGACGCCGCCCTGTTCGTGGTCTCCGCCGTCGACGGGATGGACGCCACCACCGCCGCGCTGTGGGAGGAGTGCGCCGCCGTCGGCATGCCCCGGGCGGTCGCGGTGACCCGGCTGGACCACCCGCGCGCCGACTTCGACGAGGCCGTGGCGCTGTGCCAGCGGGTCTTCGGCGACAACGTGCTCCCGCTGCACCTGACGATGCTCGGCGACGACGGCGAGTCGGTGGCGGGGCTGCTCGGCCTCGTCACCCGCCGGGTCTTCGACTACACCGCCGGCCTGCCGGCGCAGGTGCGCGAGCCGGACCCGGAGCACCTGCCGGCGATCGCCGAGTCCCGCAACGAGCTGATCGAGGGGATCATCGCCGAGAGCGAGGACGAGTCCCTCATGGACCGCTACCTCGCCGGCGAGGAGATCGACACCGCCGTGCTGGTCGCCGACCTGGAGAAGGCCGTCGCCCGGGGGCACTTCCACCCGGTGCTGCCGG
This sequence comes from Micromonospora sp. NBRC 110038, assembly GCF_020884815.1. Taxonomy (NCBI): domain Bacteria; kingdom Bacillati; phylum Actinomycetota; class Actinomycetes; order Micromonosporales; family Micromonosporaceae; genus Micromonospora; species Micromonospora sp. NBRC 110038. Next base: position 1,716,392 of record NZ_BBOL01000001.1, on the reverse strand, counting down.
TCTGCGCGGCGACCGGGGTCGGGCTGGACGTGCTGCTCGACGGCCTGGTGTCGGCGTTCCCCTCACCGCTGGAGCACGAGCTGCCCGCCGTCACCGGGGTCGACGGCTCGCCCCGGCCGCCGCTGACCTGCGACCCGTCCGGGCCGCTCGTGGCCGAGGTGGTCCGCACGACCGTGGACCGGCACGTCGGCCGGGTGTCGCTGGTCCGGGTCTTCTCCGGCACCCTGCGCCCCGAGCTGACCGTGCACGTCGCCGGCCACGGCATGGCCGAGCGGGGGCACCCCGACCACGACGCCGACGAGCGGGTGGGGCACATCTACACCCCGCTGGGCGCGAGCCTGCGCGAGGTGGGCGCGTGCGTGGCCGGCGACATCTGCGCGGTCACCAAGTCGGGCAGCGCGGAGACCGGCGACACCATCTCCGCCAAGGACGACCCGCTGCTGGTCGCCCCGTGGGAGATGCCCGAGCCGCTGCTGCCGGTGGCCGTCGTCGCGCGCAGCCGCGCCGACGAGGACGCGCTGGCCCGCAACCTGGCCCGGCTCGTCGCCGGCGATCCGACCCTGCGGCTGGAACGCAACCCGGAGACCCACCAGCTCGTGCTGTGGTGCATGGGCGAGGCGCATGCCGACGTGGTGCTCGACCGGCTGCGCGGCGGCGGCGTCGAGCTGGACACCGAGCCGGTGCGGGTGCCGCTGCGGGAGACCCTCGCCGCGCCCGCGAAGGGGCACGGCCGGCACGTCAAGCAGTCCGGCGGCCACGGCCAGTACGCCGTCTGCGACATCGAGGTCGAGCCGCTGCCCCGGGGCGCGGGGTTCGAGTTCGTCGACCGGGTCGTCGGCGGCGCGGTGCCGCACCAGTACGTCCCGTCGGTGGAGAAGGGCGTCCGGGCGCAGCTGGAGCGGGGCCTGGTCGCCGGGCACCCGGTGGTGGACCTGCGGGTGACCCTGGTCGACGGCAAGGCGCACAGCGTCGACTCCTCCGACGCGGCGTTCCAGACCGCCGGGGCGCTCGCGCTGCGCGACGCCGCCGAGAAGGGCCAGCCCGTCCTGCTGGAGCCGATCGACGAGGTGGTCGTGCGGGTGCCGGGGCACGCCGTCGGCGCGGTGCTGGGCGACCTGGCCGGCCGGCGCGGCCGGGTGCTCGGCACCGAGCCCGACCCGGACGCCGAGGGGCAGACGCTGGTGCGCGCCGAGGTGCCGGCCGTCGAGCTGCTGCGCTACGCCGTCGAGCTGCGCTCGCTCACCTCCGGGACGGGCACCTTCCGCCGCCGGTTCGCCCGCTACGACCCCGCCCCCCCTCACTGACCCGCGTTCAGGGGCGGGTGGGCGGGGTCGGAGGCATGGGCCAGTAGGGGCGGTCGGCGGAACGCAGGGCCGCCGACCGCAACGCCGCCAGTTGGCGTTCCACCTCGGCGAAGTGGTCCGGGGCCAGCGGGCCGAGGGCCATGGCGGCGGCGTTCTCCTCCACCTGGGCGACCGTGCGGCAACCGGGGATCGGGATCGCGCGGTCGCTGCGGGCCCAGAGCCAGCCCAGCGCCCCCTGGGCGAGGGTGCGGCCGTCGGCGGTCAGCGCCGCCCGGACCGCGCCGACCCGGCGCAGCCACTCCGGGGCGGGCCGGCCGCTGCGGAACCACTCCAGCCAGGTCGCCGTCGCCCCCCGCACGTCGTCGCGGGGCAGGGTGGAACCGGCGGCGTACTTGCCGGTGAGCAGGCCCATGCCCAGCGGGCCGCGGTTGATGCTGGCCAGGTCGTACTTGTCGCAGACGGCGAGCATGTCGGGGGTGTCGCGCAGCACGGACAGGTCGTGCTGCACGGCGGTGCCGAGGCGGGCGCCCTGGCCGAGGGCGTCGGCCCGGTCCACCCGGTCGGTGCTCCACCCGTACGCCCGGATCAGCCCCTCGGCGACGAGGTCGTCGCAGGCCGCGAAGAGAGCCTGCGCGCGCGGCACCGGCAGGTCGCCCAGGTGCAGCTGGTAGAGGTCGATGCGGTCGGTGCCGAGGCGACGCAGCGAGTCGACCACGGCCCGGCGCAGGTGCGCCGGCGAGGCGTCCTGCCCGGTGGCCTGGCGGGTCGGGGGGTCGAACGTGTAGCCCCACTTGGTGGCGATCACGGCCTCGTCGCGGCGGCCGGCGAGGGCCCGGCCGAGGACCTGCTCGCCGTGCCCGGCGCCGTACGTGTCGGCGGTGTCGAAGAGGGTCACGCCGAGATCGAGCGCCCGGCGGACCGCGCGGATCGACTCGGCGTCGTCGACCGCGCCCCAGCCCAGCGGCTGGGTGCCCTCGGCCCAGGGGCCGCCGATGGCCCAGCAGCCCATGCCGAGGGCGCTGACCTCGATGCCGCTGCGACCCAATGTCCGTGTCGTCACTGCCACCGCCAGATCGTGCCACTCGGAGCGCCGCCGCGGGCGGCCGTTTCACCGGAACGGGACGACCCGGCCACGCAGGGTCAGCTCGGCCAGGCGCGGCGGAACAGGTCGCGGGTGTCGGTGAGCAGTTGGGGCAGCACCTTCGTCCGCCCGATCACCGGCATGAAGTTGGCGTCGCCGCCCCACCGGGGCACCACGTGCTGGTGCAGGTGCTCGGCGATGCCGGCCCCGGCGACGCCGCCCTGGTTCATCCCCAGGTTGAACCCGTGGGCGTTGCTGACCCGCCGCACCACCCGCATCGCGGTCTGGGTGAAGGCCGCCAGCTCGGCGGTCTCGGCGAGGTCGAGGTCGGTGTAGTCGGGCACGTGCCGGTAGGGGCAGATCAGCAGGTGCCCCGGGTTGTAGGGGTAGAGGTTGAGCACCGCGAAGACCCGCTCGCCCCGGGCCACCACCAGGCTCTCCTCGGCCGGCAGGCCGGGGGCCAGGCAGAACGGGCAGCCGCCTGGCTTGTCGTAGCCACCCTCCGGGCGGTCGGAACCGGAGACGTACGTCATCCGGTGCGGAGTCCAGAGCCGTTCCAGCCCGTCGGTCATGCCGTTGCCCGTGTGCCGTTCCGCCCCTGTCACGCCGTCGATCCTACGTTCCCGGCGGCGGATAGGGGGTGAAGAATCTTGACGAAGAGACGTTGATCAATGAAGCTTCCAGTCAGGAGAAAGCTCGACAACCGTCGATGGGAGATCACGTGAAGACCGCACTCCGACGGCTCGGCAGGGCCCTGGCCGCCTGCGCTCTCGCCGCCGCCACCACCCTGGTGGGGCTGACCGTGACGACCGGCGCCGCGCACGCCGACGGGTGCTACACGTGGGGCCGGTCGCTGGCCTCCGGCGCCACCGGCGAGGACGTCCGGCAGCTCCAGATCCGCCTCGCCGGCTACCCCGGCTACGGCGCGGTCCTCGGCCTCGACGGCTCGTTCGGCCCGGCCACCCGCTCGGCGCTGATCCGCTTCCAGCAGGCGTACGGCCTCTCCGCCGACGGCGTCGCCGGCCCGCAGACCTTCAACCTGCTGTACGCGCTCCAGGACGACGACTGCACGCCGGTCAACTTCAGCTACGCCGAGCTGAACAACTGCAACGGCGACTGGTCCGGCGGCGCGGTGTCGGCGAGCACCGCGCGGTTCAACGCGCTCGTGTCGATGTGGAAGCTCCAGGCCCTGCGGCACGCCCTCGGCGACCAGTCGATCCGGATCACCAGCGGCTTCCGCAGCTACGCCTGCAACAGCGCGGTCGGCGGCGCGTCCAACAGCCGGCACCTCTACGGCGACGGCGTCGACATGGGCTCGGGCCCGCACTCGCTGTGCCGGCTGGCCCAGCAGGCCCGCAACCACGGCTTCGCGCAGATCCTCGGCCCCGGCTACCCCGACCACAACGACCACGTCCACGTCGGAGCGGCGGGCGGCTGGTCGGCCCCGAGCTGCGGCATCTGACGGTCACCGGGCGGGAAGGGTTCCCCTCTCACGGCTGCCGTGAGAGGGGAACCCTTCCCTAGCGAATGCGTGAAGAGGGGCCCCTCCTTACCCCTGGACCGACGGGCCGGCGTTGGTGCGGGAGTTGACCACGTCGAGCACGTGGGCCACCGCCTCGTCGACCGGCACGCCGTTGCGCTGCGAGCCGTCCCGGTAGCGGAACGACACCGTGCCGGCGGCCACGTCGTCGTCCCCGGCGATCACCATGAACGGGATCTTCTGCTGCTGGGCGTTACGGATCTTCTTCTGCATCCGGTCGTCGCCCGCGTCGACCTCGGCGCGGACGCCCTGCCGACGCAGGGTGGTGACGAAGTCCTGCAGGTAGTCGGTGTGGTCCTCGCGGATCGGGATGCCCACCACCTGCACCGGGGCCAGCCAGGCCGGGAACGCCCCCGCGTAGTGCTCGGTGAGCACGCCGATGAACCGCTCGATCGACCCGAACTTGGCGCAGTGGATCATGACCGGCTGCTGCCGGGTGCCGTCGCTCGCCTGGTACTCCAGCCCGAAGCCCTTCGGCTGGTTGAAGTCGTACTGGATGGTCGAGAGCTGCCAGGTGCGGCCGATGGCGTCCTTGGCCTGCACGGAGATCTTCGGGCCGTAGAAGGCCGCGCCGCCCGGATCCGGCACCAGGTCCAGCCCGGTCTCCCGCGCGCACCGCTCCAGCACCGCGGTCGCCGTCGCCCAGTCCTCGTCGGACCCCACGAACTTGTCGAGCTTGGCCTCGTCGCGGGTCGACAGCTCCAGGTAGAAGTCGTCGATGCCGAAGTCCTTCAGCAGGCTCAGCACGAAGTTGAGCAGGTGCTTGATCTCGCCCGGTGCCTGCTCCCGGGTGCAGTACGAGTGGGAGTCGTCCTGGGTCAGGCCACGCACCCGGGTCAGCCCGTGGACCACGCCCGACTTCTCGTAGCGGTAGACCGACCCGAACTCGAACAGCCGCATCGGCAGCTCACGGTAGGACCGCCCGCGCGAGCGGTAGATCAGGTTGTGCATCGGGCAGTTCATCGCCTTGAGGTAGTAGTCCGCGCCCTCGAGCTCCATGGGCGGGTACATGCCGTCGGCGTAGTAGGGCAGGTGGCCCGAGGTGTGGAAGAGACCTTCCTTCGAGATGTGCGGGGTCCCGACGTACTGGAAGCCCTCCTCGATGTGGCGGGCACGGACGTAGTCCTCCATCACCCGCTTGATCACGCCGCCCTTGGGGTGGAACACCACCAGGCCGGAGCCGATCTCGTCCGGGAAGCTGAACAGGTCCAGGTCCGCCCCGAGCTTGCGGTGGTCGCGGCGGGCGGCCTCCTCCAGGAGCTTCAGGTACGCCTTCAGCTCGTCGCGGGTCGGCCAGGCGGTGCCGTACACCCGCTGCAGCTGCGGGTTCTTCTCGCTGCCCCGCCAGTATGCGGCGGCCGACCGCATCAGCTTGAACGCGCCGATCAGCCGGGTGCTCGGCAGGTGCGGGCCCCGGCACAGGTCCGACCAGCAGACCTTGTCCTCCTTGGCGGCGAGGTTGTCGTAGATGGTCAGCTCGCCGCCGCCCACCTCCATCACCTCGGAGGAGTCCAGCCCCTCGCCCTTGACGTCGATCAACTCCAGCTTGAACGGCTCGGCGGCCAGCTCGGCCTTCGCCTCGTCGAGGCTGGCGAACCGCCGCCGCCGGAACCGCTGCCCGGACTTGACGATCTCCTGCATCCGCTTCTCGAGCTTCGCCAGGTCGTCGGGCTGGAACGGCTTGTCGACGGCGAAGTCGTAGTAGAAGCCGTTCTCGATCGGCGGGCCGATGCCGAGCTTCGCGTCGGGGAAGACGTCCTGCACCGCCTGGGCGAGCACGTGCGCGGTCGAGTGGCGCAGCACGTTGAGCCCGTCCGGGGTGTCGAGGGCGACCGGCTCGACGACGGTCTCCTCGGCGGGCGCCCAGTCCAGGTCGCGCAGGTTGCCCTGCGGGTCGCGGACCACGACGACCGCCTTCGGGCCGGTGGACGGCAGCCCGGCCGCGGCCACCGCGTCGGCCGCCGTCGTCCCGGCGGCGACGACGACGGGGTCGGCCACGACGGGGGTACGGGGTGCGGACACGGTGACTCCTCCAGAGGACGACAAACAGCGGCCGGCTGGCCGCCCCCGCTGATGCTAGCGGGCAAGGAAGGGTCCCTTCTTATCGCATTCGGTAGTGGAAGGGCCCCTTATTAACGCTGAGGGCCGGGCAACGCGGCGGGCGGCGGCGAGCGGGCGGGCCGGCGGGCGAGAGCGGGTGTCGGATTGAACCTTTCGGCCGCGCCAGCCGAACTACCGGGTGGGGCCGGTGTCGGAAGCGGCCGGAGGAAGACGAAGGGCAGGGGCGAGGGTGGCGATGATCCGCAGGCACAAGCGAGGGCTCCGGATGTCGGCGTCGGCCGTCCTGGCCGTCGTCGCGGCGATGCTGGGCTGGGCCGGCACGGCGCTGGCGGCGGACGTGACGAGCACCCCCGAGCAGGCCCGCCAGGGCGACCCGGTACGGCTGGAGATCGTCGTGCCCGAGGAGCGCCCGGGCACCCGGACCGAGCGGGTCGAGCTGCGGCTGCCGGCGGCGGCGCCCGTGGGCGAGGCGTACCCGATGTCGGTGCCCGGTTGGGCGCCCCGGATCACCACGCGGAAGCTGGCCGAGCCGATCCCCGGCATCCACGGCACGACGATGGACACGGTCACCGCCTCGGTGGTCTGGACCAGGGCCAAGGGGGCGCCCGCCGGCCCCGCCCGGCTCGCCGTCTCGATGGGGCCGCTGCCCCAGGCCGAGAGGATGGTGTTCGAGGTGGTGCAGACGTACTCCGACGGCGCGGTCGTGCGCTGGGCGGACCCGGCCGGCGGTGCGCGGCCCGCACCGGTGTTGACCCTGCTGCCGGCGGCGAGCGGCCACGGCGGGGACGGGGCCACGGGCGCGCACGGCGGGGGCCCGTCCGACACGACGGCGGCCGGCGAGGCTCCCACGCCGGCCGTCGCCCTGTCGGACGGCGACGCCGCGGGTGACCGTGGGTTCACCGATGCCCTGCTGGCGGCGGGGCTGGTCGCGGGGCTCGGCGGGGGCGCCGCGCTCGGTTGGCTGGCGACCCGGTGGCGGCGACGGACCGACCCGGCGGGGGTGACCGCGCCCGAGGGCGACGAGCTGCGCCGGATCCTCGACGGCGACCTCCCGCCGCCGGACGCGGACGACACCGCCGGGACCACGGGCCACACCGCCGGGGCCACGGGCGAGACGACCGGGACCGCGGGCGAGACCACCACGACCGCGGGCCACACCGGCGAGACCACGGACGGGACCGCCGACGAGGCCGGGGCGGTCGCGGCGCCGGAGCCGCAGCCGGCGGGCCGGTAGAGCGGCGAGCCGAGCGGCGACGCGGCCGGTCAGGCTACCCAGTCGGGCAGGGGCTCGCGGGCGGCGAGCCAGTCGGCGGGCACGCCGCCCGGCGTGCCGACGCCGGTGTGGGCGGCCACGACCGCCCCGACGATGGCGGCCGTGGTGTCGACGTCCCCGCCCGCCTCGACGCAGGCCCGGATCGCGGCCGGGTAGTCGTCGAGGTGGGTCGCCGCCGCCCAGAGCGTGAACGGCACCGTGTCCTGCGCGGTCACCCGGGAGCCGTTGCCGAGCGCGTCCACGGCGACGGCGAGGGGGCGGCCGAGCAGGCCGGCCGCGCGGCGTACCCCCTGGTGCACCTCGCCGGGGTCGAGGGCCGCGGCCACCGCGGCGAGCAACCGCGACGGCGGCGGGCGGTCCCCGTCGAGGCGGCCCCGGGTGGCCAGGGCGGCGGCCACCGCGACCGCGACGGCGCCGGCGATGCCCTCCGGGTGGGCGTGGGTGACCTCGGCGGAGGCCCGGGCCTGGGCCGCCGCCTGCCGGGTCGAGTCGGCGAACCACGCACCGAGCGGGCCGACCCGCATCGCCGCGCCGTTGCCGCACGAGCCCTGCCCGTCGAACGCGGAGGCCGCGGCGACGGGCCACGGCGTGCCGGTGCGGATCAGGCGCAGGATGGTCACCGCGCCGGGCCCGTAGCCGCGGTACGGCTCGCAGCGGTGCGCGAAGGCCAGCGCCAGCCGGTCCCGGTCGATCTCCCCGACCTCGGTCAGCTCGGCCACCACGGAGCAGGCCATCTCGGTGTCGTCGGTCCACTGCCACGGCGACGGCGGGAACCGGCCGGCGGCGAGGTCGGCGGGCCGCCGGCCCGGCACGAAGAACTGCGAGCCGAGGGCGTCGCCGACGGAGAGGCCGTGCAGGCTGTCCCGGGCGAGCGCCGCGCGGGTGTCCGCGAAGAGCGTGAATGCCATGGCCGTACCAGCTTGCCCGGTCGCCGGGTGCGCCGCAACGCGCCCCGCTTGCCATCGCGAGTACGGTGCTGACGTGGCCACGGTGCTCCTGGTCGAAGACGACCACGTCGTACGCGGCGCGATGCTGCGGTCCCTCGCCGACCGTGGGCACGCCGTGCACGCCGTGGGCACCGCGCTGGACGCGCTGCGCCGGGTCGCGGCCCAGACCCCCGACCTGGTGGTGCTGGACCTGGGCCTGCCCGACCTCGACGGCTCGGACGCCCTGCGGATGCTGCGCGGGATCACCGACGTGCCGATCATCATCGCCACCGCCCGCGACGACGAGCAGTCGGTGGTGCGGCTGCTGCGGGCGGGCGCGGACGACTACATGGTCAAGCCGTTCACCGGCGCGCACCTGGACGCCCGCATCACCACCGTGCTGCGCCGGGCGGGCCGGGCCAGCCGGACGGTGCAGCCGGCCGTGCACACCGTCGGCGGCCTGCGGGTGGACGTCGGGGAGCGCAGCGCCCTGCTCGACGGGGTGCCCCTCGCGCTGACCCGCAAGGAATTCGACCTGTTGGCGTATCTCGCCGCCCGACCCGGGCGGGTAGTGTCCCGCCGGGAGCTCTTGGAGGAGGTATGGCGGCAGCCGTCGGTCGGCGAGGACCAGACCATCGACGTTCATCTTTATTGGCTACGTCGCAAAATGGGCGAGTCCGCGGCGAAGCCGCGCTACCTGCGCACCGTGCGGGGGGTGGGCTTCCGGTTGGTGGCCCCGGACTGAGGGTCGCGCTGGCCTGGCTCACGGCCGGCATGTGCGCCCTCGTCGCGCTCGCGTTCCTCATCCCCCTCGGCATCAGCCTGGGCGAGCGGACCCGCGAGGAGGCCATCGCGGACGCCGCCCGGCGCAGCGCGCTTGTCACCGGGGCCCTCGCGGTCAGCACCGAACCGGCCGTCGTCCAACGCGCGGTCGAGGCCAGCGGCGAGGACCCGGCGACCCGGCCGGTGGTGCACGGGCTGGGCGGTGACGACGCGGCCGGCCGGGCCGACGGGGCCGCGCTGGCCCGGGCCGCCGCCGACCGGCGTTCCGTGGTCACCGACGTGCCGGGCGGGGTGCTGCGGCTCGACCCGGTGGTGCTGGGCGACTCGGTGGCCGTGGTCGAGGTGTTCGTCCCGGACGCCGCCCTCGACGAGGGCGCCACGGGCCGGTGGCTGCTGCTCGCGGCCGTGGCGCTGGCGCTGGTGGGCGCCGCCGTGCTGGTGGTCGACCGGGTCGCGGCCCGCACCGTCGACTCGACCCGGGGGCTCGTGCAGGCCGCCCTCGCCGTCGGCGACGGCGACCTGGGGGTACGCGTCGAGCCGACCGGCCCGCGCGAGCTGGCCGAGGCCGGGTACGCGTTCAACCGGATGGCCGACCGGCTGGTGGCGGCGCGCACCGACGAGCGGGAACTGGTGGCCGACCTGTCGCACCGGCTGCGTACCCCGCTGACCGTGCTGCGGCTCGACGCCGACGGGCTGGACTCCGACGACACCAGCGTCGGCTCGTTCACCGAGGCGGAGCTGGACCGCCGGCGCGCGATCCGGCGGATCCGGCAGGCGATCGTCACCCTGGAGGGCGAGATCGACGTGCTGATCAACACGACCCGCAAGGCGGTCGCGCACGAGGCCGGGCCGGCGATGTGCGACGTCAGCGAGGTCGTCCGGGACCGGATGGTGTTCTGGTCGGCCCTCGCCGGTGACCAGAACCGGCCGCACCGGGTCAGCGGCGCGCAGCTGCGCATCCCGGCGCCGGTGCCGCGCGCCGAGCTGGCCGCCGCGCTCGACGCGGTGATCGGCAACGTGTTCCGCTACACCCCGCAGGGCACCGCGTTCGAGGTGGCGGTCTCCCGCCGGGACGGGTATGTCGCGATCCGCATCGACGACGCGGGCCCCGGCATCGCCAACCCGGACCGGGCGCTCGCCCGGGGCGCCAGCGACCAGGGCTCCACCGGCCTGGGCCTGGACATCGCCAAGCGGGTGGCGTTGCAGGCCAACGGGTCGGTGAGCATCGACCGGGCCCGGCTCGGCGGGGCCAGCGTGGTGATGCTGCTGGCCGACCCGGAGGCCGTCCCGCGGCAGGTCAACCGGTTCGGCCTGGTCGGACGGATGGCCCGCGACGCGCGGGAGCCGAAGGCCGAGGGCCGCCGCTGGACCCGCCGCCGCCCGTCGGACGGCTGACCGCCCCGGCTGCTCTGCGGCTGGCCAGCCGCCGGCCCGGGGCGCGGCCGGTTGTGCGCAGACGCAAGTCTTCCTTAGATCCGGATTAACCACGGCGGCACGCCGGGCGCGCGGTGGCAGGATCTGGGGCGAACCCATCAGTTCCACCGGCCATTCCGGGATCTCCTCCGGTCGGTGGAGCCGTGCGCGCGGCGGGAGTGCGGTCCCCCCACAACCTCCTCCCGCCGCGCGCCAGCCCGGATCCGGGCGCCCGTCGACCCGCGCTCCGGCGGGCCGACAAGCCCCCGGTCAGCCGGCCGACGCGGCCAGGTAGCCGTCGATCTCGCCGGCCAGCCGCGCCTTCTCCCCCGGCGACAGGAACGACGCGGTCACCGCGTCGGTGGCCAGCGCCGCCAGCCCCTGCGGGCCGAGGCCGAGCAGCCGGGCCGCCACCGCGTACTCGTCGTTGAGGGTGGTGCCGAACATCGGCGGGTCGTCGGAGTTGATGGTGACCAGCACACCGGCCTCGACCAGCCGGGGCAGCGGGTGCGCGTCGAGCGAGGCGACGGCCCGGGTGCGCACGTTGGAGGTGGGGCAGACCTCCAGGGCGATGCGGTGCTGCGCCAGGTGGGCCAGCAGCTCGGGATCGTCGGCGGCGGAGATGCCGTGGCCGATGCGTTCCGCGCCGAGGTCGCGCAGCGCGTCCCAGACCGTCTGCGGGCCGGTGGTCTCGCCCGCGTGCGGGACCGAGCGCAGCCCGGCCGCCCGCGCCTGGTCGAAGTACGGCGCGAACTGGGGCCGGGGCACGCCGATCTCGGGGCCGCCCAGGCCGAAGCTGATCAGGCCGGCGGGCTGCTCGTCGAGGCAGATCCGCAGGGTCTCCTCGGCGGCCGGCAGCCCCGCCTCGCCGGGGATGTCGAAGCACCAGCGCAGGGCGATGCCGAAGTCGGCCTCGGCCCGCTTGCGGGCGTCCTCGATCGCCTCGCAGAACGCCGGGGCGGGGATGCCCCGGCGCACGTGCGAGTAGGGCGTGACGGTCAGCTCGGCGTACCGGACCTGCTGGCGGGCCAGCTCGCGGGCCACCTCGTGGGTGAGGATCCAGACGTCCTCGGGGTCGCGGACCAGGTCCACCACGCTGAGGTAGACCTCGATGAAGTGGGCGAAGTCGCGGAAGGCGAAGTAGTCGGCGAGGGCGTCCGGGTCCGCCGGCACCGGGCTGGCCCCCTCGTGGCGGGCGGCCAGCTCGGCCACGATGCGCGGCGACGCGGAGCCGACGTGGTGCACGTGCAGCTCCACCTTGGGCAGGCCGGCGATGAAGGCGGACAGGTCGGTCACGGGCTCTCCTCGGGAGGGTGCGGCGGGCGGGCACCGGTGCGGGCGACGACGAACACGCGGCGGAACGGGAAGCACACCCGCCCCTGCCGGACCGGGTACGCCGCCGCGAGGCGGGCGGCGAGCTGGGCGCGGAAGTCGGCCCACCGGGCGTCGTCCAGGGCCGCCCGGACGGGGCGCAGGGCGGTGCCCTCCATCCAGGTCAGCACCGGGTGGTCGGCGTCGGCGGGGGCCGGCAGCAGGTGCACGTACGTAGTCTCCCAGGCGTCGACCGCGCAGCCGGCCCGGGTCAGCAGCGTGGCGTAGCCGACCGCGTCGTCGACCGGGTCGTCGCGCAGCGCCGGGGCGAGCGCGGCGGCCCACGGCCCGCCCCGGGCCACCGCGTGCAGCGCCCGGTGCGAGGGGGCGGCGAAGTTGCCCGGCACGGCGAAGGCGAGCCAGGCCCCGGCGGGCAGCTCGGCGGCCCACCGGGTCAGCAGCTCCCGGTGGCCGGGCACCCACTGCAGCAGCGCGTTGCTGACCACCACGTCGACGTCGGGGGCCGGCCGCCAGTCGCGCACGTCGCCGACCGCGAAGTCCACCGGCGCGGCCAGCGCGACGGCCCGGTCGATCATCTCCGCCGAGGCGTCGAGGCCGGCGACGCGGGCGTGCGGCCAGCGGGCCGCCAGGCCGGCGGTCAGCGTCCCGGGCCCGCAGCCGAGGTCCACCACGGCCCTCGGCCGCTCGGCCGCGACCCGCGCGAGCAGGTCGTGGAAGGGCCGGCCCCGCTCGTCGCGGTAGCGCAGGTACGTCGCCGGATCCCACATCCCGCCTCCAAACCGTACGTCCGTCTTGTTTTAAGGTACGGCCCGCCGCACGGCCGGACAAGCCGATCACTAGGCTCGGGGCATGGAGCAGCGCACCTTCACCCGGCTCGGACGGCACGTCGGCGTGGTCGGGCTCGGCGCCTGGCAGCTCGGCGCGGACTGGGGGCGGGTCGACGAGGCCGACGCGATGGCCGTCCTGGCCGCCGCCGTGGACTCGGGCGTCACGTTCGTCGACACCGCCGACGTCTACGGCGACGGGCGCAGCGAGCAGTTCATCGGGCGGTTCCTGCGGTCCCGCCCCGACGCGGGGCTGACCGTGGCGACGAAGATGGGCCGCCGGGTCGAACAGCGGCCGGAGGCGTACACGGCGGAGAACTTCCGGGCCTGGACCGACCGGTCCCGGGCCAACCTCGGCGTGGACACCCTCGACCTGGTCCAGCTGCACTGCCCGCCCACCGCCGTGTTCGCCGACGACCGGGTCTTCGACGCCCTCGACGCCCTCGTCGCCGACGGGCGCATCGCCGCGTACGGGGTCAGCGTCGAGACCTGCGACCAGGCGCTCACCGCGATCGCCCGGCCCGGCGTGGCGAGCGTCCAGATCATCCTGAACGCGCTGCGACTCAAGCCCCTCGACCGGGTGCTGCCGGCCGCCTCGGCCGCCGGGGTCGGCATCATCGCGCGGGTGCCGCTGGCCAGCGGCCTGCTCTCCGGCCGGTACGACGAGCACACCACCTTCGCCCCCGACGACCACCGCACCTACAACCGGCACGGCGAGTCGTTCGACGTCGGGGAGACGTTCTCCGGGGTGGACTTCGGCACGGGGCTGGCCGCCGTGCGCCGGCTCGCCCCGCTGGTCGGCACGGGCCGCACCATGGCCCAGTTCGCGCTGCGCTGGGTGCTCGACCAGCCCGGCGTCACGGTGGTCATCCCCGGTGCCCGCGACGCCGAGCAGGCCCGGCGCAACGCCGCCACGGCCGGCCTCGCGCCGCTCACGCCCGACGAGCTGGCCGCCGTGCGGGACACCTACGACGAGTTGATCCGGCCGCAGGTGCACGACCGGTGGTGACCCGCCCGGCAGCGGTGCTCGCGCACCGCGGTGACGACGCGGATGCTGGAACGACGCGCATGCTGGACCGGGCCGGCGGGCCCGCCCGGTGAGCGGAGGGGGGACGCGATGAAGGGGTGGCTCCGGCTCACCCTCGGCCTGCTCGCGGTGGTCGTCGGCGCCGTCTGGACGGTGCAGGGCCTCGGCTACGTCGGCGGGAGCATGATGACCGACCAGCGGATCTGGGCACTGCTCGGCCCGGTGCTGGTCCTGATCGGACTCGCGACCCTCTGGTACGGCCTGCGCGCCCGACGCCGCCGTCCCTGACCGCCGGCCCGCGGTGGTGGGGAGGCGGTCGCGACCCGGGTGCCGGCGGGATCGCCCCGGGGTGGGGCGGACACGTGAAAAGCCCCGCATCCCGAACGGGACACGGGGCTTGACTTGATCCGGGTCGGATCATCCCCTCGGCCGGCGGGCCGGCCACGGCTGCTCAGATCGGGCGGACCTGCTCAGCCTGCGGGCCCTTCTGACCCTGGGCGATCTCGAACTCCACCCGCTGGTTCTCCTCCAGCGTGCGGTAGCCGCTGGTCTGGATGGCCGAGAAGTGGACGAACACGTCAGCACCCCCGCCGTCGACGGTGATGAAGCCGAAGCCCTTGTCTGCGTTGAACCACTTCACGGTTCCCTGCGCCATGTGTATCTCCTTCTAAAACTGGCGGCCGAGCACGCCGTGCGGCCGATTGGCCGTTTTCGAGCAGCGGCGCCTGAGGCGGCCCCCTGTGCAGGAGACTTCTCTCAACCCACGCTGTCTCGCAACAGCGTGGAACAGCAAACCACGTAGCGAAAACTCTGCACAGCCTACCGGACGAAATTCTTCGACATGTGACCTGAAGGACGCCCGAATTCCGACCTCCCGGGCCCTTCCCGCACGCACGAAGGCCCCCTTCCCGGTCACCCGGGAAGGGGGCCCACGCTGTCTTGGCTGGTCAGTCGGGCCAGCGGCCGGTCAGCCGGCGCACGCCCACCGCGCCACCCCGGTCGACGGCCGCGCGTACCACGGAGAAGATCGCGCCCTGGAGGGCGGCGGCGGCGAGGATCTCGCCCCAGCCGCGGTCCTCGTCGGTCGCGCTCGGGGCCTCGCCGTCGCCGGCCGTCACCTTCCAGACCTGCCGGAAGATCACGCCCGCGACCGCACCGGCGGCCAACCCCATCAACACCCCGACAGGCTTGTACGCGGCCCTGCCGATGCCCTTGCTCACCTGCGCCTCCCCCGGACGATCAACAGCACGATCATGGTAGCCACCGCGCCGGCGGCGACCGCCGCCCACGGCACCGGGCTGCGGCCCAGCTCCGCACCGGAGGCGGCCCGCTCCCGGGCGGCCTCGGCGCCCTGGGCAGCCTGCCCGCGCACCCGGGCCACGGTCTGCGCGGCCTGCTCCCGCATCCGCCCCCTGGCCTGCTCGGCGGAGGAGCGCAGCCGGGCCTTCACGTCGGCCTTCGCGGCCAGCGCCTCCATCGTCTCGCCGAGCTCCACCCGGGTACGCCGGATCTCCTCGCGCAGCGCCTCCGTGTCTCCCGTGCCGTTCGTGCCGTTGCTCGCGCCGCCCATCATGCCCGTCCCCTGTCCTTCACCGCGGCGGTGACGGTGTCCACGTCCGCCCGGACGCTGCGCACCGCCGCCGCCGGAACCGGCGGGACCGCCTGGCCGACCTGCTTCTTGCCGACCAGGGCGAGGATCCCGGCCGCCAGGAAGAGCACCACCGCGACGATCAACGCGGCCGCCCAGGCCGGCACGACCAGCGCCAGCAGCAGGATCGCGGCGGCGATCAGCGCGCCCAGGCCGTAGAGAGCCAGTGCGCCGCCGCCGCCGAAGAGGCCGATCCCGATGCCGGCGTGCTTGCCCTTCTGGGTCAGCTCCGCCCGGGCCAGGGCCAGCTCGTCGCGGACGAGTCGGGAGACCTGCTCCGTGGCCCGCTGCACGAGTTCGGCGGTGGACGGCTCGCTCCCGGTCCGCGACGTGCGGTGATTCGCGACGTCAGCCATGCTGTCCTCCTTTCGTCATCACCGCGCTGTATGCCCGGAGTCGCCGCCCGTCAATCCTGCGCGGGGCGGCCAGTCGCACTGACCGCGCCGCGCAGCAGTCCCCGGGAGACGGCCGTTCAAACCCCGCCCGGACCCCGCGACGGGCGGCCGGCCTCCCGCCGGTTCAACGCCCCGCCGCCGGGACAGGACACGTCGCGCCGTGCACGCCGTCAGCGCGGGGCGGCGGCGTGGTTGTCGGACGGGGCTGCGCCGTGGTTGTCGGCCGGGGCCGGGGCGTCCGGGCGGGCGGCGGGCTCGTCCGGGCCCACGAACGCCTCGCTGCGGGCCGCGCCGTCGTCGCTGCCGCCGAAGACCCGGGCGTCGTCGGGCACGTCCGCCTCGGCGCGGCGGCGTGCCGGGCGGCGGGGCTGCACCGCCTGCCAGGGCAGCGCGCCGGACGCGTCGCCGACCTCGGCGCGCATCCGGGGCAGCGCGGTCGGGCGGTGGTCCCGCACCCAGCCGACCAGGTGCTCCCGCACCAGGCAGCGCAGGTCCCACAGGCTGCCGGCGTTCGCCGCGCTGACCAGCGCCCGCACCTTGATCAGGCCGCCCGTGGCGTCGGTGACCTGCAGGACGCAGACCCGGCCGTCCCACAGCTCGCTGCCCTCCACCAGCCGGCGCAGCTCCTCCCGCATCGCCTGCACGTTGATCGACCAGTCGACGTCGAACTCGGCGGTGCCCAGCACCGCCGCCTCCGTACGGGTCCAGTTCTGGAAGGGCTTGCTGGTGAAGTACGAGGTGGGCAGGATCAGCCGGCGGTCGTCCCAGATCTGCACGACGACGTAGCTGAGGGTCAGCTCCTCGATGCGGCCCCACTCCCCCTCGACGACCACCACGTCGTCGAGGCGTACCGCGTCGCTGAAGGCGAGCTGGAGGCCGGCGAAGACGTTGCCGAGCAGGCTCTGCGCGGCGAGCGCGGCCACCACACCGACCACGCCGGCCGAGGTCAGCACGCCGGCCCCGACGCCCCGGACGCTCGGGAAGGTCATCAGCATCACGCCGACGGCGAGGATCACGATCACCGCGATGGTCAGCCGGCGCAGCATCACCACCTGGGTACGCACGCGGCGGGCGTGCCGGTTGTCCGGCACGTCGACCCGGAACCGGGCCAGGGCGACGTCCTCGACCACCACCAGCAGCGAGGCGACCAGCCACGACAGGGTGGCGATGATGCCGAGCACCAGCGCGTGCAGCACCACCTGCCGCCACGGTGTGCCGACGGCGTAGCCGGTGGAGAACCGGACGGCGAACTGCACGGCGAGCACGGTCGCGGCGACCTGGAACGGGCGGTGCGCGTGGTCGGTCAGCTCGGTCATCAGCAACGAACGTCGGCCGAGCCGACGGGTCGTCCGGTGCACCACCTCGGCCAGGAAAAGGGCGATCGCCGCCGCAGCGAGCGCGGCGACGATCGTCATGAGGTAGCTCTGCACGGGTGTCTCTCCCCCTTCAGCGGGTCCCTCGATCCGGGCAAAGGCCCAATGGTGCCCGCTGTCCGCCGTGTCGGCCAAGCCGGGCCGAGACCGGCCGGGCCAGGACGATCACACCTTGCGGTACCGGGACTGGAGGAAGCAGTACACGCCGAAGCAGGCGATGCCGAGGGCGACCAGGGCGAGCAGGAACGGGCCGTACGACTGGTCGCGCAGGGTGCGCAGCGCGGCGTCGAGGCCGCGGGCCTTCTCCGGGTCGTAGTTGACCGCGGCGACGACCACCAGCAGGCCGGCGATGCCGTACGCGACGCCCTTGGCGATGTAGCCGGCCGTGCCGAGGCGCAGGGCCAGGGTCTGGGTGTGCGCGTCCATCTCGCCGGTCTTGAGGTGCTTGCGGAACTTCTTCTTCCAGCCGTAGATCACCAGGCCGACGCCGATCGCGGCGAGCACCAGCCCGGCCAGGCCGACCAGCAGCCGACCGCCGCCGGACTCCATCAGCTTGCCGGTGAGGGCCTCCTGCTGGTCGGCACCGCTCGACCCGGCGTTGGAGAAGACCTTCCAGGCGGTCCAGGCGAAGTAGAGGTAGACGAGGGTACGGGCGGCGGAGGCGATCCGCTCGAAGAGCCGCTCCCGGCCACGCTCGGCGCGGTGCCCGACGGCGGCCTCCAGCGCCTGCCAGATCGCCATGGCGAGCATGCCGACGGCGATCGCGACGCAGAGGAACTTGCCCATCGGCTGCTCGGCCAGGGTGCTCAGCGCACCGGTCTGGTCGCCGTCCTTGCCGCCCGAGTCGCCGAAGGCGATCTGCAGGGCGAGCCAGGCGAACAGCAGGTGCACGACGCCGTAGCCGATGAAACCGGCCCGGGCGAGTAGTTCGAGCCACCGGCTGTTCGCGGCCTGCGAGGCGGTGGCTTCGGCGTTTCGGGTGAGTGACATGGCGCCTCAATCTCCGATTGCGGAGATCCCCAAACGTCGGCCACCGCCCGCGCGGTGCCCCGGCTAGCCGTTGGGGTTGCGCGACACGCGGATCTTGACCTGCTCGTCGGTGACGCTGTCCAGGGTGACCGCGAAGCCGCCGACCTCGGTGGCCTGCTGGCCCACGGTCAGCGACAACTGCTCGCCGGCGACCTCGACGGTCACCTGGTCGCCCTGGGCGCCGACCAGCTTGGCCTCGACGCCGAGGATGGTGGCGCTGGCCTCGACGCCCCGGTCGAAGGTCACCGTGCAGGCGTCCAGGCCGCAGTCGGTGGAGGCGCCCTCGGAGCTGCATCCGGCGAGCAGGGCGACGCCGAGTGCCAGGCCGGCCAGCAGGCCGGCGGCGCGGCGGGTGGGGGTGGACGGGGAGGTACCGCGTCGGTTCGTCACGCGATCAAGGGTACGAGACCCCCGCGACCCGCCCGGCGTGCAAGGAAGGGCCCTTGTCAACGCTTCCGGTGGAGAAGGGCGCCCTTCTCCACCCCGCACCGGCGGCAGGCCGCCCGCCGCCGGGAGCGGAGTGGGGGTGAACTGGACCGGCCGGCGGGTGGCGGGGGCAGAATGGCCGGGTGAGCTTCCTGGTCGAGGACAATCCCGCCCGCCACCGCTTCGAGATCCTGGTCGACGACGCGCTGGCCGGGTTCACCGCGTACCTGCCCCGGGGCGAGGTGCTGATCTTCACCCACACCGAGGTCGACGCGAAGTTCCAGAACATGGGTGTCGGGGCGGCGCTGATGCGGGCCACCCTGGACCAGGTCCGCGAGCGCGGCGGCCGGGTGGTGCCGAGGTGCCCGTTCATGGCGGCCTTCATCGAGCGCCACCCCGAGTACGCGGACCTGGTCACCCCCGCCCCCTGACGGCCGCAACGGCACCTGATCCCGCCGGGCTCAGCCGACCACGGGCTCGGCCACGCCGGCCAGCGGCATCGCGGCGACGCGTCCCGTGCCGGCCAGCAGTTCGGCGGCGGCCAGGGCACCGGCCCGGGTCGCGCCGTGGGTGGCGACGTGCACGGCGCCCGTGACGAGGGCCGGCACGCCCAGCTCGACCACCACCGCGTCCGGGCGGGCGACGAGGGCCCGGGCCACGGCGGCGCGCATCCAGTCGTGCCGGTGCAGGTCGCGGACGACCAGCACCAGCGGCCGGCCGGCGGCCCCGCCGACAGCACCGGCAGGAGCACCGTCGACCGCCCCTGCGGGGACGTCGCCGAGATCGTCCGCGCCGAGGCGGACCGCGGTGGTGCCCGGGAGCAGGGCGGCCAGCGGGGCGGCGATCCCCCACGGGGTCTCCGCGCCGATGGCGATGTTGCGGGGCGGCTCGAACTCGACCACGTGCGGGGCCCCGGCCAGCGGCAGGGCCCCGGCGGCGCTCGCCGTGACCCGCACGGCGCGGCGGGCGGCGGCCAGCCCGATCGGGGAGCCGCCGGGCGTGACGGTGGGGCGGGACGGGGCGTCGGCCCGGGCGGCCACCGTCCAGGCCGCGAGCTGGCCGACCCGCTTGGCCGCCTCGGCCAGCCGTTGTTCGGGCAGCTCGCCGGAGACGACGGCGGCGACGATCGCGTCGCGCAGCTCGCGGGCGGCGTCCTCGTCGGCGCGTTCACCGCCGACGCAGATCGCGTCCGCTCCGGCGGCGAGGGCGCGGACCGCCGCGCCGGCGAAGCCGTACCGGTCGGCGACCGCCCGCATCTCCACCGCGTCGGTGACGATCACGCCCGAGAAGCCCAGTTCCTCGCGGAGCAGGCCGCCGAGGATGCGGGGGCTGAGGGTGGCCGGCAGCCGCGGGTCGAGCGCCGGCACGAGGAGGTGGCCGGTCATCACCGCCTGCACCCCGGCCGCCACGGCGGCCCGGAACGGCACCAGTTCGGCGGCGTCGAGCTGTGCGCGGCTGCCGCCGATGCGGGGCAGGTCGTGGTGGGAGTCGACGCGGGTGTCGCCGTGGCCGGGGAAGTGCTTGGCGCAGGCGGCGACGCCGCCGGACTGGAGGCCGCGTACCCAGGCGGCGGTGTGCCGGGCGACGAGGTCCGGGTCGGCGCCGAAGGCGCGTACCCCGATCACGGGGTTGGCGGGGTTGGAGTTGACGTCGGCGTCCGGGGCGTAGTCGAGGGTGACCCCGACGGACGCCAGCTCGCGGCCCAGGTCGCGGGCGACCTCGGCGGTCAACTGCGGGTCGTCGACGGCGCCGAGGGCGAAGTTGCCGGGCCGGGAGCTGCCCCGGCCGGACTCGATGCGGGTGACGTCGCCGGCCTCCTCGTCGATGGCGACGATCACGTCGGGGCGCTCGGCGCGCAGCGCGGCGGTGAGCGCGGCGACCTGGTCGAGGTCGACGATGTTGCGGGCGAAGAGCACCACCGAGCCGAGCCCGTCGCCGAGCCACCGCAGGACCCACGGCGGCGGGGTGGTGCCGACGAATCCGGGTTGCAGGACGGCGGCCGCCAGGCTCGCCAGGTTCCCCGTCGGTGCGCTGCTCATGCGGCTGCCGTACCCCCGTCTTGTGCCGTGTCGGACCGGCCGCGGGCCGCGGCGGTGCTGCCATGGTCACACCACCGCCAGCAAATAGTCAATAAACCTTACTGTTACCGTCTGGCGCGGTCCGGCCCTTCGTGGGAGAGTTCCCACATGCCTGTCCCGCCGCTCGCCGACGCCAGCAGCGCGGCCGACGTGCCCGGCGTCCGCCTGCTCGGCCTGATCGTCGGCGGCCTCCTGCTGCTCGCCGCGATCCGGGCCATGTTCGGCCGGCGCTGACCCCACGGCCGCCGCCCGGCCGCCGGGCGGCACCGGCCCGCCACCACGGCCGCCGCCCCGCCGCGCCGGGTTCACCCCGCGACCCGTGGGGTACGGCGGTGTCGTGCCGCCGGTGCGCCGCGCACCGGGCACGGCGAGGGGGAACGATGCGGATCGGCTACTTCCTGTCCAGCGAGGAGCTCACCCCGGCGCAACTGCTGGAGCAGGCCCGGGGTGCCGAGCGGGCCGGCTTCGAGGCGCTGTGGATCTCCGACCACTACCATCCGTGGACGGACGCCCAGGGCCAGAGCCCGTTCGTCTGGTCGATGATCGGGGCGCTCAGCCAGGTCTGCTCGCTGCCCGTCACCACGGCCGTGACCTGCCCGACGGTGCGCATCCACCCGGCGGTGCTCGCCCAGGCCGCAGCGACCAGCGCCGTGCTGCACCAGGGGCGGTTCGTCCTCGGGGTGGGCTCCGGCGAGGCCCTCAACGAGCACATCTTCGGCGACGCCTGGCCGCAGGCCGACGTACGGCTGGAGATGCTGGAGGAGGCCGTCGAGGTGATGCGCGAGCTGTGGCGGGGCGGGTTCGTCAACCACCACGGCCGGCACTACACCGTCGAGCACGCCCGCCTCTACACCCTGCCCGACGTTCCCCCGCCGGTCTACGTCTCCGGTTTCGGCCCGAAGGCCGTCGACCTGGCCGCCCGCATCGGCGACGGGTACGTCAGCACGTCGCCCGACGCCGACCTGGTCCGCCGGTTCCGCTCCGGCGGCGGCGACAAGCCGTGCCAGGCCGGCTTCAAGGCGGCGTACGCCGACAGCGAGGACGCCGGCGCGGCGATCGCGTACGAGCGGTGGCCCAACGCCGGCGTGCCGGGCGAACTGTCCCAGGTGCTGCCCTCGCCCCGGCACTTCGAGCAGGCCGGGCAGCTCGTGCGGCCGGAGATGATGAAGGAGTCGTTCGTGTGCGGCGACAGCGCCGACGCGCACCTGGAGATGATCGACCGGTACGCGCAGGCCGGCTTCGACGAGGTCTACGTGGCCAACACCGGCCCGCACCACGAGGGGCTGTTCGAGCTCTACCGCACCTCCGTGCTCCCCCGGCTGCGCTGAGCCGCCGGGTTTCGGGGGTGATCGGGTCGGGTACCTCCGGCCCTCGATGAAGCTGTCCACGCACTCCATGACGTTGCGCCGCGCGGCGCGGAGCCTCTTCGGCTGGAAAGCGCTGCGGCCCAACCAGCTCGCCGCCATGCGCGCGGTGATGAAGCGACGCGACGCCCTGGTGGTGCTGCCCACCGGCGCCGGCAAGTCGGCGATCTACCAGATCCCGGCCAGCCTGATCCCCGGCCCGACCGTGGTGATCTCCCCACTGCTCGCCCTCCAGCAGGACCAGATCGCGGCCCTCAACGAGCGCCGCCGCCCCGAGCTGCGGGCGGTGCGGATCAGCTCGGACGAGACGCCCGCCCAGCAGGCGGAGGCGATCGAGGAGGTCCGCGCGGGCCGGGCCGAGTTCCTGTTCATCACGCCGGAGCAGTTGGCCAACCCCGACCGGATGGCCGAGGTCAGGTCGCTCAAGCCGGCGCTCGTGGCGATCGACGAGGCGCACTGCATCTCGGCCTGGGGGCACGACTTCCGCCCCGACTACCTGGCGCTGGGGCACCTCATCGAGGGCATCGGCCGGCCCCCGGTGGTCGCCCTGACCGCCACGGCCTCCCCGCCGGTACGCGACGACATCGTCGCCCGGCTGCGGCTGCGCGACGCCGAGGTGGTCGTGTCCGGGCTGGACCGGCCGAACCTGTTCCTGGAGGTCGCGCACTGCCCCACCGAGGACTACCGGTGGCGGCGGCTGCTCGCCCTGCTGCGCGAGGACAGGCGCCCCGGGATCATCTACGTGCCGACCCGGCGGGCGGCCGAGGAGCTGGCCGCCCGGCTCACCGACGCCGGCTTCCCGGCCGAGTTCTACCATGGCGGGATGCCCGCCGGGGCACGCGGCGAGCTGCACGAGGCGTTCCTCGCCGACCGGGTGCCCATCATGGTGGCCACCTCGGCGTTCGGCATGGGCATCGACAAGCCGAACATCGCCTGGGTGGTGCACATGGCGCTGCCGGACTCGCCGGACAGCTACTTCCAGGAGATCGGCCGGGCCGGGCGCGACGGGGAGCCGGCCCGGGTGCTGCTGCTGTGGCAGGCCGAGGACGTCGGCCTGCAACGCTTCTTCAGCGGCGGCCTGCCGGACGCCACCGAGCTGCGCGACCTGGCGGCCCTGCTGCGGCGCAAGCCGGCCACCAAGAAGGAGCTGCGGGAGGCGACGGGCCTGGGGCCACGCAAGCTGGGCCAGTATCTCGCCCTGCTGGAGCAGGTCGGCGCCGCCGAGCCCCGGTCGCGGCAGCGCATCGGCGCGCCCCGGTACTCGCCGACGCCGGTCGAGGCCGGCGACGCGGCGCGGGCCGAGGCGGAACGCCAGCAGACCGTCACCCGGTCGCGGACGGACATGATGCGGGCCTTCGCCGAGACGACCGGCTGCCGGGGGCAGGCGCTGCTGGCGTACTTCGGTGAGCAGATGACGAAGGTCTGCGGGCACTGCGACAACTGCCTCGCCGGCACCAGCGTCGCCGACGACGGCGCGAGCGGGCCGTTCCCGGTGCACAGCCAGGTGCGCCACCCCGAGTGGGGACCCGGCATGGTGCTCAGCTACGAGGAGGACCGGATGACGGTGCTCTTCGAGGAGGTCGGGTACAAGACGCTGTCGGTGCGCGTGGTGTCCGAACAGGGCCTGTTGACCCTCGACTAGCCTGAGCCGGGCCGACAGGCCACGGCACCGGGACGGACCACCGTGCCCACGGCACAGAGATGGAACGACGAGAGGAGCGCGGTCGTGATCGAGCAGCCGGCGTACACCGGGTTCGGTTTCTCCGACGAGGAGTGGGGGCTGCTGGTCGGCCTGCCGCAGTCGGTGCTGACCGCGGCGAGCGCCGCCGAGCACGACAGCGCCCGCCGCACCATGGCCGAGAACGCGGCCGGGCTGGAGAGCATCGCCACGGGCCGCGAGTCGGGCAGCCCGCTCGTGGCCGCCGTGGCGGGCGAGATCGTGTCCCGGGTGGGCGACCCGGAGGCCGGCGAGGAGCTGCCGGTGATCGCGCCGGCCGACCCGCGTGCGGTGATCGAGGACGTGCTGAACCGGGCGGCCTCGGCGGCCCGGCTGCTGGCCGAGAAGGTCGACGAGGGCGAGGCCGGCGCCTACAAGCACTGGCTCGTGGAGATCGCCGAGCACGTGGTGAGCGCGGCGTCCAGCGGCGGGATCCTGGGCCTCGGCGGCGACGTGGTGAGCGACTCCGAGCGGCGCTTCCGCGACCGGCTCTCCCAGGTCCTCAACGACTGAGCTGCCACGGGTGCTCGATCGTCTGCTGTTTCTTGAGCCGACACGCCGGTGGAGGTCTCCGGCAACAGCAGACGATCGAGCGTCCTTCCGGGTCCTAGCCGCCGACCTTGTCCAGCTCGGCCAGGTCGTCGGTGGAGAGGGCGAGGCCTGCGCCCGCGACGTTCTCCCGCAGGTGCGCCACGGACGAGGTGCCGGGGATCAGCAGGATGTTCGGTGACCGCCGCAGCAGCCAGGCCAGGGCCACCGACATGGGTGCCGCCCCCAGCCGGGCGGCCACGGCCGCGAGCGCCGAGGACTGCAGCGGGGTGAAGCCCCCGAGCGGGAAGAACGGCACGTAGGCGACGCCCTGCTCGGCGAGCGCGTCGATCAGGGCGTCGTCCTGGCGGTGCGCGAGGTTGTACATGTTCTGCACGCACACGATCGGCGCGATCGCCTGGGCTTCGGCGACCTGCTCCGGCGTCGCGTTGCTCAGCCCGAGGTGCCGGATCAGGCCCTGCTGTTGGAGCTCGACGAGCGTCTCGAACGCCTCGGCGACCGGGCCGGGCCGGGGCCCCTCGGCGTCGCCGAGCCGCAGGTTGACCAGGTCGAGCACGTCGAGCCCGAGGTTGTCGAGGTTCTCGTGCACGGACCGGCGCAGGCTCTCCGGGTCCCGGGCCGGCGGCCAGCCGCCCCGCTGGTCGCGGTTCGCGCCGACCTTGGTCACGATGTGCAGCGAGTCGGGGTACGGGTGCAGCGCCTCGCGGATCAGCCGGTTGGTGACGTGCGGCCCGTACGCGTCGGAGGTGTCGATGTGGGTGATGCCGAGGGCGACGGCCTCCCGGAGGACGGCGAGCGCGCCGTGGTGGTCGGCCGGCGGACCCATGACCCAGGGCCCGGCGAGTTGCATGGCGCCGTAGCCGAACCGGGTGACGGTCAGGTCCCCCAGCGTCCAGGTGCCGCCGGGAAGGGAAGGGGAGGTCACTGCTGCACCTCTGCTTTCGTGTGCTGGGTGTCGGTGCCGGGCACCGCGGATGCCGGCTCCACTCTGATCGGGTAGCTTCCTGTCCGGAAGTAGGCACCTGGAAGTGCGTAACGCACCAGTGGTGGAAGGGGCGGCCCGATGGCGACGACGACCGCGGAGCAGAAGAGGGCCCGGGCGAAGGCCGAGTATGACGCGTTCCTGGCACAGTGTCCGAGTCGCCAGCTGCTCGACCGCATCGCGGACAAGTGGGTCACCCTGGTGCTGGCCGCGCTGGGCAGCGACGGCTCGCACCGGTTCGGCGCCGACTGCGGCGGCGACCCCCGGCCGCTGCGCTATTCGGAGCTGTCGCGCCTGCTGGCCGGCGTCAGCCAGAAGATGCTGACCCAGACGCTGCGGTCCCTCGAACGCGACGGCCTGGTCACCCGGGCCGTGACGCCGACCGTGCCCGTCACGGTCACCTACGAGCTGACCGCGCTCGGCCACTCCCTGCACCAGACGATGCGCGGCGTGAAGGGGTGGGCCGAGGCGCACATGGACGACGTGCTGGCCAACCGCGCGACGTACGACACCCGTCCCGCCTGAGGCCGCTCACGTGCGGAAAGCCCGCGCAGCTCAGGCCTGCGTACCGGCGGTCGATCACCCGGCTGACCGCCCCGACCGGTCCCCGGCGGTGCCGCGCCACCCGGCGGCACCGCTCACCGGCGCTAGCGTCGACAATGGAGGAAGGCGACGACGGGGAGGCCGGTGATGGGTGGGCTGCGCACCGAGAGACTGGACACGACCGTGCTGCCGGCGGCGGAGCGCTGGCCCTTCTTCACGGAGCTCGCCTCCCGCGCCTCCGCCCCGATGGCCATGGACAGCGAGCACACGGCGGACTTCCGGGCCGACGTCGACATCCTGACGCTGGGCGAGGTCGAGCTGTGCCGGTTCCACTACCAGTCCCTGATCGGCCTGCGCACCCCGCGCCTGATCCGGCAGGCCGACCCGGAGGTCTTCCAGGTCGCCCTCACCCTCGCCGGCAGCAGCGCCATCGACTCCGGCCGGGCCACGAACGCGATCCCGATCGGCGACCTCACCCTGGTCGACTGGGCGCGCCCCCACCGGATCGTGCACTCCGGCCACGACGCCGAGCGGGCCCAGGCCAGCGCCGTCACCGCGCTGGTGCCCCGCGCCCGCCTGCCGCTGCACCCCGACAAGGTGGGCGGGCTGACCGCCGCGCGGATGTCGGGCACGGAGGGCCCCGGGGCGCTGCTGGCCCAGCACCTGCTCCAGATCACCCGGCACCCGGAGCAGTTCCGGGCCGCCGACGCGCCCCACCTCGCCGACGTCACCCTCACCCTGATCACCATGCTGCTCGCCCGGCACCTCGACGCCGAGTCCCGGCTCCCGGCCGAGATGCGCCAGCAGGCGCTGCTCACCCAGGTCCACGACTTCATCGAGCGCCACCTCGGCGACCCCGACCTGTCGCCCCGGGCCGTCGCCGACGCCCACCACGTCGCCCTGCGCACCCTGCACCGCCTCTTCGCCGACGAGGAGGAGTCCGTCGGCGGGGCCATCCGCCGCCGCCGGCTGGAACGCTGCCGGCGGGACCTGGCCGACCCGCTGCTGCGGGACCGGCCCGTCCAGGCCATCGCCGCCCGCTGGGGCTTCCGCGACAAGGCGCACTTCAGCCGCGCCTTCCGCGCCGCGTACGGCCTCAGCCCCCGGGCCTGGCGGGAGAGCACCCGGCCGGGGCCCGGCTGACGCCGGGCGCGGCGATCGGGACCGCAGGACCACTCCCCGCGACGGCACGGATCGTCAACCACCTGACACCCAAGGTCAACTCCCCGGCCGGTCCCTCCCAGATACTGGTTACGGGCCGGGCTCGGGGCAACCCCGTGGCGGCCCGCACGTAACGGGGGCCGTGGCGAGGCGCCCGCGACACGACGGTCGCGGGCGGCCGCCCGGTGCCGCCGAGACCGGCGGCGGGGCCCTCAGGCGTCCGCCAGCAGCTCCAGCACCCGCAGCTCCGCCTCCGCGCGGGGCGTCTCCGGCCCCACCGGGGCGACCACGCCGTCGTGGAACAGGTCCACCACCCGGGGGTCCACGTACGAGGTGCGGGCGACGGTCGCCGTGTTGCCCAGCAGTTCCGCGACCTGCCGCATCACCGCCGCCACCGCCCGGCGGCGGGCCGTCACGGAGCGGGCCGGCGCGTGGCCGGCCAGTTCGGTGGCCGCCAGGACGGTGGCGTGCCAGGTGCGGAAGTCCTTCGCGGTCATCTCGCCGCCGCTGGCGTCGCGCAGGTACTCGTTGACCTCGTCGCTGCGCACGTCCCGCCAGCCCCGGCCGTCCCAGTAGCCGAACAGTCGGTCGGCGGCACGCCGGCGGCGACGCAGGTTGCTCAGCACCCGGCACAGCTGCGGGTCCTCGATGCGGCGCACCTGTTCGACGCCGCCCTTGGCGGGGAACGCGAAGACCACGCAGCCGCCCCGGCTGCGCGCGTGCTCGGGGCGCAGCGTGGCCACGCCGAAGGTGGCGTCGTCGCCGACGGCGTACTGGTCGCTGCCGACGCGGAACATGCCCATGTCGAGCAGCCGGGTGACCGTGGCCAGCACCCGGTCCCGGTTCAGCCCCCGGCCGGTCAGGTCGTGGCCCACCCGCTCGCGCAGCACGGGGAGGCGCTGGGCGACCTCCAGCACGTGGTCGAACTTCGCCTCGTCGCGCTGCTGCCGCCAGCGGGGGTGGTAGAGGTACTGCTTGCGCCCGGCCGCATCGACGCCGGTGGCCTGGATGTGGCCGTTGGGGTACGGCGAGATCCACACGTCCCGCCAGGCGGGCGGGATCACCAGGTCCCGTAGCCGGGCCAGCTCGTCGGGGTCGCGGACCGGGTCGCCGGCCGGGTCGAGGAAGAGCCAGCCCCGGCCGCGCCGCCGGCGACCGTAGCCGGGCCTGCCCGGGTCGCTACGCCGTAACCGCACCGGCAACTCGCACCGCCTGTTCCGCCTCCGCCACGGCGGCCAGCACCTCGCCGACGCCGATCGCCGCCAACACCGGATCGGTACCTACCCCGGCAGATGCGGACCAATCCCCCTCCGGCCCGCCGGGCCCCTGCTCCCCCGCCCACAGCGCCCGGTGCCACGGCCGCTCCGGCGGCGGCCCCCACTCGGTCGGCGGGACCGGGCCGAAGAGGACCACCGACGGGGTGCCGTAGCCGGTGGCGAGGTGGGCGACGCCGGTGTCGCCGCTGACCACGAGGCGGGCGTGCGCCACCAGGGCGGCCAGCCCGCCGAGGTCCGTGCGGCCGGCGAGCACCGCGTCCGGCGCGAGCCCCGCCCGACGGGCCACCCGCCCGGCCAGCGCCCGCTCGTCGGCCGACCCGGTGACCACGACCCGGTGGCCGCGCCCGGCCAACGCGCGGGCCACCGCCGCGAAGCGCCCGGCGGGCCAGCGCTTCGCCGGGATCTTGCTGCCCGGATGCACGACGCTCACCCCGGCCGGGGTCGGGCCGGCGGGCGGGTGGCGCAGGGCGAGGTCGGCGCGGTCGGCGGGGATGCCGTACCAGTGCAGCAGGCGGCACCAGCGGTCGACCTCGTGTTCGCCGGGTCGCCAGTCGGGGCCGTCGGCGTGCCCGGCGTCGGGGTTGGCGAAGGCGAGCAACCGCCGCGGCCGGGTGGCGGCGAGCAACCGGTGCGACTGCGGGCCGCGCCCGTGCAGGTTGACGGCCAGGTCCGGGGGCGGGTCGGGCCGGTCGAGGGGGGCCAGCCCGGTCGCCGGCACGAGCCGGTCGACGCCGCCGACAAGGTTGACGAGGGGGGCCAGCCAGGCAGGGGCGGCCAGGGCGAGTTCCCGGTCGGGGTGGGCGGCGCGCAGCGCGCGCAGCGCGGGCACGGCGGTGGCGAGGTCGCCGACGCCGAGGGCGCGCAGGGCGAGGATCACGGGTACGACGACTCCCGCTCGGCGCAGACGACCAGTTCGCGCACGGCGCTGCCGGGCGGCTGGGAGAGGGCGAACATGACGGCGGCGGCGGTGTCGGCGGGGTCGTTGAGGCTGGCGTCGGGGCCGGGCCGGTACTGGGCGTCGCGTTCGTCGAAGAACGCGGTGCGCATGCCGCCGGGGACGAGCAGGGTGACGCCGACCGAGCCGGCGAGTTCGGCGGCGAGGGCGCGGGTGAAGCCGACGACGCCGAACTTCGCGGCGCAGTACGCGGTGGCGTCGCTGACGGCCTTGACGCCGAGGGTGGAGGCGACGGTGACGACGTTGCCCCGGGCCGCCTCCAGCCAGGGCAGGGCGGCCCGGATGACGGCGGCGGTGGCGAGCAGGTCGACGGTCACGATGCGGTCCCAGGTGTCGCCGGGGACGTCGGCGAGCCGGCCGGGAACGTCGATGCCGGCGGCGGTGACGACGGCGTCGAGGCCGCCGGAGCGTTCGGCGAGGTGCCGGGTGGCGGCCTCGGCGGCGCGGGTGTCGGCGAGGTCGCACTCGACCCAGGGCACCCCGTCGGCCGGCGCCTGCCGGTCCAGCACCACCGGCCGGCCGCCGGCCTTCGCCACGGCGGCCACCACGGCCGCCCCCAACCCGCTGGACCCGCCCGTGACCAGTACGGTCGGCCCGGCTCCCGGTGCGCTCGCGCTCATCGTGCCCCCTTGATCGTCGTGCCGTCCACGTCGACGCCCACCCGCAGGCCCGGCGCCCGGGGCCCGCTCGTCCCGCCGGTGGCGCGGGCGGCGGCGATCATGTCGGTGGTCGAGCGCCCGTCGAGGTACGGCACGACCACCGTGTGCCCGCCCCAGCGGCGCAGCACCTCCGCCTCGGGCAGCGCCGGCTCGCCGCCGCCGGCGTAGTCGCCGCCCTTGACCCACACGTCCGGGCGCAGCCAGGTCAGCGCCGCCTCCGGGGTGGGCTCGTCGAAGACCAGCACCGCGTCGACGCAGCCCAGCGCCGCCAGCAGCCGGCTGCGGTCGCCCTGCGGCACCACCGGCCGGTCCGGGCCCTTCAGCCCGGCCACGCTCGCGTCGGAGTTGACGCAGACGACGAGGCAGTCGCCGAGCTGCCGGGCGGCCTCCAGGGTGGCCACGTGCCCGGCGTGCAGCAGGTCGAAGCAGCCGCCGGTGGCCACCACGGTCCCGCCGGCCGCGCGTACCCCGGCGACGACCTCGGCGGCGGCGGCGACCCCGATCCGGGGCCCGCCGGGGCGCGACGGCGGCGCGGCGGCGGCCCGGACCGGTGCCGGCAGGGCGGCGGCCACTCCCCCCGCGGCGACGTACCCCGACGCCTCGGTGACGGCCGCCTGCACCGCCTCGGAGACCAGCGCGCCCCGGGACAGGGCGATGGCGGCGGTCGCGGCGAACCGGTCGCCCGCGCCGCAGGTGTCCCCCTCGGCGCTGGCCGGCGCGGGCACCACCAGCGGCGTGGAGCCGGCGTGGCAGAGCAGCGCCCCGTCGCCGCCCAGGGTCACGGTGACCGCCCCGGCCCGCCAGCGCCGGCGCAGCTCCTGCGCGCCCCGCGACGCGGTGGCCAGCCGGGACCCGCCCGGCGCGGCCTTCACCAGCTCGCGCACCTCGGACTCGTTCGGGGTGGCCAGGTGCACGCCCGGCACGGCGGCCGGGCCGCGCGGGTGCGGGTCCCACACCACCGGCGCCCGGGTGCCCGCGAGCGCCGCCCGCAGGGCCGGCTGGCGGGCCACCCCCCGGCCGTAGTCGCTGACCAGCACGGCGGACGCGGCGGCCAGCAGCCGCAGCACGGCCTCGCTCGGCTCCCCGGGCTCCCCCGCCGCCCCGCCCCGGTCGTGGCGCAGCAGCACCCGGCCCCGGGCGTGCAGCCGGATCTTCTCGCAGGTGGTGCCGCGCAGCGGCAGCGCGTACACCTGCACCCCGGCGGCGGCGAGCAGCTCGGCCAGGCGCGCCGCGCCCGCGTCGTCGGCGAGGGCGGTCACCAGCGCGACCTCGGCGCCCTGCGCCGCCGCGAACACCGCCGCGAGGCCGGCCCCGCCGGGCCGGTCGACGGCCGTGGACTCGTCGAGGACCGGCACCGGCGAGTCCGGGCACAGCCGGTTCACCACCCCCTCGACGTCCCGGTCGAGCAGGAGGTCACCGACCACCACCACGGGTCCCGTCATCAGCTCGCCTCCTCATCCCGCCTCGGCCTGCCGGCCCGTACCGTCGTCGAGCACCACCTCGACCCCGGCGCGCACCGGACCGTCCGGCGCGCCGGCGGCCGGTGGCACGGTGCGGCCCGCCGCCCCGCTGGCGGCCGGCACGACGCGGC